>JAFZPV010000006.1 GCA_017552535.1 Clostridia bacterium
CGGGCACCCTTGACAAATCTGTCTGTTTCTGGTAGAACAATTACCAAGAGCCGAACGGCAGATTCTGCCATTCGGCCCCGACCAATCTCGATCATATCACAGAAGACCGCTATTTACAGAAAGAATTTCACACCGCCGTTTTATACCAAAGGAGCGTCCCCCGCGAGCGGGGGGCTGCATTCCGTGTCCTATTTATTCCGGTTCCACTTGTCAAACTGCACCACCTGCCAGGTCTTGCCGTCCGTGAAGGCCTCCACGTATCCGTTGCCCGTGAGCAGGTAAGGGCAGCGGTTGTTGTGCAGAAACTGTATCGTAGCGGATATGCGGTTGGCGGTGGAATTGGTGATCACCGCCAGTTCGGGGCTGATGAGCTGCCATGCCGCGTATGTGGGCTGGCCGTGGCCGTGGTGGGGCATCTTGATGATGTCCGCGTCGATCTGGGCGCCCTTTTCCTTTGCCAGGTCCACGAAGCAGTCCTTGGGCGCGTCCGCGCTCAGGAGCACGGCGCTGTTTTGGTAGGTGATGTGCATCACGAGCGAAAACGCGTTGCAGGCAGCGGGGCCCTTATCCGCAAACCGCGCATCCTGCCAGACCCAGATCTTCAGGTCGCCGAAGGACAGGTCTGCGCTGCTGTCGAACCTGACCACCTCTATGCCGTGCTCCCGGGCGGCCTTGACGCAGGCGATCTGCTCGGCGCAGAAATCCAGCGGGAAGAAGGTGTAGAACGCCCCCACCTCCACCTCGTCGAACAGGGAGATGAAGCCGTTGATGTGGTCGTCGTGCGGGTGCGTGTTCACGGCATAATCGATGCGCTCTATGCCCAGCTCCCTAAGCTTCGGGGCGATCACATTGGACCCGTAATTGGTGTCCGCGCAGTCCACCAGCATGGTCTTTCCGCCCTGGCGGATCAGGATGGCGTCCGAGGCCATGGTATCGAAAAAGCACAGGTACAAAAGATCCGCGTCCGCGCCAAAACTCGGTTTCGCTCCCTTGGACAGCTGTTTCACGGGGCTTGCAGAGGCCGCGAACGCAAACAAAAGCGCCAGGGCGGCAAAGAGGCAGACGATCCTTTTCATTCTCTCATCCTTTCGGGCTTGTTCGGTCCGGCGCAAAAGCGCCGCAGGACGGATGCCGGTCATTTGGACGCGACCGGGTTGGCGATTGTTCCGCGCCTTCAGGAAAGCCGGACACAGTTCCGCCGTGGAAGGCGCCTGCGCCCCCACGGCGGTCACACGTAAAAGCCGGATTATTTGGCCATTTCCACGGCGCGGGTCTCGCGGATCACGTTCACCTTGATCTGGCCGGGGTATTCCATTTCGTCCTCGATGCGCTTGCAGATCTCCTTGGCAAGCACCAGGGTGCCGGCGTCGTTTACATCCTCGGGCTTCACCATCACGCGCACCTCGCGGCCCGACTGGATGGCGAAGGACTTTTCCACGCCCTGGAAGGAATTGGCGATCTCCTCGAGCTTTTCGAGGCGCTTGATGTAGTTTTCGATACTCTCGCGCCGGGCGCCGGGTCGGGCCGCCGATATGGCGTCCGCCGCCTGCACCAGCACGGCTTCCACGCTCTGCGGCTCCACGTCGCCGTGGTGGGCCATGATGCAGTTGATCACTGCTTCGCTCTCGTGGAACTTGCGGGCCAGCTCGCCGCCGATGGTCACGTGGGTGCCTTCCACTTCGTGGTCGATGGCCTTGCCGATATCGTGCAGCAGGCCGCCCCTCTTGGCCAGCTGGACGTCCGCGCCCAGCTCCGCCGCCATGGCGCCCGCCAGATGGCTCACCTCGATGGAGTGCTTGAGCACGTTCTGGCCGTAACTGGTGCGGTACTTCATGCGGCCCAGCAGCAGCACCAGCTCGCGGTGCAGGGAGTGCTGGTTGGTCTCGAACACGGCGTTTTCGCCGGCTTCGCGGATCTGGTTGTCCACCTCGCGCCTGGCTTTTTCCACCAGCTCTTCGATGCGGGCCGGATGGATGCGCCCGTCCATGATGAGCTTTTCCAGGGCCACGCGGGCGATCTCGCGGCGAACGGGATCGAAGCCCGAAATGATCACGGCCTCCGGCGTGTCGTCGATGATGAGGTCCACGCCCGTCGCCGTCTCCAGCGCCCGGATGTTGCGGCCCTCGCGGCCGATGATGCGGCCCTTCATGTCGTCGTTGGGCAGCGCCACCACGGACACCGTGGTCTCGGCCACGTGATCCGCCGCGCACTTCTGGATAGCCAGGGAGATGATGTTGCGGGCCTTTTTGTCGGCCTCGTCCTTGGCGCGGGCCTCGATATCGCGCACCATCACGGCGGCATCGTGGAACGCGTCCTTCTGTACCCGGTTCATGATGACCTGGCGCGCCTCGTCCATCGTCATGTTGCTGATGCGCTCCAGTTCGCCCGCCTGCCTGTCGTGCAGCTGCTGGGCTTCGGCTTCCAGCTTTTCGGCCTGCTTGTACTTTTCGCCCAGGGCTTCTTCGCGGGCCTCAACGGCGTCGTATTTCTTCTCGAGGGCTTCCTCCCTCTGGTTAATGCGGCGTTCCTGCCGGCTCACTTCGTTGCGCCGGTCTTTGACTTCCTTGTCGAGTTCGTCCTTAAGGGACAGGATTTCTTCTTTGGTGGCCAGGATCTGCTCTTTTTTGTACTCATCGGCTTTGGTTTTCATTTCCTCCGCCTTGCGCATCGCCTCAGCCAGCTGCTCCTCGGCGAATTTCTCGGAGCGGCCGATCTTGGCCTCGGTAAAATTCCTGCGGTATCGGTAACCGCCCGCCACGCCGGCAGCCAGACCTGCGGCGGCGGCTATGATGCCTATAAGCGTTGGGCTCAAACAGTCTCACTTCCCTCTTCATTCGTTTTTAGAACACGGCCGGAGCCGTTTATTCCTCATAAATTGCCCCAGTTTGGACAATTATACTATCTTATTTTATTCTTAAATTGATATTTTGTCAACGAAACGCCATTGAAAAGCGAGCAATCTTAATATTTCGTGCCCAAAAAGGCTGTATTTACCGACAAAAACGCAGATTTTGCGCTGCTTTTGCCCTTCCGCGCGATTCAGGCCGCTATTCAGGGAACAAAACCGCGCCGGCGCGCGTCTGTTTGACAGTGCGCAGGAGCGATGGTATAATCTGACCATACAGACGTTTTTCGCATGCGCACTCACTTTTCCGGACAAGGAGATGGCCAAATGAAACGCACGCTATCGATCCTCTTTTTCGCGCTTTGCCTCATGTCCGTCCTGCTGAGCGCCCTGGCCTACAGCTATGACGACCCCGCGCTTGCCTCGTACGAGGTGACGGCTCCCAGCCGCCAGAGGCTGGTGTATATGTATGCGAAACCCTCCTCTTCCGGAAATCCCGTTTCCACCTACTATAACGGCACCGTGCTCAAAATGATCGATCTGAACGCCAACAAGACCTACAGCTTCGTGATCGGTCCCGACGGGAAGGAAGGCTACGTGCGCAGGGAGTGGCTCACACAGATCCTGGATTATTCCTACGACGACGAAACGCTGGAGGAATACCGCGTCATCGCGGACCGCAAAAGCGTGTATATGTTCCCCGTGGCCTCCGACAGCGGAGAGCCCAACGCCTCCTACGCCAGGGACACCGTTCTTAAAATGATCGATTACGACGCCGACAGCACCTACTGCTTCGTGATCGGCCCAGACGGCAAATGCGGGTACATCCGCAAGGTCTACCTGATGAAGGTGTACGACTACGAGGACGAACAGTACGCGGCCTACCGCGTGACCAGCACCTATTCCACCGGTTACCTCTACATGTATCCGGACCCCTCTTCCGACCACAATCCCCTGGCCACCTACTATAACGACACCGTGCTCAAAGTGATCGATTACGAGTCTGACGAGACCTACTGCCTGGCCGTAGGGCCGGACGGCACGGCGGGGTACGTGCGCAAAAGCCAGCTCACCGCCGAGACCGACTCCGGCAGCCTGGGCCCGGTGTTCGAGGTGTTCTCCACCCGCAGCTACGTGTATATGTACGCCAAGCCCAACAGCGGCTCCACGAACCTGGGCCGCTACAACAACGGCGAGCAGATCGAGATCATCGACTGGGGCGCGGACAAGAACTATGCCTTCGTGCGCGGAGTAAAGGACAACAAATACGGCTACATCCAGAAAAAGTCACTGCATCCCTCCTCGGTGAATCCCGTGAAGGGCTACATGAAGATCGAATCCCCCTACAACACATTCGTCTACCTGTACGAGAAGGCCAGCAACGGCTCGAAGAACCTGGGGCGCTACAGCAATGGCGAGCAGGTGGGCATACTGGACTGGAACGCCTCGGCGGACTACGCCCTGGTGTACACCGCGGACGAAAAGATCGGCTACATCCAGAAGACCTGCCTGGTGAGCCTGTTCAGTTAAGGCCATGAAGACCGTGATCCGCATCGTATCGTTTTTTGCAGTGCTTCTCGGCTTTCTGCTGCCAGCGAAAGCCCAGGAGGGAAGCGGCTTTCTGTACATGATCAACGTGGGCAAGGGCGACGCCGTCGTGCTCAGCACAGGCGGCGCGAACTACCTGATCGACTGCGGCAAGGCCGGCGCCTGGAGCCGGGTGGAGGATGCGCTGTCTGCCCTATCCATCGATACCCTCGACGGCGTGTTCCTGACCCATACGGACAAGGACCACGCGGGCGGCCTTAAAAAGCTGGCCAAAAGCGATATCAAAATCAAAAACTGGTACGCCTCCGCGTACTGGACCGGCGGCGGAGAGCACCCGATGGAAAGCGCCGCCGCAAGGCGCGGCCAGACGGTCACGTTCCTGAAAGCCGGCGACACGGTGGACGGGCTGTTCACGGTTTTGGCGCCCCTGTCTTTCGACAGCGAGGACGAAGACGAAAACTCCCTGGTGATGATGTTCTCCACACCCTGCGTGCGCATCCTTTTGACCGGCGACATGGAAAAGAAAGAAGAAAAGGCGCTGGTCAGAAGCGACGCCGACCTGACATGCGACGTTTTCAAGGTGCCCAACCACGCCGACGACGACGTGCTGAAGCACATCGACCTGAAAAACCTGGGGGCAGGCACCGCGCTGATCTCCACCGATCCCTACGAAAAGCCCGGCACCCCCGACCCGCTCCTTGTGCAGATGCTGGAGGAGGCGGGCATGACCGTATACCGCACCGATCTTGCCGCCATGGGCATCCGCGTGGATTTCAGCCCCGAAGGTATAACCGTAACGGAGGAATAGGAGGTTGTTTTCATGAAAAGGTTTTGGCTGATCCTCACCGTCCTTTGCGCTCTGGCGCTTCTGATGACGGCACAGGCCGCGAGCCGCACCCAGGACGAAGCCGTGCAGTGGGCCAACCAGCGCTGTCAGGAAGGCTGGAACCTAGACTACGACGGCGCGAACGGCTGCCAGGACATCGACCTGATCAAGTACTACTTCGATTACCTGGGCGTGCCCCGCTTAAACGGCTACGCCTCCGCCTACGTGAACGCGGCGCTGCCTTCCGGCTGGACCCGTTCCTTTGCGCCCCGGGTGGGCGACGTGGCAGTATGGGGCGCCAATGTGGGCATTGCCGGCCAGTACGGCCACGTGGGCATCGTGGTGGCGGTGAACGGCTCCAACATCCGCTATGTGGCCACGAACGACGGGGCGGTACAGTGCACCCAGCACACGGTGAACCGCTACAACTGCTCCATTTACCTGCATCCCGTGTTCCTCACCTACGCCTATCTCGACCTCAACTGGCGCGTGGACGGCCAGGACGTGGACGGCGAGCAGAGCGCCGCCACGGCAGACGTATACATAAACGGCTCGCTCGCTGCCAACGACTGCCGGGACTATTACGACCAGGTGCCCGCCGGCGCGAAGTACGAGATCAAGGACGTGCGGGCTTCCAGCGGCTATCTGTATACCGGCGTGGTGTCCGGCAGCCTGAGCGGCACCGTAAGCGGCACCACCTCCGTGCGGCTGGGGTTTGAAAAGCAGAAGTCTTCCGGCGTATACGGCGACAGCGTGGTGATCACCGGCGCGAGCGTGCCCGTGCGCGCCCAGGCGGACATGAATTCCAAAAAGCTCGGCACCGTCTCAGCCAATTCCGTATGGACGTACCGGGGCCTTACCTACGCGGACAGCCGCGGCGTGAACTGGTACGCCATCGACTATTACGGGCAGGCCGGATGGGTGAGCTCGAAGCTGTCGGCGCTCAAAACGGATTCTTCCTCCTACGGCTACGGCGACATCGTCACCATCGTGAACGGCAACACCAACATCCGCCGGGAACCGGGCCTGAGCGGCCAGCTGCTGGGCGTAGCCTACAAGGGCAGCCAGTGGACGTACATGGGCGAAAGCTCCGTGGACGGCCGCGGCATGGTGTGGTACAAGATCTCTTACAAGGACGGCTACGCCTGGATCTCCTCCAAGTATACCGAGATGACTTCCTCTTCGGACTGGGGCTACGATCCCTGGGACAGCTACACCGGCAGTACGACCGTGACCCAGAGCTCATATCTTGTGAGCAACACCCCCCTGGTGGACGGCGCAAAGGCCTTTGACGGCGATACGACTACCTGCTGGTGCGTGCGGGAGTACAACTACTCCTTCGGCCAGTGGGTGCAGGCGGATTACTCCGCCAGCCGCACGGTAAGCGGCTTTACCATCGTGAACGGCTACGACAAGGTAAAGGGCTCCAACGACTACTGGCTGCTCAACAGCCGCGTGAGCAACCTGGCGGTGTACTGCGACGGCGCGTACGTGGGCACGTTCAAGCTGAGCGATACCCGCTACCCGCAGACCGTAAGCTTCTCCTGGCCCGTGACCGGCAAGAGCTTCCGCTTCGTGATCCGCGGCGCGTACGCGGGCAACAAGTATCAGGACGTGTGCATCAGCGAGATCGCACTGAATTGAAACAACTCGCTGCTCCGCTTCGCCGGGAATGAAATGTGATTTCATTCCCGGCGGTTTGGTTTTGGAAGCTTTCGTTCCTTGCTCTTTTTGAAACGTCTTGTTTTGCCGGCTTCAGTGACAGGTGAACAGTTTTTCCGCCATTATGCATTCTGCACATAACAGAAAAACAATTGATGACCATATCCGGACAATCCATGAGATGCCGCAAGCGGGAATCGTCTGCTATAATCATTTTGTCACAAGCCGATCGGCGGGGCGCAGTGCGCACGCCAGACGGCAATCGGCGCGCAAGCGCGCAACAACATAAGGAGGAGAACTATGAAAAAGCTTTTGGCTCTGGTAGTGGCAGTCGTGATGCTGCTGTCCGTTTCCTCTGCTTTCGCCGAGGAAAAAACCGTGCTCACAATGTGGTGCATCGCCACCGAGAGCGACGCCAACCGTCCCGCTTACGAAGCGGCCATCGCCGCCTTCGAAGCTGCGCATCCCGAAGTGGAGTTCAAGTGGGAAGCCTTCGAGAACCAGTCCTACAAAGTGAAGATCAAGGCCGCCATGGCTGATCCGGAATCCCTGCCGGACATCTTCTTCACCTGGGCCGGCGCCTTCCTGGGCGACTTCGTGGACGCGGGCAACGTATACTGCCTGGACGAGGCCTATCTGCCCTTCGCCGAGCAGCTGCCCGAGGTCATGCTGCAGAACGCTTCCTACAACGGCGGCCACTACGGCGTACCGCTGACCATGAACATCGTCGCGCTGTTCGCCAACATGGACCTGCTGGCGGAAGTGGGCTACGACACCGTTCCCACCACCTATGAAGACCTGATCGCCTGCTGCGACGCGCTGGTCGCCGCCGGCATCACCCCCTTCGGCTGCGCCGGTTCCGAGACCTGGTGCGTGACCGAGTACCTCGAGCCCATCATCGAGAAGACCATCGGCTACGAAGCCCTCAACGAGATCTTCGCGGGCCGCGCCACCTGGAACGATCCCGCCATCGCCACCGCGGTTGACACCTTCCAGGATATGATCATCAAGGGCTACTTCGATCCCAACGGCCTGGCTCTGGGCAACGACCAGGTGAAGGCCAACTTCATCGCCGGCGAGTATGCGTTCTACCAGAACGGCTCCTGGAACTGCGGCGAAGTGGACGACGCGGAAGGCAACTTCCAGGTCGCTCTGTTCCCCGTGATGGACGCTGAGAAGGCCACCTACGGCCAGGTCATCGGCGGCCCCTCCGACACGCTGGCTGTTTCCGCCACCTCCAAGAACCCCGAACTCGCCGCGCAGGCCGCGTTCGAACTGGGCAAGGAGATCTGCCACTACGGTTATCTGGCCGGTTCCGGCCTGCCCGCCTGGACCCCCGACTACGATACCAGCGCCGTGAAGCAGCTGGTGGCCGACGTGGCCAAGATCGTGGCTGAGGCGGACGGCATGGTGCTCTTCGGCGACACCGCGATGAGCGCTGATCCCGCCAACACCTACCTGAACTTCGTGTCCAAGGTATACGGCGTGGAGATCGACGGCGCAGGCTTCGTGGACAGCCTCACCAGCGCCCTCCAGTAAACTTTCCGATCTCATCTGAAAGCAACCACCGGGGAGACGGTTCCACAGGCGCAAACCGGGGAACCGCCTCCCCTTTTTTCGGAAGGACTGGGAAACGATGAAAAAGACCTTTTCCTACAGGCTGAACATATTCCTGTTCCTGCTGCCGGCGCTGATCCTGTTCGTGGGCATCCTGATCGCCCCGATCGCGATGAGCGCCTACTACAGCCTGAACGACTTTAACTCCGTGGCCGGCAAGAGCATGACTTTCGTGTGGCTGGACAACTACAAGGAGCTCTTCAGCCGCACGCTTTTGAATTCCGAGACCGGCAAGGCCTTCGTAAACGACAAGTTCATGGGCGACGCGCTGGTGAATTCCCTGGTGCTCGCGGCACTTTCGGTATTCATCCAGCTTCCGCTGGCGCTTCTGATCGCCCTGAAGCTCAGCAAGGGCATCACGGGCGAGAGGGCGTACCTGTCCGTGTTCTTCATGCCGGTTCTGATCTCCACCGTGATCATCGGCCGGCTGTGGATGAACATTTACGATCCGGGCAAGGCAGGCATCCTGAACGCCGCCCTCAAGGCGATGGGCATCGACCAGTGGCTGTTCCCCTGGATCACGAAGCACATCTCCTCCTCCAAGCTGCCCTTTACCGGCCAGTGGACCGGCTTCAAGGAGACCGCCCTGGGAGCCGCCTTCATCCCGATCCTGTGGCAGTACGTGGGCTATCACATGCTGCTGATGTACGCGGGCATCAAGGGCGTTCCCGCGGACCTGCTGGAGGCCGCCAAGCTGGACGGCTGCCGGGAGGGCCAGGTGAACCGCTACATCATCATCCCCTACATCAAACCCATCCTCAAGGTCAGCGTGATCTTCGCGGTCACCGGATCGCTCAAATCCTTCGACCTCATCTATACGCTGATGAAGGATACCACCAAAGCGGAGCTTCCCAGCACGCTGATGTACAAGCTGCTGTTTTTGCATAACCGGTACGGCCTGGGCAGCGCCATCGCCGTGATCCTGATCGCGCTGTGCTTCCTCTTCGCGATTCTGATCAGCCTGGCATTTCGTGACAAGGGGGAGAAAGTATCATGAAGCACAACGTGAAAAAGATCCTTTCCTCCGCCCTCGTGCACATCCTGCTTCTGGCGCTGGTGTTCATCAATATCTTCCCGCTGTACTGGATGGTAACGTTCTCGCTGAAGACCAACGACGAGATCCTGGGCTATTCCTACAAGGACGCCGAGACCGGCCAGCGGGTGCAGGTGCTGCCCAACCACGTGGGACTGCCGCATCATTGGGAGTGGGGCAACTACACCGAGGCCATGAAGACAGGCAACATGGGCCAGTACTTCATAAACAGCCTCGCGGTGACGGTGCTGGCCATAACGATCACGCTGATCGCGTCCTTCATGGCCACCTACGCGCTCACGCGTCTGGTGTGGAAGGGCCGCAAGACCATGAGCAAGTTTTTCATGCTGGGCCTCACCATCCCCATCCACGCCGCCATCGTGCCCGTGTATGTGATGCTGTCCAAGCTGGGGCTGCTCAACACCTATTCCGCGCTGATCTTCCCCTATTCCGCATTTGCGCTGGCCATGGGCATACTGATTTCCACGGGCTTTATGGGCGACATTCCCTACGACCTGGACGAAGCAGCCTTTCTGGACGGCTGCGGCACCTGGGGCATCTTCCTGCGCGTCATCGCGCCGCTGATGATGCCTGCCATCGCCACCGTGGGCATATACACGTTTTTGCAGTGCTGGAACGAACTTCTGTTCGCCACGGTATTCGTTTCCTCCGGCAAATACCGCACGCTGCCCGTGGGCGTCCAGCAGCTGTTCGGCCAGTACACCACCCGCTGGGGCCCCATCGGCGCGGCGCTCACCATCGCCACGATGCCTACGCTTATCGCATACGCCTTCTTAAGCCGCCGCATCCAGGGCAGTTTCATTGCTGGCGCCGTGAAAGGTTAGACCTTACCCGCCTGGGCGGAAGCGTCATTTATCCCCGGTCCGCCTGAGCGCTCCGGGTTTTTTCTTAAGCATTTGCCGCTTATCAGCCGCAGTTTTGACAACAGCGGCAGGAAGCGGTATAATATCATCCATCGGGGCTGCGAGGGTGTGCCGACATGCATGCCCGCCACGGCCGCAGGACGAACAGGAGGACAGATATGCTGAAAGACATCATAGGAGCCAAAACAGGGCTGTTTGCCGACGGCGTGCAAACCGTTCTGCGCGGTCATGAAAACCGCACGCGCAGGGCCGTGCTTTTGAAGGGCAACCTCGTTCAGAACTCCCGCAGCGAAGCGGCGGGCATCAGCGCGAGGGTGAACAGCAAAGGCACCTTCGGCTTTGCCTCCATCGCCGAATACACGCCCGAAGCCGCCGAGAAGGTGATCCGGGCCGCCACCGAGAACGCCAGGTTCTTAAGCCGGCATTCGGGCCGGAACATCGCGCTGCCGGCATCCGCCGGAACGGGCACGCTCCCGCTGAACGGAGACATCACCGACGCGGCTCAGAAGGACATCATCGAGCTGTGCCAGACCATCGACGGCTATGTGGCCGCCAAATATCCCGACCTCACCAGCCGTACCGTGGTATATTCCGAGGATTCCCAGGACAGGATCGTGTACACCTCCGATGCTTTTAACGGCCATCTGGTGACGCCCCGCTGCTACGTGTACGTGATGATGAGCGCCGAGACCAAGGACGGCGTTCCCGTGGAAATGTTCAAGGCCTTCGGCGGATACGGCAGCTTTTACGACAACTTCTCCGAACCGGAAAAGCTGTATCCCGGCATCGACCAGCTGTACAGGCGCCTGGCGGATAAAAAAGAAGGCGTGTACGCCGAAGCTGGCTATAAGACGGTAGTGCTGGGCGGAATGATGGGCGGCATGCTGGCGCACGAAGCGGTAGGCCACACCGTGGAAGCCGACCTGGTGCGCGGCGGCAGCGTGGCGGGCCCGAGCCTGAACAAGCGCGTGGCGTCGGATCTGGTCACCATGGTGGACTTTGCCCATACCTATAACGGAAAGCCCGCTCCCCTGCCGGTGTTCCTCGACGACGAAGGCACGAAGGCGACAGACGCCGTGCTGATCAAGGACGGCATCCTGGTGGGCTACATGAACGACAGGGAGAGCGCCGCCGAATTCGGCATGGCGGCAGCCGGCAACGCCAGGGGCTGGACGTTTGCGGACGAACCCATCATCCGCATGCGGAATACCTGCATCCTGCCCGGTAAGAGCACCGTGGACGAGCTCATCGCTTCCGTGGACGACGGGTACTACCTGATCGATTCCGGCAACGGCCAGGCCGACCTGACCGGTGAGTTCATGTTCGGCGTGACCTGCGGATACGAGATCAAAAACGGAAAGCTGGGCAGGGCGCTTCTGGACACCACGGTCTCCGGCGTGGCGTTTGAGATGCTCAAGACCGTGGACATGGTCTCGGGCGAGGTGGAGTGGACCTCCAGCGGCTTCTGCGGAAAGAAGCAGCCCATGGCAGTCGGCATGGGCGGCCCGCACATGAGATGCAAGATCATGATAGGAGGCAGGTAATATGGAACTGAGATTGGCAGCCGATTATCTGGACGGGGTCCTCAGGGATCTCGGCGCAGAAAAATACAGCTATACGCTTTCCCAGTCCGAAAAGCAGGAGCTGAATCTGGAAAGCGGCAGCTTTAAGCTCATGCGCACGGTATTCAACAATTCCGCGTCCGTCAAGCTGTTTGCCGGCGCCCGCATGGGCTCCGCCAGCGGCAACGACGTGACGGAAGACGGCCTTAAGAAGCTGGCGCAGGAAGCCCGGCTCGCGGCGGAATCCGCGTCCGAGGATCCCTGCCACGACATCGCTCCGGACCAGGGAAAAGCCGAGTTCGTGCAGGGCGTGACCGAGCCGGACATGGATGCGTTCATCATGCGCATCCGCGAATTCCTGGACACCGCCGCCCGGGAATTCCCGAAGGTAAAGATCATGATGGGTATAGGCTCCTACGACAGGTGGAGCTGGATCTCCCGCAACACCAACGGCACGGAGTTTTCGGCGCGGGCCGGACAGTATCATTTTTCCATCGAAATCTGCGCCAGCGACGGTAAGAAGACCACGGGCATCGACTACACAGGCTTTGCCACAAAGACGCTGGACACGCCCTTCATGGAGATGGGCGACCTGCGCCGCCACATGGAAGACGTACAAAACAGCATCTATCCCGAAACGCTGGATGGCAAGTTCGAGGGCACCGTGATCATGACTCCCGGCTGCGCAGCCGAGTTCATCTACATGACGCTTTCCAACTACATCGGCGACAGCGTGGTGATCAACGGCACGAGCCTGTGGCTGGACAAGGTGGGCCAGCAGGTGGCGGATGAAAAACTGACGGTGTCGCTGAAGCCCTACGACGACAGGATCGTGATGGGCGAGCGCGCCACAGGCAGCGGCTTTAAGAGCGAAGACGTGACCCTGATAGACAAGGGCGTTCTGAAGACCCACTGGCTGAGCCTTTACGCTGCCAACAAGACGGGCCGGCCCGTGGTAAAGAACACCTCCTTCGACCTGGTGGTCGAGCCCGGTGAAAAGACGCTTGAAGAGCTGATCGCCTCCGTGGACAAAGGCCTGATCCTGGGCGGCTTCTCCGGCGGACAGCCCGGCACCAACGGCGAGTTCTCCGGCGTGGCGAAAAACAGCTTCCTGATCGAGAACGGCAAGGTGAAGTGCGCCGTGGCCGAGACCATGGTGAACGGAAATCTCGGCGAAGCGTTCAGGCACATCCGCGGCATCTCGAAGGAGCTGCTGATCGACGGCAGCACGGTCACCCCTTACATCGCCGTGGACGGCATCGTGATCTCCGGAAAATAAAAGATCATACGAAAAATACCGGCGGCCCTGTACGGGCTGCCGGCATTTTTTGCGCGCGGGACACGCGTCAGAACCTGGGGATCTCGATCTCCTTTCCTCCGGCGAGGGCGGAGGCGTGGGCGAGGATGCCGGCGGCGCTCACGTTGCAGGCAAACTCCAGGCCGATGGCGGGCTCCCTCTCTTCCAGGATGCTGCGCACGAACTCGTGCACCAGGTGGGGATGGGAGCCGTGGTGTCCGCCCGCCGCGCCTTCGCTCAGGGATTTTTCCGGCTGCGTTTCGTCGTAGCTGCCCGCCGCCAGCGTGTAGCGGCGTATGGATTCGGGCAGGTTTTTGTACGCCGCGGGCGAGCGCAGCGTCTGAACGGGCGTGCCGAAGCCCCTGTGGTCGGCGCTCTCCAGCCGGGTCATGATGAGGTCATCCGCGTCGCGGAAGCCCCACTCCAGCGAGGCCCGGGAGCCGTACACGTTAAAGCCCTCCAAATACGCGCGGGCGGTCTCGAACAGCGTCCGGGTGACCTCAGCGGCCAGGCCGTTTTCAAAGCGCAGAAGCGCCGTTTCCGCCGGGAAGGGATTGCCGTAGCGGCAGCGCAGGGCAGGCCGCATCTGGCCGGACCCGTAGCACACCACCCTTTCGATGCGGGCGCCGGCCAGGCGCGCGATGGGCGACATGGCGTGGGTGGCGTAATACATGGGCGGCAAGCCCATCCAGTGTTCGGGCCAGTTTTCCATGTCCTGATAGTGGCAGCCCCGCAGAAGCTGTATGCGGCCCAGTTCGCCCGACGCGTACAGGCCCCAAGCGTTCAAAAACTGGCGGGTGTAGAGCGTGGTCTCCATGAGCATGTAGGTTTTCCCGCTCTCCTTCTGCGCCTTCACGATGGCCCGGATGCCGTCGATGGTCATGCTCATGGGCACGGTGCTGGCGCAGTGCCGTCCGCTTTCCAGCGCCAGCACAGCCTGCTCCTCGTGCAGGGGGATGGGCGTAACGATATGCACCGCGTCCACCTCCGGGTCGGAAAGAACCTCCCGGTAGCTGCCGTACAGGCGGGTGAGGCCCAGGTGGGACGCGGCCTGCTTCATCTTTTCCGCGTCAGTGTCGAACAGGCCCACGAACTTCACGTCCGGATGGTCCCGGTATATGGGCAGGAAGGCGCTGCCGAAGCCCGCGCCGCAAAGAACGACTCCCAGCTTTTTCATCTGCGTTTCCTCCGTTTTTACTCTCGCGCCGTCCGGCGCCCGCGTACTGGCGCCCGAACCAGGCATATCCTATTATAGTCAAAGCCGGCGGGATAGCAAGCGCGTTTTTCCTGCGGGTGCACAGCGTCTATGCCCGACAGAACCGTCATCATGCATATTTATTCATTAATTCTTGAATTTTATGTAAATATGCGCGGAATATGCTTGCATAATCTCCGGGTTTTGTGTATAATTCGCGCATACACAAACGAGGAGGATACCCTGATGAAAAAGATACTTGCTCTCATTTGCGCGTTTTGCATGATCCTTGGCTGCGCCGCCTTTGCCGATACCCTGACCATGGGCACCAACGCCGCTTTCCCGCCCTATGAGTATTATGAGGACGGCGTGATCGTGGGCATCGACGCCGAGATCGCTTCCGCGATCTGCGAAAAACTGGGATACGACCTGGAGATCCTGGACATGGACTTTAACGGCCTCATCGCCGCCGTCGCCTCCGGCAAGATCGACTTCGCCATGGCGGGCATGACCAAGACCCCGAGCGCGAACAGAACGTGAACTTCTCCATCACCTACGCCACGGGCGTACAGTCCATCATCGTACCCGAGAACAGCCCCATCACCTGCCTTGACGACCTCTACGCCGAGGGCGCCAGCTACAAGATCGGCGTGCAGCAGGGCACCACGGGCGACATCTACTGCACCGACGATTTCGGCGCGGACGCCGTGAGCCAGTTCCTGACCGGCGCGGACGCCGTTGCGGCGCTGGTGGCCGGCAAACTGGACTGCGTGATCATCGACAACAACCCCGCCAAGGCGTTCGTGGACGCGAACGAGGGCCTGAAGCTGCTGGACACCGACTACAGCGAAGAAGAGTACGCCATCGCCATCGCTCTGGAGAACACCGAGCTGCTGGAGAAAGTCAATGCCGCGCTGGAAGAGCTGATCGAGGACGGCACCATCGCTGCGATCATCGCCAAGTACATTCCCGTAGAGGAATAAGACTTCCGGAGAAACACATTTCACGGGTCTCAGAATGAAGGGGCTGTCCGGCCCCTTCATTTTGAGCACGAATGGAGAAGCATGAAAACATCTGTTAAACGTGCCCTGACGGTGTCCGCCTGTGTGCTGGCCGCGCTTTGCGCCTTCGCGTACCTGGTGTATGCGCTTTTCTTCGGCGCAGGCACGCTGAAGGTCGCCGCGCGCTACCGCCTGCTTGCAGTAGATAAGGAATACGTGATCGACGAAAAAGACGCGCATATCGGCGAGGACGGTCTTCTGTACGTGACCGGCGGCGAATACGAAAGCGAGCTGTCGGGCAGAGGCTTTATGTACGAGACGCTTCGGTATCTGCCGGACGCCAAGGCCACCGTGCTCACGGCGCACTTTGAAAGCGAAGGCCGGTACGTGAAGCTGGCGGACGTATCCTCCCCCTCCGGCTTTACCGCCCGCAAGGGCGCCGAGGACCGGGACGGCGACAGCCTGACCACGCAGTTCGACCTGAGCTACAAGGACAAAAAGAACGCCTCTCAGGAGCCGGTGCTTTTGACTGTATACGCCTATATGGGCGACGAAGCCGCCGTACTGCAGGACGGTTTTGAGCCGGCCACGTTCACCTATCCCCAGGACGGCAGCAACAAGGCCGCCGCAAAAGCGAAGATCAGCTTTGACGGCTGGATCAAGCAGGACGGAGAGGTGACGCAGGTACTGCTTTCGTCCCCGTACGAAAGCGCTTTCATCTGCGCCGAGTTTACCTGCCCCGAAAACTACGATGCCGCCCTGCTGCAGCTGCATGTCTTCGAAACGGTGTCCCGGATCACGCCCGGCAAGCAGCTGCACAAGCTCGTATACCAGTTCAAGCTGAACTTTCTGGACGATTCCCGCTGGGAATACCTGCTCAAGGGCCTTGCCACCACGCTGCTCATCACGCTGGCCAGCGGCTGCATGGGCGTCGTGCTGGGCGCCCTGGTGGCGGTGATCCGCTCCACCTGGGAGAAGAACCACGAGAACATGCGCCCGGGTATCGGCAAGAGCTGCCTGCACTTTGCGGACAAAGTGTGCGGCGTGTACCTTACGGTGATACGCGGCACGCCCGTGATGGTACAGCTTCTGATCATGTACCTGATCATTTTTGCCCAGGCCTCCAACGGCACCGTGAGCGCGATACTGGCCTTCGGCATCAACTCCGGTGCGTACGTTGCCGAGATCGTGCGCGGCGGCATCATGAGCATAGACAACGGCCAATTCGAGGCAGGCGCTTCGCTGGGCTTTGGCTACCCGCAGACCATGATCCACATCATCATGCCGCAGGCGTTCAAAAACATACTGCCCTCCCTGGCCAACGAGTTTATCGCCCTGCTCAAGGAGACCTCCGTGTCCGGCTACGTGGCGGTCAAGGACCTGAACAAAGGCGGAGACATCATCCGCGGGGTCACCTATTCCCCGTTCATGCCGCTGATCGCTGTGGCGCTGATCTATCTCGCCGTGGTCATGTTCTTTACCAAGCTGGTTTCACTGCTCGAAAGGAGGCTGCGTTCCAGTGAGCACAGAACGTAATCCCAAGGCGCCCCTCATCTCCGTGCGCGGCCTGGAAAAGCACTTTGCGGGCGGCTCGATCAAGGCCCTGAACGGCGTGGACGCCGACATCATGCGGGGCGAAGTGGTGGTGGTGATCGGCCCCTCCGGCAGCGGAAAGAGCACGTTCCTGCGCTGCCTGAACCTGCTGGACCGCCCCACCAGGGGCAGCGTGATCTTCGAAGGCACCGACATCACCGGCGCCGGCGTGAACATCAACCTGCACCGGCAGCGCATGGGCATGGTGTTTCAGCACTTCAATCTGTTTCCCCACATGACGCTGCTCAAAAACATGACCATCGCCCCCGTGAAGCTCAAGGGCGTGCCAAAGGAAGAGGCCGAGCGCGAGGCGCTGGAGCTATTGGAGCGCGTGGGCCTGAAGGACAGGGCCTATGCCTATCCCAACCAGCTCTCCGGCGGCCAGAAGCAGCGCGTGGCCATCATGCGGGCGCTGTGCATGCACCCGGACGTGATGCTCTTTGACGAGCCCACCAGCGCCCTGGACCCCGAGATGGTGGGCGAGGTGCTGGACGTTATGAAGAATCTGGCCAGGAGCGGCATGACGATGGTGGTGGTGACCCACGAAATGGGCTTTGCCCGGGAGGTGGGCGACCGCGTGATGTTCATGGACGGCGGCAGGCTGATCGAGCAGGGCACGCCGGAAGAGATCTTCACCAACGCGCAGAATCCCAGAACGCAGAGCTTTTTATCCAAGATCCTGTGACGGGCTTCGCTGGAAATGAAATAAGATTTCATTTCCAGCGGTTTAGTTTTGGACACATTTAAACTGATTTATCCGAAACGTCAATCTTTCACCAACCCCAGCAACAGGTTTTCGGTTTTTGCTAAAAATCCTGCGGGATTTTTCGAGCGCAAAAACCGCAATGAAGCGATTCTTTGCTCCCGGCGGGCAAGCTCGCCTTCGCAAAAATCGCTCCTCGGGCCGGTAAAGCTGGCCCTGCGGATTGAAATTGGAGGGGTAAACCCCTCCAAACCACCCGGTGGATCTCACGGCTTATAAGCCCATTCACAAAGCCTTCAGAATGCCGTTCCCTCAGGCCCTGTCTCCGTATGCGAAGATCCAGTCGTTGAGTTCGTTCAGGCTGTCCGCAAAGGCCTGTACCGCCACCACCCTGTTCTGCCCGGGAAGGACCAAAAGCTCCTGGCCGTACATGCCGCCCTTCCCGTACGCGCCGTTCTGGCCGCAGGGCGCCAGCGCATAGCAGCGGGACACCGCCATGTCCGTCCATTCCCGGGACAGGAAGCGCTCGCCCCGGTATACGCCGCCGTCCAGATACAGCATGCCCAGTTTGACCATATCGGCGGAATGCACGTACAGGCCGGTGGCCCCCATCGCGTGGCCCCGCGGGCAGTGGCTCCAGGCGAGCTCCTGAAAGCCCATGCGGAAAAACAACTCGCCCCACAGACAATCTTCCAGCGCCATGCCGCTTTTCTTTTCCGCGATCCGCGAAAGCAGATAGTACGCGCCGTCCGAATACCGGTCCTCGGTATCCGGTTCATACGCCAGGGGATATGTGAGCATATACTTCAGAAAATCGTCAGTGAACTCGGAAGACGGGCTTACGTCGATGTCCAGAAAGCCTGCCGGCAGCCCGAGCCGGTGCGTAAGCGCCATTTCCACCGTGGAATCAAACCAGCGCGGGTCCATTCCGGAGGCAGGCAAATCGTCTTTCAGGATATCGCATATTTTTTCATCCAAGCGCAGAAGACCCCGGTCGTACAGCATGCCGATGGCCGTCATCGTGAACGTCTTCGCCACGGAATACACGTCCTGGCAGGGACTGAGTTTCTTCCATTCCGATGTACTTATATCCCCGCCGCGCCATATCTCACTCACGCGGATGATCCCGGGGCAGTTTTTGCGCATCTCCGCCTTCATGGCTTTCAGAAAAGGGCTTGATGCCGTCATCTTCACACTTCCTTCCGTTGGCGGTCATTTTGCCTGCGCGACGGTGCACAGCCTTCCCCGCAGCACGTAGCCGATCTTTTCGTAGCAGGCGTTGGAGGCCGGGTAATTCGCGTCCGTATAAAGCATGGGCACAAGGCCCATGTCCTTCAGCTTTTGGGTCACGTGATACACCAGGTTCTGGGCGTAATGCTTTCTGCGCTCCTCCGGCATTGTGAACACGCTGCCCAGAGAAGCAAAGCCCTGGTTGCGCCCGTACGAACAGCAGGCCACGGTCTTGCCCAGGGCGTTCTTCCAGAAGAACAGCGCGTTGTCGCCGATGTATGCCCGTGCTTTTTCCAGGCACGCCTCCCGCGGCGGCGCCTCTTCCCCGATCTCCGCATAGAAAAGCGGCAGCAGGCCGGCTGCCTCCTCTGCATCCTCCAGGGTGCATAGATACGCTTGCCCGTCCGCGGACAGCCGGGGTTTCATAGGCGAAGGGCAGTCATAGGCGTACAGCTGCATGGCGTATGAAACTTGAAGCCCGTCTGTTTCCGCCCTTGCGAAAAAATCGTCCGCCAGCTCGTACTTCACGTTGTAGCGGTATCCCCTATTCAGCGGTCGATGCATTTGCGCCAGGTTCCAAGCCGTCTGTTTGACCGAATCATCAGCGCCGTCCGGCGTCCATATCCACACCGGATACCGGCTTTCCGAATGGCACAGGATGATATGCTCATGGTCCGTCCTGACGAGTTCGCAGGGACCGCGCAGTATCCTGTCCAGCACCATGAATGTATACCTGTCCTTTGACAGCAGGGCAAAGTCCCTTTCATCCGCGAAAGAATCCACTATCGCACCTCCGGCCAGTATATGATCAGCACCGGGCAAAACAAATTCACTGCCTGCGGCATTCCTGCGGTTTTGCCCGGATACGCGGCTGACCGAATCCATTATATCCGTTTTGGCGCGGCGGTTCAATCCCCAAACACGCCTTCAAGCCCGCACAAAGCTATTATTGCCGTATCAGGCGTACGGTTTTCGGGTTTGCACCGCAGTTTTTAAGCAAAGGCTTGCAAAGAAGGCCGGCATGCGATATGATAATACACGTGTCCGGATTCGAACCTGACGGATCATCAAATCAAATCGCCCCCGGGGCGGGAAAGAGGGATCGCTATGGAACTGTGTGCCCGTAAGGATGTGCCGGTGGAGCAGACCTGGGATCTGTCCCTGATCTACAAAGAAGAACGGCTGATGTGGGAAGAACTGGAGCAAACGAAACTCGCGGTCAAAACGCTCTCCGAGAAGTATTCGGGGCATCTGGATACCGCACAAAGCATCGTGAACTGTTTAAACGATATGGAGCCGATCCTGCAGGCGGTATCCCGCCTGTGGAGCTACGCCGGCCTGGCGATGGAAGCGGATTATACCGACGCCAAGCTGCGTGAGCGGGAAGAAAAGGTCAGCGACGAGATCACGCGCATGGAAAGGGACATGGCCTTCGTGGACAGCGAGATCCTGCTGGCGCCGGAAGAGGAGTTGAACAAGGCCGCGGAGCTGGCCGAAGGCTGCCGCATGTACCTTCAGGATCTGATCAGAAAAAAGGCCCACATGCTCTCCCCGGAAACGGAAAAGGTGCTGGCCGCGCTGGGCAAGGCCCTGGACGTACCCTACGACGTGTACAACACGATGAAGCTGGCCGACATCTCGTTCGATTCCTTCACCGTGGACGGAAAGGAGTACCCGCTGGGCTATTCCCTGTTTGAAGACGATTACGAGCTGGAAGCAGACGCGGGCGTGCGCCGCGCGGCGTTCAGGGCGTTCTATGATACGCTCAAGAAGTACAAAAACACCACCGCGGCAGCCTACAACGCCTGCGTCAGCCAGGAAAAGACCATGTCCGAGCTGCGCGGATTCGGCAGCGTGTTCGACAGCCTGCTGTTCAATCAGAAGGTCACGCGGGAGATGTACGACCGCCAGATCGACCTGATCACGGAAAGGCTCGCTCCCCACATGCGCCGCTATGCCCGCCTGCTGGGCAAAAAGCACGGCCTGGACAAAATGACCTTTGCCGACCTGAAGATCGCCGTGGACCCGGAATACGACCCGAAGGTCACCATCGCACAGTCCCATCGCTTCATCCGGGAAGGCCTGTCCATCCTGGGTGACGATTACGCCCAGATGATCGACCGGGCGTACCGGGAGCGCTGGGTAGACTTTGCCAGGAACGTGGGCAAGAGCACGGGCGGCTTCTGCTCTGGCCTGTACCGCAAAAACTCCTTCATCCTGCTCAACTGGAACGACCGCATGGCGGACGTGTTCACGCTGGCGCACGAATTGGGGCATGCGGGCCAGAACATGTACAGCGACATGGCGCAGTCCTATTACGACACCGATCCTTCCACCTACCTGGTGGAGGCGCCCTCCACCATGAACGAGCTGCTGCTTTCCCACCACCTGACCCACACGAAGGAAGACAAGCGCTTCCGCCGCTGGGTGCTCAGCAACCTGGTGAGCAACACGTACTACCACAACTTCGTCACCCACCTGCGGGAGGCCTGGTACCAGCGCGAGGTGTACCGCATCATAGACGGCGGCGGCAGCGTGAATGCGGACATCTTAAGCGACATCTTCCGGAAGAACCTTGAACTGTTCTGGGGCAGCGACGTGGATATCCCGGAAGGCGCCGAGCTCACCTGGATGCGCCAGCCGCATTACTATATGGGCCTGTACTCCTACACCTACAGCGCGGGCCTCACAGTGGCCACCCAGGCCATGCTGCGCATCGAAAGCGAAGGTGAAAGCGCCGTGAAGGACTGGAAGCGCTTCCTCTCCGCGGGCGGAACGGAGGACCCCGTGGGCCTGGCCAGGATCGCGGGCTTCGACATCACCACCGACGCGCCGCTCAACGCCACCATCGACTACATCGGCTCCCTGATCGACGAGATCTGCCGCCTGACAGAGGAGATCGACGGCATACGGGTGTAAGTGTTAAAAAACCATTAACATCAAGGGCGGACATTGACTTTCAGCCGCATATTGGGTAAAATCCAGTTTGTGTTTAAGAGCACGCACAATTCTGAAAGAAAGCGAGGGAATCATCAATGATCAGCGTGAAAACGGAGCTTGCAGCCGCATATCGTATGAGGCCCTCGGTTTGTGTTCGTTAGTCCCTAAGGATCACCGCACATATAAACCGTGGCACGCCTGTCACGGTTTTTCTATGCCCTTTGCGGGCAGCAGCCGCCCGGGGTCTCCATACGATACGCGATGGCATATATACATCACAAAAAGGAATGGAGACAATCAAATGATCAATGAATCTCAGGAAAAACGCGGCCGCGTGATCGAAGTCAGAAGGAACAGCTTTATCATCGGTTTCGAAGGTCAGGAGTTTCCGGCAAAGCTCAGGGGCGGCTTTTACGCGCAGGAAGCGGAAGCCTTCCCGGTCGTCGGGGATTACGTGTCATTCATCTTCAATCCCCTGGGCGACTCGCTCATACAGTCCGTAGACGAAAGAAAAAGCTTTCTCAAGCGGCCCGACCAGTCCAAAACAGACGTGATGCAGTACATGGCAGCCAACGTCGATTACTGCTTCATCATCACTTCCCTGAACGGGGACTACAGTTACAACCGCATCGCACGATACGCAAGCGTCGCGCTCCAGGGCGGAGCGGTGCCCGTGGCCGTTCTCACCAAAGCCGACCTTTGCGACGATGCCGAAGCCGTTGTCCGCGAGGTGCAGACCGTATCGGACAGGCTGCAGGTTCACGCCGTCTCCGCTCTGAACGGCACCGGCCTGGAGGAGCTTAGAGAATACTTCGCCCCGGGAAACACGGTGTGCCTGATGGGTTCCTCCGGCGCGGGCAAGTCTACGCTCATCAACGCCATCGCGGGCGAAGAGATCATGAAGACCGCCTGCATCCGTTCGTCCGATTCCAAGGGGCGGCACACCACCACCCACCGGCAGCTGATCACGCTGAATACCGGCGCGTGCGTCATCGATACCCCCGGCATGCGCGAGATCGGCACGAGCCGGGCGGAAACGGGCGTGGACGATACCTTTTCGGACATCGCCGAGCTGGAAAGCCGCTGCCGGTTTGGCAACTGCAGGCACGACACCGAGCCGGGCTGCGCGGTAAAGGCCGCCCTCGCAAGCGGAGCACTGTCCAGGGAAAGGTTCCTGCTCTATCAGAGCCTGCGCACGGAAAGCCGGAATCATTCCGCAAAGATGAAAGAGATATCGAAGTGGGCAAAGGCGTACAAAAAGAACAAGGACAGGACAACGTAGAGACACAGGGAGATGCTGAAGATGATTTCCCATAATCAGACACAAGCGGAACACGATCGTTCCGAACAGAATAGGCCTTATGGAGGAAAACAGATGAAGATCACATTGAAACCAGTCGATGATCAGAATAGAGACGCCGTGCTGGCGCTTTCCGTGCGCGAGGATCAGCCTTTCGTCGCTCCGAACGACGTTTCGCTCAGGCAGGCCGACGAAGCTAACGCAGAGCAGCCGGGCTATGCGCGGCCCTTCGGCATCTACGCGGACGATCGGCTCGTGGGCTTCTGCATGTTCGCCTTTGACCCGGAGGCAGAGGACCCGGACGACCGCTACTGGCTGTGGCGGTTTATGATCGACAAAAACGAACAGGGCAAGGGCTGCGGCCAGGCGGCGCTCAAAGAGATCATCCGGTATTTCAAAGCCAAAGGCGCGGACATGCTGTACCTGAGCACCGAGCCGGAAAACGAGCGGGGCCTGCACATCTATCACAAAGCCGGATTCCGGGAGACCGGCATTATTTCAAACGACGAAACCGTGTTAATGAGGATGCTCAAGGGGCCCAACCGGATCGTGAGGGATTTTTACGGTATCAATGTAAACGAACCTCTGCGCATCAGAGGAAAGCGGGGCTGCGGCGTCAGCGTTGCCGTGCATGACGGAGACGGAGATCTGCTCCTCTACTGCTCCGGCAGCGGACGCTTCGGTCAGGATTTTCCCGTGAACCCTGACATGCTGTTTCAGGCGGGTTCCGTCAGCAAACCCATGTTCGCGCTGACGCTGCTCAGGTACGCGGACAAGGGGCTCATCGATCCGGACGCAGACATTTCGGGCGTCGTGCCGGAGTTCGTAAAAAATGGTCCTCTGAGCTTTGGCGCCCTGCTTTCCCACACGGCTGGCTTCAACGTGCACGGCTTTCCGGGCTACCGGGCGGATCACGAACCGCTCACGCTGGAAGACGTGCTGAACGGAAAGGGCAACACGCCCAAAGTCCGCAGGATCAGGCCTTACGGAAAGCAGTACATGTATTCCGGCGGCGGGATCACCCTGGCCGAGCTGGCCTTCACCCGCATCACGGGAGAAACGCTGCGGGACGCCTTTCAAAAGGAGGTCGCCGAGCCGCTGGAGTTGAAGCGGTCCGGCTATTTCCAGCCCCTGCACGAAGCGCTGGCGGCGAACGCTGCTTTCGGCAGCAGGCTCGGAGAGAAAGAAGATCCCGCCCACGGGTATCACTACTATCCCGAACACGCGGCCGCGGGCTTCTGGACCACGCCCACGGAGCTTGTGAAGATCGGCCTCGCCCTTTCCCGCAGCTACCGCAAAGGCGGCCTGCTCAAAAAGAGGACCGCGCGCCGCATGCTGACGCCGGTCATGGGCACGTACGGGCTTTGCATTCACAATCTCCGGGGCGACATCGGTTATCACGGCGGCTGGAACGAAGGCTTTCTGACGGAGTGGTTCTTCTCCCTCAGGGAGGATCTGTGCGTGGCTAGCATGATCAACCGTTCCGGGGACGCCATCGACGAAGCGCATACACATACCGCATTCGAACTGTTCCAGACCGTAGAGGAAGACGCTGCCGGGAATTCGGGCAAACGGAGCTGGAAAGACCGGTGCGGCCGATATGAGCCGCTCGCAGCGGACTTCCCTGTGGAAGAGGTCTTCATGAAGGACGGAAAGCTGTATGCGAAGCTCGCGAACAAAGAGGACGGGGACAAGACCTGTCAGCTTTACCCGATCGGGAAAAATACCTTCGGCTGGAAGGGCGGCATTGCGAAGCTCGTTTTCGGCGAAAACAGCCTGACCGTCGACGGGACGATCTGCAAAAAACTGTAGGCAGAAGCGGAAAAGGAGATCAAAACTATGGTACATCTTGAAAAGATAACACACAAAAACGCCTGGGACGTCTGCGAGCTTACGATCTTCGAATCCCAGTACCCCTTCGTTGCGGACAACGAGGAAAGCCTGGCAGAAGCGTATCTCGCCGTCACGTCAGAGGCATCCTACGCGTATCCCTTTGCCGTGTATGACGACGACACGCTGGTGGGCTTTGTGATGCTGGGATACAACGAATCCGCAATCGAAGGACCGAACGCCCCCGCGTCCCTGAAAAACAACTACAGCCTCTGGCGCCTGATGATCGACAAGCGCTATCAGAGACAGGGCTTCGGCAGGGAGGCTGTACGCCTCGCCCTGGAATTCGTCAGGACCTGGCCGCACGGGAAAGCGGAAGCCTGCGTCACCTCCTACAATCCCGAAAACGAGGTGGCCAGGAAGCTGTACGCTTCCTTCGGCTTCGCGGAAAACGGCGAAATGGATGATGACGAGATCGTGGCCGTGCTGAAGCTGTAAGACAGATCGAACGTGCAGCATCTGCAGAGCCAGCAGCCGCAGGATCAAATCCCTCCGGAGTGCCCCATTCATATTGACAACAGCCGAAAATATGGTATCATTCCCTTGAAGCAAATACCCATACACACAGCGAACCTGAAAGGAGAAACCCTATGAAGTTTTCAGAAATGCCCTACAAGAGACCCGATCCCGACGCCGTGAAGGCGGAATACCGGGCGCTTACCGGGCGGCTCAAAAACGCCGTAAGCTACGAGGAGGCCCGCGCGGCCTTCCTCGAAAAGGAAGAAAAGGAGAAGCTCGTCGACACCATGGGCACGCTGGCGTACGTGCGCCATTCGATCGACACCCGCGACGAGTTCTACGACGCGGAGATCGAGTTCTGGGACGAGATCGGTCCGGAGTTTGAGGAATTCGAACAGGCGTGGATCGACGCGATGCTCGTTTCCCCGTTCCGCAAGGACTTTGAAAAAGAGTACGGCGACCTGCTGTTCGTAAACGCGGAGATCGCGAAAAAGACCTTTTCGCCCGAGATCATCCAGGACATGCAGAAGGAAAACGAACTGGTGACCGAGTACGACAAGCTCATCGCCTCTGCGCAGATCCCGTTCGAGGGCGGCGTGTACACGCTCAGTCAGCTCACCCCGTTCAAGACCAATCCCGACGACGCGCGCCGCCTGGCCGCCTGGAAGGCCGAGGGCCAGTGGTACAAGGAGCAGCAGCCGCGCCTGAACGCCATCTACGCCGAACTCGTGCAGCTGCGCGACGCGATGGGCAGAAAGCTGGGCTACGAAGGCTACACGCAGCTGGGTTATTACCGCATGGAACGCAACTGCTACACGAAGGAAGACGTGGACCGCTTCCGCACCGCGGTGCAGAAGTACCTGGTGCCGGTGGCGAATTCCATCATGCGCGAGCAGGCAAAGCGACTGGGCAAAGAGTATCCCCTGTCCTTCGCGGACGCCGCACTTACCTTCCGCAGCGGCAACCCGCGCCCCGTGGGCACGGCGGACGACATCCTTGAGCAGGGCAAAAAGTTCTACGACGCGCTTTCGCCCGAGACCAGCGAGTTTTTCCGCACGATGCTGGACAGCGAGCTGATGGACGTGCTCTCCACCGAAGGCAAGGAGGGCGGCGGATACTGCACCGACATCTTCCAGTATGAGGTTCCCTTCATCTTTGCCAACTTCAACGGCACCCAGGGCGACGTGGAGGTGGTCACCCACGAGGCCGGCCACGCTTTCGCCTACTGGATGAACCGCAAGCGCGTCCCGCTGGCATACACCAGCCCCAGCGCGGAAGCCTGCGAAGTGCACTCCATGAGCATGGAGTTCTTCGGCTGGATGAACGCGGAGGGCTTCTTCGGCCCCGACGCCAGAAAGTTCATGTACAGCCACCTTGCGGGCGCCATCACCTTTATCCCCTACGGCACGATGGTGGACCACTTCCAGCACAGCGTGTATGAACATCCGGGCATGACGCCCGAGGAGCGCCACGCGGAGTGGAAGCGGCTGCTGGGCATCTACATGCCGTGGATGAAGCTGGACGGCGATATTCCATTCTATGCCGAGGGCGAGGGCTGGCAGCGCCAGAGCCACATCTACGAAACGCCGTTCTACTACATCGACTACTGCCTGGCGCAGACCGTGGCGCTGGAGTTCTGGGCGATGATCCGGAAAGACCGCGAAAACGCCTGGAACCACTACATGGCCTATACAAGGCAGGGCGGCAGCCGCACGTTCACCGATCTGATCAAAAACGCCGGCCTTACCACGCCCTTCGACGAAAACTGCCTGCGCGGCGTGTGCGAGACCGCCACCGAATGGCTGAACGCCTTCGACATGACGGGGATAGAATAAACTGTTTTCATGGGTGAAGCGGATTGTATCTCTGTCTGCTTCTGGCAAAACTGTATTCAGGAGCTGAACGGCAATGCCTGCCGTTCAGCTCCTTTCATTCGTAGGCGTATTTCGCGAAACATGTACGTATATTATCCGTCAATTCCTTTACTAAGCAAACTACTCAATCAGCTTTCATTGTCTGATTCAAAGCATTTTCTTCTTTATATGATTCCGCGCCGAAGAACATCACATCATAGATCGGCAGGTAGGTGATCTTGCCGATCGTCGTGATCTCGCGGGTGTTGGACAGAACATAGGCTTTTTTTACGTGATAATCGTCGTTCTTTACGAAAGCATTCAGCGCGCTGTGGACGGTGTAGTCCTTGCCTGACTTGACCTCAATGGGTACAGCGGAAAGGCTGTCGTAATCGTCGATCAGGTAATCCACCTCACCTTTGCTGCGGTTATCGTAATAGAACAGCTTATAGCCGTGCGCCGCCAGCTCCTGGGCCACCACACTTTCATACACAGCGCCCAGATTGATCCCCGTCTCATCGTCCAGGATGGCACGGATATTGCTGCCGTATAAAACGTCCGTCAAAAGCCCCACGTCGTTCAGATAGAGCTTGAGCAGGTTTTTCCCGACGGACTGCGTAAGAGGAAAGACAGGGGTGGAGATGGCGTTGACGTCCAGGGCTATCCCCGCCGAAATCAGATATTCAAACTCATCCTGATAGTCGGAAAAACGCTTGCCTCGTTTATCCTCAATGTCCTGAAAGACCACCCGTTTCTTCTTGCTCTCCAGATTGGAGGGGATCATATCGTATATCCTGCGGATTTTCAGCTTCCTGCTGTTGTCAGCCTCATACTTCGACGCGTCGTCGGCGTAGAACGCACGGATATCCCGATGGATCGTCCTGACCTTGACGATATTGGTGTCTGCAATAAAGGAGTTCACGGCGTCGGGCAGCCCGCCGATCAACAGGTACTTCCTGAAGAGGTCCATCACCTTCCCGTGCATAGCCGCATCCAGGCTCTCGCCGGCAAGGAACTTTTCATGCATTATATCGATTGCAAACCGATTGAACCCGTTCGCCAGTAAAAACTCCTCGAAATCCAGCGGGAACATGCGCTTGATCTCGATGCTCCCGATGGGGATCGAGGTGGTCTTTTTCAAAGTCACGCCGAGCAATGACCCGCTGGCAATATAGGTGTACCTGTCGTCTTGCTTCAAAAACTTGAGCAACGTCAGAAGGTGCGGATACGCCTGGATCTCATCCAGGAAGATCAGCGTGTTGTTCTTATCTCCCATTCTCTCACCGGCAACAGTACTGACCTGGAAATAGAAGTCCTTGACCGTGCGGACCTGCTCAAACAGCCTGGGGCCGTTATAATCCTCCGAAAAGTTCAGCTCGATATAGTTCTCAAAGAGCTGCTGTCCGACATGGCGAATAATATACGTCTTCCCAATCTGCCGAGCTCCATCGATGATCAGCACCTTATTTGAATCAGATTTCAGATAGTTTTCGATATATGGTTGGATTTTCCGATATAACATTGTGCACCTCCGCACTTTTCAGCATAAACAGCGTTCCAAATTATACACATTTTAATTTATTTTTCATCACGCAATTTACACATTTCAATATATATTATACTCAAGATTTCGCACAAATCAATAGGTTAGTAGTAATATTTCGGGTTTTCAGATTTGGCAAAGAAAGCATTGTTCGGTTATTCGGATTTGCAGCCGCTGCTTCGCAATCAATGACGCAATGTTGCTCTCTCTTGCCTCAGGCAAACAACACACGCGAAGCGCACATCACGTCCACAGGACGCATCACCTTCCGCGCAGCGGAACACATCGTTCAAAAAACGCCTTTTGTCAACAGACAAAAGGCGTTTTGAATCCGGAGGCGGTGGGATTCGAACCCACGAGGGCTTGCGCCCTACCTGATTTCGAGTTTTCCCCGCCTTTGGGAACTTGCGAGAACCTTTCGGAAGATATCCGAAAATATTGGAAGTCTCCAAAGGCATTATAACACGGGCAAAATCGGATTTCAAGAGAGAAAATGGAGAGAAAACCCAGGCGGTACAACGGGTTCAAACATTTTGCTCAAAACCGGGGTATTTGGAGATCAATTTTGCACGTTGGAGAGAAAGAGGAGAGAAAACAGGTTCCCAAATCCCCTACACGATCAAAAATCAGGTCCTATGAGATTCACCGAATTAGAAAGGGGCAGGTGCATCCTGTACCATGTGATGAAGAATCAGGTACTTCACAATTCACCATTGAAATCAGAACTTCACTCTGTTATACGCACGGCA
>JAFZPV010000050.1 GCA_017552535.1 Clostridia bacterium
ATCCGCGCGGTGTTCCGCAGCTGGGACAACGAGCGCGCAAACGTCTACCGCATGGATCACGACATTCCTTACAGCTGGGGCACGGCGGTCAACGTGATGCCCATGGTGTTCGGCAACCTGAACAACAATTCCGGCACCGGCGTCGCCTTCACCCGCGATCCCGCCACCGGTGAAAACAAGGTCATGGGCGAGTTCCTGGTGAACGCCCAGGGCGAAGACGTGGTGGCCGGCGTGCGCACCCCCATGCCCATCTCCGAAATGGCTGAGAAGTTCCCGGATGCCTACGCCGATTTCGTGCGCGTATGCGACATTCTGGAAAAGCATTACCGCGATATGCAGGATATGGAGTTCACCGTGGAGAACGGCAAGCTCTACATGCTGCAGTGCCGCAACGGCAAGCGCACCGCTCCCGCCGCCCTCAAGATCGCCTGCGACCTGGTGGACGAAGGCATGAGGACTGAGGAAGAAGCGGTCGCCATGATCGATCCCAGAAACCTGGATACCCTTCTGCATCCCCAGTTCGATCCCGCTATTCTCAAGAAGAGCGAAGCCATCGGCAAGGGCCTCGGCGCTTCTCCCGGTGCCGCCTGCGGAAAGATCGTTTTTACCGCCGAAGACGCCGAAGCGTGGGCAGCCAGGGGCGAAAAGGTCGTGCTGGTCCGCCTGGAGACCTCTCCCGAAGACATCACCGGCATGAAGAGCGCTCAGGGCATCCTCACCGTGCGCGGCGGCATGACCAGCCACGCGGCAGTCGTCGCCAGAGGCATGGGCAAGTGCTGCGTGTCCGGCTGCGGCGACATCGCGATGGATGAAGAGAACAAGCAATTCACGCTCGCCGGCAAGACCTTCAAAGAGGGCGACTGCATCTCCATCGACGGCAGCAACGGCAACATCTACGACGGCATCATCCCCACCGTTGACGCCACCATCGCCGGCGAATTCGGCAGGATCATGGCATGGGCCGATAAGTTCCGCCGCCTGAAGGTGCGTACCAACGCGGACACTCCCGCCGACGCGAAAAAAGCCAGGGAACTGGGCGCCGAAGGCATCGGCCTTTGCCGCACCGAGCATATGTTCTTTGAGGAAGAGCGCATCGCCGCGTTCCGCGAGATGATCTGCTCCGACACCAAAGAAGGCCGCGAAAAGGCTTTGGACAAGATCCTCCCCTACCAGCAGAGCGACTTCGAGAAGCTGTATGAGGCGCTGGAAGGCTACCCGGTCTGCATCCGCTTCCTCGATCCTCCGCTGCATGAGTTCGTTCCCACCGATGACGACGACATCAACCGTCTGGCCGTGGCTCAGGGCAAGACCGTCGAGGAGATCCGCAATCTCATCGACTCCCTGCACGAGTTCAACCCCATGATGGGCCACCGCGGCTGCCGTCTGGCCGTGACCTATCCCGAGATCGCCGCCATGCAGACCAAAGCCGTGATCCGCGCCGCCCTGAAAGTGAAGAAAGCGCATCCCGACTGGACCATCAAGCCTGAGATCATGATCCCGCTGGTCAGCGAAATCAAGGAACTCAAGTACGTGAAGGATACCGTCGTAAAGACCGCCGACGCCGAGATCGCCGCTTCCGGCGAAGCTCTCGAATACGAAGTGGGCACGATGATCGAGATCCCGCGCGCCGCGCTGACCGCCGACGAGATCGCCAAGGAAGCTGATTTCTTCTGCTTCGGCACCAACGACCTGACCCAGATGACTTTCGGCTTCAGCCGCGACGACGCCGGCAAGTTCCTGGATGCCTATTACGACGCCAAGATCCTGGAGAGCGATCCCTTCGCCCGCCTCGACCAGACCGGCGTGGGCAAGCTGATGGAGATGGCCATCAAGCTGGGCCGTCCCGTGAACCCCAAGCTGCACATCGGCATCTGCGGCGAGCACGGCGGAGATCCTTCCAGCGTAGAGTTCTGCCACAAGATCGGCCTGGACTACGTGAGCTGCTCTCCCTTCCGCGTGCCGATCGCGCGCCTTGCTGCCGCGCAGGCCGCCATCGCCGAAGCCAAGAAATAATCCATTCTGAAATCTCATATAAAACACCGCGAGCGGTTTCGAACCGTTCGCGGTGTTCTTTTGTCGGTGATGCACCGGTTTATGGGCTTATGTTATTTGTGAATGCCGATCCATTCTCCCGGGCGCTTCTGCCCTTCCACGCCGGCCCCTCTGACCGCCATGATGCGCAGGGTCTCCTCGTGCGGTACCGCGCCTTCCCCGGTCAGGAAGAAATGCGCCAGGTTTTTGATAAAGCCTCCGAAGTAATCGGACTTTACGGTGATCACGCGGTTTTCGTTTCCTGTGTTCAGGCTCATCATGAAGGGAGCGTTTGAATCAAAGCCCGTGGCGCTGGCGCATCTGCCGTCCTCAAAGGCGATCAGAAGCGTATACGAATCCTTGCCCGGCACGAAGCAGACCTTTTGGGGCGCGGAATCCATCAGCATCATGATGGGCTCCAGCTGGTGGATGGCATAGGTCTCAAATTTGTACGGGCCCCAGGACGCCAGGGCGCCTACATCTGTAATGCCTGCATATTCCGTGGCAAATCTGAGCGCTGAAGTGGAATAGCAGGGCGTATGGCTTTCCTCTGCGATATCGAAGATGCGCTTTGCGGTCTCATAATCAGGGGCAAAGGTTTTGTCCACATAAACGCGCTTGCCGGTGCGCAGGGGCAGCTGGCACAAAACTTCGTGCATCTCGCAGTTGTCGGGAGACAGCACCACAATGGCGTCGCTCTTTTCGCAAACCTCCTCGATGGAGGCGGCCCTTGGAATATTCATGTCGGCGCACCACTTGTCCGTGGTCCTGCCGCCGATGGGACTGTCGATGTGGCCGTAAGCAAGAGTCACATTCATCTTGCCGCCGGTCGCCTCGCTAAGAAGACGCGGATAATTATTGGCGTGCCATTCGTCCAGATAATAATCGATGAATCCGATGTTCATACGCGCCTCACAGCTTTATCTCTTTATGCTTGTTGCTGGAATCGTATATCGCATGCAGGATCTGCTGGCTCTTGATCACGGTCTCGATGCTGGAGGGCAGCTTTTCGCGGGTCTCAACGTCCTTTACGAAGGCATCGATCTCGTTGCGGAAATGATCGCGGGTCTTGATCTCGGGCGTATACTTGACCAGCGCGCCGCCTTCGGTGGTGTAAAACTCAAATGTGGAGCCGTAGCTCAAGCGGATGCCGCCCTTGTCGCCCATAAAGTCGATGTACATTTCCTGCTGGTCGATGTTCTGCGCCCAGGCGCCGTTGAAGGTGATCACGGGGCCCTCGGTGCGGATCATACCGGTTACGGAATCGTCCACGTCGTAGGTGCCGTTCAAGTCCTTGGTGTCCTCCGCCCACATACGGCGGTATACATATTTATCCATCGGCGTTCCCAGCTTGCAGAACGCTTCACCCGTCACGGTGAGGGGTTTGGGATCGGAGCAGCAGTACATCACGATGTCCATGAAGTGCACGCCCCAGTCAATCAGCGCGCCGCCGCCGGCGATGGCCTTCGTAGTGAACGCGCCGCCCAGACCCGGGATGCTCCTGTGGGCGCGGAAGCTGACATATACGTGATACACTTCGCCGAGCTTGCCTTCGTCGATGTACTTTTTGATCAGGTTCACATAGTCGTTGAAGCGGTTCACTACGCCGATGTTCAGGATGCGTCCGGTCTCCAGGTGTACATTCAGCATCTCCAGCGCTTCCTTATAGGTGCGAGCGGAGGGCTTTTCGCAAAGCACGTCCTTGCCGGCGCGCATCGCGTCTATGGAGATTCTGGGATGCATTTTGTTGGGCGTGCAGACGCTAACAGCCTGCACTTCGGGATCGGCCAGAACGTCGTGATAGTCCTTTACCGCGATGCCGCAGCCGTATTTCTCCACGCAGGCCTGTGCTTTTTCGGGAATGATGTCGCAGAAGTATTTGATCTCCGCGTCGGGGTTCGCCATATAGGCAGGGATGTGAGCGGAATTGGCGATGGTTCCGCAGCCGATGATGCCGACCTTCATGGTAAGATCCTCCTGTATGATGATGCGGGCATATTGTCCCACAGGGAAAGGCGATATTCAAGTATCCGAAAGTAAATTTTGCGTCCCCCATGCGTACCGGACACCGCCATACCATTTATAATATCATGTTCAGGAGTTTTTGTTCAAAGAATCCGTATCTCATCAAGCTTTCGTTCAGTTGACTCTTCTCACCTGAATTGTTGATGAAAAGTTAAATTTAACAGTAATATGTATCTTATGTTGAAATGTGACCCCATTTCATGGTAAAATTAAGCAGATATACAGATACGTTTCTCTTTTCATTCAACATAACATCATCATATACAGAAGACTCGGTTCGAACAGAATTCATTTGGAAAGGACGGAATGGAATGAACAAAGCCGAAACCAATAAGCCGAAGGTCGTCAAGCCGAAGAAAGGCGACAACGGCGGCAGCACAGGCTCTTCGTTCGACAACGTCGAGCTGTTCCTGCTGCATCTGCCCACCACCATCTGGTACATCGTATTCTGCTACGCGCCCATATTCGGCATCATCATCGCCTTCAAGAACTTCACCGTCGCGCCCGGCAGGAACTTCCTGTATAGCCTGTTCATCAACAGCCCGTTCACCGGCCTGCAGAACTTCCGTTTCCTGTTCAACTCCAGTTTCTTCAGTACGATGATACGCAACACGCTGGTGTACAACATCATATTCATCATCCTGGGCGTCATCATCCCGGTGACCCTAGCCATCATGATCAACCAATTGTACAGCAAGCGCCTGGCAAAGGTTTGCCAGACCATGATGTTCCTGCCCCACTTCCTGAGCTGGGTCGTCATCGGTTACTTTGTGTACGCTTTCCTCGCTACTGACGCCGGCCTGTTCAACCGCGTTTTCGTGGCTCTGGGCGTTGGCGAACCCAAGCACGACTGGTACGGCGACGTGCCTTTCTGGCGCTGGTTCCTGGTGTTCCTCAATCAGTGGAAGGGCATGGGCTACGGCATGGTGGTATACCTTGCCTCCATCAGCGGCATCGACGGAGAACTCTACGAAGCCGCGCTGATCGACGGCGCCAGCAAGTGGAAGCAGACCCGCTACATCACCATCCCGCTGCTTAGGCCCATCATGTCCATCATGCTGATCCTGGCCATCGGCTCCATTTTCCGCAGCGATTTCGGCCTGTTCTATCAGGCCACCCGCGACTCAGGCCGTCTGACCTCCCTAACGGAGACTATTGACGTGCACGTGTTCAAAGCGCTGCTGGTGGTACCCAACATCAACATCTCCTCTTCCACATCGCTGCTCCAAAGCGTTTGCGGCTGCATCATGATCGTTCTTTCCAACGTTGCCGTAAAACGCATCGACCCCGATGCCGGCCTGTTCTAAACCGGAAGAAAGGAGAGTATCAAGATGTCTGTAACAAGCAAGACAGTAGCTACCCGCAAAACGAAGCATGTAGACGCGGTACTGAAATACACTCGGGTGTCTCCGGCTTCCAACGTAGCTTTCAGTGCAATATTCATCATTCTGGCATTGCTGTGCTTCCTTCCCGCGCTGCTGGTAGCCATCGTGTCACTTTCCAGTGAGCACAGCGTTGTGACCAAGGGTTATTCCTACATTCCCATGTCCTGGAGCGTGGCGAGCTATGCCTATCTGCTCAAGCAGGGCTCGTACATCGGCCACGCGTTCATCAATTCCCTGGGCGTCACCGTGGTCGGCACGGTGATCGGTCTGGTGCTTTGCTCCACGATGGGCTATGCACTGAGCCGTCCCAACTACCGCTTAAGGGGATTCTTCACCTGGTTCATCTTTATCCCCATGCTGTTCAGCGGCGGCCTTGTGGCAAGCTACATGATCAACGCGCAGGTGCTGGGCCTGAAGAACACGTACTGGGCGCTTATCCTGCCGATCTGCTGCTCCAGCTTCTACATCATCATCATGCGCACATTCTTCCAGACATCAGTGCCCGATGCCATCATCGAATCTGCCAAGATCGACGGCGCGCGCCAGATCAGGATCTTCCTGCAGATCGTGCTGCCTATCTCCCTGCCTGCCATCGCCACCATTGGCCTGTTCTACACCTTCGCCTACTGGAACGACTGGATGATGGCCAAATACTATCTGGACAGCAACCACCAGACCCTGTTCCCCATGCAGTACGTGCTGATCTCTCTGGAAAACAACATCGACTTCCTGACGCGCAACCCGCAGGCTACCGCCCCCGGCGAAAGCAACAACCTGCCCAGCGAGACCGTGCGTATGGCCATGGTCATCGTGAGCGTTCTGCCCATCGCCTGCTCGTACCCCTTCTTCCAGAGGTACTTTATCAGCGGTCTTACCATCGGCGCTGTGAAGGGCTAAACTGATTTAAACGGCATATACCGTTTAGATATATCTTACATAGGAGGAAACCTCAATGAAGAAACTCGTTACTCTGGTTTTGGCATTGGCTCTGGTACTTGGCTGCTTCAACATCGCAAGCGCCGAGACCGACGTCACCAAGATCACCTGGGCAATGGGCTGCGGCTCCACCGCTCCTGTTGACAACGCGAAGTTCCTCGAGTGGTACAACCAGTACCTGGCCGAGAAGATCGGCGTAGAGCTCGACATGCAGTACTTCACCAACGATCAGCTGCAGCTTGCCATCAACGCCGGCGAACTCTTCGACATCTACTTCACCTGCTCCTGGTACAACAACACCAACCAGTGCATCTCCAAGGGCCTGTTCCTTGGTCTGAGCCAGGATTACATCAAGGAAGTAGCCCCCGGCCTGTATGACGCCATGTCCAAGGACGTTTGGGATCTGGCTGAGAGCGCCGACGGCCTCATCTACGCCATCCCCAACAAGAAGGACTACGCCGCTGAGAACTTCATCACCTACCCCGCCGACAAGGCCACTGAGCTGGGCTATGAGATCCCCGCGAAGATCGAAGCCTGGAGCGATCTGACCGATTTCCTCGTGGATTGGAAAGAGACCCTCGCTGACGGCGAATATCCCGTTCTGGTTGGCGGCAACCCCGCCGGCATGGAATCTTCCTTCGACTTCATCGACCGCACCGCGATGATCGGCTGCATCTACGGCACCACCGAAGTCGTCAGCGTGTTCGAGGATGAGGAAGTCATGGAGCGCTATCGCACCATGTATGACTGGATGCAGAAGGGCCTCGTCAATCCCGACGCCGCTCAGCTGGCCGAAAGCGCCATCGATTCTTCCAAGCCCCACATCGGCTTTGCCCAGGCTTGGGACTCCTACGACGGCTACACCATCTCCAACGGCTACACCACCTGGATGACCCGCTATGCCGGTCCCATGCTGTCCGTTGACTCCGTACAGGGCTCCATGAACGCCGTGTCCGCTGCGCTCGCCAACGACGAAGACAAGCTGGACAAGGTCCTGGCTCTGTTCGAGCTGCTGCACACCGACAAGTACGCCGCTGACTGCCTGCGCTACGGCATCGAAGGCGTACACTGGAACTACATCACCGAAGGCCCCTGCGCCGGCGCCGTGCTCCGCACTCAGGAAGGCTCCGACAACTACAGCTGCTGGGCGTTCGCGCAGCCGATGTACTTCTTCACCAGCCTGCCCGTAAGCGCGGCTCAGGTTGAAGCCGGCATCGCTCCCGCTTTCGATCAGTATGAGATCTACTACGGCGTCGTTGCCGATGAAGCTGTTCCGTCCGCCATGGGTTCCTTCAAGTGGGATTCCTCTGCGTTCACCGACCAGCTGGCTGAGATCAGCGCCATCAAGGAAAGCTACTACACCAGCTTCGCCTCCGGCACTGTGCTGATCGACGACATCTATGACGAGTTCATCGAGAAGATGAATGCCGCCGGCCTGCAGGATATGATCGAAGACGCGCAGCGTCAGCTCGACGAGTATCTGGCCAACAACTGATAACGTTTTAAAACGCTGTCGCCCCTTCCCGGAAACGGGAAGGGGTTTTTCAAAGGTGATGCTATATGATGATACGTACATTTGCGCCAAACGATTATCCCATGCTTGAACGCGTATGGAACGAATGCGTTTCAAACGGAGACGTTTTGTACAGACCTCTGTGTGAAAAGTACTTCCGCGATAAGTTCCTTTCCGATAGCACGTACGACGCTTCTCTCCTGCTGGTGGCGGAAGAAAACGGCGAAGTGATCGGTTTCATATCCGGCAGCCGGAAGAAGGCTTTTCTCGCCGGTGAGAACGACGAGAACACACCAGGCTTCATCAACACCCTCATGGTGCGTCCCGCCTGCCGCTCGCACGGAGCGGGCAGCATGTTGGTATCAGGACTGGAAGATGCCTTCCGGCGTCTCGGAAAGAAGAATTTGGAGGTTTCCAGCCTGAGTCCCATGGATCTGGACTGGCGCATACCCGGCACACCCGAACACGAGCATAACAACATGCCGGGCATGGACGAAGGCTCGCTGGCATACGGTTTTCTTAAGAAGCGCAGCTACGTTCCCCGCGTTCACGAAGTAGCCATGTACCTCAATCTTGCGGATTACCGCAAAACTGACGAAATCGAGAATAAGCGCAGTGAGCTTGCCGCGCAGGGCATAAAGGCCGGGCTGTACGATCCGAAGGAAAACTGCGAGTGGGACGGAATGTGCGACCGCGTAGGCAGCGAATACTGGCGCAAGGTGCTCCGGGACGAGCTCGCTTCCCCGTCGCCGCGGCCCATCCTGGCCGCAAGGACGCAGGGACATATCGTAGGCTTCACTGGGCCTGTCGACGTTCAACCCAACGGCCGCGGCTGGTTTACCGGCATCTGCACCGATCCGCTGTATGAAAAGCGCGGTATCGCCACGGTGCTGTTCAACGACCTGATGAACGAGTTTATAGAGGTCGGAGCAAAATACTCCTCGCTGTTTACAGGCACAGAAAACCATGCCCAGCGGCTGTATCTCAGGACCGGTTTCCGTCCGGCCCGCACGTTTGCCTTCATGAGAAAGGAGCTTTGATATGAAGACAGTCATGGCGGTAGGCGCGCACACCGGCGACGCGCAGCTCACAAGCGGCATGCTGCTGAGCCGGTACGCTTCTGAAGGCCACCGCATCGTCACCCTGGACCTTACGGCAGGCGAGCGCGGCTGTCCGCAGGGCATGACGCAGCAGGAATTTCGCGAGATGAACGTGGAATCCGCAAGAAAGTTCGCTTCCGAGCTGGGCGGCGAAAGCGTGGTGCTGGACATTCCGGATGGCGAGCTGGAATACAGCCAGGAACTTGCAGTAAGGATCGGCGATATCATGCGCAAATATCAGGTTGAGGTCGTCCTGTATCATTGGAAAAACTCCATGCACAAGGACCACATCGCCGCCAGCCGCCTCACCACAGACGCCATCTTTTTTGCATCGCTGCCCACGTTTGAACGCCCTCTTCCCCCTGCAAAGATCAGGCGATGGTTATATGCCGAAAACTGGGAAGACAGCGAAGGCTTCGTTCCCTATGCGTATTTTGACGTGAGCAAAAGCTTTGAGACCTGGAAACACGCAGTGAAGAACCTCTACCTTACAGAGCACAGCCGGGACTTCCGTTATCTGCAGTACTATGAAGGGCTTGCCCGCATGCGGGGCGCGCTGATCAAAGCGGAATACGCCACCGCCTTTGGCACAGACGATTACGCAAAACGCATCCTGCCGGAGATATAAAGATGATACGAACAGGACTTGACAATCTGAGCACCGTGAAAGGGATTCTGAAGGGCACACGCCTGGGTCTAATGACCAATCCGACCGGTGTGGACGCCTCGATGCGCTCTTCCATCGACATCCTTAATGAAGGCTTCCATTTAAGCGCTCTGCTGGCCTGCGAACACGGCGTTCGCGGAAGCGTTCCTGCCGGCGAGCATATCGGCAGCTTCCGGGACGAAAAGACCGGCGTTACCGTTTATTCCTGCTTCGGCGCGAGCACCCATTTGAGCCAGGATATGCTGGACGACTTCGACGTTTTCGTATACGACATTCAGGATGCCGGAGCACGATTCTACACCTTTATCTACTCGCTTTCCGACGCCATGGAGGACTGCGCCCGGGCAGGCAAGCCCGTGGTCGTGCTGGACAGGCCGAATCCCCTGGGCGGGTTGACAGTACAGGGAACGCTTCTTGACGAAGAAGTGTCTTCTTTCGTAGGACGCTATGCCATTCCCACGCGATACGGCCTGACCGTGGGAGAATATGCAAGATGGGTAAAAGCGTATCTGAAGCTGGGGCTCGACCTGCATGTGGTACCTATGACCGGATGGAAGCGTTCCATGCGTTTTGAGGATACGGGGCTCAAATTCGTACCCCCGTCGCCGAATCTGAGCACCCTGCACGCTGCGCGCGTATACCCCGGCACCTGCATTTTCGAGGGCTGCAACATTTCGGAAGGCCGGGGCACGGCGCTGCCCTTTGAGCTCATCGGCGCGCCGTTTCTGGATGCCGAAAAGCTCGCCTTACGCATGAACAGCCTTGGGCTCGAAGGCTTCTACTTCCGTGAAGCGTATTTTACGCCCGCCTGTTCCAAGCACGCCGGGCAGCAGTGCGCTGGCGTGCAGATCTATGTGACCGATGACCTTAAAACGGACGCCCCGCTGATGGGCCTTATGCTGATGGACGAGATCCGCGCCATGAGCGGCGATAAGTTTGAATGGACATCCAGTATCGACCGGCTTGTTGGAACGAAGGACTACCGGGAAGGCAGGGCAAGCGGAAAAGAGCTGATCGAGCAGAACAGGCTGCCCATTCAGGAATGGCAGCGGCAAAGCGAGGAGTTCTGGCTGTATACCTGAAAATGCCATCCGGAAAACCGCATAAACAAGGCCCACGCCGTTCCAGTTCGGCGTGAGCCCTGTTCTTTTATGATCTGTTTTCTTTTATGATTCCGCGTCCGGGTCTACGCCCAGGCGTTTCAGCGTTTCCACCACGTAGCTTTCGCGGTATTCCTGATCTTTGGGACGGCCCAGGTAGCTCTTGAAAAACTCCTCACAGGCCTGCTCGTAACTGATATGGGCAAGCTCCGCGATGATGCGCGTAGAGCGGTCGATCAGTTTTTTATTTGTGGGCAGTACCTGGATCATCCAGTTGCTCCACACGCGGCCCATTTTGGCCATGGTCGCCGTAGAAAGCAGGTTGAAAGCAAGCTTGACCATGATATGCGGCATCAGCTCCATCAACGTATGCGGAAGGCTGACCGGAATGCGCAGTTCGTTTTCATCCAGCTTAGATTCTGGAATGTCGCCCATCCTCAGCACAAGCCCGCCGTCAAATTTGCCGATGTTTCTGTCAAACCATTCTTTGCAGCCGTCCTTCACACTCTTGCCGTCGATGTCTACCAGCACCAGGCGGGCGGGATGCTGGCTGTAGCGGGTAGCGTCGTCAGACCAGCCCAGGTCGTAGTAGGAGAGTTCTTCCGAACCCACCTTGGGCGGATTGTCCACGATGCTTTGCGCGGCCTTCATGCGGATGTAGTCTTCCTTCGTCCAGTCCAGACCCTTGATCGGGCGGCGTATGATGTGCTGCCACGCGATGGAAGACGGATACAGAGGATCTTTGGCGTATGCCCAGGAAAGCAGGCTCGTATGGTCGTCTGTGCGCCTGAAAGGCGGCAGCGTGAACGTGGGCTGGCGTTCGGTGGTGTCGGTAAGGATATCCTGCAGGTAATCGTGGGTGATGTAGGTGATCAGGCCGCCGGCGGTGTAGGTATCAGCTTCGTATTCCACGGCCTTTGCCATGTTTTTCAGCGCTTCGCCTTCACAGAGCTGGCGCACGCAGGACGTGAACTGTTTGCTGTACTCTTCCGCTTCCAGCGCCTTGGAGCCGACCGCGGCGAGCTCGTCCGCGCTCAGGTTGTCCTTGAGCCAGCCCCAGGCAGCGATCTCCAGCGCCGCGCCGGCTGCCAGCAGCTCGATGGTCGTGACCTGCATGCGGGTGGAACCTGCCACCGCCATGTTGCCCGCAAAAAGCGGGATGAAGGTGATGTTCTCGTGTGCAAAGACCTTGCGGGCGCGCTCAAGGTGCTCGCAGAGGATCTCCTTGGGATTGCAGTAGAAATAGTACGTGGATATGCCCATATCGTCCGCCTGAATGGCACTGCCGACGGTGCTGGAGCTTAAGCCGCATTCGGCGAGTACAACCACCACGTCGCCGGGCGTGACGCCGGAATCCACGGTCTGCTGCGCACCGAAGGTCATATAGTCCTCAAAGTTTTCCACTGAGCGAACACAGGCGCGGTCACCGCCGGTCATAAAGCTGTTGGTTCGTTCCGCCATATCGGCAAACTGCTTCGCCCGAAGCGGCAGCTTCTGGATAAGGCTGTGCCAGAAAAGCCTCCAGGTGGAATCCAGCTGCAGCGCCATGCGTCCGGACGCGCCCACGGAAGAGAACACCACCAGCCGTTTTTCGTCCATGCAGCGGCGGATGTCCTTTACCAAAGCGTCAAATTCCGGGCTCTTAAAGCACTTCGCCGAAACTTCGGGGATATAGGTGTCCGCGGCCAGGATCGTTTTGATGCCTTCCGCCGTATCTTTTTTGATCTTCGAAGAAAGGCCGCGGGTGAGCGGGTTGGACTGCTCCGTCGGGATCGCGCCCAGGTGGAACTGTTTTTCATTATCGATGAAATCGCGGGCTGCCGCTTTGTAATCAAGCATCATGGTTTCCTCCCTATTGATTGTTTTTGCTGAAGGCCGCATACAGAGCGTTATGCAGCCTACGCCTGAAGGGGAACAGCTTTAGATTTTCGCGAGTGGGATGCACCCGGTTGGATAAGAGGATCACGTAGAATCCTGTGGTGGGGTCCACGGCGACGGACGTGCCCGTAAAGCCGGTATGCCCAAAGGAGCAGTCCGGGAACAGGTCGCCCATATAGTTGTATTCCGTACCCGCCATGTGGAAGCCCAGTCCCCTGTGCACGTCAAAGCCCGGCGTATAGTTGACGGTCGCCTTTTTCATGAGCGCGGGCGAAAGGAAGCCGTCTCCGTTTTTGGACAGCATGGTGCAGAAGCGTATCATGTCCTCGATGTTTGAAAATACGCCCGCGTTGGCGGAGACGCCCCGCAGGAAACGTGCGTTTTCATCGTGAACCACACCCTGCCATGCGCGCCCCGTGGCAGCGTCGATCTCCGTGGCGGCGATATTGTCCCCCTGTGGATTGTATGAGGTATCGTACATCGAAAGAGGCTCGAACACGCGCTTTCTGGCAAGGGTGTCCAAGCCCTCGCCATAGAGCTTTTCAAGCAGTTTCCCAAGAACGATGTAACCCATGCAGCTGTAGTTCGGGGCCTCGCCCACCTTGCAAACGAGCCTGGAATCCAGGATCGCCCTCAGCGCGTCTTCCGGTTTTTCGACGGTTTTGTCCAGGCGGAAGGAAGGTTCAAAGCCTGCCGTATGGGTCATCAGGCGGAAGACGGTGATTTCCTTTTTGTCTTCCGGTACGCCGTCAAACCACATATCCAGCGTATCCCACAGCGTGAGCTTTCCACTTTCGATGGCCTGAAATGCCAGCATGGTAGGCGAAAGCACCTTTGTGAGCGACGCCATATCGTAACGAGTGCGCGAGTTCACTGCGTCCTGGCCGTCTGCGATTTTTCCCACACAGGAAATTGCATAGACCTCATCGCCGCGTCCGCACGCCGCCGCGGCTCCCGGAAAACAGCCTTCCCGAAGCCCGGTCTCCAGCAGAGAATCAAGCAGTTTTTTCATAGTCATTATTCTACTCCGAACGCGGCAAAAGTCAAGGTGCATGTGCCCAAAACGCTGTTTTCACCGGCGCAGCGCAAAAGAAATTTCACATTTCTTTCATAAAGCCTTGCAATGCGCAATTGATTTATGTATAATACTATAGACTGCGCAGTTTGGGTCTGTGGTTGAAAGTCGAAGCCAGTCGCAGGCGAAACGATCCACGTAACCCGGACAAAGTTCCGGCGAGCATGGTGCGGCTTAGAAGTAAGTCCGGCCGGTAAAACCGAGAGGACCAGTAGTGGGGAGCGCTTCCGCTTATGAGCGAACGTCCCAGCCGGCGAGTGTGGGGTCAAAGACCAGGTCAGCCGATTGCGCGGTCGATCATTAATTTGGGGGTAATTTTCCATGTTCGAGGACAAGACTCTGGTATGCAAGGACTGCGGTAAGGAATTCGTCTTCACTGCCGGCGAGCAGGCGTTCTACGCCGAAAAGGGTTTCCAGAATGAGCCCACCCGCTGCAAGGAGTGCCGCGACGCCCGCAAGCGTGCCCGCAACAACTCCACCGGCGAGCGCGAAATGTACGAGACCACCTGCGCCCAGTGCGGCAAGCCCACCCGCGTGCCGTTCATTCCGAAATCCGACCGTCCCATCTACTGCAGTGAGTGCTACGCAGCCATGCGCCAGTAAGTATACAGCTACAGCAGCCATTACCGACAAAACAGCAGCCCCGCGTTCTCACGGGGCTGCCGTTTTGTTTTATGTTTATTCCTTGTCTTCCACCACGCGGATGTGCAGTTCTTCCAGCTGCTTGTCGAGCACCTGGGAAGGAGCGCCCATCATCACGTCCTGAGCGTTTTTGTTCATCGGGAAGGTGATCACCTCGCGGATGCTGTCCTCGCCCGCCAGGAGCATCACCATGCGGTCCACACCGGGAGCGATGCCGGCATGCGGCGGGGCGCCGTAGCAGAAGGCGTTGTACATGGCGGGGAACTTGCTCTTCACGTCCTCTTCTCCGAGGCGCACCATTTCGAACGCTTTGATCATGATCTCCGGATCATGGTTTCTTACAGCGCCGGAAGACAGCTCCACGCCGTTGCACACCAGGTCGTACTGGTCCGCGATGATGCTGAGGGGATCGATCTCTCCCCTTTCGGCCTTCTTCAATACTTCCAGGCCGCCGATCGGCATGCTGAAAGGATTGTGGCAGAATTCCAGTTCGCCGCTCTCCTCGCCGATCTCGTACATCGGGAAGTCCACGATCCAGCAGAACTCATAGCGTTCCTTATCCATATGGCCTTCGCAGGCGGCGCCGAAGAACTTGATCATCACGCCGGCAAGCTTTACCGCCAGGTCTCCCGCCGAAACGACCACCAGGGTGTTCGGTGCAAGAGAAATGTGCTTTGCAAGCTCCTCTTCTTTTCCGGCAAGGAATTTCGCGATGCCGCCGGCCAGATGACCGTCCGCGTCCGTCTTGAACCAGTAGCCCTTTGCGCCCGCCTGCACTTCACAGTCGGTAAGGACTTTTTCGATCTGCTTGCGCGTAAGCGTGCAGTTGGTGATGTCGATGGCCTTCACGGTCTTTTGGTGAAGGGCTTCCATCTCGCAGTCCGTAAACAGGTCGCTTATGTCCTTGCAGGTCAGGTCGATGCGAAGGTCCGGTTTATCCGAGCCGTAAGTCGCAAGGGCGTCAAGGTATTTGATCCTGCGAAAAGGCGCTTTGGAGGCCACCGAGTATTTGCCGTACTTTGCAAAGATGGGCGGCAGCACGTCTTCCAGGATCGCAAATACGTCTTCCTTGCCGGCAAAGGACATTTCCATATCCAGCTGATAGAATTCGCCGGGCGAGCGGTCGCCGCGGGCGTCCTCGTCGCGGAAGCAGGGCGCAATCTGGAAATAGCGGTCAAAACCGGATGCCATGAGCAGCTGCTTGAACTGCTGCGGTGCCTGCGGCAGAGCATAGAACTGTCCGGGATGCTTGCGTGCGGGCACCAGATAGTCTCTGGCGCCTTCCGGAGACGAGGCGGTGAGGATGGGCGTGGTGATCTCCATGAACCCGTGCTCCGTCATCGCGCTTCTGAGGGCCGACACCACGTTGCACCTGAGGATGATATTCTTCTTGACATCGGGATTGCGCAGGTCCAGATAGCGGTATTTGAGGCGCTGGGTCTCGTCCGCTTCCCGGCTGCGGTTGATCTCGAAGGGCAGGCTGTTGTAACGGCAGCGTCCGAGGATCTCCAGCATATCCGGCACAACCTCGATGTCGCCCGTGGGCAGCTTGGGATTCTTGTTGGAGCGCTCGCGCACGGTGCCTTCCACTGAGATGGTGGTCTCTTTGTTTTCCGCCGCGATCCTGCGCAGAAGCTCTTCGTCTTCCACCACCAGCTGTGTGGTGCCGTAAAAGTCACGCAGCACGACGAAGGCCAGGTTCGCACCCACCTCGCGCACGTTCTCCATCCAGCCCACCAGTTTTACGCGCTTGCCGCAGTCTTCCATGCGCAGCTCATTGCAGTTATGCGTCCGCATCTGCATCATATACGTTCTTCCTTTCGTACATATTATACAGAAAACGCTTTCATCCCTGTTTTGGGACGAAAGCGTTTTATCACACGTTTCGTGGTGCCACCCAAATTCGGCCATAAAGCCCTTTTGCCCCTTCCGGCGGGGCCGTGCCGCTGAAGCTCAGGGGCTGTCTTCGCCTTGCCTTGCGTTGCGCGCTTTCAGCCGGGACGCGCTCTCTGTAAACGCAGCATCAAGGATACTGCTGCTCCCTCATCGCTTCAACCGTATTATACTGAATCGTCACGTCAAATGCAAATTAAGTTTGCTTTACTTTTGCAGAAGATGCACAGCAAAGCCGCAGATCTCGTCCTTCATGTATACGGCGTTCATTTTGCCTTCCGCGTTCAGAAGCGGCTCATCGAACGCAAAGCCCATATACTCCAGATGCCATTTGGCGCGGGAGATGTCGTTGGTGGAAACCGCGATATGTCCGAGGCGGCCGGGCTTTTTGCCCTTGCACAGCTCGAACTGGTCGCCTACCATGAAGGCGCCCGTGCTCTCGGCGATGGGAAGGTCCATGATCGTCGAAAGCAGTTTGGCGCCGGCAGACGCTTCTGAAGCATTTTCGTTGTTGATGCCGATATGCTGAAGCTTAAGGCCCAGCATCGCCTTGACAGCGCGCTTCGTGGCCTGGGTAATGGCGCCCCACTCCTTCGCCTTCACGGCATCGGAAGGCACCATCCAGCTGCCGCCCACGGCCTTTACGCGGGGCAGCGCCAGATAATCCAGCATGTTGTTTTCGTTGATCCCGCCCGTAGGCGCATAATACATGTTCACATAGGGACCGCTGAGCGCCTTTAGGAACTTTACGCCGCCAAGGGACTCCGCCGGGAAGATCTTGACAAGATTCAGGCCAAATTCAAGCGCGGCCTCCACTTCGCCGGGGCTGGAGCAGCCGGGAATGATCGGTATGGAATTCTCAACACAGTAGCCCACCACCTTGGGGTTGAAGCCGGGCGAAAGGATGTAGGCAGCGCCCGCTTCCACGGCCTGCTTCACCTGGTCAACGGTCAGCACGGTTCCCGCGCCCAGCAGGCACTCGGGGATGTTCTTCTTTACGAGCGCAATGGCCTCCGCAGCTGCGGCTGTGCGGAAGGTGATCTCCGCCACGGGCAGGCCGCCCGCCAGGATCGCTTTACACAGGGGCACCGCGTCTTCGGCGTGATCCACCTTGATGATGGGTACCAGACCGGCAAGGGAAAGCTTTTCCAGAATGTCCATAACTGTCTCCTTTATTTTGTGCAGTTTGCGACTGCTTCTTTATCGATGGTCTCCAGCCAATCGCGTATGGAGATATGCTGCGGGCAGGCGGATTCGCAGGCGCCGCACTTTGCGCATTTTGCAGCCATGCGCTCCTTCATGTAGCGCTCGTAGAAAGGCGCGAAGTTATCGAACACCGCAGCGTTGTCGTAACCTCGGAAGATATCCGGGATGCGGATCTCCTGCGGGCAGGGCTGGCAGTATTCACAGCCCGTGCATCCTACGCGCACGCGGGCTTCGTACGCGCTTCTCACATCTTTGAACAGCTGCTTCTCTTCTTCGGTCGCGCAGCCGGGATCAGCCTCGGCAAAAATACGCAGGTTGTCCTTCACCTGTTCGTAAGCGCTCATGCCGGAAAGAATGGTAACGACCTCGGGCCGGTCGTACAGATAGCGGAAAGCCCATTCCGCTTCGCTGCGCTTTACGGGCATGGCAGCGTACAGGTCTTTTACCGTCTGCGGCACGTTTCTCGTAAGCGCGCCGCCCCGCAGCGGCTCCATGATGACGATGCCGATGCCCTTGCCGGCGGCGTACTCGATGCCCTTCATGGTGGCCTGATGGTTTTCGTCCAGGATGTTCATCTGCACCTGGGCCAGTTTCCAGGGATAGCTGTCGATCACGCGGCGGAATATCTCCGCGTTATCGTGGAAGGAAAAACCGGGATAGCGGATCTTGCCCTTCTTTTGCATATCGTCCATGAAGTCGAGCAGGCCGAGCCTGACCACCTGGTCAAACCTTTCGCCGTTCACCGCGTGGGCCAGGTAAAAGTCCACATGGTCCACACGGAGCTTTTTAAGCTGCTCGTCCAGAAGCGCTTCCATATCTTCGGTTTTTTCCACCTTCCAAAGCGGAAGCTTCGTGGTGAGGGTCACCTTTTCACGGTAGCCGTCCTGAAGGGCTTCGCCCACAAGGCGCTCGCTGTCGCCGCCGTGGTAGCCGTAAGCAGTATCCACATAGGTAACCCCTTCGTCGATCGCCGTGCGGATCAGGCGTATGGCCTCCGGCCTGTCGATAGGATTGCCTTCTTCATTTTTGACAGGCAGACGCATGCATCCAAAACCGAGTCTGGAGGCTGTGATATCCGTGCCGGGGAAGTTTGCGTATTTCATGTTTCGTCCTCCGCGTTCAATAAAGCGTCATCACGCTCCTCCTCAGGCGCTTTAGGGAGCGTGACCAGAAATTCAGTGCCTTCGCCGTATTTGGAATGCACTTCGATATATCCGTCCATCGTGTTCACGATGTGCTTGCATATGGCAAGCCCGAGTCCCGTGCCGCCCATCTCGCGGGAGCGGCCTTTGTCTACCCGGTAGAAGCGTTCAAACAGCCGGCTCAGGTTTTCTTCCTTGATGCCGATGCCGGTATCTGCCACCAGCATATATATGTTGGCCTGGTCCTGGGTTACGGTGACCGTTACGGTTCCTCCGATCTTGTTGTATTTGATACCGTTTTCCACAAGGTTCAGAACAAGCTGATGCACCCGGTCCCGGTTGCCCATGATCCAGGCAGGGATAGCAGAATTGTTTACTACGATCTCCACCTGCTTGTTCTCTGCCTGCGGAGTGAGCACTCTTTGTACCATGCCGATGATATCCATGAGATTGAGCCGTTTGATCTCCACGCTGTCCGTGCCGGATTCCAGCTTTGTAATGGAGAGGATGTCGTTGATCAGGCGGGTGAGCCGCTCCGCTTCCATCATCATGATGTCCAGAAAGCGCCGCGCAGTCTGTGGATTGTCAACAGCGCCGGCCTGCAAGGTCTCGATAAAGCCCTTGATGGAGGTAAGCGGCGTCTTCATTTCGTGAGAAACATTGGCGGCAAAATCGGTACGGATCTGCTCGAGCTTGTGTATCTCCGTGATGTCTTCGATCACCACCAGCGCGCCGGTAGTCTTACCGGCAGATGACATGGTGGAAGTATACAGCCTGATCGGACGTACGGCGCCGCTCTCGGTGCGTCCTTCCGTTTCAGCGGTCAGTACGCTGGAGGAGCCGCTTTCGATGGCTTCAGTCACCTGCTTTTCCAGTTCCTCGTTGTCAAACACTTCCCGCAGAGAACGTCCTTCCGCGTCCTTGATGTCCCTGCCGAAGAGCTTTCCGGCGTTGGTGGTGATAAACGTAATCGTGAGGTTCGTATCCGCCGTCACGATGCCGGTATGCATCTGATTGAGCATCTGCCCCACCACGCGGTTTCGGCGCACCTGCCTGAAGACGCGGTCCTGCACGCGCGCAAGAGTCTGATTGTACTGCGCGGTGTATTTGGGAGAAAAACCCTTTACATTCGTGATGCGGCTGGAGAAACGGCCTTCGGTGAAATCCTCCAGCACGTTCATGAGCTCGTGGACCAGGCGGTCGTAGCGGCCCACATGATTATAGATAATGAAGAATTGCAAAAGCAGCGTCGCGATCAGTACGGGCGTAAGCACAACAGCGCCTTTGCCGGCAATGGCGCTGACGCTGGCGGCGTTTTTGGCATACGTGATGATGCTGCCGTCATCCAGGCGGCAGGCGGCGAATATGCGGCTTGCATTCTGATATCCAGTTAAGCCCGCGACAAGCACCTCCGACGCAGTGGTGTTTTTTATCAGCATGCGGAGGTGGTCTTCCTGTATATCAAAAGGAAAGTCTTTGTATACGACCGTTCCGTCTTCCGCGATATAGGCGGTGAGCAGACCTGCGATGTCTTCTCTTTCGGAGAGCACCGTCAGATAGTCTTCTCTATCCATAAATGCCGCACTGTCAAGCGTTTCCTTGGACAGGCGGCATGTTACCCTGAGTTCTTCCCGGATCAGGTCGTTCTGTACGTTTCGGGAGGAAACGACGAATGAAACGAGAAGCAGGACGAATACCAGAAGATTCAGAAGGGTCGCCATGACAGCGACCCTTAATCTCATATGCGGTTCTCCTGACGGTCGTTGAACTTGTATCCCACGCCGCGGATGGTCTCGATGTAGTGGGCGTCGTCGCCCAGCTTCTGGCGGATGTGACGGATGTGTACGTCCACCGTGCGGGTCTCGCCGTAGAACTCGTAGCCCCAGATGCGGTCAAGCAGGAAATCTCTGGTGAGCACCTTGCCGCGGGACATCACCAGGAGCTTGAGAAGCTCGAATTCCTTGAGCGTGAGGGAAAGCTTTTCACCGTTGCGGAAAGCTTCGTAGTTGCCCACGTCGATGGTGAGGCCGCCCACATGCAGGATGCCTTCTTCATCGTTCTGAGGAGTGGAGCGCCTGAGCAGCGCCTTTACACGGGCGATCAGCTCACGCACGGAGAAAGGCTTTGTGATATAGTCGTCCGCGCCGAGCTCCAGGCCCAGGATCTTGTCTACCTCATCACCTTTGGCAGTGAGCATGATAATGGGGATATCCGCTGTGGTGAGCTGGCTCTTGAGCCTTCTGCACACTTCCATTCCGTCGATGCCGGGCAGCATGATGTCAAGCAGCACCAGAGAGGGACGCTCGTGAGCGCAGACCACAAGGGCGTCTTCGCCGGTGGATGCCGTGACTACCCGATAACCGGATGCTTCCAGGTTGAACGAGAGCAGGTCGAGAATATGATTCTCATCATCAACAGCGAGTATCAGTTCGTTGTTTGCCATTTGCATATCCCCTTTTCTTGAGTAGTCGTTTCATTCAGGATACGTGAATATATGTTTTTAGTTACATATAGACCTGAATATATTATACACCGAATGTTCGGGTTGTGCAAGTGTTTTGCGTAAATTTGTTAACCAAATCAATAAAAAAGAAGCGGTATATAAAATATTGCCGCCCGGAAGTATATTCTGTAATAAATCCGAAATAATTTTGAAGCATTCTATTGACTAATGCTCGTTTTTGCTGTATAATGCCCTTACCATACCGAAACAGCGAAACAACAGGAGGTCTGTTTATGAAGGTTCTACGCGTCATCAAGGTCATCATTCTTATCGCGGCGATCATCGCTTTGCTTGTTCCCTGTGCGGGCAAGTTCTTCATTATGCGGGATGCCTGCAAATATCAGGATCAGGGTCTTACCCCCGACGAAGTACATTCCGAGCTGGACAACTACGATTTTGCCGTTCGCGACCTGTTCTCCGCAAAGGCTGAAGGCGAAGGCGAAGGTGAAGCTCAGGAAAATCAGGATACGCCTGCTGCCCAGCCTGAAGCGACGGCCGCTCCCGCTCCGGTCGACGAACCCCAGGACGAGCCTGCTGACGACGGCGAGTATTCCCTTGCCAATCACAACAACATCATTATCGGTCTCATGAAGGCTGCCAACGCCAAGACCGAGCTCAAGTTCATGAGCGATTTCGATTTCGGCGAGAACACCGACCTGGCCTTCCGTGACGGACGCTTCACCGTGAACACCTGGGTCATGATCGCGTTCTGCGGTTTTGTTCTGTTCTTCCTGCTGCACCTGATCAGCAAAAAGCACAAGACCCTCTGGGGCCTTCTCCTGATGCTCTTCGGTTTCCTGATCTTCGTGTGCCTGTTCGCGGCCGGATACATCCTTGCCAACCTCGACATCGCCACCTGCAAGGACGTGAGCACCTGGAGGCTGTACACTGTAGGCTGCGTAGGCCTGGCCGGCTTCATCTTCGGTCTGGGCTGGATGCGCTGCGGCGCGCGCCAGATGCGCTGCCACTGGCTCAAGAAGCGCAGGAGCAAGAAAGCCTGAGGACATCCATTTCGTTGCATCAAGGCCACCGGTTCAGCCGGTGGCCTTGATTGACTTTCGCCCCTTTACCTGTTATAATCTTTTCAAATTCTTTCGGGGAGGCGCGGCATGACTTTTGAAAAATACGTTGAGCGGACGCTCGGAAAGATCGAAAACACCCTTGAGCTTTACGGCAGGCATATCTTCCGGCCATTGTTTTCTGTCGATACCGTTCTTGGCATGGAAACGCAAGAGCATCTGCGCCTTCCCCCTCCGGATGCCGACATGGCGCCTATCGCCCCGGGCACGGCTTGGGGAAAGGAATACGGCAACCTCTGGCTCAAATGCCGTCTGAACGTTCCCGAAGCAGCGGACGGACGCATTCTTTGCGCGCTGTGCAAAAGCGACGCCGTGGAGATCCTGTGTTTTAAAGACGGCAAACCCGCCGGCATCATCAACTCCAAAAACCGCTTTATCGGCGGCAATCACTCCGTTATGTTCGTTTCTCCCCGCGCCTGTGCAGGAGCTGAAATCGAGCTCGCGTTCGAATGCTACTCGGGCCATACCTGCCTGGGCACGCAGCCTGTGGAGAATTACGACGCGGACGAAGATACCGTAAACGAAGCGGCTTTCCGCCACGTATACAGCGGCATTGACATCTGCGTGATGAACGAGACCGTACGCGACGCCGTGTTCGACATGGCTACCGCCGTACAGCTTGCAAGGCTCCCCGCGGACAACTATGCCTCGCAAAAAGCCTACCGCTGCCTGGTGGACGCCCTCCCCCATATCATCCAGGACCAGCGCGGCGTAAGCGAGGAAGAGATCGTTTCCTCAGCCGAGAAGATCATTGAGATCCTTGCTCCCGTCCTCAAAAAGACCCACGCAGACGCTTCGCGCGGCATGATCGGCGTGACCGGTCATTCCCACATGGACACCGCGTGGCTCTGGCCCGTGAGCGAGACCATACGCAAGTGCGCCCGCACCTATTCTCAGGCGCTGACCCTCATGGACATGTACCCGGACTATACCTTTATCCAGTCCTCCGCCCTGCATCTGGACTGGATGCGCCGCTACTATCCCGATATCTTCGAAGGCATCCGTCGTCGCGTGAAGGAGGGCCGGTACGAGCCCAACGGCGGCGTATGGGTGGAGTGTGACTGCAACATCACAGGCGGCGAAGCCATGGCGCGCCAGTTTCTGTACGGCCAGCGCTTTACGCGCAAATACCTGGATTATACCTCCGACTGCTTCTGGCTGCCGGATACCTTCGGCTATAACGCGGCCATCCCGCAGATCATGCTTTTGAGCGGCGTGAAATACTTCTACACCACCAAGCTCAGCTGGAACGACTTAAACCGTTTCCCGGCAGGCACCTTCGTGTGGAAAGGCATCGACGGAAGCGAGGTCCTGTGCCACTTGAACGCCACCCACTCCGTGCCCGATCCCAAGACCATCACCGGCAATTACGCAAACGTGACCGACCGTCGCACCGAGCCCATGCGCTTTGCCGCTTACGGTTTCGGAGACGGCGGCGGCGGCCCTACCTACGGCATGCTGGAGTACCTCAAGCGCGTAACCGATCTGGAAGGTCTGCCTGTGGTAAAGAGCTGCTCCGCAAGCCGCTTCATGCAGGAGACGGAAAAGAACCGCGCCTCCCTGCCCGTATGCGACGGAGAACTGTATCTGGAGCTGCACCGCGGCACGCTCACCAAGATGCACGACGTCAAAAAGAACAACCGCCTGGCAGAGATCGCCCTGCACGATTACGAGCTTCTGAGCGTGCTGAGCGGCAAAAACGACAACGAACAGCGGGGCGAATACTGGAAGATCCTGCTCAAAAACCAGTTCCACGATATCCTGCCCGGCACCTGCATCCCGAAGGTGTACGAAGAAGAGGTCCCCGAGATGCAGCGGCTGCTCAAGGACATAAAAAGCAGCATGGAGCTTTTGGCCGGGGAGATGGGCGCAAAAGAGAATGCCGGCGTATCCGTTTTCAATCCCCTCTCCTTCGACCGCAGCGATCCCGTGGTGCTGGATGGTTCCTTCTGCGCGGGCGGCTATGCATCACAGACCTATCAGGATATCGAGGGTGAAACGAAAACAGCGGTCGCAGCACCTGTGGCGGCTATGAGCGCGCTGACCCTTACGAGAGGGGAACCTGCTGGCCAAAGCCTTGAGATGCCTTTCCGCGCCGGTGAGATATCCAATAACGGCTTTGAGGTCGAAACGCCCTTCTACACCGCCCGCTTTGACGCAGACGGTCATATCGTTTTCCTCACGGACAAACGCGTTGGCCGCACCATCCTCCCGGCAAACAGCAAAGCAAACCTTTCTTCTCTTTACTTCGGCGAGGAAATGTCCGCCGCCTGGGACAACTGGGATATCGACAACGATGCATTTGAAAAGCTTCTGCCCGTTTCCAGAGCAGACAGCGTCTCTTACGCAAGCGTCGGTACGGTCGAGCTGCGCCTGCGCGCCGAATACCGCTTCGGTCGCTCTTCGTCCGCGGTGGTGGATACCGTTTTCTACGCATCTTCTCCCCGCATCGACTTTGAGGTACGCGTAAACTGGCAGGAGCGGCACGGACTGCTCAAAGCCGTGTTCAGTACCGACATACGCTCGCCCTTCGTGAAGAACGAGATCCAGTTCGGCCACATCGACCGGCCCACCACCCGCAACAATTCCATAGAGGAAGCCAAGTTTGAAGTGTGCAATCAGAAGTGGTCGGACCTGAGCGAAACGCATTACGGCATCGCGCTTCTGAACGACTGCAAATACGGCATGTCCGCGCTGGGTGGAGAGATGGCTCTCACCTTGATGAAGGGCGGCTCCAGGCCCGACCCCAAAACGGATATTGGCGTGCATACGATGCGCTATGCGCTTCTGCCTCACCTTGGCGCTTTCAGCGCAGAAAACGTGGTGCGGCCCGCCTACGAATTCAACTGCCTGCACCGCTTGTTCGCGGGCGGTTTGACCGTGCCGTGCCTGTTTGAGATCTCTGATCCCGGCATCATCTGCGAAGCGGCAAAGCCCGCGGAAGACATCGAAGGCGCCTTCGTGCTGCGTCTGTACGAATGCGAGCGCAACCATACCAGCACCGTACTGCGCCTGTACGGCTGCAAAAAAGCTTCGCTGGTAAATATTCTTGAAGAGACCATCTGCCCCATCGAGCTCAACGAAAACGGCGAATGCCGCCTGGACTTCCACCCCTTCGAGGTCAAGACGGTGCTGGCGGAAAGGTAGACCGTTTTCATGGCGCGAAACATCGTTCTTGGCATACTGGCTCACGTGGACGCCGGAAAGACCACGCTCACGGAATCCGTGCTGCTCAAAAGCGGCGCGATCCGCAAAGCCGGACGCGTGGATCACCGCGATACCTTTCTGGACACCGACGTTCAGGAAAGGGAGCGCGGCATCACCATTTACGCCAAAAACGCCATGTTCTCCTGGAAGGATACCCCATTCACCCTGATCGACACGCCGGGCCACAGCGATCTTGCCGGAGAGGCGGAACGGGTCCTTTCCGTGCTGGACGCCGCAGTCCTCCTGGTGAGCGCTCCGGACGGCGTGCAGGGACACACGCTGACGCTTTGGCGGCTTTTGGAAAGCTACCGCGTGCCCACCTTCATTTTTATTAACAAGATGGACATGCCGGGCACAGACAAAGCTCAGGTGATGCGCGAGATCAAGCGCCGCTTGAGCCCGCTGGCTGCCGAAGCAAACACCGAAGACTTTACCGAGACCGCTGCCATGGTGAGCGACGAAGCGACTAGAGCGTACCTGGAAAGCGGCTTCCTTCCGGAAGAAGCGGTGCAGCAGGCCTTTGCGCAGCGTCTTTTGTACCCCTGCGTTTTCGGCTCGGCCCTCAGGCACGAAGGAGTGGATGCTTTGCTGGACACCGTATCCCGCTGCGCCTGTTCCCAGGCCGCGGACGGCGATTTCTCCGCCCGCATCTATAAGATCGCCCGGGATAAAAACGGCGAAAAGCTCGCCTTTCTGAAGGTTACAGGCGGAGAACTTCGAGTGCGCACGCCCATTCGCCGCCATGTTTCGAGCAGGGATGAAGGCGTCGAAGAAAAGGTTTCATCCATCCGCTTCTATTCCGGCGAAAAGTATACTGTTGCCGACCTGGCGCCCGCCGGAAGCATATGCGCCGTAACGGGGCTGAAAAGCGCATTGGCGGGCGACGTGCTGGGCGCGGAAGAACAGGTAAAGCGGCCCGTTCTGGAACCCGTTTTCACCTACCGTGCGCTGCCGGCCGAAGGGATCGATCCACACACTGCGCTGTCCGCTTTCCGCACGCTGGAGGAAGAAGATCCCCTGCTTCGGGTCAGGTGGAACGAAGCGCTGTCGGAGATACGCGTCCAGGTGATGGGCGACGTTTCGCTGGAGATCCTGACCCGCGTGCTTCACGACCGTTTCGGCCTCGAAATACGTTTTGATACCGGCAGTATCCTGTATAAAGAGACCGTCACCGCACCCGTGAACGGATATGGCCATTACGAGCCCCTGAGGCATTATGCCGAGGTGCATCTCAGGATAGAACCCGTACCCCGCGGCAGCGGCATACGGGTGAAGAGCGAAGTGCCTGTGGACGAGCTTGCCCTGAACTGGCAGCGGCTCATCTTTACGCACCTGACGGAAAAACAGCACAGGGGCGTGCTGACAGGTTCTTTTCTTACAGACGTCACTTTCGTGCTCACGGCGGGACGGGCGCATCTTAAGCATACGGAAGGCGGAGATTTCCGCCAGGCCACTTACCGGGCAGTCCGCCAGGGGCTGATGAACGCGCAGAGCGTCCTGCTGGAGCCCTGGTACAGGATGAAGATCTCCCTCCCCGACACCTGTGCCGGACGCGCCATGAGCGATATTGACCGCATGGGCGGAAGGTTCGATCCGCCCGAATCCGCAGGCGGAGAAACAGCTCTTATAGCCTATGCCCCGGTCAGAAAAGCCGCCGGATACCAAAGGGAGCTGAACGCGTATTCCAGGGGTCTCGGCAGGATGAGCCTGGAAGTGAGCGGATACGAGCCCTGCCCCGATCAGGACGCGATCGTTTCTTCCATCGGATACGATCCCGAAAGGGACCCAGACGAGTCCGCCGATTCCGTATTCTGCTCCCACGGCGCAGGTACGCTGGTTTCCTGGCGCGAGGCGCCAAGGCATATGCACATCCCCATCGAGCGGGAGCGCACCGAAGAAACGCCTGTGCCGAAAACGCGCGGGCGCTCCTCGGATACGGACGAAGCGCTGATGGAGATCTTCGAACGCACCTACGGAAAGATCTCTCCCCGAAGCTTTGAGACACGCAAGCCGCCCGCCAGGCCCGTTTCCTCCGAGGTGAAAGTGATCGATATCCCCAAACGTCCCGAATATCTGCTGGTAGACGGCTACAACGTGATACACGCCTGGCAGGAGCTTGAAAAGGCAGCCTCCGGCGATCTCGACCTTTCACGCCGCATGCTCAGCGACATACTGGACAATTACGCCGCCACCCGGGACGTGCACGTGATACTGGTGTTTGACGCGTATAAGGTGCACCGCGGTCAGGGCAGCTCAGAAACATACGGCAATATCGAGATCGTATATACCCGGGAAGCCCAGACCGCCGACAGCTATATCGAAAAGCTGGCCCACGAGCTTTCGAGCTTGAACCGTGTGCGCGTGGCGACCTCGGACGGGCTGGAACAGCTCATCATTCTGGGAGGCGGCGCGCTGCGCATGTCCGCCGCGGAACTGAAAAATGAGATAGACGCCTCCAACACAGAACTAAGGCGCATCCTGGAGCGTCTCAATCTCGGTCGGAAAGGCGTCAGTGTGGAGGGTGCGCTGGCGGACGCCGTCAGAAAGCTCGGTCAGCAATGAAAAAGATACTTCTTTTGCTTTTGGGTCAGCTGGCGCTGTTTTACGTATTGTATCTGGCCGCGTATCTGATGCGTCCCGTTCCGGCCGTGTTCGGTCTGCTGATGTGGGCCGTACTGCCGGCAGCCGGGGCCGTGAGCACATTTTTCACGGTCGCGCGGGGCGTAAATCCTTACTCCGCATGGGTATTGCCCCCCATTGCCCAGATCCTGGCTTCTGTAACTGCCACAGGCGGACACGCTCCCGCCCTCGGGCACGCCCTCGTTTTGTGCTTATTCTGTGTACTGGGCGCCGCAGCCTCCGACACCCGTGATAAAAAGTACCGAAGGAAAAAGAAATGACGAAAGCTTACGCTTCCCAGGCAGCCGCCTGCATGAAAGACTGGCGGCCGCTTTATAATGAAATGTATACCCTTTGCCTCGCTGTGACCGGCTCTCAGCGATACGCCCGCGAGGCGCTTGCCGAAGCGATGATCCGGCAGCCGGAAAAGCCTTCCCGCCGTAAGACGCTAAACGACTGCCGCGAGGCTTCCCTGCGGTATGCCCTGGAATCTGCGGGCGACGCGGCAGACTGTCTTTCCTCCGCGCCGGGTGTAGGTACCCAAAGCAGCCAGGTGCGCAGATGCGCGTTTTTACATTACGGCTGTCAGCTCACGGTCGGTCAGATCGCAAAGGTGCTGAGAGTCAAACGAAGTTCGGTACGCCCGATGCTGAAAAGCGCTCTGGCCTCCCTGCAGGCAGGAAATGCCGAAAAGCGGGCCCACACGCTGAAAAAGCTCTGCGCTGCCGAACTGCGGCTGGGAGCTGACGCGCCGGACGAAGAGACCTTCCGGTATGCGCTGGAAAAAAGGCTGCGCCTGAAGAGCGAAGCGGAAGAAGTAGTCAGCGGCGGCGGCGGAAAAAGGCTTTTCAGCTGGCTGGCGGCAGTGGTTACACTGGCGTTCATCTGCTTTGCGATATGGCTTGGTTCGCTGGTGCTCAATTACTATCACGAAAAACGGATGGAAGACAGACAGCCGGAGAATATTCATGTTGAAGTACAGTGGAATCGTTGAAAGCGTCATCTTCCGCAACGAGGATAACGGCTACAGCGTTTTATCGGTAAAGCCGGACGACGGGCGCAGCTTTACCGCGGTGGGCACGATCCTCTTCGCGGACCAGGGCGACCGCCTGTCTCTCGAAGGCGAGTGGACGGAGCACAGCGCCTACGGCAGCCAGTTCAAGGTGGCTTCCTTCAGCTTCTGCGCGCCGGAAGGCCGGGATGCGCTGGAAAAATACCTGGCCTCCGGCCTGATCAAAGGCATCGGGGACAAGATGGCTCACGAGATCGTAAGGCACTTTGGCACGGACACCCTCTCGGTACTGGACACCCACCCGGAACGTTTGCTGGAAGTGAACGGCATCGGGAAAAAGAAAGCCTCCGGCATCATCGCTTCCTACACGGAACGCCGGGACGCCCAGAACGCGATCATGTACTTTTTGTCCATCGGCATTTCGCCCGGCATCGCCGGCAGGATATACGCGCAGTACAAGGCGGACGCCATACTGGTAGCAAAGCTTGACCCTTACCGGCTGGCTGACGAGATACGCGGCATCGGCTTCCGGATAGCCGACCGGATCGCGCTTTCCCAGGGCTACGCCTTGAACGACGAAAGGCGCCTGTCCAGCGGCGTGAAATACGTGCTGGAAGAAGCCATGAACAACGAAGGCCACACCTGCCTTCCGGAAAGCGAGCTGCTCATTCAGGCCGGCCAGATACTCGAAGCGGACAGCGAAGACGTTTTACGTGCCGTGAGCGCCATGATCCTCAAAAACGAACTGGTGTGTGACCGGCTGAACGACGACGATTTTATCTTTTTGAAGCGCGCGTACGAATGCGAGGCCGACATCGCGCTGCGCCTGAAATACCTGCTCATAAATGGAGCGAGCTCCGGCAGTGAAAGCATACAGGTCCCGGAGGCGCTTTCGGACGGTACTGTGCTGTCTGAAGCTCAGAAAGACGCGCTGCGGGTGGCGCTCGGGCATCCCGTAAGCGTGATCACGGGCGGCCCGGGCACAGGAAAGACCACCCTGATCCGGGGGCTGATCGACCTGGTACCCTCCCTGTCCTCCGTAGCGCTCACTGCCCCCACCGGGCGGGCCGCCAAGCGCATGAGCGAAGCCACGGGCCGGGAAGCGCTCACGATACACCGTCTGCTGGAATACGGCCAGCAGGGTTCCGAGGGCTTTGCCAGGAACGAGGACAAGCCGCTGAAGGCTTCAGTGGTGATCGTGGACGAGATGTCCATGGTGGATATCTTTCTGATGCGCGCACTGCTCAAAGCGCTCAGGCCCGGCTCGCGCCTGGTGATGGTGGGCGACAGCGACCAGCTGCCTTCCGTAGGCGCCGGCAACGTGCTCAAGGACATGATCCAAAGCGGCAAGGTGCCGCTTGTAAAGCTGAGCGAAGTGTTCCGCCAGTCCGCCCAAAGCGAGATCGTCATGAACGCGCACCGCATCAACCGAGGCGAGATGCCCGTGATGAACGGCAAGGGCAGCGATTTCTTTATTGAAAAGGCAGAGACCGCTTCCGTCGCCGCCCAGGGCGCCGTGGAGCTGGTGATGAAGCGCCTGCCCGCCTACAAGGGCTTTGACGCGCTCAAAGACATCCAGGTGATGGCGCCCATGAAAAAGGGCGACGCGGGCGTAAACGCCCTCAACTTTCTGCTTCAGCGCAGCCTGAACCCGCCTGGAAACAGGCCGTTCGTCAAGCGCGGCGAGACCTGCTTTTACAGAGGCGACAAGGTGATGCAGACCCGCAACGATTATTCCATCGGCTGGACCCGCGCAAACGAAGAAGGCGAAGGCGTGTTCAACGGAGATATCGGCTATGTCACCCAGATCGATCCACAGGAAGCCAGGCTTTCGGTATGCTTTGAAGACGGTCGGCTCGCCGTATATGAAAAGGATATGCTGGAGGACCTGGAGCTTGCCTACTGCATGTCCGTTCATAAGAGCCAGGGCAGCGAATTTCCCTGCGTGGTGCTGCCTTTGATCAGCGGGCCTCCCCTGCTGATGACGCGCAATCTGCTTTACACCGCGGTCACCCGCGCGCGCCGGCTCGTGGTGATCATCGGGCGCCCCGGCTGCGTTAGGCAGATGGTGTTGAACGACCATACCCAGGCGCGCTATTCCAGCCTGTGCGAGCGCCTGAAACGCGCTTTGTAAGCATGAAAACGGGACTGATAGAATTCCTGTTTGCCCCGCGGGCAAACTGCCTCGGCTGCGGAAGTCTGCTGGGCGCGGACAAGGGGCTGTTCTGCGCCGAATGCTTTGCGGCGCTTGAACCTCTCTATACGCAAAACGCTTCGGAAAGCCGGATCTGCCGCCATTGCGGCGAGGTGATGGCCGGCCCGCGCTGCCCGAACTGCCACAGGACCAAGGCGGGAACGCTCAAGGCCGTCTCAGCATACGATTATGAAGAACCGGTGCGCAGCCTTGTGCACAGCTTCAAATTTCGCGGCGCATGGCGCGCATCCAGATGGATGGCGGAGGAGATGGCAAAAGCCCTTTCTGCATCGGACGAATGTACAGCGGACGTGATCGTGCCCGTTCCCCTGCATAAGCTCAGGAAGCTGGAAAGAGGCTACAACCAGTCCGAAAAGCTGGCAAGCGCGCTTTCCGCCATCATCGGCATACCCGTAGAGAACGCGCTTAAGCGCGTGAAGTACACAAAGCAGCAGGCTCTGCTTTCCCAAGACGCCCGCCGCCGTTCCCTGCAAGGTGCTTTCGCCGCAGTGCGTCCGCTTGACGGCGCGCGCGTCATGCTGGTGGACGACGTTCGCACCACAGGCACCACCATAGTCAGATGCGCGGACGCGCTGTTCGAAGCCGGCGCGCAGGACGTGATCGCGGTGACCTTTGCCTCTGCCCTCTTGACTGTGCCGTCCTTCAAAAAGTATTCACCCGACAAGGGCATAAAGCTGGAAAAGCCGCCAAAGGAAACAGACGATTTTTAGGTTTTGCGCGAGCAAAACGATGAAGCTCAGAAAAAGCGCCATCGCGGCATCAATGCCCGAATGTCGTCAGAATCGTCTTCGGCGCACATCAGGCAATAATACAAACAGCACTTTGGACACAGAACAAGCCCAAAAACAGCGGAAAAGGCCGCTCCAGCAGCCTTTTCCGCAATAAATCAGAAATGCGGGTAACAGGACTTGAACCTGCACGCCTTGCGGTAAAGGAACCTAAATCCTTCGCGTCTGCCAATTCCGCCATACCCGCACAACGCAATTCATTTTATCCGCGCCGGCAGGTTTTGTCAATAGCGGCTGGGCGCAACAGGGATTTTAACGGGGTATATATGCACAGACAGATATATTACGCGGTGACGGATTCCACCAACGAGCGCCTGAAGGCGCTGGCAGACGAAGCCGAAAACGGGCTTGTTGCCGTTGCGGGCGAACAGACCGCCGGCAAAGGACGCATAGGACGGAAATGGCAAAGCCAGCCCGGGCAGGGCGCCTGGTTTTCCGTGCTGCTGAAGGACGAACGCCTGAATGCACAAAATGTGCCGGGCGTGGTGTTCGTTTGTGCGCTAGCGGCAGCCAGGAGCCTGAACCGGCTCTGCCAGGAAAGCGGCTTTGCGATCAAGTGGCCCAACGACATCGTGCACGGCGGGAAGAAGATATGCGGCATCCTGTGCGAAAGCGGCATGAGCGGGGATACGCTTCAATATGCCGTTGCGGGGATCGGCATCAACCTGAAGGCTGAGTCTTTCGGCAGCGAACTTCCCTGGGCCGCATCGGTCAGGAGCGAAACGGGCTTCGATCTGGACGCCGACGCCGTAATAGGTGCATTTCTGAACGAATTTGACATCGCCATGGAACAAATGTATAATTACAGACTAAGCGGGATACTTGACCGCATCCGTCCCCTCTCCGCCACGCTGGGCCGTATGGTGCGCGCGGAAAACGGCGAAAACTCTTTCACAGGCACGGCGGAAGATTTCGGCCCGGACGGTTCGCTCATCATAAGGGATTTGGACGGCATACAACACACCGTGCACGCAGGTGACGTGAGCGTGCGGGGCGTGATGGGATATGTATAACACAGGAGGAACGGCATGAACTATAAAACACTGGCTCTTATACTGCTTGCGCTGATACAGGCGTACAAGCTCACCCTTCTGGCGGTAAAGCGGAAGTCTTTTTCCAACCCCATTCCCGATAACGTAAAGGACATCTACGACGAAGAGGAGTTTCAGAAGTGGCGCATGTATTCTGCAGAAAAATCCCACTGGGAACTGTGGCAGACACTCACATCCTTCGTGATCACCTTCCTGCTCATCCTCACGGACGCGTTCAGCGCGTTTTCAAAACTGTTCGGCACGAACATCTACTGGTGCTCCCTGGGCGTAACGCTTTTGACCGTGATCACGGACACCGTGACCGGCTGCGTTTTCGGCTACGTGGACAGCATGATCGTGGAGCAGAAATACGGTTTCAACAAGACCACGAAGGCCACCTTCATCGCAGACCAGGTCAAGGGCCTGGTGATCAGCCTGATTTTGTCCCTCGGCCTGACCGCGCTTTTGGCGACCTTCCATCTCTGGCTTGGAAAACTGATGCCGGTGGTATTCGCGGCAGCGCTGTTCCTGTTCATACTGTTCATCACATTCCTGTATCCCTTTTTCAGCAGGATCTTTAATAAATTCACGCCCCTGGAAGACGGCGAGCTCAAGGACAAGCTCACCGGGCTTTTGGAGAAAAACGGCTATCGCGTGCGCGCTATCCAGGTGATGGACGCGTCCCGCCGTTCCAGCAAGTCCAACGCGTATTTCACGGGTTTTGGCAAGACCAAGACCATCGTGTTGTTCGATACCCTCGTAGATTCCTCCACACCGGACGAGATCTGCGCCGTCTTCGCCCACGAGATGGGCCACGGCATTCACAAGGACACGCTGAAAAACCAGGCGCTGAGCCTTCTGAACGTCTGCCTGATCGCCCTGTGCGCGTATCTTACAGTGAGCTGTGCCGAACTGTATAAGCCCTTCGGCTTTGACAGCGTCAATTACGGCTTCGCCATGGTGCTGGTGGGAGAGATCGAGCTGGCGATCATTTCTCCGCTGCTGGGGCTGTTTTCTGCCTGGCACTCCCGCAGGGCGGAATTCCGGGCCGACCGGCAGGCCGTTGTGGAAGGCTACGGTAAAGACCTGATCAGCGCGCTCAAGACGCTGGCCAGAGAGAACTTCTCCCACCTGGCGCCCTCTCCCCTGATCGTAAAGCTGGAGTATTCCCATCCCCCGCTGTCCGAGCGTATCAAAGCGATCGAAGAGGGAATGAAACAGAATTAATCTTGGCAGTAATCATCCATGCACATCGGAGGAGGCGCTTTGCAAGGAGGCGCCTCCTCCCAGGTTTTGTTGAGCATATACAGCGTATACCTGTGCAGATTGACCATTTCGGGCAGGGATGGTATAATTCAGGCAAAAACTGGTTCAGCGCAAATACGTGATCATGCAATCAGAGTGAAAAGGAGCTTGGTATGAATCATTCAGGCACACGGCGTCTTGAGACCGAAAGGCTGGTACTGAGAAGGCTGACCGCGTCGGATGCCGATAAGGTTTTCAAAAACTGGGCATCCGATCCGGAGGTGACCCGCTTCCTCACCTGGCCGACTCACACGAATGTGGAAGACACAAAGCATATCATCGGCACCTGGCTCCCGCTTTATGAGAAGAAAGATTACTATCATTGGGCGATCACGCTGAAGGAAAACGGTGAGCCTATCGGCACCATACACGGCCTTGCCAACGACGATCTTGAGTCGGTGCAGATCGGCTACTGCCTCGGCAGAGCCTGGTGGAACCGGGGCATCATGTCCGAAGCCGCCAGAGCGGTCGTCGATTTTTTCTTTGACGAAGTCGGCGCATTCAGCGTCTGCTCTTACCACGACCCGAACAATCCGCATTCCGGCATGGTGATGAAGCACTGCGGCATGAAATACGAGGGCACCAGGCGGGCTGCCGACCGCAACAATACCGGAAGATGCGACGCCAGCTGGTATTCCATTTTGCGTACAGAGCGCTGATGAGGATTTGAAATGGAGAACATACTGGAAACAAAGCGCCTGATCATACGCTGTTTCAGGGATGAAGACGCGCAGGCGCTGTACGAAAACCACATGGACAGCGAAGTCAGAAAGTGGTTTCCCAACGAGTGTTACGCCGATTGGGAAGAGGCGCTGGAGGCGATCCGGTTTTTTGCCGGCAGCGCGGAAAGAGGGCAACTGCCTTTTGTTCTTGGCGCGGAACTGAAACAGACAGGAGAATTGATCGGCGATGCCGGTTTGAGCGAAGTGGAAGGAAGGCCGGGCGAAACGGAGGTCGGCTACTGCATCGGGCAGAAGTATCGCCAAAATGGCTATGCCGCTGAGCTGCTGGAAGCAATGTCCGTTATCGCGGCGTCCCGCTTTGGCATACGGGAGATCTTCGGGCGCGTCGTGCACGGAAACAAAGCCTCCGAAAAGGTGCTCCTGAAGAACGGTTTTCAGTTCATACAAGAAGAATTCGGCGCAGAGGACGATCCCTGCGGCAACGGGATGCGGGTATACAGCAAAACGATCCTGAAGGGCTGACGGACGCAGTCAAAAAAGAGTGGAAATGGGATGCTGCCGGAGATATGGAGATTTTACTTGAACAGCTGACGCACGAAAACTATCGTGACGCATTAAAGATAGACCGGGCGGACATCCCGGAAGCGTGGGTGGATACCGCGTCCTCCCTAATGGAAGTGAGCGATTATGGCAAAGAACACCATCTGATCGGGCACACTTTTCTTGCGCGCATCGGCGAAAAGCCCGTCGGGCTGATCATGATCGGCGAAGCGCTTCCCTGGGATACAGACCCCGACGAAATGAAGGGCAGCCCCTTCTACCGTATCATGGGCTTTGCGGTGGACAGGGCATACAGAAGCAAAGGCATCGGCGGGGAGATCCTGGAAAAAGCGGTCTCGCAGGTGTATGCTGAATTCGGAAAGCGTCCGCTCGCACTTGGCGTTCACAGGGACAACCTGCGGGCCGGCAGATTTTATGAACGCCACGGGTTTCGGCGGACGGGCGTTTACGAAGGCAATGACGAATACTATTTGAGGATCGTGGACTGATACGGCGATGCGGGACGGAGCCGTACCGAACTTAGTACCCTGCATTTCGTTCCTGTACTTTTTCTTTATTGATCCAGACTTTGCCTGAGCGTTTCTTCTGCCCAGTCAAGCGCGCTTTCGTCCGGCACGGAGCCCCGGGCAAAGTCCGGCCTGCCGCCGCCCTTGCCGCCGAACCGGCGGGCGCAGGCCTGCAGCAGTTTGCCCATATCGCCAGCGGCGTCCTGAGACCTGGCGAAAAGAAGCAGTGTCCCCTGCTCCTGGCGGCTGCCAAGCAGGGCATATGCGCCGGGGCGCGACGATACGCAGTTGGCGGCTTCCAGAAGCGCGTCAGTGCCGAGGCCGTCGAAAAGGCGTTTTACGATGGCCGTGCCTTCCGAGGCCGTTTTCAGGTCGCCTTCCACCAGTTCCATCGCGCGCCTGGCTTTTTCTTTTTCCATCCTGTACTGGGCGTCCTTCAGCTTTTTGACTGTTTCCTCTGCGGCCTGGGAAAGGTTTTCCTGCGGCACGGAGAAGATCGCAGACAGGCTCTTTATTGTGTCCATACAAGAAGCAAACAGCCGGTTGGCCCTTTTGCCGCAGACGAAGGTGAGGCGCAGCTTTCCCTTGCTCGGCCTTGCGTCTGTGAGCTTGAACAGTCCGATCTGCCCCGCGCTGGAAGGATGTGTTCCCCCGCAGGCGCAGAACTCATCGTCGCCGATCTGCACCACGCGCACGTGTTCTTTGACCGTCGGCGGCTTTCTGAGAGGCAGGGCGGCCAGTTCCTCGCTTTCCGGGAACCAGCAGCGTATGGGCAGGTCCGCCTGGATGCGCGCGTTTACTTCATCCTCCAGAAAGCGCAGCTCGTCGCCGGAAAGGCGCGTGGCCCCGCCGGGCAGCTCCACGTCGATGGAGGAATCCGCGTGCCCCAGATGCAGGCCGATGGTATGGCCGCCAAAGGATCTGTGCAGGCAGCCGGCAAGGATATGCTCCCCAGCGTGCTGCTGCATATGGTCAAAGCGCCGTTCCCAGTCGATCTGCCCGGTCACCGTCTGGCCGGGGCACAACGTGCCTTTTACCCGGTGGGCTACGTCTCCGGAATCGTCGACGAAAACATCGAGTATCTCGAGGTCTCCGAGTGTGCCCGTGTCGAACGGCTGTCCGCCGCTGGTAGGGTAAAAGGCGCTTTCCTCCAGATATACGATGCTTTCCGTGTCACTTTGGGGAATACAGGAGACCACGCGGCTTTCAAACCACGTAAGATAAGGATCGCTGTAATACAGTCTGTTCGTCACGTTGCGCGCCGCCTTTTTTATGTTTTTCTTTATGATACACGGTTTTCTCTCCCCTGGCAACCATGCCGCGGTTTTCTTAACCGTAACATATCCAAATCGGTCTTGCCTGCCGCGGACAATTGGATTATAATAGATTATTAGAATAGGATATTATGTATTTCCATAAACAGGAGTATTCATGGCAACCAGAACACAGAAGATCAGACCCGGCAGCATCGTGTCCAATCCGCTTTTTGCTGTGGCTGCGGTGGCGCTGCTGGTGATACTGGTGATCGTATGCATCCGTTCCTGCGGGCCGGTATCCCGGTATTACTGCCAGGGCGTATATATCAACGGCGTGGACATGTCACCCTATACGAAAGACGAAGGCGCGCGCATGCTGGAAAGCTGGGCGTCTTCCCTGCTGAACAAAAAATACACCTTCACTTTTGAAGACCGCATCTGGACCTTTGTGCCCACGGATATCGACGCGTCCTACAATACGTCCGACGTGCTGCGCAGGGCATGGAACCTGGGCCACAGCGGCAGCGCTTCCGATCAGTCCAAAGTACAGCAGTCGCTGCGCATCGAGCCGCAGCTGCTTTGGGTGCAATTGAGCTACAGCGAAAAAAAGCTGGACGCCTTCATCAAGGATATTTACGACAGCGTATATATACAGCCTTTGGATGCCGAGATCGTCCTGACGGCCACAAAGCCCGTGATCGTATCGGAATCCCACGACGGACGCGAACTGGATGAAGAAAGCTTCCGCAATACGCTTTTGGATCTGATGCACAGCGGCAGTGACACCACGGTGTTCCAGCTGCCCGTGGAAAACAAGATCCCCGCCGTATCCTCGGACGAAGCGGAAAACGGCCTGCAGCTGATCGTGACCTATTCCACGAGTCTCACCAACTCCTCCACCGCGCGCTGCGGAAACGTCCGCTTGGCCCTGAGCAACTTTAACGGTTTCGCGGTGCAGCCCGGCGAAACGGTGAGCTTTAACGAGATCGTGGGCGAAAGAAGCCTGATCCGGGGCTACGTAGAGGGCACGGTATACTACAGTTCCTCCGTTACTACCGGCATCGGCGGCGGCGTCTGCCAGGCCTCCAGCACGCTGTACGGCGCGCTCATGTACGCCGGAATGGATACGGTGGAGCGCAACCACCACTCCCTGGTGGTGGATTACTGCGCCGCCAGCATGGACGCCGCGGTGAGCGAGGACGCTTCCCAGGACTTCGTATTCGTGAACAACACCGATTACGACATATACATCTACACCAACGTCATCAACAAGGAAAGCGCTACCGTATACATCTACGGCAACCGTCCCGAATACCGAATCGATCTGATCTCCACGATCATACAGAACAATATCAAGAATCCCGCCATCGACATTCAGAAAGACAAGACCGGGGAGATCGCCTACTACACCACACAGCGCGTGCTGGTGAAGGAAGGCAAACTTGGCCGCCGTTCCAAGCTGGAACGCGTATATTACGACTGGGACACCGGTGTGGAAGTCAAGCGCGAGACCCTCAGCGAGGACTACTACTCCGGTGAACGCGATATCTACTATGTCGGCACACATCTGCCGGAATAAGCGGAGGATTTTATGGCAAAAGTCATCGTTACCTGCGATTCCACCTGCGATCTCGACCAGGCTTCCGTCGATAAGTACCACATTATCGTCTGTCCCCTGTACGTTTATACGGGGCAGGAGGAGCACCGCGACGGCATTGACATCAAGGCGCCCCAGGTTTTTGAATATGTAAGCCGTACGGGCATCCTTCCCCGAACGGCTGCCTGCACCAGCGAAGACTACACGAAATTCTGGCAGCCCCATCTGGACGAAGGCTGCGAGATCGTGCATATCAATATTTCCGCAGAGTTTTCGAGCTGCTATCAGAACGCTGTTCTTGCCGCGCAGGAACTGGGGCATGTATACCCCATAGATTCCAGGAATCTTTCCAGCGGCAGCGGTCTTCTGGCACTGGAAGCTGCCGAGCTTGCCCAGGCAGGCAAGAGCGCGAAAGAAATATTCGATTATCTTGAAACGAAAAAGCTTCGCCTGAACGTGAGCTTTGTCATCGACACGCTGGAATACCTGGCCAAAGGCGGGCGCTGCTCTGCCCTGGTTTCGCTGGCGTCCAGCCTGCTGAAGATCAAGCCCTGCATCGAAGTGATCGGCGGCAAGATGGGCGTTGGCAAAAAGTACCGCGGCAAGCTCGCCGCCGTGATCAACCAGTACGTGCATGAGCGTCTGAAGGCCGCCGGCGACGTGGAGACGAAGCGCATCTTCATCACGGATTCCGGCGTGACGGACGACATCGTGGAAGACGTGCGCAAGGCGATCCTGGAGGAAGCGCCGTTTGCGGAGATCATCCACTCCAACGCCGGCTGCACCGTTTCAAGCCACTGCGGTCCCAACACGCTGGGCATACTGTTCTTCGAAGCCGAAAAGTAAAGGAGAGGCACCATGCGCATAGGCTTTGACAACGAGAAGTACATCCGCATCCAGTCCGAACGCATCCAGAAGCGCATCGCCGAATTCGGCGGCAAGCTCTATCTGGAATTCGGCGGCAAGCTTTTCGACGACTATCACGCTTCCCGTGTGCTGCCGGGTTTCGAGCCGGACAGCAAGATCCGAATGCTCAAGTCTTTCGGGGGCGACGTGGAGATCATTCTGGCGATCTGCGCCAGCGACATCGAAAAGAACAAACAGCGCGGCGACCTGGGCATCTCCTACGACGACGATGCGCTGCGCCTGATGGACGTGTTCCGCTCCATGGGCTTTTACGTGGGCGGCGTGGTGATCACGCAGTATGCCAATCAGCCAAGTGCCGACAACTTCCGCAAAAAACTCACTGCACTGGGCATCCGTTCCTATCTCCACTATCCCATCAAAGGGTATCCGCACGCGGTAAGCGACATCGTATGCGAAAGCGGTTACGGCCGAAACGAATACATCGAGACCACGCGCCCGCTGGTGGTGGTCACCGCTCCCGGCCCCGGCAGCGGCAAAATGGCCACGTGCTTAAGCCAGCTGTATCACGATTTCAAGCGGGGCATTTCTTCCGGTTACGCCAAATTCGAGACTTTCCCGGTATGGAGCCTGCCGCTCAACCATCCCGTGAACCAGGCGTACGAGGCCGCCACCGCCGACTTGAATGACGTGAACATGATCGACCCCTATCACCTGGAAGCCTACGGCGTGACGGCGGTTAACTACAACCGCGACGTGGAGATCTTCCCGGTTATGCGCACCATGTTTGAAAAGCTGCTTGGTCACTGTCCCTACGCCTCCCCCACCGACATGGGCGTGAACATGATCAAGGACTGCATCGTGGACGACGAAGCGTGCCGCATCGCGTCCAACCGCGAGATCCTGCGCCGCTATTATGCCGCTCAGGTGGAAGCAAAGCGCGCCGGCATGGAGACCGATGCACTGCGCAAGCTGGAGCTCATCGTGAAGCGCGCCGGTATCACTTCCGACATCATCCCCGCCATCGGCGCCTCGCTTCTGCGCGAAAAGACCACGGGCGCGCCCGCTGCCGCCGTCGAACTGCAGGACGGCCGAGTGGTGACCGGCAAGACCTCTTCCCTGTTGGGCGCCGCCGCTGCCATGATGCTCAACGCACTTAAGGAGCTTGCCGGAATACCCGATTCCCTCAAGCTGATCCCGCCGGAAGTGATCGAGCCCATCACCGAAATGAAGATCAACAACCTGGGTCACCGCAATCCCCGCCTGCATACGGACGAAGTGCTGGTGGCGCTGTGCGTTTCCGCCGTTACGAATCCCGCGGCGGCGCTTGCGCAGAAGCAGCTGGACAAGTTGCGAGGCTGTGACGTGCATTTTTCCGTGATCCCGTCTTCCGTGGACGAAAAGATCTTCAAGCGCCTGGGCATGAACGTGAGCTGTGAGCCCAGATACGAAATTTCAAAGCTGTACCACAAATAAGTATACCATCATAAATTTTCCCCGGCTGTGAAAACGCAGCCGGGGATGTTTTAGAACGCCATGCGGATGTGGCCGGACGGTTCTGCGGGAGGAAGGCCGAGAAGCTCCCGGCCCAGACGCACGTAATAGCGATAGTTTTCGATCGGCACGCCGTTGGGGATGCGGTGGTCCAGCGCAAACACCGTGCCGCCGCCCAGAAGCGGAGCGCTCATCTTGTATTCCAGTTCCCGCCTTACGTCTTCTTTCGTGCCCCGGAGGGCGAACTTGTCGACGCCGCCCTTGAAGGCGAGGCGCGTGCCGTACTTTTGCCTGAGCTTTACGATGTCCATGCCCGCCTTTGGCTCGGCGGGATACATGCAGTTGATCCCCGCGTCCAGAAACGCGTCGATCACCGCCTCCATGTTACCGTCCGAATCCTGGCTGAACAGGCGGGCTCCGCCCTGTCTGGCGGCTTCCCATACGCGGCGGTAATACGGCGCGATGAAACGCTTTACCAGGTTCGGCCCGATCATGGGACCGGAAATGCCCGCCATGTCTTCGTGCACGCACAAAACGTCCACGGGCAACTTCTCCATCACCCTCTCCAGGCCCTTAACGCACATATCGCCCAGCACTCTGAGCATATCGTCCAGCATTTCCGGCTCGTCGTAGTAGGCGCAGCACAGGTTTTCTTCTCCCATGAGGTTGCGGGGCTCGTCGAAGCCGCCCGGCATCCAGAGCATAACGAGGGCGCCTTCGTCCCGCTGCTTTTTGACCTCTTCCAGCCGCTTCATATCCACGCGGCTATCGTCAAAGGCGTACCAGGAACGCACCCTGTCCCAGTCGTCAGGCGTCTCGACCGGATAGGAAAACGGGAGCGCGATGGTGGCACACTTTTTGCTGAGGCGGGTCTTCCGGCCCATCGTGTCGATGGCTACGGTCTCCGTTTCCGTGTCGGACAGCACCCGCGCTTCGATGCCGGTATGGGCGCTGATGTCAAAAGACGCTCCCGCGTATTTGACCGCGTCCCAGCCGAAAGCATTCAAGCTGATCTCGTCAGGGGAAGCACCCTGCGAGCGCCATTCCTCATCCAAGCCGATCAGCGGGCCAAAGAGCTCGGTGAACATCTCCCTGGGCGAACCCTGAAACGTCATGTGGCTCAGATATTCTTCCCGTGTCCAGAGCATATTTTCCTCCTGTGCCGGAACAATTTGATATCCTGTGCGTCTGTATGGCAGAAACCTTAAAGGAGGCTCCCGTATGAAAAAGACTTTGAGCTTCGTATTATTGATAATTCTTCTTGTCTGCTTTGCCGCCCCGGCGTTTGCCGAGCAGTACGCCTATGTCAAAACCCCCACCAAGGACGGCACCGTATATGTGCGTTCTGTGGCCGGTGCAGGCAAGCCCATCGTAGGCGTTGCCAATAACGGCGACACTCTGCTCATCCTCAAAAAGGGAAATACCTGGCACAAAGTGCGCGTGATCCGCACAGGCACGGAAGGATACATGTACGGTGCGTACATCCAGTTTATTTCCTCGTCGTCCGACTGGTCGGGCGGATCGTCCTCCGGTTCGTCATCGGGTTCCTCTTATTACTACTCTGACACTTACGTCCCCGATGCCTCTGTGAGCGATACGGACACCGTTGTGAACAAATACGGCACCGTCAGTTCGTCCGACGGCTACGCGAACCTGCGCTGGGGTCCGGGCACCAGTTTCGGCGTGATCACCCGGGAATACAACGGCACCAGGCTCTGGGTGCTGGAGCAGAACGGCGTATGGTACCGCTGCGCGGACAACAGCGGCCGCGTGGGATACGTGAACCGCAAGCTTCTGACCATCGGCTCCACCGTTTCCAACAGCTCCGGGCGCAGCGGCGTGGTGCGCTCCTCCGACGGTTACGCTTCCATCCGCACCGGTCCGTCCACATCCTATCCCCAATTGTACACCTTAAGCGTCGGCCAGTCAATCACCGCCTACACTTCTTCCGGAGACTGGCTTAGGGTGACGCTGCCGGACAGCTGGTCGGACGCCTACATATACCGGGGACTGCTCCGCTTTTATTCCAGGGCAAGGACCACCGGCAACGTGAACCTGCGCACCGGCCCCGGCACTTCCTATTCCAAGGTGGGCGTGGTCACCAACGGCACTGCCGTGACTCTATTGGCGACGGACGGTTCCTTCTGCCGCGTTGACACCGGCTACGCCATCGCCTACCTTAGCAAAAAATACCTGAATTACTGATTATTTTCCCGGAGGCTTTGACTTTTCCTCAAGCAGATGATACAATATCAGCCGTAAACAGCCGCTGTTTACGGCTGAATCATTTTCGGGAGGATACGATCATGGGCGATACCGTATTGAGCCAGTTTACCCAGGCATTCGACGAAGAGAAAAAGATCAGCGGGCGGAAGCTGAAGGTCGGCATCATCGGCTGCGGCTGGATCGCCGAAGCGCACGCCGAGAGTTATAAGGAAATGGACGACGTGGAGATCGTCGCCGCGGCAGACCTGATCCCCGGCAAAGCGGAAGCGTTCTGCGCGCGCTACGGTTTTGAGGGCGTACACTTTTATCCCAGCCACAAGGAAATGCTGGACAGCGAGAAGCTGGACGCCGTGAGCGTTTGCACCTACAACGCCCAGCACGCCGCCCCCACCATCTATGCGTTGGATCACGGTGTGAACGTGCTTTTGGAGAAGCCCTTCACCGTAACGCTGGATGAAGCCGTTGAAGTATGCCGTGCCGAGAAGAGAAGCGGCAAGCTTCTGTCCATCGGCTTCCAGCCCCGCTGCGACGTGAATATGCAGATGATCAAAAAGATCGTTGAATCCGGCGCGCTGGGCAAGGTGTACTATATCCAGACCGGCGGCGGACGCAGGCGCGGCATCCCCAACAGCACCTTCATCGAAAAAGGCACTGCCGGCATCGGCGCCCTGGGCGACATAGGCTGCTATTCGCTGGACATGGTTTTGAACGCGGTGGGCTATCCCAAGCCCCTCACGGTATCCGGCTATAAGAGCGCGTATTTCGGCACCAATCCCGAATACGCCACGCCCGACCGCTTCCATACTGCGGAAGAGAACGCCGCCCGTTTCGGCGTTGACGATTTTGCTGCCGGCTTCATCCGCCTGGAAAACGACATCATCCTGGACTTCCGCATCTCCTGGGCCATGCACATGGACACTCCCGGCGACACCATCATCCTGGGCACCAAAGCCGGCCTTCGCATTCCCTCCACGGATTGCTGGAACGGTTCCGTGGGCGGCGAGATGACCCTGTACCACGACCTGGCCGGCGTGCGCATGGAAGAGAAGATCCCGATCCTGAAGGACAAGAGCGGCCACGGCCTGTTCTACAAGAAGATCCGCGGCTTCCTGGACGCCATCATCGACGGAACGCCCGCGCCAGTACCCTCTTCCCAGATCCTGTACAACCAGGCCATCATCGACGGCATCTGCAAGAGCGCCGAGCTCGGACACGAGATCGAGATCCGCATCCCGGAGATCTGAGGCTCTGAAAACATCCCATTTATTCGTCCCCTGCTTTCCCCGAAAACAGGGGACGAACCATACATGGAGAGTTCAGTTCCGCTGTAAAAGACCCATGAAATTGAGGAGATATCACCATGAACTATCGCCTGGTACCGGAAGATATCCCAAATGAAGGCACCCTGTTTGTGGATCACAGCCTGAAAAACCGGAGCGGGCATCTGAGCCATGCGCTTACGGAATACAAAAAGGGCTGCGTGTTCGCCCTGTGGTCAAACTGCTCCGGCAAGCGCAACCGGTGGGCGCCGGGCCACAACGGCTTCGGATGGCTGGAGTACGCCACCTCCGAAGACATGGGCGATACCTGGTCTGAGCCAAAGGTGCTTTCGTATTCCTGGGACAGTTTTCTGAACGAGCCTTTCACGGTGTCCTGTGAGAAAGCCGTGTCTCCCTGGGAAAACCGGATCGTCCTTCTGTGCATACGCAACGAGAACCCCAACGGCTGGGAACCCTATCTGGAACCCGTGGTGCTGATCAGTGACGACGCGGGCGAAAGCTGGTCGGAGCCGAAGCAGCTGTGTCCCTTCAAGGGCCGCGTATACGACGCCATGATGATCGACGGGGACATCTATGTGCTAATGCTCGCAAACGACGATTTCGCCACCTCCAAACCGGAGCACCGATATCAGATCTATGTTAGCCGCGACGGAGGCGAAAGCTTCCAGCTGCTCAGCGAGCTGCCCGGCGAATACCTGCACCACGCTTACGGGTCCATGGAGCGTCTGCCGGACGGACGCCTGATATGCTATACTTATAACGAGCAGGACGAATTCAACCTGGATTGCTGGATCAGCCGCGATATGGGCCTTACCTGGCCCGAACGTCTGAAGAGCTTTTGCAAAAGGCGCATCCGCAACCCGCAGGTAGCCAGGGTGAAAGGCGGATATATCCTGCACGGGCGGTCGGGCTGCGTGGACGCGTCCCTTCCCATGCAGTTCGTGCTGTACACGAGCACTGACGGCATCCATTGGGATGACGGCACTGTGCTTTGCGACAAACACGGCAACGCGGCGTATTATTCCAACAATCTCGTAATGACGAGAGATGACGGTACGCAGCGGGTGCTGATCCAGGCAAGCGTTAGTTATGATAAGGGCAAAGTGAACATCAACCACTGGATCATGGAATTCGAGTGATCCTTGAAGGCTGTGCCAGGTGCAGTCTACGCACATCAGGCGTTCACACGGCATAAACATTTTCCGGGGATATCAAATCGGTATTAACATGCGGTTCAAAATATGGTATAATACGCATATCATTAACTTCAAAGGATGGTTTCATGGCTTCCTTCAGCAAAAGATCGGCTTCCGCCCTGTTCAAAAAGAACGACGACGCCCTGCCGTTTTTCTCGATCCACCCCAAAACAAAGATCGGCGCGATCCTGCGCATCCTCTTCTGCGCGTTCATGGTGCTGGCGATCGTAATAACCCTCGTGGCCAATTCCACCGGCATCACCCCCGCCAAGTACTGGGACTGGTTCCTTCTGGTATATCTGGTGCCGGCCCTGATCGTGCTTGCGCTGATCGTGGTGGCGCTGTTCAAGCGTTTGAAGACGCCCGCAGGCCGCATCCTTGTGGGCATCCTCGCCGGCTTTGTACTGATGTTGGCCATTTCGCTGACATCTACCATGATGGCGCTTTCGCCCCTGATGAACGTGGCCAGCGTCGGCACGAGTGCACCCTCGCCGGATATCCGCCTGCGGTTTGACAACGGCGAATACAAACAGAATATCGTCTTGATGCGCATGTACGCGATACCGGACGAGTATATAACCGGCGAAAGCAAAGACGCCTCCGGCGAAAACGAAAGGCTGTACCCGCTCAGGCACAGCGCTTACCTGTTCAGCGCCGTAGGCGCGGACGGAGAAGCCTGCCGGGCGGAAGGCGAGATCCTTGTCCGTGCGGACGCGAAATATGAAATCAAGCTGGACTGGCCGGACGAAAACACCGCCCGCTTCTATCCCGAAGCCGAGCCGGCTGGCGCAGCGGAGGGCGAGATCGTCATCCGCTTTGCAGGTGAGGGCGTTGCAGCCGCAGACGCAGGCGGAAAGTTCGTGCGCACTTTCACCAATAGCCTGGGCACCCACAGTGTGAGCCTGTATCAGAAGGACAGCTATACGGTGGAATACGTAAACGTATACAATCTGTCGCAGGATGCCCTGAAGCGCATCTATATCGCCTATCCTTCCATTGGCTTCCAGCTGCTGAAGATGAAAACAAGGGTGGAAGGCCAGATCACCGTGGAGCCTTACGGGTCACTTGAACCCATCAACATTCAGGATATGGGCAACCGCGTACTGCGCATCTTCCCGGGCGAAGGCAGCTACGGCGCTTCCGGCGAGATCGTGATCTATCTGGATGAACAGGTCGAACTGAACCGGGAAAAGGCCGACGGTGCGGAACAAAATGAAAACGATGAAGTCTAAAAGATAAACAAATCAGGAGGCGAATCCAATGAAAAGACTTATCTGCGCGCTGATTTCCCTGATGCTCGTTCTTTCCTGCTTCGCCGCGGCAGAGAGTGCCATTTTGCCTGTGGTGTACGGCAAGGTCACTTCTTCCAACGGCGCCGCGTCACCCCTGTACCAGCTGCCCAACGATCAGCGTCCCGTGATCAAGAGCGTACCGAACGGCGCGGCGATCCAGCTGCTGTTTGAAGGCACGGTCTGGCACAAGATCCAGGTAACGAACACCGGCGACGTGGGCTGGATGAAAGCAGGCGAGATCACCATCACCACCCGCGGCCGCTCCGCCCTCACCTACGGTGCCAGTGTGACAAGCGCCAAGACCATCAAATCATCCGACGGGTTTGCCGCCCTTCGCTGGGGACCGGGTCTGGAGTATGACGCGATGGATCAGCTGCCCGCCGGACTGTACTGCTGGGTTTATGAGCGCGTAGGCGACTGGTCCCGCGTGCTTCTGGAAGACGGACGCATCGGCTACGTGCACAGCACGCTTTTGCAGAACGCATCCAAGATAACCACCTGGCCTGAAGGCATAAAGGGCTATGTGCAGGTGTCCGGCAACGCCGCCAACTATCGCTCCGACGCCAACTACTCCTCCAAAGTGCTGGGCACACTGGCGAGCGGCCATATCGTGGATATCCTGGGCGAGAAGAACAGCTTCTTCTACTTCTACAGCGAATCCCTCAACAAGTACGGTTACATTTCCATCGACATCATGAGTCCGGAAGGTCTGAACCGCGTAGCGTACCTGGCGCCTCTGTACTACGATCATCCGTACAATTACAATGCGGATGTGCTTTGGGAGCTGAATGCCGGCCAGGTCGTGAAGGTGCTGGCAAACGACGGTTACGTTAGCCGCGTGCAGTACGACAACGTGATCGGATACATCGACAACAACGACCTTGTGATCCACCATTAGGAGGAAGCCATGAAACCGATCGAGAGCTATATCGACAACACCCTTTTAAAGCCTGACGCCACGCCCGAGCAGATCAGAAAGATCTGCGCCGAATCTGCTGAACTGAAATGCGCCAGCGTGTGCGTGAACCCTTCTTATGTTCCACTGGTCAGCGAATGCCTGAAAGGCTCCGGCGTGAAGACCTGCACGGTGATCGGCTTCCCTCTCGGCATGAATGACAGCGCCATAAAAGCAGCCGAAGCGAAGCTTGCCGCCCAGCAGGGCGCTGACGAACTGGACATGGTGATCAACGTTGGCCGCCTCAAGGCAGGCGAATACGATTACGTCCAGGCGGATATCGAAGCTGTGGTTAAAGCCGTGCCCGGTAAGCTCGTAAAGGTCATCATCGAGACCTTCCTGCTGACGGACGAAGAAAAGGTCAAGGCCTGCGAACTTGCCAAAGCAGCGGGTGCGCACTATGTGAAGACCTGCACGGGCTTCTCCGGCGGCGGCGCAAACGTGCATGACATCGCACTCATGCGCGCGACTGTTGGACCCGATATGGGCGTGAAAGCCTCCGGCGGCGTGCGCGACTACGAGAGCGCAAAAGCGCTGATCGAAGCGGGCGCCAGCCGCATCGGCGCCTCCAGCGGCAAAAAGATCGTAGAAGGCGCTTTAGCCGCAAAGTAATCACAGCAAACAAGTTTCCGGCAGCCAAATCGGCTGCCGAATTATTCATTCTGAATACAGCAAACCCGCCGCGCTTGCGCACGGCGGGTTTCGTTAGAGTTTTATCAGTCCTCGTATACCTTACGGGCAGTATAATGGGTATGCAGCAGCTCGTGAGCCTTGTGGCTGTTGGGCTTGCCGAAATACTCGTCATACAGCTTAAGGACGGCGGGAAGCTCGTGAGACTTGCGCAGAGGCTTGGCGAGATCTTCGTCATAGAGCGCCTTGGCGCGCAGGCCTTTGACATCCACGTCTTCGCGTACGATGGGAGAAACGATGGGCTGGCCGCCGCCGTTTACGCATCCGCCGGGGCAGGCCATGATCTCGATGAAGGTGTAGCTCTTTTCGCCAGCCTTCACCGCGTCCAGCAGCCTGGCTGCCGCGCCGGTGGAGGAAGCGACCGCTACCTTGACCTCGAGGCCTTTCAGATTGTAGGAAGCTTCCTTCACGCCCTCGAACCCGCGAACGTCCATGAACTCGAGCTTTTCGAGCTTGTCGCCGGTGATGGCTTCGTAGGCGGTGCGCAGAGCGGCTTCCATAACGCCGCCGGTCACGCCGAAAATGACGGCCGCGCCGGTGGACTCGCCCAGCATCTCGTCGAAGTCTTCGTCCGGCAGAGCGGCGAAATTGATGCCGGCCATCTTGATCATGCGGGCCAGCTCACGGGTGGTGATCACGATGTCCACGTCGCTCATGCCGTCGTGGCCCATTTCGGGGCGCTTGCACTCATACTTCTTGGCGGTGCAGGGCATGACGGAAACGGTGACGATGTCGTGGGGATCGATGCCGTTCTTCTCGGCAAAGTAGCTCTTGATGACCGCGCCTTCCATCTGATGGGGGCTCTTGCAGGTGGACAGGTTCGGGATGAAGTCAGGATAGTAGGTCTCGCAGAACTTGATCCAGCCGGGAGAACAGGAAGTGATCATGGGCAGAACGCCGCCGTTCTGAACGCGGGCGATCAGCTCGTTGGCTTCTTCCATGATGGTGAGGTCGGCGCCGAAATCGGTATCAAACACCTTGTTGAAGCCCAGCCTTCTGAGAGCCGCCGCCATCTTGCCGGTGACGGAGGTGCCCATGGGAATGCCGAATTCCTCACCCAGCGCGGCGCGCACGGCGGGAGCGGGCTGCACGACCACGTACTTCTTGGGGTCGGCGAGGGCAGCGAAGACTTCCTTGGTGTCGTCCTTTTCGGTAAGGGCGCCGGTGGGACACACGGCGATGCACTGGCCGCAGTTGACGCAGCCGGTCTCAGCCAAGCCCAGGTTCCAGGCGGGCAGGATCTGGGTTTTGAAACCGCGGGCCACGGGGCCGATAACGCCCACATGCTGCACCTTTTCGCATACCGCGACGCAGCGGCGGCACAGCACGCACTTGGCGTTGTTGCGCACGATGGAAAGGGAGCTGTTGTCCTGCGTGGTCTCAGTCATCGCGCCGGCAAAGCGGTTTTCGTCTTCCACACCGTACTCGCGGCACAGGGCCTGGAGTTCGCAGTTGGTGGAGCGCACGCAGCTCAGGCACTTCTTGTCGTGGTTGGACAGAAGCAGCTCCAGGTTCACGCGGCGGGCTTTGCGGATGGCGGGAGTATTGGTTTTGACTTCGGCATATTCGCCCGTTTCACGGTTGCGGGGCAGGCTCTCCACGGGATATACGCAGGCGGCCTGCAGGGCGCGTCCGCCGGCTTCCACAACGCACATGCGGCAGGCGCCGATCTCGTTGATATCCTTCATGTAGCACAGGGTGGGGATCTTTATGCCCGCCTGCTTCGCCGCCTGAAGGATCGTGGTTCCGGCCGGTACGGTTACGGGAACGCCATCAATTTTGAAAGAAATCATATTCATCTGGCTTTCCTCCTATACTTACTTCTTGGAGATCGCGCCGAACTTGCACGTATCCATGCAGACGCCGCACTTGATGCACTTGGAAGGATCGATGGAGTGAGGCTGTTTCACGCTGCCGCTGATGGCGCCCGCGGGGCACTTTCTGGCGCAGGCGGTGCAGCCCTTGCACTTCTCGGGATCGATCACGTACTTCATCAGGTTCTTGCAGACGCCAGCCGGGCAGCGCTTCTCGTAGATGTGCGCTTCGTACTCGGAACGGAACTGCTTGATGGTGCTCAGCACCGGGTTGGGAGCGGTCTGGCCCAGGCCGCACAGGGCGCTGGCTTTGATGCTGGAAGCCAGGTCTTCGAGGCGCTCGATGTCGCCGTCTTCGCCCTTGCCTTCGCAGATTCGGTTGAGGATATCCAGCATCCTGCGGGTGCCTACACGGCAGGGAGTGCACTTGCCGCAGCTCTCATCCACGGTGAAGTCCAGGCAGTAGCGGGCGATATCCACCATGCAGTTGTCCTCGTCCATGACGATCATGCCGCCGGAACCCATCATGGAGCCCGCAGCGATCAGGGTGTCATAGTCGATGGGCGTATCCAGCATGGAGGCGGGCAGGCAGCCACCGGAGGGACCGCCGGTCTGCACGGCCTTGAAGGCCTTGCCGTTGGGGCAGCCGCCGCCAATGTCGTAGATGATCTCTCTGAGCGTGGTGCCCATGGGGATCTCAACCAGGCCGGAGTTGCTGATCTTGCCGCCAAGGGCGAAGATCTTGGTGCCGCTGGAACCGGGAGTGCCCATGGATTTGAACCAGTCAGCGCCCTTCAGGATGATCTGGGCGATGTTGGCGTAAGTTTCAACGTTGTTGAGGATGGAGGGCTTCTGGAACAGGCCCTTTACCGCCGGGAACGGAGGACGGGGACGCGGCTCGCCGCGCTTGCCTTCGATGGAGTTCATCAGAGCGGTCTCCTCGCCGCACACGAACGCGCCGGCGCCCAGGCGGATGTGGATATCGAAGTTGAAGCCGGTGCCGAAGATGTTTTCGCCAAGCAGTCCGTACTCATGAGCCTGCTCGATGGCGATCTCAAGGCGCTTGACGGCGATGGGATACTCAGCACGCACGTAGATGTAGCCTTCGTCGGAGCCGATGCAGTAGCCCGCGATGGCCATGGCTTCCAGCACGCAGTGGGGATCGCCTTCCAGAACGCTTCTGTCCATGAAAGCGCCGGGGTCGCCCTCGTCAGCGTTGCAGCAGACGTACTTTTTGCCGGTGGAGCCCATGGCGAACTTCCATTTGAGGCCCGTGGGGAAGCCGGCACCGCCGCGGCCGCGCAGACTGGAGGCCAGGATCTCTTCCTGCACCTGCTGGGGAGTCATCTCGGTAAGCACCTTCGCCAGGGCCTTGTAGCCATCAAAGGCGATGTACTCGTCGATGTTCTCAGGATCGATAACGCCGCAGTTGCGCAGAACCACGCGCTTCTGCTTCTGATAGAAGTTGATCTCGTCCAGGGGCTTGATGTCCTTGGCGGCTTCTTCGGCATCCCTGTACAGAAGACGGGTGACGACGCGGCCTTTGATGAGATGCTCGGAAACGATCTCGTCGACGTCTTCGAGCTTCACATGGCTGTAGAACGCGCCTTCGGGATATAC
>JAFZPV010000051.1 GCA_017552535.1 Clostridia bacterium
ACGTATTTCAGCGTGTTCCTGACCTGATGGACCAGGCAGCGCTGGTACTCTGTGTCCGGATATGCAGTGGCTATGGCTTCCTTGATCCCGGTAAGACCGTCAGCGCACAGGATCAGGATATCCTTGACTCCACGATTCTTATGCTTTGAAATCCTTTTCGCCGTCACCCCTAAGCCAGCCGAGGAACAGCTCCGAAAGGATCTGCGCCTGGTCTTTCTGTATCCGCTCCCAGGCCTCCTCGCCGGGAGTGTCTTTGAGATCTGCGGCGTGCTGCTCGGTGTTGAAGAGCGCCCAGTCCTCAACAGGGATGGGATTGTTCATGAAGTCGGCCATCGCGTCCCGTCCTCCGCAGGAGTCGCAAATGTAGATTCCGTCTGCATGACGGCTCAGCGCGTTGGTATGTATTGGGGTCTTCATGGTAAAGGTGGCTGAGCAATTGCTAGGAGCAATATACTTTGGCACAGTAAGACTCGATGATGTTGATATGAGTGAATTGCACGAAAAACGCTTCAAAAAGAATGAACTATGCCAATTTGATGAATAAAACGATACAAAGGCCAACCTTACACGCTTGTGGCAAAGAATAAAAACGTTAAAAAGGACCTCTATGAACTACAACGAGATTTATAAGCCGACCCTCCCCCTTGAACCTTATAATTTTCCTCGAACCATTTAATTATTCATCGCCAGCGCAGAGGGGGAGGGGATGTTTTTGTCAGAGATAAACGGATTGTAGATAAAACAGACAGATTCCTGGCATTTGCGGAATCGGCAAAAACTGCCGAAAACGCCGAAAATACCCTTGTTTTCGACCGTTTTGAGGCGTTTAAGGCCGTTATTCGCACTTTTCAGATTGTATCATTTTTGACGTCTACATGGAGAAAGGCATCTCCGGATACAAGGTGTCCGCCGCAAAGCGTGACGCGATCCTAGAGATCCGTGAGATGGCTGAAAAAAGCAGTTTGACGTCCTTCTGGTTTTCATGTTCGACCGACTGGGCAGAAAAGAGGACGAAAGAAGGATGTTCAGATATCGTTTCGCTCCCCAGACGCTGCTGGTAATGTGCCGAAGTCTGGCGATGCTGTGCTGAAAACCTCTGCCAGGCGTAGTGCAGTTTATTTAGCGGTTACAGTAAACCCAACGCCAAAGCAACCCGTCGACAGAACAAACCTGTCGGCGGGTTTTATCGAATTCAATGAGGCCGCCCCGTTTTTTGATTTTGGGCATCACCAAAAAGTACCGGATCAGGGTGCTGATCGGAGGAAAGAACAATGTCCGAATGGATGGGGATCACCTCTGCGTGCGGAGAAAACGCCGCGAATGCCTTGTCCGTATCGCCGTTCGGGGAATCGCCTCCCCCCTCATAATTGGCAGGGCATACTTTAAGAAATGCACTCCGGATTCGAGACCCCTCCCTGCATAACCTCTCCCGTCAAGTTTGGATTATCAGAATCCCGCCTTCCACAAACCGTGGAGATTGCAGTATTCGTACGCCGCAATCACTTCGTCGCCCTCCGTCAGCGCGAAGGTCGCCGCTGGCTTTTCGCCCGGCTTCAGGTTTTTGCGCTGGCGGCCCTGCTTCGTCTCGAGGATGATCCACATGATGTAGTGCGCGTCCTGCATGGGATGCTCTACGGAGCCTACTGTGACCGTCACAGTCCGTCCGTCCACGGTAATGACCGGCACGTGCTTTTCGCCGGCGCCGTCCGAGGTGTTCGGCACAATGGGCTTCATTTCCTCTCCGCAGCAGACGCAGCGGACGCCGGAGTCATTAATGTGGGCAATGATGTTGCCGCAATGTTCGCATCTGTAGAAAACCATACTTTTTCCTCCCCAAATTCCTTTTATAGTACTCTGAAAAGTCCATGCTTTGGTTGATCGATCCGTGTCTGTTAAAGCAGAATTTTCCTCAAAACAGCGCTCGTTCTCCATCTTTTTGCCATGATTGCAGGATTCCCTGTCGCTCTATGGAAGCTTCCCGCTTAAACGAAAAAGCGATCCTTTTTGCAGCCCCACGTATACTGCTATCTGATGATTCCCATTGATAGAAGTCCCATGATCATTTCTTTTTCCGTCATAGTTTCGCAGTGGCTACTCCAAAACGCATAATACGCTTCTTGATCTAAGATGGTGTATCACTGACCTCCATAGCTTATGGACATAGCTCAGACCAAATGGTAAGATTGTTTTGCTGAGGAACAAGAACCAAGGAGGTCGAAAAGCCATGTCCGGAGACATTATACAACTTAATCCGGAAGTTTTCCAGAGCGAATTGAGGAATCTCTTTCTCTCACCCTGCGCAGAAACCGAAAAGGAGAATGATCGGCTTCCAATGATGCCGCGCCAAACCCCGGCAGGCTAAACGTAGGGCATGCCCTTTACCATCCTGTGAAGGGCGAAATATTTGTTCGCAGGCCAGACGTGCTCGTTGCGGACCTCGTAGTATTCGTCCCGGAAGGTGAAAAACAAAAACGCGGTATGCGCCACGGCCATCCGGCTCAGGCCGTCCATGGGGAAAGAAAATGCCTTTCCGCCGCCCGTAAACTCCAGCCGGTCGGTGTACAGGCGCAAATCAAGCCCGCTGCCCAGCATTTCCCGGCTGTCTCCGCTGACGCGGTACAGAACCGCGCCCGCGTCCCGCGTGACCGCTTCGCCGCTTTCCCGGCAGTCCTGAACGCGCTCTTCAAGGACGCCCCGCTGCCACATGTCCCAGTCGTACACGTTGTCGAAACGAAGGTTTTCGCCTTCGAAAAAGCCATAGTCGTTCACTTCGGCGCTCATGCCGCAGGGGCAGAAAAAGCGGTCGCCCTCGCTTTTGAGGCCTTCCGTGCGCCCGCAGGCAGGGCAAACGAACAGCGTGGTCTCCAGATATTCCGCTTTCGCTTTGCCGGGATAGCGGTACTGATGTTCGCGGGAGAAGGCGTAAGCGTCGGTGTACAGGTCCTCCCGGATGTGGGCGCAGATCTCCTCCGCGCTCATTTTATTCAATTCCTCGCGGCTGTATTCCCTGACCACCTGCCCGAAAACGGGGCCCCTGCGCAGGGTGTGTCCCCAGCGGGGCGTCTGCAGGTAAGCGCCGTCGATGCGGTAGGTGATCATCGAGCCCGCGGCGTTTTTGACCAGCTCGCCCGTGCGGGGCGGGATAAAGCCCGTGCGGCCGTTGAAGCAGCGGTTGCCTTCCGGGTACAGGATCACCGGCACGCCCAGGCGCAGGTTCTGCAGGATCATCTGCGTGGTGGCCTCCCCGCTCACGGCCTTGCGGCGGGGTATGGGGTTCACCAAAAAGCGCAGGACGCTGCTCAGAAAGCCTTTGCGCATCAGGTGGTCGCTGGCCACGAAGCGCATATAGCCCTTCACGCCCATGGCGTTCATAAAGTGATCCGCCGTGGAGGTGTGGTTGGTGAGCAGCAGGAAGGTCTTGTCCTTCGGCGTATACTTTTTGCAGCGGTAGCGGTAGCGCCATTTTACCCAGGGCGTGAGGGGCAGGCGCAGAAGGGCCACCACCGCCCTGTTGCGTTTTAAGCCCTTTGTCCAGTAGGAATCGTCCGGAAGAGAGTGTGTATCCATATGCGTCTCAGCTTTCATAGGTGAATTTTTCCCAGGGGATGTCTACGGGGGCATGGCGCGTGAGGATGTCGTCCACGTGCATAAGGAGCGGGTAATCCGTTATTTTCGCTTCGCCCCGGCTTGCCCTGATGCGGACGGCCCGCGCCACGCGCTCGGCCACCACCAGAGATTCCAGCGTGACGCCGTTCAGTTCCTTTTTGGCTTCGTCTATGTCCAGCCCGCGCCCCAGAAGCACGCCCACCAGCCGCGTGCGCCCGCCGTATACCGTAACGTACAGGTCACCCGCGCCCACGGCCAGGTTGTCAAGCGTGCCGGCTCCCTGGGCCTTGAGCAGCCTGCCCATCTCCCGCACAGCCTGGTAAAACACCGCGGCCTGGGAGTTGTAATGCAGTTCGCTTTCCAAGCCGAAAGCGCGCTGGTTTAAGCCCACCGTGAGGGCGACGCCCAGCGCGTAGCCGTTTTTGAGGGCCACGGCGCTTTCGATGCCCATCACGTCCCGGGAGAGGCTGATGTGGTAATAGTCCGTGGCCATCAGGGCCCGCACACGCCTGAGGGCGTCCATGTCCCGTCCGCAAAAACAGACTTCGGTCTGGTCGTGTGCCACGAGCTCGTAGCTCGTGCAGGGGCCGCCCACCGCGCACAGGTTGAGGGCGTGTCCGGTCTCGTCCAGCTTTTGCTGCCACAGGTACGGATAGGGCTTCAGCGACCCGTCCGGCCCGTCCATCAGGCCCTTGGTCACGGTGAGCACGTCCGTGCCGGCGGGGATCTTTTCCAGCACATAGTCCCGGAACCAGTCCACGCCGAAGCTGGATACGCCGCCGATCACCAGGTCGCTGCCCGCAAGCGCGGCTTCCAGTTCTTCGATCTGAAAGAACCTTACGCCCTCGGGAAAATCCTTATTGAATTTGGGATGCCGGTTCGTCTTAAGGCACACCGAGATGATCTCCCGGTCCAGATGCGTGCCCACGAGCCGCACCTCGTGGCCGTTTTCCCGGGCGGGGAAGGCCAGCGCGGAGCCCATCATGCCGGAGCCGACGATGGTGATGACTGCCATTGGAACACCTCTTTCGTTTTACCGCTTACGCGATGTATTCATCCGTATTGGAGAGCTTGCGCACGCGCAAAAAGCAGACCAGGAACATCGCCGCCACGAAGATGATAAACAGCGCCACCGCTTCCCCGCTGTTCACGCCGCTCACGATCAGGTCGTACAGGCCGTGGGCCAGCACGGGCACCAGGAGCGCCAGCCTGCGGGCGGAGCGGGATTTTTCGGGCTGTTCCCAGGTATTCAGGCGTTTGGCGGAACCGTACCATGAGCCCATCAGCACCGCGAAGCAGATGTGCGCCGGCACGGATACCAGCGCGCGGATCAGCATGGCGGAGGAGCCGTAATTGATGAGGTACGTGATGTTTTCCGCCAGGGCAAAGCCCGCGGACACCGCCACGGCGTACACGACGGCGTCAAAGGTGCAGTTGAAGGCCGGATGCTTCCAGGTCTTTTTATACAGCATCGCGTACTTGCAGCCCTCCTCTGCCAAGCCCACCACCAAAAACCACTGGATCAGCCGGAAAAGCAGGGATTCGCTGTCCAGCAAAAGGCTCAGAACGTACAGCGCGCCCAGCTCCAGAAAAAACGCCGGGATCACGCTCAGCACGCCCAGGCCGAACAGCCCCCAGACGAGTTTGGGCGGCTCCGGCTCCAGCCAGTCTTTTTTGCGCACATAGGCCAGAAGCGCCAGCGCCGGCACCAGGGTGAGCGCCAGCGTGCGCACCAGAGGCAGGCTGAGCACCATGTAAAACAAAAGTCCGATCAGTTCGCCCATCGCGTCTCCTCCCCTGTGCTTCCGCCTTTACCGCTTGCGGTTTTCCCAGATGACTTCCATGATCAGGCGCATGCTCTCCAGACTGGAGCCGTTGTTGATGGAGCCCGCCGTGGAGATGTTCACGCCGCCGTAGCGGAAGCCCGCTTCGATGTCGCGCTTCGTTTCGGCGATCAGCTCCTCCCGCTCGTTGCGCATGAAGGCGAAGGGCGCGATGCAGCCGTCGATGCGGGCGTGGGGCAGGTTTTCGCGGATCTCGGGCACCATCACCGTGGGGCCGAAGTTCACGCCGTTCAGGTCCAGCCGGCCCAGGATGGGCAGCAGGTGCCCCATGGCGCTGTCGGAGTGCTGATAGCGCTTGTCCTCAGGATCGGGCGAGAAGCGCGCAAACACCTTTTTGAGCACAGGATAGCCGAACTTTTCGTACATGGCGGGAGACAGAAGGCAGCAGTTGTCGTCCGCGAAGGAGAAGCCGTGGGTGTCTTTGCCCGTCAGGCCGGCCTCTTCGTCCATGATCTCCGCCATGCGGATGATGACGTCGGCGATGTCGCTCGAGAAGCGCTCGGCCAGTTCCTCCTCGTCCGCCAGGAAATACAGAAACTCCGTGGTGCCCATCAGGGAGCAGGCCAGGGTCACGGGGCCGCGGATGTGGTGCACGGGAGAGGGTTTTACGCCGTAGGTCTCGTACACGCGTTTTTTTTCGCTCTCCCAGTTGTCCGGCAGCATGAAGGCGCGAAGGTCCATCTTCTCCACTTCGTCCAGCTTCTTTTCCAGCGCCTTTTCGTCTTCGATGCTCTCCTTGAGCCACTCGGTGGCGTTGTGCATGATGTACTCGCCGCCGAACACCTCACCGATGCGCTTTACGTAGGGCAGTCGGGCGTCTTCGGGCAGAAAATTCTCCCGCAGAAGACGCTTGCCCACGATCTTTTCGCTCTTGTCGTTGTAGCGCCTGTTCAGGTCGATGCGCCTGGACAGTTCCGTATAGGCCCAGGGATCTCCCTCCTCGCCCAGCTCCGCGAACACGCACTCGTCGCTCATGCGGATGCCCAGGGCCACCTGGGGCGCCGGATAAAAACAGTTGTCCCGGTGCGCCAGCTCGTCGTTTTCCCAGAAGCGCGCGATGTCAAAATCGTTCATATGGTCTTTCCCGTCCCTTTCAGCAGTTTTAGATCGTTTTTACGGCTTGATGCCCGCCTGAGCCATGGCGGTGAGCACCTCCAGGCGGATCTCCCGCTCCAGTTCCCAGCATTTGTCCACGGAGCAGCGGCATTCGATGCGGCAGACAGCCGCGCCGCGGTCCATGGCGATGTAGCCCTTCACCACGGGGTCCTCGTCGATATAATCGCAGCGCCGGTTGACGTTTTTCATGGCCTCCCGCAGCACCTCCAGCGCCCGGGTATAGTCCTGGCCGTGGCCCACGGTCACGTCCACCACCGCGAAGCGGAAGTCGCTGGTCATGTTGATCACGGTGCGGATCTCGCCGTTGGGGATCACGAACACCGAGCCGTTGGTAGCTCTGAGCGTCGTGGTTCGCAGGGCCACGTTTTCGATGCGGCCCGTCTGCCCCGCCACGGTCACCACGTCCCCCACGTTGCAGCTGCCCTCCAGCCACAAAAACATGCCGCTGATCACGTCCTTGATCAGGCTCTGGCATCCGAAGGCGATGGCAAAGCCGCTCACCCCGGCCACGGCCAGCAAACTTCCCACGTTCACGCCCAGGGTGCTTAAGCAGGTGAAGGCCAGGGCAATGTACATCAGGATATTGAACAGGCTGACCGTAAGGGTCTGCACGGTGTTGCCACGGCTGTTGCCCTCGTGCTTTCTGCGATACTTTTCGAAAAGGCGGTTGAGCAGCCTGCGCCCCAGTTTGATGATGACGATGCCGACGATCAGAATGCCCAGCGCGGCGGCGATGCGCGTGAGCACGTCGGGCAGGGTCTTCCAGAAATTCGAGGCGGCGTCGGTGATCTGTGCAATCATGGTTTCCTCCGTTCAGCCGCTTATGAAAAAAAGATAACGCGGGCGGCTTTCCTTCTGCATTATAAGCGTTTTATGGCCGCAGCGTCAAGCTTTCCGGGGCGCGAGGCGCAAGTTTGCCGTTTTTGCCGGAGGGGCCATCTGAAATCAGGCAAATACGGCTGCGCTTTCACGCCCGGTGCCGCCAAAAACGAACTTGGAGGGGCAAGCCCCTCCAAGCTGTTCCGAAAAAGCGGACGGATGCCGCTTTCCGGAATGACCTGATTAAGACCGGATTTCCATCCAATATTTATTATATACGTCCATATAATCCATGATGTCGTGGAAGAAGTCGCAGCGGTCGATGATCTCCTGGCTGGGATTGACGGCGGGATTGGCCGCTTCCTCTTCGTCCAGGTTTTCCACCACCTGGCGGATGGGAGAGCAGTAGTGGATGTAATTGTAGTTGCGCGCTGCGATGTCCTCGCGGCACATGAAGTCGATGAACGCCAGGGCCGCTTCATAGTTCTGGCTGTCCTTGGGGATGCACATGGCGTCGATCCACACGTTGGAGCCTTCCTCGGGCACCACGTACACCAGGGAATCGTTGTCCTCGATGGCGTACATGGCGTCGCCGGACCACATCACGGCCATGGCGGCCTCGCCGCCCACCATCTTGTCCTTCACTTCGTCCACCAGGTAGCCCTGCACGATGTTGTCGTTCTTCTGCTTGATCAGCAGGTCGCGCACCTACGCCAGCGCTTCCTCGCTGCGCTCGTTCAGGTTGTAGCCCAGATACTTCAGGGTCACGCCCATGGTGTCGCGGATGGAATCCAGCATAAACACGTCCCTCTTGTACTTAGGATCGAAAAGGCTCGCCCAGGAGGTGATCTCCTCATCCACATACTCGGTGTTGTACAGGATGCCCACGGTGCCCCACATATACGGCACGGAGTAGGCGTTGCCCACGTCGTAATCCGCCGTCCACATGCTGTCCAGGAGGTTCGCCCTGGCGTTGGGCATTTTGTCAAAGTCCATGGGCGCCAGCATGTCGTCCTTGATGAGGCGCTCGATGATGTAGTCGCTGGGCACGATGATGTCGTACTTGCCGCCGCCCGTGGTCATCTTGACGTACATTTCCTCCACGGTGGTGAACATGACGTAATCCACCTTGATGCCGGTCTCTTTGGTGAAGTCGTCCAGCACGGATTCGTCAATGTAGTCGTACCAGTTGTACACGGTCAGGGTCCCCTCGGCGCGGGCCGCGAAGGGCAGCGCGCAGAGCACCAGCGCGAGAACGAGAACGAGAGAGAGCTTTTTCATGCATGTACCTCCAGTTTTCAGCTGATATTTTCCAGGGTAGAGCGCTTGTTGATAACGATGAGCAGTGCGAGCACTGTCACGAACATGATGGTGGACAGGGCGTACATATCGGGCTTTACGCCGCGCTTGGCCGCCGAGTAGATCAGGGTGGATAGGTTTTGCGCCTTGTCGGTGGTAAAGTAGCTGATCACGAAGTCATCCAGCGACATGGTGAGCGCCAGCAGTCCGCCCGTGACGATGCCGGGGCTGATCTCGGGGATGATCACCTTCGTGATCGCCTTCATGGGCCGGCAGCCAAGGTCCAGCGCCGCCTCGTAGGTGTTGGGGTCCATCTGCTTGAGCTTCGGCAGCACCGAGAACAGGACGTAGGGCGTATCGAAGGTGATGTGGGCCAGGATCATCGTGAACATGCCCCTGTCCAGCTTGATGAACACGAACATCATCATCAGGCTCACGCCGGTCACGATGTCGGGCATGGTCATGGGCAGGTAGCTCAGGTTGATCAGCGCCGTGGCCCAGCCCTTGCGGCAGGCGTGTATGCCGATGGCGCCCAGGGTGCCCAGGATCACGCTCACCACGGTGGCGATCACGGCCACGGTGAGGGTGACGCGCAGGGCATCCATGATGGCTTCGTTTTTGAACAGCTCGGCGTACCACTTGAAGGAGAAGCCCTCCCACTTGGCGCGGCTTTTGCCGGCATTGAACGAAAAGGCGATCATGATGGCGATGGGCGAATACAGAAACAGCAGGATCAGCGCCAGGTAAGATCCCTTCAGGCCCTTGAAAAACTTCTTCACCAGTTGTCGCTCCTTTCGCTCTTATTCGCGTCCAGGCGGTTGAGCAATCCGATGGAAATCAGGATGAGCACCGTCATGAACAGGCTCAGGGAACTGCCGAAGGACCAGTCGTTTGCCACCATGTACTGGTTTTCGATCACGTCGCCCATGAGCATGAAGTTGCCGCTGCCCAGGAGCTTGCTGATAGCGAAGGTGGTCACCGAGGGCATGAACACCATGGTGATTCCGCTGATCACGCCGCTCATGGACAGGGGCAGCGTGACTTTCAGAAACACGCGCGCCGGGTTGGCGCCCAGGTCTTGGGCCGCCTCGATCACCCGCTGGTCCATCTTTTTGAGGCTGGTGTGGATGGGCAGCACCATGAAGGGCAGGTAGTTGTACACCATGCCGTACAGCACCGCGCCCTCCGTGCCGATCATGTTCCAGCGCTCAAAGCCCAGGCCCGTGACGATGGCGTTGATGATGCCGTTTCTTTCCAGCAGCGACATGGACGCGTAGGTCCTGAGCAGAAAGTTCATCCACATGGGCAGAAGGATCAGCACGAACAGGGTCTTGTACTTGGAAAAATCCTTGCTGGCCAGAAAGTACGCGCAGGGATAGCCCAGCAGCACGCACAGAGCCGTGCACTCCAGCGCCAGCTTCACGCTGCGCCACAATACCTTCATGTACGTGCCCTCGAAGCAGCGCGCGATGTTGTCTATCGTGAAGGCCCCCGTATTGTCCTGAAACGCGTAGAGCGCCACGAACACGATGGGAAAGATCGTGAACATGATCATCCACAGCGCGTAGGGGCCGGAAAAAAAGCTTCGCTTCATGCCCGCGCCTCCGCTTTGGCACCGTCACGGTCCATTTTGTGCATGATGTGTATGTTGCTTGGCACCACGCTCAGGCCCACTCGGCTGCCCACGGGGAACATGGTGGTGGAATGCACCTTCCAGCGGATGCCAGCCGCTTCCACGAACATTTCGTAGTGCACACCCTTGAACAGCACGCTCTGCACCTCGCCCACCAGCATGCCCACGTCCGTGCCCACCAGCATGATGTCCTCGGGGCGCACCACCATGTCCACGGGCTCGTTTTCCTCAAAGCCTTCGTCCACGCACTCGAACACGCGGCCTGCGGCCTGCACCTCGAAGTCTTTGAGCATCACAGCGTCCAGGATATTGCTGTCGCCGATGAAGTTGGCAACGAAGGCGTTGCGGGGCTCGTCGTAGATGCGCTTGCCGTCGCCGATCTGCTGGATGCAGCCGTTGTTCATCACCACAATGGTGTCGCTCATGGTGAGGGCTTCCTCCTGGTCGTGGGTAACGTAGATAAAGGTGATGCCCAGCTGCTGCTGCATGCTCTTCAGCTCCAGCTGCATCTCCCGCCTGAGCTTTAAGTCCAGCGCGCCCAGAGGCTCGTCCAGTAAGAGCACTTCCGGCTCGTTCACCAATGCCCTGGCGATGGCGATCCTCTGCTGCTGGCCGCCGGAGAGCGCGTCCACGGAGCGCTTGGCGTAGGCCTCCATCTTTACGAGCCTGAGCAGGCGCATCACGCGGCGGTCGATCTCTTCCTTGATCTGCCGGCGGCTGGGATTGGCCGTTCCGGGCAGAAGCTCCTCGGGCTTTTTGAGCTTGAGGCCGAAGGCCACGTTGTCGTATACGTTCATGTGGGTGAACAGCGCATACTTCTGGAACACAGTGTTCACGCGGCGCTTGTAGGGCGGCACGCCGCTCATATCCTTGCCGTCGAAGATCAGCTCGCCCTCGTCGGCGGTCTCAAAGCCGCCGATGATGCGCAGCATCGTGGTTTTTCCGCAGCCGGAAGGGCCGAGCAGCGTCACGAATTCGCGCCTGCGGATATACAGGTCTATGTTTCGGAGCACCTGCGTGTCGCCGAAGGATTTGCATATGCCTTTGAGCTCTATCAGCTTGGTATCTTCAACCATGGGTGCGTCCTCCAGTGAAATCAGAATGTGGGCGGGGTGCTGACCCAGAGAAACGTGCAGGGCGCTTTTCCGGGATTGACGATACGGTGCGGGGCAGCCGGCTTAAAGCAGAAGCTTTCGTCCTTTTTGGCCTTTACGCGCCTTTCGCCCAGCTCGATCACCAGGGAGCCGCTCAGCACGTAGCCGATCTCCTCGCCCTCGTGGGGGTCCTGCATGTCGGTTTCGCCGCCGGGACCCAGCTTTACCAGGATCGGCTCCATCTCGTTTTTCTGGGCGGCGGGCACCAGCCAGCGGATGCTGCCGCGTATGCCTTCGGCGTCTTCCTTCACGCTGATGTCTTCCTCGCCGAAAACGATCTTGTCATCCGCGGGCGCCGCAAAAAACCGACCAAGGTCGCTTCCCAGCGATACCAGCAGATCCTGCAGCGTGGCGATGGAGGGGGACGTCAAATCGCGCTCCACCAGGGAGATGAACCCCTTGGACAGCTCGCACCTGTCCGCCAGTTCCTCCTGCGTAAGCCCCCGCTGCAATCTGAGCCGTTTGAGCCTTTCGCCGATCTCCACGTTCATACCCCCTTCCGGACGCGCCGCGCGCGTTTAAGAACAGTAAACTTACAGGTCAGCTATATTAAACAACAGCGCGGGCGCCCTGTCAATGGCACAGGGTGTTAAATTTAGTTTTATGTTACCGGAAGTTTAGTATGACTGAGCGGGCAAATATACAAAAGACTTCGGTCTGTTCTGATGCCTGTGCGTTTTCTTCACCCTGCGGCTGCCGCGCAGGCGGAAGCGGGGCGATTTTGTCAAAAATCGGGGCCAAAGGTATTGTATTACAATTCTGTTTCGATTATAATACGATTATGAGTGGGCGCGTCCCGCGCCCCGGAACCGGAAATAACGGACCGCACAAGGAGGCAGTTATGAAACGGATCACCGCACTGGCGCTTACGCTGCTGCTCCTGCTCGCATATCTCGGGCAGGGCGCGCTGGCCACAACCGTCGGCCCGCACACCCATCACTGGGTGGATTCGGGCGATACCCGTCCCGCCACCTGCACGGAGAGCGGCGTAAAGTATGAAGTGTGCGACATCTGCTGGGAAAGAAGAACGCGCACCATCCCGGCCCTCGGCCACAGCTTCACCAAACCCTGGCAGACCCTGAAGGAGCCCACCTGCACCGAGGCCGGCAAAGAGGTCAACTACTGCCAGAGGATCAACTACGGCTACAAGTGCAACTATGAGTGGCGCCGGGACATCCCCGCCCTGGGGCACGACTGGACCGACTGGTACGTGGTGCAGCCGGCCAAGCCCGGCGAGCCCAGCATCGAGGAGCGCCGCTGCACCCGCTGCGGCCTCACCGAGCAGCGCCCGCTCTACGTGACCGAGGAAGCGCCCTCCGTCACCCTGAACGCATACATTCCCGACCAGGAACCCACATACTACGAGGGTGAGAAGATCCCCTACGTGCTGGAGATCACCAACAATTCCGACATACCGCTGTTCATCAGATGGGTATACCACTGGGAGCCGGACGGCTCCAACGGGTATGTGCCCGGTTCTTATCATCTGAATATCGGCGCTCACGATACCATTACCGTCTCCGATTTTTCCATCACCGTCACGAAGGCGGATCTGGAAGCTTACTTCGCCCCGAATTTCACAGTGCAGTTCACGGTGGACGCGTACAAGTCCGAGAGCGACGCAGAAGACTACACGGATGAAGTGGAAAACAACGGCTTGGTATACGTTACCGCCCACATCGGCGCTCTCGGCCTGACCGTGGAGAAGACCGAGACCAGCATGCCCGCCAACGGCAAATTCTACACCGAGGGCGAAGAAATCACTTACGATATCACCGTCACGAACCAGGCCTCCGAAACGGAGACCGCCGTCACCGTATACGACTATCCGGATGACAACACCTCCCGCGGCTACAAGGTGGGCGAGATCGCTTCCCTGGCGCCTGATGCCAGCACCACGCTTAGCACCCAGTATCAGGTGACCAAGGCGGACTGCGAAAAAGGCTCCTTCTTAAATGTAGCCGCCGCGATGGGCACCAATTCCCTGCTCACCCAGTCCCAGCCCGTCACTTCCCCCTGCGGCGCAGGCGAGCCTTCCTCCGGCCTGAAGCTCACGAAGACGGAGACCTCCGCGCCCGCCAACGGTTCGTTCTATGTGGAAGGCGAAGAAGTCCTCTTCACCGTCACCTTCGAAAACGCCGGCCCAGACCCCGTATACGACGTGAAGCTCGTGGAGTACCCCTCCGGCTGGACGGGCTGGGAGACGGACTACTACAACCTGTTCACAGCCGACATCATGACGGCGGGCTACAAGGATTCCTACACCGTTCCGTATACCGTAAAGGAAGCGGACTGCGAAAAGGGCAGCTACACCAACCTCGTGCAGGCCGTGGGCTACACCGTAAACGGCAAGGAAGACAGCCGCGTGAACCTGCACGATACCGCCACTGTCTCTGCCGGCTTTGAAGAAGAAGGCGAAGACATCGGCGACATGGAGCTGTGGATCGAAAAGAAGGAGATCTCCACGCCCGCCAACGGCTCCTTCTATACCGAAAACGAAGAGATTGTCTACCAGATCGACGTATGGAACTGCCAGGGCTACCCGCTCTACAATGTGCGCGTCTGGGATCTTAAACCGGACGAAACGCCCTTGCAGCTTGCATTCTACGATGAATTCGGTTCACACCAGGCTGTGACTTTTACGGACAAGCACACGGTGACCGCACAGAACTGTGCCGACGGCAGCTACGTGAACAGGGCCATTGTATACTGGCAGTCGTCGCCCGGCCACGACCCCACTAACGATGACAACTGGATAGATTCCACCTGCACGGTGGATTGCGGCAGCAGAGAACCGTCGGTGTACATTCACAAGGAAGTTATTTCCAAACCCGAAAACGGTATATTCTACACCGAGGGCGAAGAGATCCAGTACAAGATCAGGATGGACAACTACACCGGGCAGACCCTGCACGACGTGTGGCTGCACGATACGATGATGTCCGACGAACAGATCAATCCGCCTTCCGGCTGCGGCGACATCGGCCCGGACGGCTTCCTTTCGGGAACCTACAGCTATAAGGTCACCGCTTCCGACGCGGATACGGGCTGCGTGATCAACACCGCTTTCGTCACCTGGTATGACGATGAAGGCGACCCGGACAGTGCCTACTCCGAGACCCTCATAACCCCCGCCGGAAAAGGCACGCCGGACGTGATCGAAGAAGTGATCCTCGCCAAGAGGGTGATCTCCGTGCCTGACAACGGCACGTACTACACCCAGGACGAGATGGTCATCTACGAGATCACCATCACAAACAACAGCAGCGATCCCATATACGACGTGGAGATCACCGATCCCATCAAGGGCAGCAACGAAGACTCCGTCATCGACATCATCCCTGAGCTGGGCGCAGGTGAGACCGCGACCTATCTGATAACGCACCAGGTCACCGCGCAGGATGTGGACGACGGCGTCATCCTCAACCAGGCGGAGGCCGTCTATACCTACCATACGACGGAAGCCAGCGACTTCATCAACATTTATTCCAACATCGTCACCGTGTATACCGGCGGAAATCCGCCTCCCCCGGATTCCAAAGTGTTCGTGCACAAATCCGAGGTCAGCACGCCGGCAAACGGCAGCTTCTACGTGGAGGGCGAAGAGGTGAAGTACTCCGTAAGCGTGGAAAACGCGGAGGACTTTGACATCTACAACGTCTCCGCGTACGATGGCCTGTTCGACGACACCTGGAACCTCTCCCTGGGCTACTGGCCCGTGATCAAGAGCGGCGAGACCGGCAGCGCCGCGAGCTTCAGCTACACCGTCACTTCCGCTGATGTGGACAACGGCGGCATCGTGAACCAGGCCGTGGCAGAATACAATTCCGACGAATATGAAGAAACCGGCCTTGCCTGGTCCAACACCGTGTACGTCACCGCAGGCAAGGAAGAGGAAGCCGAGGAGTACCCCATGTCCCTCACCAAGACCGTGGTCAATCCGCCCGCCAACGGCATCGCCTACGTGGAAAGCGAGACCATCAGCTACCTGATCACCTTCGTGAACGCCTCCGACGCGGACCTGGTGATCAGCGCGGCATACGACACGGTTTACAACACGTATACCAGCGTAACAGCGTCCCTGGGCACCTACGCGGTGCCCGCCCACGGTACGCAGCCCATCCCCTTCAGCTATACCGTGACCAGCCAGGACGTGGCGGCGGGCTTTGTGACCAACCTGATCGAAGTGCTCGCGGTGCCCGCCCAGCAGCCCGATGACGAGGAGCTCCATTTCTACCTTTCCGACGACGTCACTGTGGAAACGATGATCGGCAGGATCGAACGAGTCCGGGAGTACCCCGCGGCGTTCAAGTACGAGACCAGCCATCCCAAAGCCGGTACCGCCTATACGGAGGGCGAAGTGGTCGAATACGACGTGATTTTGTACAATCCCACGGGCCGCGCCTTCAGCAACATCGATGCCTACGACATCCTTTTGCCGGATACCCTGTTCTGGCACAGCCACTATGCGGTGCTGGACACCTCTCCCATCACCATCCACGTTCAGTACACCGTGACCGACACGGACGTGGATTACAAGAGCATCTACAACATCGCCTGGTTCTCGATGTATGACGATGATTACAAGGAATCCATCACCGTATACTCCAACGAAGTCATCGTGAACACCGGCAAGGGACCCACGCCTCCCACGCCCGGCGCGCCCAGCCACTGCGAATACAAGCTGGTGGCCGCGGGCGTAGGCGCGGAAATGTATTCCAACGAATACTGCTCCGAGCACGGCGGCGTGGAGGCAGCCACAGAAAAGCTGATCGCCGCCGCTAAGACCGACGCCGAACTGGACCGCGCGTGGTCGATGGCCGCCGACATGTGGCGCCGTTCCCTGGACGAGCAGTACAAGCGCCTGACCGACGCAGCCCAGGACGGCATGAAGGAAGCGCTTGAGAAGGACGCCGCGCTCTTCACCGGCTATCTGGACGCCCTGCGCGCCCGCCTCGCCGGACAGGGCGAAAGCGCCAGGACGATCAACGAAAAGCTGGTGGAGGCCCTGCGCGACCGCACCTGCGAGCTGTGCTACACCCAGGGCACCGCGCCTGAAGTGCGCGGGGACGTGGGCGAATGCGAAAACGAGGTGCAGCGCGTGAACGCCCCCGCCTGCAGCGTGGCCTTCGACACCGGCGCCCCCGCCTTCTACACCAAGAGCGTCAACGTCTGCGACAGGCATCTGCCCATCGTGGCCGCTTCCCAGCGCATCCTGTCCATGGACGCCGGAACGCTTGGCTGGTCGAAGGTGAACGCCTACTGGCAGAGCGTGCTGCAGAATCAGTACGAAGCCCTGCTCCGGGAGGCCGACCCGCTCACCAGGCACTATATCCTCACTGAGCGTGCCGCCTTCCTGGCCTCGGTCAGCGCCAGGAACGCCCTGTATCTGGCATACTATCCCGGCGAGAACGCTCTGGCGGACGAGCTTGCCGCACGCATGATCCAGCAGGCGGCACTCGGTCTTTGCAAGTAAACGCTATACCGACACCGGGCAGGGAGCAGTCCCCGCCCGGTTTTTTTTCACCAAATCATTTCTCCGGGACGCTTGCGTTTCGCCCGGCCGTCCCTTATAATCGTTTTGCCTGCGGGCACAACGCGCATGAAAGGCAAGAAAAGCATGATACGTTTCGAATCGGATTATCAGGAAGGCGCGCATCCCAAAATACTGGAGGCGCTCGCGCAAACGAATTTTGAACAGACTCCGGGCTACGGAACGGACAGGTTCTGCGAAAGCGCCCGGGAAAAGATCCGCGCCGAGCTGAAGGCGGAAGTGAGCGGCATACACTTTATCAGCGGCGGCACCCAGACCAACCTGCTGGGCACGGCCATGTGCCTGAAGCCCTGGCAGGGCGCGCTGTCGGCGGATACCGGCCACATCGCCGTGCACGAGTCCGGCTCCGTCGAGGCCACGGGCCACAAGGTGCTCACCCTGCCCAACACCCTGGGCAAGATCAGCGCCGCGCAGATCTCGGCCTTCTGCCGGGAGCACTACGCCTCTCTGACCGCCGAGCACACGGTGCAGCCGGGCATGGTGTATATCTCCCAGCCCACGGAGTACGGCACGCTGTACAGCCTGAAGGAGCTTAAAGACATCCGGCAGGCCTGCAATGAGTTCGGCCTGAAGCTGTTTGTGGACGGGGCGCGGCTGGTGTACGCCCTGGCCTGCCCCGAAAACGACGTGACGCTCAGCGATCTTGCGCGCCTGGCGGACGCCTTCTATATCGGCGGCACCAAGGCAGGCGCGCTGCTGGGCGAGGCGCTGGTGATCCGGGACGCGGAGCTGGACCGCTCCTTCCGCTACCTGCTCAAGCAGCGCGGCGCCATGCTGGCCAAGGGCCGTCTGCTGGGCATACAGTTCGACGTGCTCTTTACAGACGGGCTGTACCGCGAGATCGGCAGCCACGCCATAAGCCAGGCCGCGCGCCTGCGTGCGGCCTTTGCCGGGGCTGGCTACGCTTTCCGGGTGCCTTCTCCCACCAACCAGCTCTTCCCCAACCTGGGAGAAAAGGCCCTGCGCGCCTTCGAGGGCAAATACGCTCTTTCCTTCTGGGAGGACGCACCCGGCGGCAAAGTGATGCGCGCCTGCACCAGCTGGGCCACGAGGCCCGAGGACGTGGACGCGCTGATCCGGGATCTGCCCAAAGCTTAGAAAACCAACTCTTACACAAAACGGGAGCGCTTCACGCGTTCCCTGTTCATAAAAGTCTCGCCACTCGATAAGCGGCGAGACTTTTATAGACTTCAACTGCACACTGTGAGAGTGCGTCAGCTCTACATCATTGCTATCGTAAGTTTAGACATCCCATTGATAGCCACAGTTCTGGCAGACTGCAATTTTCTGATTATGTATTGTTGTCTTGCTCTTTTCTTTCTTCTTTCCGAATATTAGCCACAACCCGCAAGTACATAAAATGAGGAACAGCCTACCAATAGCAAAAAGGCAGCCCTTATTTTTTGTGTTTGTTACAGAACCCGTCTGAATCACCTGAAAAGAAACATTATTGCTTTGACATTTGGGACAAACTGCCATATTTACGCCTCTTCTCTTCTTTACTATTCAACCGCGTATTTCAACGATTGTTTTGCTACTCCTGGTATATCTGTTGCTTGATATATCTTCAACGTCATTTTCTCATGTTCATTCTTTAAAGCCCAGTAATCACCCTGAGCTACATCTATTCATCACCCATATTATAGTAAAATTATTTACTAAAGTCAATAGTAAATATCTGGCCTCTTCTATAATAGTATTATCATTATACAGGAGGTGTCTTGCGTGGATTATACAAAAATCATGCGTGATCTGCGCGAAGACGCCGACCTTACTCAAAAACAGGTCGCCGAGATTCTTGGCACCTCTCAAACCATGTACGCCCGCTATGAGCGCGGAGCGAATGAGCTTCCCATTCACCATCTGCTTACGCTATGTGACTATTACATGGTTACAGCTGATTTCTTGCTTGGAAGAAATAAGAACAAGCATTCGGAGGACATAATCAAAGGGCACAGTTGATGCCGATGATATTCTGCCTTCTGCTAAACGCGAACGTCTAGAATAAGCATGGAAGAAGCATAGCTCCTCCTATTTTCCCGCAGTAGTCAAAATAATATAATACTCCGTTTTTGAAAGCGCCTCGTTGTTTTAAAACCCAGAACTTTGGACATTTATCCAGCATACAAATAGAAGTCCTATAAGGCATCCCCCTTCAAAAACTCTTCTATTTTTCCGCAGGCCTCTTCGTAAGGATTTGCGGTCATATCCAGCCAGTAAATGCTTTCGTCCCGCTTGAACCAGGTCACCTGGCGCTTGGCAAAGCGCTTTATGGCAAGGCTCAGTTCCTTCAGCATCGTTTCTTCGTCCGGCCATACGCCCGTAAGGTATTCGGTGATGTAGCGGTACTCCAGGCCGAGCTTCAAAAGGAACTCGTCGCCCGCGCCTTCCGCCCGCAGGCGGCGCACCTCGTCGATCATGCCCTCGGCGGTGCGCCTGTCCAGGCGCTCGTCTATGCGTTTTTTCAGGGTCTCCCGGTCCCACCGGACGCCCAAAGTCAGCACGTCGTAGCGGGGACGGGCGGCTGGCAGCGCGCTGTCGCCGTCGTGGAGTTTTTCCAGCACCCGCATCACGCGGTTCCGGTTGTTGGGGTCTATATCCAGCCCGGGCTGCTTCGCCATGAGCATGGAATACAGTTCCGGGGTGGAGAGGGTCTCCAGCTCGTCGCGGTACTTGAGGTCCGGCGCCTTGTCACTGAGCTCGTAGCCCTTGGTTACGCTTTCAACGTACAGGCCGGTGCCGCCCACCAGGAAGGGGATCTTCCCCCGGGCGCAGATATCGTCGATCGCCCGGTAAGCCAGGCGCTGGAAGTCCGCCATGGAGAAGAACTCCCCCGGCTCGACCACGTCCAGCAGGTGGTGCTTTACGCCCATCATGTCTTCGGGGCGTATCTTGCCGCTGCCAAGGTCCATGCCTCTGTATACCTGCCGGCTGTCCGCGGAGACGATCTCCCCGTCAAACGCCCGGGCGAGGCGCACGCCCAGCGAGCTTTTGCCCGAGGCGTTTGTGCCGACGACGGCGATGAGCTTATGCATTCTTTTCCTCCCCGTTCAGAGGCCCGCGCCGGAAATAATAGGGCGCAAAGACCGCAAGGCACACCAGGCATATGGCCGCGCAGCCGTAAAACACGCTCTGCCGGCTCGTGAGGTCGGACAGCAGGCCGCCGCCGAAGTATCCCAGCGCCCGGGCCACGCCGAAGCCGAACACGCTGATCAATAGCTGACCGCTGGCCCGCTGGTTTTCGGGCACCGTAGCCTGCACGTATTTGGACACGGTTACGGTGATCACGATAAAGCCCATGCAGTGCAGCACCTGGCTCATCATCGCCACCGCCGGGCTGGACGTGGACGCCACGATGAGCCAGCGCGCCGTCATGCACAGGGCGCTTATGCACATCAGCCTGCCCGCGCCGTGGCGTTTGAACAGCCGGTCGCTGAAGAGCAGAAACGGCGTCTCGCTCACGGAAGAAATGAAGTAAGACCAGCCCACGTACGCTCCGCCGCCCAGGTCGTCCCTGAGCAGCGGGGAGAAGAAGGCATAAAAGTAGCCGTAGGTGATCTGCAGGGGCACCATGAAGGCGAACAGAATCAGCAGGTCCCGGTTTTTGAAAAGGCTCAGCATGCCCTTTGCGCTTTTGCGCTCCTCGCCGCCGGACACCCGGGGCATGTACTGGGCGGCCAGGGCGATCATCAGGCACATTCCCGCCGTGGCGTACACGGCGGACGTGCTGCCCACGGCCTCCACCACGTAGCCGAACAGCGCCGCCACCACCGCGAAGCTGAGTCCCCCCGCCAGGCGCACGGGCCCGAACGGCCGCCCCTGGGCGTCCAGGGCCGTGAGCACCACGCTGTCGCCCATGGGCTGTATGGAGGTATAGAACGCGGAAAACAGGCACACCACCGCCAGCACATAGCCAAAGCGGCTGTCTAGGCGCACCGCCAGCATCAGCAAAGCCGCGCACACGCACATGAAGGACAGAAGCCGGTTCCTCACCTTCGCCCTGTCGCCCAGGTATCCCCACAGCTGCATGGTGAACACGCTCATTACCGCGATCAGCGCGTTGATCGTGCCGATGTGCGTGTTGCTGAGCCCTATGTCCGTATAATACAGGGACATAAAGCTCTGAAACACGCTGTTGGTCATGTAGTACGCCATCAGAAACGCCGCGCATCTCACGCTGACGTCCGTGAAAAAGCCTTTGCGGGTGCTCATGTTTTCGCTCCTGCGCATAAATATACTGGGATTATATGCCTGCCAGTATTAAGTATCAAGGGTACAGGCGCATTTTGCCTGCCCGCGCGTCCGCTTTGCTTTAAGCCCGGTCCGGGGCAAAGCTTTACAGGGATAAAGCCCCTGTAAGCACACATTTAACCTAAGCAGGCGCAAAAAACCGCGCCGCGCGTTGCGAAATCAGGAAAAACGTAGTATAATATGATAAGAATATTGTGCGCTCATGCGCAGGTATGGAGGAAGAATATGGCTATTATCGATAAGATCTTTGCACAGGCGAAATCGAACGTGAAGCACATCGTGCTGCCCGAAGGCGAAGAGACCCGCAACATCCAGGCCGCCGCCAGGATCGTGAAGGAAGGCATCGCGCGCCTGACCCTGCTGGGCGATCCCGAAAAGGTGAAGGCCGTGGCTGCCCAGACGGACACCTGCCTGGAAGGCCTCGATATCGTGGACCCCAAAACCAGCGAAAAGACCCAGGCCTACGCCGACCTTCTGTACGAGCTGCGCAAGGCCAAGGGCATGACGCCGGAAGAGGCCGCGAAGAAGGCCGCCGATCCCATGTACTACGGCATCCTGATGGTCAAAAGCGGCGACGCCGACGGCCTGGTCTCCGGCGCGATCCACTCCACGGCGGACATGCTGCGCCCCGCGCTGCAGGTGATCAAGTCCAAGCCCGGCATCAAGACCGTGTCCAGCTGCTTCATGATCGAAAGCCCGGTATACGGCGTGATGATCTTCTCCGACTGCGCCGTGAACATCGATCCCAACGCTGAGGAACTGGCCAACATTGCCGTGGCCGCCGCCGACAGCGCCAGGACCCTGGCGGGCCTCGATCCCAAGGTAGCCATGCTCTCCTTCTCCACCAAGGGCAGCGCCAAGCACGACAACGTGACCAAGGTGCAGGAAGCCACCCGCATCGCCAGAGAGCTTGCGCCCGAACTCAAGATCGACGGCGAACTGCAGCTCGACGCGGCCATGGTGCCCGCGGTCGGCCAGCTCAAGGCGCCCGGCAGCGAAGTGGCCGGTTATGCCAACACGCTGGTGTTCCCCGATCTGGAAGCCGGCAACATCGGCTACAAGCTGGCCCAGCGCTTCGGCTCCTCCGAAGCCTACGGCCCCATCCTCCAGGGCATCGCCAAGCCCTGCAACGACTTGAGCCGCGGCTGCAGCGCGGACGACATCGTGGCCACCGTAGCCATCACCGCCGTGCAGGCGCAGTGAGCTTCAGGCCCGTCAACGCATAAACGCAAAGGAGAAACCATCATGAAAATCCTCGTCATCAACGCGGGCTCTTCCTCGCTGAAATACCAGCTGATCGACATGGACACCCGCGAGGTCATCGCCAAGGGCCTGGCCGAGCGCATCGGCATGGATTCCGGCCGCCTCACCCACCGCTACGGCGCGGACTGCGCCGAAAAGCACGTGGTGGACACCGTGTTCAAAGATCACACCTCCGCCATCCAGCTGGTGCTGGACGCGCTGGTGGACCGGGATCACGGCGTGATCGCGGACGTGAGCGAGATCGGCGCTGTGGGCCACCGCGTGCTCCACGGCGGCGACAAGTTCACCGCCAGCTGCATCGTGGACGAAGCCTGCAAAAACGCCATCCGCGCCTGCTATCCTCTGGGCCCGCTGCACAATCCCGCCAACCTGCAGGGCATCCTGGCCTGCGAAAAGGTGATGCCCGGCACGCCCCAGGTGGCCGTGTTCGATACCGCCTTCCATCAGACCATGCCCCCCAAGGCCTTCATGTACGGCGTACCGAAAAAGTATTACGACAAGCACGCCGTGCGCCGCTACGGCTTTCACGGCACCTCCCACCGCTACGTATCCGGCAGGGCCGCGGAGCTTCTGGAAGAAAAGGGCTACAAGCACGACAAGATGATCGTGGCGCACCTGGGCAACGGTTCCTCCCTGAGCGCCGTGTTGAACGGCCAATGCGTGGACACCTCCATGGGCCTCACCCCGCTGGAAGGCGTTTTGATGGGCACCCGCTCCGGCAACGTGGACCCCGCCGTGGTGGAGTTCATCGCCAACCTCGAGAATCTGTCCGTCACCAACACCCTGACCATGCTCAATAAGGAAAGCGGACTGCTGGGCATCAGCGGCGTTTCCAGCGACATGCGCGACGTGAACGCCGCGGCGGACGCCGGCAACGACAACGCCAAACTCGCTCTGGACATGTGGCAGTACGGCATCAAGAAGTACATCGGCGCCTACGCGGCGGCGATGGGCGGCCTGGACACCCTGATCTTCACGGCGGGCATCGGCGAAAACGACGGCCTGGGCCGTTGGAAGGTGTGCGAAGGCCTGGAGTTCCTGGGCATCAAGCTGGACGCCGAAGCCAACAAGGTGCGGGGCGAGGAAAAACTGATCTCCACGCCGGACAGCAAGGTGAGCGTATGGGTGATCCCCACCAACGAGGAACTGGCTATCGCCCTGGACACCCTGGAGCTGACTGCCAAATAAGGCCGCACAGGGCGAAACGCGCCCTATGCTTACGCAAAAAATAACTTTACAAAATCACCTTGAGTGATTATACTATAAAGGCTAACGGAGGACCTAAGATGATCGACGTTTCGGGCGCCCTCAAGCAACCCGGCAGCAGCTTCGCTTTTGATGAGCTTCTTTCGTTCGAACCCTGCGAGGTGATGGGCGAAGAGCTTGCGTTCGAAGGCGCGCGCCTTGCGGGAGAGCTTTTTTCGGCGGGCGAAACGGTCAGCATCGATTCCCGCCTCACCGTCACCGTACACGCCCACTGCGCCAGGTGCCTGGAACCCGTGGAGTACCCCATGGATATCGAGGTCAGGGCCGAATTCAAACGCACGCCGGATGAAGACGGCTTCCTGATCCGGGGCCATGAGATCGACGCGGGCGAAGCAGCGTTTGAGGCGCTGCTCACCGAGCTGCCCATGCGCTTCGTGTGTTCGGAGGATTGCCGGGGACTGTGTCCTGTTTGCGGCGTAAACCGCAACAAAAGCCTGTGTACGTGCCTTCAGGGTGCGGCTGGGCCGAGCCCGTTCGAGGCACTTGCCGTGTTACTCGGCAACCAAACCAATGAGGAGGTGTGATCATGGCTGTACCGAAAGGGAAAGTTTCAAAGGCCAGGAAGAATTCCCGCCGTTCCGCTAACTGGAAGCTGTCTTTGCCCGGCATCGTAAAGTGCCCCAAGTGCGGAAAAATGAAGCTTGCGCACCGCGTGTGCAAATCCTGCGGCTACTATGATGGCGAACAGGTCATCAAGGTCGAGGAAAACGATAAATAAGCTTCTCACTCAGACGCCCGGCTCTGCCGGGCGTAAGTTTTCGCTGGAAATGAAATGGGATTTCATTTCCAGCGGTTTGGTTTTTGGGGTCTTCTGCCCCTTGCTTTTTCCAAAACGTCAGGATTTTTCGACTTCAGCAACAGCCATTATTTCATATTTCTCCGTGCGCCCCCTATTCTCCATGCGCAGGCAACGCAAACCCATACTGTTGGTATAAATATTTTTCTACATTCAGTATAGTCAGTGTCTTCCATTCATTCCATCGGCGGTGTATAATGGCAGCGTGATCAGTTAAAGGAGGTGCCGTGCGTGGAGCTGAAGCTTTCCGAAAACATCCGTTCCTTTCGGAAGGAGCGGAAGATGACGCAGGAAAAACTGGCCGAGGCGCTGGGCGTAACGGTCGGCGCGGTGTACAAATGGGAATCCGGGCTTTCGCAGCCGGAGCTTGACCTGATCGTGGAGATGGCGGATCTTTTCGATACCTCGGTGGACGTGCTTTTGGGTTATAAAATGAAGGACAACCGCCTGGACGCCGCCCTTGAGCGGATGGAATCCTACTTCCGCACCATGGACCCCTCGGCCGTCACCGAAGCGGAAAAGATCCTGGCGAAGCATCCCAATTCCTTCCGGGCTGTGTACGGCTGCGGCGAGACCTGCCTGGTGTTCGGCTCCGCGAATCACGATCCTGCGCTGCTCAGGCGGGCAAAGGAGCTGCTGGAACAGTCCCGCGGGCTTCTTTCCCAGAACGACGACAGGCACATCAGCGATTCCACCATCTGCGGCAGCATTTCGCTGGCCCTGTTTCTGCTGGGCGAAAAGGAGAAAAGCGTGGAAATGCTGAAGCAGAACAACGCGGGCGGGATCTTCAGCAGCGAGATCGCCGCGATGCTGGCGGTATTCATGGGCCGGCCGGAGGAAGCCTCCGAGTTCCTGTCCGAAGCGTTTCTGAGCGGGATCTTCAGCATGATCAACGCCATCGTCGGTTATGTCTTTCTCTTCCGCCTGAGGGGAGACTGGACCTCGGCACTGGATATCGTCAACTGGGGGATCGGTTTTCTGGGCGGCCTCAAGACGGAAGCCCGTCCGGATTCGCTGGAAAAAATGCACGCCGAGCTGCTGGCCCTGCTTGCGTACGTTCAGGCGAAATCCGGCATGCGGGAGGAATCCTTCGAGACCCTGAAGAAAGCCAGGAGCCTGGCGGTCCGCTTCGATTCCATGCCGGATTACAGCGTAGGCACTATGCGCTTTACCGAACACCCGGACAGGTCCGTGGTTTTCGACATTCTCGGCGCGGGCGCTCTGAGGAGCGTGGGCGGCCTGATCGGCCTGATCGATGACAGAGAACTGAATGAACGGTGGGAGGAACTTACCAAAAATGAACGGTGACATCCAAAAAACAGCCAACGTGTTTTCCCTGCGGAACTTCCGCCTGGTATTCATGGGGGCGCTGGTCTCCGAACTGGGCGCGCTTCTGTACAGCTTCGCCGTGAGCTTTTACATCCTGGAGATCAGCGGCAACAACGCCTTCCTGCAGGGGTTGTACCTGGCGCTGTGCGGCGTAGCCATGCTGGTTTTCACGCCCATCGGCGGCGTGCTTGGGGACCGCTTCAGCAAGGCCAGGATCATGTACGTCTGCGACTATCTGAAGGGCGGCCTGATCATCCTGGCAACGGTGCTCATGCTGCTGTTTTCCGAGCCCCGGGCACACCTGACGGTCCTGTTCGTGCTGGGCATCGCGGGCAACGCGGTAAGCGGCATATTCACCCCCGCCGCCAACTCGCTGTTTCCCCACATTTTGAAAGAAGAGCAGCTGCAGCAGGCCAATTCCTACTTTACGATCAAAAGCTCTCTGGAGGGCATCGGGGGCATCATCCTGGCGGGCGTTCTGTACGCCGCGCTGCCGATATGCACACTCTTCTTCCTGGTCGGCGCGTGCTTTATCGCCTCCGGCATATCGGAGATGCTGATCCGCTGCGATCACCGCCCGTCCGAAGAGCGTTTGACGCTTTCCCTGGCCCTGAGGGACATGCGAGACGGCATCACCTATCTCAAAGGCAAAAAGGCGATCATGGCGCTGCTGGGCGCGATCCTGTTCATCAACTTTTTCTTTGAGCCCGTCACGGGCAACTTTCTCCCCTATTTCGTGAAGACCGATCTGGCGCAGGCGCCGGGCTACCTTTTTCAAACAGTGCTCACGCCCGAACTGTGGTCCTCCGTTTTCAGCGTGTGCTTCGGCATAAGCTCACTGCTGGGGGCCGCCATCCTGAGCGCCGGCAGGCAGGAGGACAAGTGCGGGCACAAAACCGCCGTGCGCCTGTGCTGGGTCGCTCTCATCATGATCGCGCTGACGCTGAGCTACTGGATTTTGGCAGATAAAGGCGTCTCCCTGAACGGGTTCCTGATCGCGTTCTGCCTGGGCTGCCTGGCCATGGGATTTATGATCTCCTATATCAACATCCCCATCAGCACTGTGATGATGCGCGTGGTGGACAAGGACAAGCTCAGCAAGGTGTCCAGCATCGTATCCATCGGTTCCCAGGGCATGATCCCCATCGCGTCGGTGCTGGCGGGAGCGGTGCTGGAGGGCTGGGGCAGCACGCCGCTACTGGCCGTTAGCTCCCTGGGCTTTACGGTCACCGCCGTGATCATGCTTATGAACCGGCAGCTGAAGGAGATTTAACGCCGCAGGACGGCGTCACACCGGTTTCGGACAGATCTTTCACACGGAGGGAACAGCATGCAGGGTATATGGATGTGGGCGGACAGCCTGCTTGAGCCGGGCGCGGACAGGGTCTTTGACGACTGCGCGCTGATCGGCACGACGGACGTATTCTTTCTCACCAAGGGACTCAGTGGACGCTGCGCATTTCCGAGCCGAATGGCGCCCCACGCTGCCGGCAGGCGCGACCTGATGACCGAAGCCGCCAACGCCGCGCACACGCGGGGCATGCGCCTGCATGCCTGGTTCACTTCCGCCCAGGACGAAAACTACTGCCTCGCCCATCCGGAGAGCGCCGCATTTCATCTCAAGAAAGGCGCCTCGGACAAGGTGGTGCGCATTTCCGACGAGCGCTACGCCGCTTACCTGCGCGCGCTCATCGCCGAAACGCTTTCATTCTGCCCCGTCGACGGCGTGCACTTGGATTACATCCGGTACAACCACCTTCTGTACGGCTGGAGCGACGCGGACATAAAACGGTACAGCCAGTACGGCGTAGATGCCGGGCGCGCCCGCCAGATGGTGGAACGCACGTTTTCAGAAGAAAGGGGAAGCACGCCGGACATATTTGATCTGTACCGCCTTGGAGACGAAACGGCCCGCGCGTTGGCCCAGGCGCGGATCAAGGACGTGTGCCGGTTTGCGGACGCCGTTTTGGACGGCGTACGGGAAGCGCACAGCGGCATTTGCGTAAGCGCCGCCTTCATGCCCGAAGGCGCGTACGACGCCGCGTTTGCCCACCTGCACTATGGGCAGAGCTACGCCGATCTGTGTCCGCGGCTGGATCTGATCCTGCCCATGGCCTACAGCGCCGCTTATGAAAAGGACAGTGCCTGGGTAAATACGGTGGTGCAGGGCACTGCGGAATACGGAAAACCGGTCCTGGCGGGGCTGCACGCCTTTGACGGCGGCACCGGTGCAACGCTGTTTTCCGATGCCAAAGCGGCCGAAAGCGTACCGGGCGCAGAGGGCATTTGCCTGTTCCGGTACGGCGCATCGCTTCTGGCGGCATCCGACGGACAGACGCTCACCCTTGTAAACCCCATGCCCGCGCCCGTAACGTGCATAGAGCTCTCGAACGGAAAGCAGGTGCTGGCGTATGAAATGGCCGTCGCGCCCGGCGAAAGGCTCTCCCTGCCGCTGCCCTTCGCTGTAAACCTCCTGCGCGCCTGGTCGGGCGAAACGGAGGTCTGCGCTTTTCTGGCCAAACAGCCGCAGCGGGTTGGTGTCTGAAGCCCGCACGGTCCGCTTCTCATCGCTCCGCGCTTCAAACATAAACCGCGCCGCCTCGCTCTGCATGCGAGGCGGCGCATTATGCATTTGTTCATGCACACGCCGAAGCCGGACGTCTACTCTTCTCCGACAGGCCTGCGCTTTTTGTCGCGGGGCACCCGCTTTCCGCTGCCGCCGGGCAGCGGGGGCAGGCGGTGTGCTTCACCCTGGGGTTTGGCCGTTCTGCGCGGGTCATAGAAGCCCCGGCGAGGCTTTTCATCCGCGCGTCCGCCGCCGAAACGGCCTTCGTCGCGGCTTCGGGGCGCTTTGGGGCTGCGTTGGCGCACGTCCCCGCCCGTTTTGACGTCTTTGCCCGCCCACCTGTCCCGGGGAGCACGGCCAAACGGCTTTTCGGCTTTTCCGCCGAAGCGGGCATCCGGCGCGGGGGCTGCCGGTCTGAAAGCCGGCCTGGGCGCAGGCCTGGGCGGCTCCGGCACGCGGATGTCCAGCTCGGGATGGATGCGCCTGCCGGAGTTTTCGTCCAGCAGCATCAAAAGCGCGCTGACCACCTTTTCGGCGGGGGCATTTTCCAATAGCTTCAGGGCGCTTTCGCTCACGTCCAGTTCTTCGCTCGCGGCCATGCCCAGCGCCTTTTCCATAAAGCGTTCTTCCTGGGCGCGGCGGATGTCCTCGCCGGAGGGCGGCTGTTCGATCAGGATCGGCGCCTTCGTCACCTTGCGGTATTCCCACATGCGGCCCGTTTCCCGGCCCACGGTAAAGGTGTACGCCCGGCCTTCCCGTCCGGCGCGGCCCGTGCGGCCCACGCGGTGCACATACTGCTCCACGTCCATCGGGATATCGTAATTGAAGACCGCTTCCACGTTGTCGATGTCCAATCCCCTGGCAGCCACGTCCGTGGCGATCAGGATGTCCACGGTGCCGCCCTTGAAGCGCGCCATGATGGCGTCACGCTCGATCTGGCGCATGTCGCCGTGCAGGCCCGCCGCCTGGAAGCCCCGGCTCTGCAGACCGGTGACCACGTCTTCCACGCCGAGCTTAGTGTTCATGAACACCAGGGCCTTGGTGATGTTGTCCCGTATCAGAAGCCGGGCCAGCAGCTCCAGCTTGTGGAAGGAGCGGATCTGGAAATAGGTCTGCTTCACCGCGTCCACGGTCATCGTTTTGTTTTCGACCTTCAGAAACTCCGGCTCCTTCAGATACCTCTGCGCCAGGCTCATGATGGGGAAAGGCATGGTGGCAGAGAACAGCGCAGTCTGGCGCTGGTCGTTCGTGCGGGAAAGGATGGTCTCTATGTCGTCCCGAAAGCCCATGTCCAGCATTTCGTCGGCTTCGTCCAGTACGCAGATCTTTACCCGGCTTAAGTCCAGCGTGCCCCGGTCCATGTGGTCCATCACCCGTCCGGGAGTGCCCACCACCACCTGCACGCCCCGGGCCAGTTCCCGAAGCTGCCGCTCTATGGGCTGGCCGCCGTACACCGCCAGGGCACGGAGGCCGGGACGGTATTTGGCGAGCTTTTCGATCTCTCCCGCCGTCTGCACCGCCAGTTCCCTGGTGGGGCAGAGCACCACGGCCTGTACGTACCTTTCGGAGGCGTCCGTCCTTTCCACGATGGGAATGCCGAAGGCCGCCGTCTTGCCCGTTCCGGTCTGAGCCTGGCCGATCAGGTCGCGCCCGCCAAGCAGCGGTTCGATGGTCATCTCCTGTATGGGCGTGGGCTTTTCGTAGCCCATATCCGCGATGGCCCGCAGGGTCTCTTCGGATATATTGAATTCAAAACCTTCCAAATCGAGTTCTCCGTTTCTCTTCACTGCCAAGAGTATACCGCACAGCGGAGGCACGTGCAACCTCCAGGCTTGAATATTGGGTAAATATTCAACTTTGGGAGACTTTTGCAGAAGAAAGGAGCATAAACCCAGGTGGCTTGGAGGGGTCATACCCCTCCAACCTCCATCCGCAGGGCCAGCTTTGCCGGCCCGAGGAGGAAAAATCACGAAGGGCAGCTTGCCGCCCGGGAGTGATTTTTCTTTCCTTACAGTTTTTTCGCCCGGAAATGCCCGCAGGCATTTCAGAAAAACTGAAAACCTGCTACTAAGGCCGAAAATCATCGGATGTTTCGGAACAACAAACAATCAAATGCATCCAAAGCCAAACCGCTGGAAATGAAATCCCATTTCATTTTCAGCGAGGGGCTGCTAAGCAGCCCCAAATATACGGAACTATTGACATTGTTTATGCGTCAGAGTACAATCAAAGTACAATCAGAAGTACAGAAGCCTGGCCCAGTAAGGAGGAAAACGATATGAAGCGCATTGTTTCTTTGCTGCTCGTCATGTCCATGCTGATCGCGCTGCCCTTCGCCGCGCGCGCTTACGACTACGACGACGAGACCCTGCCCCAGTACCGGGTGATCAGCTATATCGCCGACAAACAGCTGTATATGTATCCCACGGCAAGCTCTTCCGGCAACCCCATCTGCGCCTACAAGGTGGGCACCCTGCTGCGCGTGATCGAATGGTACGTAAGCGGCAGCACTTCCTACTGCTACGCCATCGGTCCGGACGGCAACGTGGGCTACGTCAGCAAGCGCTGCATGCTCAAGCACTACGATTACGACTCGGTGGATACCGCCGTATACACCGTGAGCAGCCCGCACTATGAAGGCGGCGCCTACCGGCTGTACATGTACGCGCGCCCCAACTCCTCCTACGAGCCCATCACCGTGGTGGGCTACGTGAACGGCGAAAAGCTGAAGATCATCGACTGGTACTGCGACAACAGCTACTGCTTCGCCGTGGGCCCGGACAACTACGCCGGCTTCGTGCCCAAAAAGTGGATGACCTATGATTCCGGCACGCTGCCCTCCACGGAGGAGAGCATGGACGTGTCCGAATACTGCCTGCCGGGCACCTCTTACCTGCCGGGCGCCCAGAACGCCGGCAGCGGGTCTTCCGGTTCCTCCAGCTCTTCCGGCAGCGGCAGCGGCGGAAGCTCCTCCGGCGGAAGCGGCTCCGGCTCTTCCGGAAACGGCAGCGGCAGCTCCTCCGGCGGCAGCAGCGGCGGCTCTACTTACTCCCCGTTCACGGCCCGCGCCAGCTCCTATTATTACCAGACCTACAATCCGGTAGATCCCTCCCGCGCCATCGACTCCAACAGTTCCACCTCCTGGGACGCCTACGGCGAATACGCGGGCGCATGGTTCGAGCTCACGTCCAACAGCGGCCCCATCACCATCAGCGGCTTCCAGATCCAGAACGGCAAGAGCACTTCCGGCGGCACCACGAATTACTACCGCAACGCCCGCATAAAGACCTTCTCCCTGTACGTGGACGGCCAGTACGTGGCCAGCGGCACGCTGCGCGACACCAACGCCTGGCAGACCGTGAGCTTCTGGAACAACGTCAGGGGCACCACCTTCCGCCTGTATGTGGACAGCGTTTACGGCGGCACCGGAACGCCCGTGGGCAACTACGGCGTGTGCATCACCGAGATCGCCCTCACGCAGGCCTGGTAACAACGCCATGCGCGTGCTGGACATCGACCTGGACTTTTTCCTGGCTGACTGCTGTCCCCTGGCCGAGCCGGGCCGGCGTCCGGACGTAAAGGGCTGCGAGCCCTGGGACAAAACAGACGTCGGTCGGTTTTTGGAAGACAACTGCGGCCTGTCCCAGGACCGCCCCCTGCCCGGCACCATATTCGAGACCCATGACGGCGCGCTTGCCTTCTGGAAGGCGCGCCTGGACGAAGGGAGCCTTACGGCTCCCTTTCACGTTACCCACATAGACGCCCACAGCGACCTGGGCATCGGCCGCCCCGGTCCCGGCTTCGTGCTGTGCTCCGTTCTGTGCCAAAGCCCCCAGAGCCGCGCCGACATCGCCCGTTACTATGCCCAGAGCCAGCTGGACGAAGCCAATTATCTTCTGTTCGCCCTGGCGTTCAGATGGATAGCGTCTTTGGAGAACGTGCGTGCTCCCCGTTCCCGCCCGGACATGCCCCGGGAGCTCCAGCCGGGTGCCTCGCAAGGCGCGCTGCGGCTGTCGTCCTTCGCCTCCCGGCTGCTGGAGGGCAAAAACGGCCCGGAGCCTGCCGTGCCCTACCGGGAATACGCCGATCACCGGCTCTTCCGCGCGGAAAAGGCCTACGACTTTGTGACCGTGGCCGTCTCCCCGCGCTATGCGCCGAAGGAAGCCGACACGCTCCTGCCGGTATTCGAAAAATACATCCACCGCGTATAGCCCCGTCTGCTCCCTACCATATCATTTCCTCTTTCCTCTTTTCTCTTTCCTCTTTTCTCTTTTCTCTTTCCTCTTTGCACTGCGCCCCGGGGACTTTTAACACTTTGCACGTATCAACATCGCCCCAAAAGGTGTATGCTATTTTCAAATCACACACAGGAGGCGGCCCATGTACCGCATAATGAAAAAACGCGAGCTGAACCCCACCGTAACGCTCATGGACATCGAAGCCCCGCTGGTGGCCGCCAAGGCGCTGCCCGGGCAGTTCATCATCCTGCGCGTGGACGAGGAAGGCGAGCGCATCCCCCTCACCGTGGCGGGCACCGATAAAGCAAGCGGCGCCGTGACGATCATCTTTCAGATCGTAGGCGCCACCACGTATCTGCTGAATCAAAAGAACGAAGGCGACTGCATACAGGATTTCGTGGGGCCCCTGGGCGAACCCACGAAGCTGGACGGCCTGAAAAAAGCCTGCATCGTGGGCGGCGGCGTGGGCTGCGCCATCGCCTGGCCCATCGCCAGGGCACTGCACGAAAAGGGCTGCGAGGTCACTTCGATCACGGGCTTCCGTTCCAAAGACATCGTGATACTGGAAGACGAGTTCCGCGCCTGCTCCGACCGCCTCGTGATGATGACGGACGACGGCACCTACGGCAGGCAGGGCAACGTGACCGTGCCGCTCAAAGAGATGCTGGAAGCGGGCGAGCGCTTTGACATGATCATCACCATCGGGCCCGTGATCATGATGAAGTTTGTCACCCTCACGGCAAAGCCCTTCGGCGTGCCCGTCACGGTGAGCATGAACCCCATCATGATCGACGGCACGGGCATGTGCGGCGGCTGCCGCCTCACCCTGAACCGGGACGGCCAGCGCGTGACGAAGTTCGCCTGCGTGGACGGGCCAGACTTTAACGGCTACGAGGTGGACTTCGACGAGGCCATGAGCCGCGGACGCATGTACGCGGGATTCGAAAAGCACGCCTACGAGGCAGCCTGCAACCTGTTCAGAAAATGAACCCGGAGGGACGCCCGCCGGCTCCGGACCGGCATATCCCCCGCCGGGTACTGAGACAGCGGTACTGGGAATTTAACGGCCAGTTTGTGGGCACACACGCTCTGGCAGCTGTTATCCTTCTGGCGCTTGCGGTGTACTCAGCTTTCAGCGGTATGGCACCGTCCGTTATATGGCTGCTGGCCGGGCTTATACTTCTCGTGCTGGCTTCGCCGTTTGACCGTTTCAGGCGCATTGCGTTCAAGAGCCTCGGGGACTTACTGAAACAGCAGTACGCATTTGGTGAGATCACGCTGGATTCCATTCAGCAAATCGTCTACTCAAGCCGCGGGGGCCGCGGCGATTCCAGGATGCGCCTGATGCTGAACGACGCTCGCGGGGATTCCTATATCTGCTGCCTGGACCGCGGGACCCGCTTTGATTATCCCAGCCTTCACAAAGGCACCCGACTCCGGGTGGCGTATATGGCAAAAAGCCGCCTTGTGATCTGCCTGTCGGCGGCAGATCCCCATCCGGAGAAGGTCAAGGATCAGTATCAGCTCACCCTTCTGGCGCCGCTGCTCGATCATTACCGGGGTTCTCAGCCGGTCTGACCGCCAAACACACGCAGAAGACAGAATATGACGCTTGCCTTTTCCCGGCATATAGTATATACTATATGTATATACACAAGAGGAGGGAGAAGCATGGTAACCGCAAAAGTATTTCAAAGCGGAAACAGCCAGGCCGTCCGCATCCCGAACGAATACCGAACCGAGCAGAAAGAGTTCATCGTACGCAAGGTCGGGGAATGCCTGTTTTTGCTCCCTGCCGGCGATCCGTGGCAGCTGCTGCGCCAAAGCCTGGGACTGGCGGCTGACGAGCCGGAGATCGTGCGCGAGCAGCCGGATACAGCGGACTTGCCGCAGCGGGAGGACTTTTGATGTATCTGCTGGATACGAACATCTGCATTTACGCGATGAAAGGAAAGTATCCGCATATCGCGGAAATGCTGCTCCGCATCCATCCGGATGAGATCAAGGTCTCCTCGGTCACGGTGATGGAGCTGACGTACGGCGCAGCAAAAAGCCAGTGGAGCGAAAGGTCCGCTCAGGCTATGCAGATGTTCCTTGCGTCCTTCGACATCCTGCCCTTTACCGAACGGGACGCGACGGTATGCAGCCTTCTGCGCGCAAAGCTTGCCGCTTGCGGCAGTACCATCGGCGCATATGATCTCATGATCGCATCGCAGGGGATCGCGCGCGGCCTGACCGTGGTCACCCACAACACAGGAGAATTTCAGCGCGTACCCGGCATCCGGCTGGAAGACTGGGCCGTATAAGCCAGGCGGGGCAGACATTCCGACGGAAAAACCGCATCCTGTAAAAGTAGTTTTTCGCTTCGTCCAACACAACAGATAGGAGATTGCCTTATGCCACTCGATCCCAAAAAGCACGCAATGCCCGTGCAGGACGCCGCTGTGCGCGCCCATAATTTCGACGAGGTCGCGCTGGGCTATACGCCCGAGATCGCCTTCGCGGAGGCGGCGCGCTGCCTGAACTGCAAAAACGCGCCCTGCGTGCAGGGCTGCCCCGTGAACATCGACATACCCGGCTTTATTGCCAAACTCAAAAACCGGGACGCGGAAGGCGCGTATCAGGTGATCAGCGCGTCCTCCTCGCTGCCCGCGGTGTGCGGCCGCGTGTGCCCGCAGGAGACCCAGTGCGAAAGCAAGTGCACCATGGGCATCAGGTTCGAGCCCGTGGGCATCGGCCGCCTGGAACGCTTCGCGGCGGACACCCACAACGCCGCGGCAGGCAAAGCCGTTCAGAAGCCCGCACCCAACGGTCATAAGGTAGCCGTGGTGGGCTCCGGTCCCAGCTCCCTCACCTGCGCGGGCAATCTGGCCAGAAAGGGCTACACCGTAACGGTGTTCGAGGCGCTGCACACGGCGGGCGGCGTGCTGGTGTACGGCATACCGGAATTCCGCCTGCCCAAGCGCATCGTGGCGCAGGAAGTGGAAGGGCTGAAAGCGCTGGGCGTGGACATTCAGGTGAACGCGGTGATCGGCAAGACCCTTACCGTGGACGAGCTGTTTGAAAAGGGCTACGAGGCCGTGTACATCGGCTCCGGCGCGGGCCTGCCCAACTTTATGAACATTCCCGGCGAAGCCCTGAAGGGCGTATACTCCGCCAACGAATTCCTCACCCGCTCCAACCTGATGAAGGCCTACAGAAGCGAGCCCGTGACGCCCATCATGAAGGGCGGCCGCGTGGCTGTGGTGGGCGGCGGAAACGTGGCCATGGACGCCGCCAGGACCGCGCTGCGCCTGGGAGCGGAAAAGGTGTACATCGTGTACCGCCGCTCCATGGAGGAGCTGCCCGCCCGCCGCGAGGAAGTGGAGCACGCCATAGAGGAAGGCATCGACTTCCGCCTGCTCAACAACCCCGTGGAGATCCTGGGCTATCAGAATCCTGACGACCCCAGAGACCCCAGAAACGGCTTTGTGACGGGCATGAAGTGCATCCGCATGGAGCTGGGCGAGCCGGACGCCAAGGGCCGCCGCCGGCCCATCCCCGTGCCGGGCAGCGAGTTCGAGCTGGACGTGGATACGGTGATCATGGCCATCGGCACCTCCCCCAACCCCCTCATCAAGAACACCACTGAGGGCCTTGAGGTCAACAGCCACGGCGGCATCATCATAGACGACAGCGCCATGACCACCCGTGAAAACGTGTACGCGGGCGGCGACGCGGTGACGGGCGCGGCCACGGTGATCTCCGCCATGGGCGCGGGCAAGAAGGCCGCCCAGGCCATCGATCAGAAGCTCTCGGCAAAAAGCTGATTACCAATACGGCAGCGGACGGCGCTTCCTCCCGGAAAAGCGCCGTCCGCTGTTTTTGTGTTCTGTTTTAATCGCAAATCTGCAGCCGGTCCGGTCAGCGGCCGAAGTACGCGGCCAGGCCGTCCACCATGCCCTGCGCCAGAAGCCACTGGTAGGATTCGTCACTCAAAAGCAGGTCTTCTTCGCGGTTGGTGAGAAAGCCCATCTCCACCAGCGCCGCCGGCGTGAACGACCAGTTGAGGCTCATGTACTGATTGTTGATGTGTACGCCCTTGTCCACGGCGCCGGTGGCGGCCAGCATGCCGCTCAGGAGCGATTCTGCCAGAAGCTTGCTTTCGTCCACGTATTCGCCGGTGGAGCGGTAATAGGAGCTCATGCCCTTCACGCTGGCGCCGCCGCCGTTGGCGTGCACCTGGATGGCGGCGTCCACGCCCGCCCGGTTCAGGATATCGGCGCGGTCGATATTGTTGATGGATACGTCGTTCGAAGTGCGCGTCATCACCACCGTGGCCCCGGCCTGCTCCAGAAGCTGCCTGAGCTTCAGGCTCACCTCAAGGTTCACTTCGCATTCGTCCTTATGGGTCACTACGCCCGTCGCGCCGCCCTGGCAGCCCGGCTTCATGGTGGAGGAACCCGGCGCAATGGGATACTGCGTCAGGATCTGCACCTTCTGATGGCCGGGATTGATGCCGATCACTGTGCCCGCCAGACGTCCGGCGCCTTCGTTCGTCACGATCACGATACAGGTATCCGTGACGCTGGGCAGAGCGTTGCTCACGAGAGTGACCGTCGTGCGGCCCGCTTTATGGGCCGTCACCACGCCATTAGCATCCACCGTTGCCACGCTTTCGTCGCTGCTGATGAACGACGCCGTTTTGTTCTGCGCCTGGTCGGGGGCGATGGTCCAGCCAAGAGGCGCTCTTTCCCCCACCGTAAGGCTCACGTACGGCGCGTTTGCCGTGAGCCGGGTGGGCTTGGTCTCTTTTACCGTGACCCGGCAGGCTGCGGTTTTGCCGCTGGCCGTATACGCCGTGACTACGGCGCTTCCGCCCGAACGCGCGTATACGCGGCCTTCCCGGTCCACCCCGGCCACCGTCTCGTCCGAGCTGGTCCACCTTACCGGCATGGGGTTCGCGCCCGCAGGCTTCACGGAGGCGGTGAGTACCGCTTCCTCATAGATCGTTACGGTGAGCGAGGAAGGCAGGCTGAGGGACGTCGCCGGCTCGTATACGCGCACCTCCGCCGCCTGGCAGATGCTTTTGTCTCCTTCGAACACGCGGGCGGTCACAGCGGTCTGCCCGCGCGTAAGCCCCGTCAGGTTCAGGCCGTCTGCGCTCAAAACGTCAGAAGCGTACTCCCCGATCTCCACGCGGCGCGTCTCTTCGCTTTTTAAGAGCGGGAGCGTCTGCCCGACGTCCAGCACGATGGGATCGCCCAAAAACTGAATGGGCGCAAACACCCGGACCTGCCCGGGATAAAACGCCTCCTGCGCGTCAAAACCGTTTTCGGCGCGCACGCGCACGTCGTACAGGCCTGCGTCCGGCGCAAAAGCGAGGCTTTCGCTGCCCTCCGCCACGGCCTGTCCGTTCTTTTCCAGGCGGATGCTCAGGTTTACTCCGCCCGCTTCGCTCCGGGCGCTTGCCTCAAAGTGGACCGTATCGCCCTGAAGCACCGCTTCTTCACAGTCAAGACGGATGTCCGTGATGTCCACGGGCACGAAGCGCTTGCCCGCGCTTTGGGCGTATGCCTGGCCCGCGGTGTTCAAAAAACCGTATACGGTGCTTACGTTTTCGCCGAAGGCGTCGGGCGCGAGATATCCCACGGAGCGGGGCACGAAGACGCTGTCCCACCGGGCATCGGCAAAGGCTTCGCCTTCGATGGTGCGGATATTGGCGGGCACGTCAAAGCGCTCCCCCGGCGCAATGGCCGAAAGGAGCAGGCAGACGATGAACAGCGCACTCAGTATCCGTTTCACGGGCTCCATACCACCCCTATTTTATATGGTTATATTATAGCACTCTTTTAGGATGTTTGCAAGCGCGGGGACTGAGAAGGCGGCGGTTTGCCGCATCTTAGCCGTCCTTTTGGCGCACAGGGCAATGCGGCAGTCCAGAAAAGCGAACTCATACAGGTCGAACGCGCCCTTTTCCGGGCCGGAAAGCAGCGCGGGGCCATCCGGGCCCAACACCAGCCTCACTTCCCGCATCGGAAAAGCCAGGCCCGTTCCCGCGCATTTGAGCACGCTCTCCTTGAGCGTCCACAGGCGGCACAGGCCGGTATCGTCCTGTTCGCCGCCGAAAAGCCGGATCTCCTCCGGCGAAAAGCACCTTCGGGCCAGAGCAGGCGTCACGCGCCCGATCCTTTCCGCGTCGCAGCCCACGGGCGCGGGCGAAACGGCGCACAGGGCGGCGCAGCCCGCATGGGAAAGGTTAAACTCCAGGTCCGTCCGGGAAAGGCAGACGGGCTTGCCCTTTTCGTTTGTGCCGAAGCGCTCGCGGGCTATATCGATGTCCTCCTGCTTCAGCGCCCAGGCCAGGAGCAGATGCGCTCCCAGGCTTCGCCGCCTGTCCTCCGCCATCTGCAGGGCGCCGATCTTTTCCCGCCGGGCGGGCAGGGCGCAGGAAAGCGCCCGGGCAAAGACCGCTTCGTCCTGAAGCACCCTTACATCAAGCGCGTACAGCCTGATACCGCCTGTCACGTCCGCCGCCCCCCTTTCGTCCCGTGTAACGTGCGTATTGTACCATGCCCGGCCGCGCTTGTCCACTTTGCGCGGGAATAAACGCAAAATCAACAGCGGCGTATTGAACTTGCGGCGGTTTTTTGGTATACTGGCAGTAATTTTTTGATAGGAGAGTGACCTGTTTCATGAAACGTTTGCTGTCCCTTTTCCTTTCGCTCGTGCTGGCGCTCGGCCTTCTGGGCGCGGCCCCGGCGGAAGAAGCCTCCTCTGCGAACGGCTTCACCCTCACGGACGAACGCCGCTTCGAACTGGTTGGCGCGGATATCGAGCTGTATCAGCACGATAAGACCGGCGCGCTGGTGATGTTCATCCTCAACGACGACACCAACCGCGCCTTCGAGATCACCTTCCGCACCCCCTGCGAGACCAGCAAGGGCATCGCCCACGTGCTGGAGCACTCGGTGCTGGACGGCTCGGCCAAGTATCCGTCCAAGAGCCTGTTCTTCAACCTCAGCTATCAGACCTACAACACCTATATGAACGCCTCCACCTATAATTTTATGACCACATACCCGGTGGCGTCCCTGAGTGAAGACCAGCTGCTCAAATACGCGGATTTCTACACCGACAGCGTGTTCAACCCCCTGATCATCGAGGATGAGAGCATTTTCCGCGAGGAAGCCTGGCGCTACACCCTGAGCGACGCCGAAGGCGAACTGGGCGTGGCGGGCACCGTATACAGCGAGATGCAGGGCGCGTACACCATCAACCGCGCCGCCTCCCTGGCTTTTGACCAGACCCTCTTCCCCGGCTCCACCTCCGGACGTGATTCCGGCGGCATTCCCGAAGTGATCTACACCATGACCTGGGACGACCTGAAAGAGTTCCACGGCAAGTACTATCATCCCTCCAACTCCCTCACCTGCATCTACGGCAAGATCGAGCAGAAGGACGCCTTCCTCGCCCTGCTGGACGGTTTCTTCTCCGCTTATGAAGCGCGGGAGTACAACATCACGGACTTCGAATATGTTCCCGTTGACGGACCTCAGGAAGCCGCCATCGAGTACGGCCTGGCCGCCGGCAGCGACACGGCAAACGGCGCGGTGATCTATTACGGCTTCGCCGTGGACTGCGATAAGCAGACCCTGGAAAAGCTGGATTATTTCACCACCCTGTTCAGCGACGATTCCTCCGTGTTCCAGCAGAACCTGAAAGAGCAGCTGCCTTCCGCCACCGGCGCCTGCTACATCGACCTCACCACGCCGGAACTGTGCGTGTACTTCTACGCCACGGGCGTGAACCCGGAAGACGCCCAGACCTTCAAGGCCATCGTGGACGATTCCATCGCCGACGCGGCTGAAAACGGCTTTGATCCCGACGCGGTGGACGCCATCGCCGCCGGCAACAAGCTGAGCATCATGCTGGCCTCCGAATCCAGCTCCACCGGCGTCGACCTGATCCCCAGCATCGCCTATTACTGGGCGGCGCAGGACGATCTGTACGGCTACATGGACTACATCGACAACCTGGACAACTTTGAGCTGTTCGCCAAGGACGGCGCCATCCAGGCCGCGGTGAAAGACTATGTGGCAGGCAACGAGCGCAGCGCCCTGCTGGTGGCAGCCCCCGTGGCCGGCCTGCTGGACGAAAACAACGCCGCCTTTGCCGCGATGCTGGCCGAAGTGAAAGCCGGCATGACCGAAGAGGAGATCGCCGCGATCGTCGATATGACCAATGCTTCCGACGAAGCGGACGACGCCACCGAGCTGGTGCGCGCCCTCACCGCTGTGGAAGTCAGCAGCCTGCCCGAGGAAAAGCGCATCTACGACATCGCGGACGAGACCGATGAAAACGGTATCCGCTTCGTCACCGTGGACGCCAACACCGACGGCGTGGGCGAGACCGCGCTGCTGCTTGACGCTTCCGGCCTCGGTCAGGAGCAGATCCACTTCTTCAAGCTGTTCGTAGACATGCTGGGCGACCTGGAGACCGAGCGTCACACGCCGCAGCAGCTGGCTTCCCTCACCAACCGCTACCTGTACAACGGCGTGATCCGCGTGAGCGCCATGGGCGACGCGGAAAGCTGCCGGCCCTACGTGCGCTGCACCTTCACCGCCCTGGACGAGGACATCCAGCCCGGCTACGATCTGGTGTACGAGCTGCTGTTCGAGACCAAGCTGGACGACGCGGACGAGATCCTCAAACGCGTATCCAACATCAAAAACAGCCTCAAAAAGACCCTGATCAGCAGCAGTTATTCCGTGATGCTCTACCGCGCCATGAGCGCTGTTGACGCCACCACCGCCTACTTCAACTACGCCACCTACCTTGACTATTACGACTTCCTGTGCGCGGCGGAAGAAGCCCTCGCCACCGATCCCGAAAGCGTGCTCGCCCAGCTCAAGGCCGTGCAGGAATACTTCTTCAACCGCACCGGCACCGTTGCCGGCTTTGTGGGCAACGAGGAAAGCGCCCAGGTCAACCGCGCCGCGGCGACGGACTTCCTGATGAAGCTGGACGAGAAGCCCATCGAAAAAGCGGAGTACGATTTCGGCACGCGTCCCGCCAGCGAAGCGCTGATCGTGGACGGCAACGTGAACTACAACCTGCTGTTCGCCGGCTGGGACGCGCTGGGCCTGGAAGGCTATGACGGCGCCATGGACGCCGTTACGGCTTACGTCAGCGACGTGTACCTCTATCCCCTGCTGCGCGACCAGTACGGCGCCTACGGCGTGATCCACTACGCCAGCGACAGCGGCGTGTACGTCATTTCCTACCGCGACCCCAACCTCACCGAGACCTTCCAGGTATACGCCTCCCTGCCTGAGCTGATCGCCCAGGACGATCCCGATCAGGAGACGCTGAACGGCTATATCCAGTCTGCCTACTCCAGCTACGCCCTGTCCAACGGCGAGCTCGCCGACGGCTTCAGCGCGCTGCTTTCCTTCATCGACGGCGACGCCCAGGAAGACGCCATCACCGCCATGCAGCAGCTCAAGAGCATCACGCCCGAGACCTTCAAGGGCTACGCCGCGCTGTATGAGAAGCTGATCGCCAACGGCGCCGTGGGCACCGCCGGCTCTGCCGCCGCCATCGGCCAGAACGCCGATATGTTTGAGAACATCCTCAATCCCTTCGGCGTGAAGGATGCCTCCGAGGTGGGCTTTGCCGACCTGACTGAAGACCATCCCTATTACGAAGCCGCGCGCGCCTGCTACGAAAGCGCACTGGTCTTCCCCGCGAGCGAAGGCGAATTCGGCGTGGACGCGCCTGCCACCTTCGGTGACTTCGCCACGGCGATCTACATCTACCTGGGCGGTGACAACAGCCCGGCGGATGCCATTGCGTATCTCGGGCAGTACGGCATCGTTCCCGACGTCGCGCCCGAAACCGAGATGACCCGTGAAGACCTCGCCTACTACAGCGCTGTGCTGTGCTACGCGTTCGGCGTTCCGGTCGAGGAAACGCCGCTGGACGGCGTGGCCGATGCCGACGAGGTGGACGCGGAAGCCGCCGGTTTCATCGGCTGGTCCGTATCCATGGGCCTGGTTGAGCTGACCGAAGACGGCAAGCTCCTGCCCGCTCAGACCGCGACCCGCGGCGAGCTGTGCAACGCAGTCTATGTGATCCTGCTCACCTGATAAGCGTTTTATCCAATTATTCAGCGCCGCCGGAACCGGTTTCCGGCGGCGCTTTTGTGTTTGCTTCGGTTTTTTTCTTGATTTTACCGGATTGTGTGATATAATCCTCTCAGAAAAATGTATTTGGAGGCGACTTCATGAGCCGCATGGGCGACACCATCCGGGCCAGCCGCGTGAAATACGGCCTGAGCGAAAAACAGCTGGCGAAAAAGACCGGCCTGGCCGAGAGCTTCATCAAAGACGTGGAGGCGGGCAAGCGCATCCCCTCGGACGACCAGGCAAAGCGCATGCTCAAGGCCTGCGGCGTCACCCAGTCCGTGGGTACGGAGATCGACACCGCCAACGAGCCGGAAGTCCGTCTGCGCCCCAAGCCCCGCCCCTACATCATCCCCGTGCCCGAAGACGAGCCGGAGCCCACGCCCCAGCAGAAGCAGGCCCAGGCCGAGAGCAACGACGCGTGGCTGGACGCCCTTGGCGGCGTGCTCAAGCGCGTGCCCGTAACGGACGAAAAGGGCCTGGTGATGGACCACGTGCTGTTCCCCGTGACGGGCGGAAAAATCGAGGGCGCTTCGCCGGACAAGGTGCTTCTGTTCCGCGTACCGGACGATTCCCTCAGCGGTTTCCGCATCCACGCGGGCGACCTGCTTCTCACCGTGCCCGAAAAGAACCCCATCGACGACGCCTTCATGCTGGTGTATTACGGCGGCGTCCGCCGCGTGCGCCGGGTCAAAAAGCTGGAAGGCTCCAGGCTGATGCTGCAGTCCTATGACCGGGAGCTGAAGATCGACACGATGATGTGGGGCGAGATCCAGATCCTGGGCCGCTGCGTGAAGCTCACGCGCACGCTGTAAAAGGAGAGGATTCGCAATGGATATCCGTATCCGCCGCGCTGTGGCTCAGGACGCACAGACCCTTGCCTATATCCAGACCGAAAGCTGGAAAAGCGCCTTCAAGGGCATCATCCCGGACGACACCCTGGCATCCTGCACCGACCTGAATCGCGCGCAGGCGATGTATGAGCGTACGCTGAACGGGCAGATGGGCAGCGGCTATATCCTATTTCTGGACGGCAAGGCGCAGACCATCGCCTGGTGGAATGCCGCGCGGGACGAGGACCTGCCTATCTGGGCGGAGCTCATCATGATCCACAGCCTGCCGGAAGGCCGCCGCAAGGGCTGCGGGCGGCGCATGCTGGAAAAAGTGTTCGAAGACGTCCGCACCGCGGGCTATAAAAACATCGCGCTGTGGGTATTCACCAAAAACACCTCTGCCCGCGCCTTTTACGAGGCCATGGGCTTCCGCCCCGACGGCTGCACAAAGCTCGGCTTCGGTGCGGAGGAGATGCGGTACGCAAGAGAGCTGTAAGCCGATTCGTTCAACAAGAAAGGCAGCAGGTACGAAACCCGCTGCCTTTCTTGTTGCAGAAGAAAAGTCCATAGAATACGGACACGTTTTATCGGATAGGATCTATGACCGAGCCTTCTCCGCACAGCAGATCAGGAAGCTCCCCAAGCGTCCTGATCGTGTGCTCGGGCCGTTCTTTTTCACACTGCGGCTCCCGGTGTGCGCCCAGCCCGCGCAGAAGCCGCACGGTGTGCATGCCCAGGCCGTTGGCCGGGGCGATATCGTTGTCCGTACGGTCGCCGACCATGACGGCCTTTCCGGCAGGACAGCCGGCCTGGCCGAGCGCCCAGCGGAAGATGGACGGGTCCGGTTTTGCCCACCCCAGTTCCGCCGAAGCGGCGATCACGTCAAAGTACCCAAGCATTTCCCAGTTTTTCAGGCGCTGCGCGGTGCCGGGGTTTTGATTTGCGATGACGCCCAGCCTGAAGCCCCGGCGCTTCAGCGCCTCCAGTACCGGCACCGCGTCCGGATACGGCGTTTCATCTTCGCTGTGCCAGGTCGTTTTCTTAAGGCCGAAAAACCGGGCCGCCTCCGCATCACCGTTCAGTCCCTGCCGGATCATCTCCAGCCGCTTTTCGCAGTATGCTTCCTGAGTGACCCCGGTCTCGGCGGTCATCTCCTGTACCCTGTGGCGGTCCGCTTCCGTTTCGTCGATCAGGGTGGAGCCCAGGTCAAAGAATATCCATGAAATAACGCGCAGCATGATCGTCTCCGCCGATTCGTTTCGTTCATTGAAGCCGGCTTAAAACGTCGCCAGCACTTCTCCGCTTTCCAGGGGGAGCAGGTCGCCGGGCAGCTTCTTTCCGTTGAAGTACAGGGCTTTTTCTCCCGTGCGCCTGTAATTGATCCGGTACCGGCAGCCCCGGAATTCCTTTTCCACCGAGGCTTCGTTCCAGCCCTCCGGCAGGCAGGGGCGCACGCAAAGCCCCTGCAGCGTCGGCTGAAGGCCGAACACGAACTGGGCCATCGCTTTCAAAAACCACTGTCCGGAGGCCGTGCGCCAGCTTTGACCCGGCGTGCCGTAGCGGTAGCCGGTCTCCCTGCCCATGTAGCAGTTGCAAATGATGTAAGGCTCCGCGCGGCCGTTTACAACGGGATTGCGGAAGGGCAGAATGCATTCCACGTCTTCTTCTACACGCTTTTCGTCTCCCCTCAGCGCGTCCACGGCCAGCTTCCAGCACATGGCGTGCAGATACACGCCGCCATTCTCCTGCACGCCGGGGGCCTTCTGGGCGATGGAGCCGATCCAGGCGCTTTTAGCCGTATAGGGCGGCCAGCTCACGCGGGTGCCCAGGGGATCGTGCAGCAGGCGGTACGCGTTTGCGATCGCCCTCTCCTCCCGGCCTTCCCCCAGGCCTCCGGCCAGCACGGCCCAGAGCTGCGGGTTCAGAAACACCTTGCCCTCGCAGCAGGCGTCCGCCCCCACGGGCTCTCCGTCGTCCGATATGGCGTACATGTAATAGCCGCCCTGTTCGTCCCAGCCGTATTCGTTTATGCGCCGGCACATCTCCTGGGTGCGCGCTTCCAGGCCGTCGATCTCCTCCTGCGGCTTGCCTATGGCACGCATGAGGGACGCCAGCTGCCTTGCCGCCCGCACCCAGGCGATGGACAGCCACACGCTCACGCCCTTATCCTTTATGCCCACGTTGTTCATGCAGTCATTCCAGTCGCCGCCCCATATGCGCACAAGGCCGTGCAGGCCCGTAAAGCCGTACAGGAAATCCACGCTGCGCCGGATGTGCTCGTACACCGCGGCGGTGCTGCCGTCATTGAAGGGCACCTCTTCGTTCAGCAGGTCCAGGTCGCCCAGCTCCGTCACGATATAATACACGGTGAAGGTGAGCCAAACCGTGCAGTCCGCGAAGTTGTTGTCACGGATCTGGCCGTCGATGAACGTGCGGGGCGCGTAGCCGTTGGAGTACTGGTATGTAAGCAGGCGTTTGATTCGCTCCCATGCCAGGCGGGGATGGAAGCAAGCCAGGCACTCCGTATCGCTGGCGATGTCGCGGTAGCCGTTGTGGCGTACCCGCGCCCAGCGGGAGCCCATGTCCGTCTGGTACTTGAGCCACACGTTCAGAAGCGCGTTCAGCTTTTCGTCCGGCGTGCTGAAAGAAAGGCCGCGGTCCAGCCGGTCGGAGTACTTATCTTCCACCTTTTTCAGTTCTTTGAGCGCCTTCTCCTCGCTGTCAAAGCGTTCTGTAAGCGCCCGGGCGGCGTCCGTATCCGGCGCTAGGCCTGCGATAAAGCATACCCAGCGGCTCTCGCCGGGTTCCAGGGAGATCGACCGCTGCACGGCGAAGCCCATCTTTTCGGCCACGCAGTCGCTGTTTGTGCAGCCGCCCGCGTGCAGCGCCGCCGGGTCCGTCAGCGTGCCGTAGGTGCCGATGAACGCGTTCCTTCTCAGATCCCAGCCGTCCGGCGCCCGGTCACTGGTCAGGAAAAAGCAGAACGGGCGCTTTTCGCCGTCAAATTCCTCTTCGAAATCATAGTGCACGCCGGATAGCCTGCCGTCCTTATACGCCGCGGCGGTATTGTAAGCCTGCAGCCGGTAGGAACCGTCGAAGTCGTTGTCGATATAGCAGATGAGCTTTAATTCCCTGCGCCGGTCCGAAACATTGGTCACGCGCACGAGATTGGCTTCCGCGCCGATATACTGATCCTCTTCGCAGGGCACGAACAGCGTGTATTCCGTGCGTATCCCGTGCTTCTGCAGGCTGACCGTCGTGGAGCCCAGGCGGTGCTCGCAGGAGTAGGCTTCGTATTTTTCATATACCGGCAGGCCCAGAAGGCTCCAGCCCGCGTCTCCCTCCACGGCGTACAGTCCGCGGGCCTTCACGGGCATGAGCCGCCGCCCGAGCCGGTCCTGCAAAAAGCCCTGGCCCACGCCGCACTGGGAAGTGAAGGTGACGTAGTTGTCGGTGTAGAAATAATTGTACCAGTTGCGCGGGATGTCGGGCGTAACGATCGTAAACGAGCGCCCGCCGCGGGAGAAATGTCCGTAAGGAGTATCCATGCGCGCACCTCCGTGTGTTTTTCTGTATTATACCGCTTTGATGTTGAAAAAGAACGGCGGATGTATGACAATTCATCATCCGCCGCCCGTTTTCCCCTTTCGGGGAGCGTTCATTTACTTCCAGCAGTCCGCCGGCGCCCAGCCGCGCTGGATCTGTCCGCTGGAGAGCGTGACCTCGTACATGAGCCAGCCGTTCTGCTGGTAGAAGGCCTTCACCTGCGTGCCCGCCGTCACAATGGAATTCGTCTTGGCGTAATCGTCACCGGGGCCGTAGCTGGCGGTATGCGTTTTGGTGATCTCCGCCCATACCCAGTTTTCGGCGTCGAAGGGAACGCTGCCGTAGCCGGTCATGCGGCTCATGCCCGTGAATACCCGGTACTTCTGGCCGCCGTTGGTCACTTCCACGTAGCCCCATCTGGTGGAGCTGCCTTCCGCCTGGTAGAACACCTTCACGCTCACATCGGTGGAATAGGAGCCCGCCCAGGTGTAGCCCGTGCCGGGGCCGCTGCGGGAGGAGAGGGAGTACTGGGGTCGGGCATATCCGCCCGAGTAGGGGAACTCAGGCACATAGGTCTTGTTGGAAGCGTTCGGCGTGGGCGTCGGGTACCACCATCCGTTCCAGGGCGTCGCCGTAGGCGCAGGGGAAGGCGTGGGCGCCTGCCAGTCGGACCAGCCGGACCAGTCTGACCAGCCGGAGGAGGTGGAGCCGTCCTCCCGGATCGAAACGGTGGGCTGCCTTTCGATCACCATGGAGCCGTCCGGCAGAGAAAACTCATACGAGCTGTCTCCGGGCCGGATCTGGTATACCCGCGTGTCTTCCAGGTATCCCACAAAGGAGCCGTAGGCCACGCATATGCCCCACTCGATGGGCGCGATATACATCACCACCGCGCCGGAAGGCACATACGCCAGCACCTTGCGGGTGCTCATGTCGTAGTTATCGTACAGGATGCAGTTGTAGTACACCAGCAGCAGGTCACCGGTCTGCGGCGTTTCGGCGCGCACCACGGGGGCGCACAGAAGGCAGATCATAAGCGCCAGGCACAATAAACGTTTCATTTGCTCACCCCTCGGATCGTATTCGTTGATTGGACGGATCAAAAGCCGATTTGTTCCCATTCCGCCCGGCCGCACGGCTTGTTGCGCCGGTCAGGCTTTCGCGCACCATGAGTATATCACACATCCCGCGTTTTCACAACGTTTTTTTCATCCTCCGCCGTTTCTTCCGTCCTAAGACGGGACGGGCCGGCCTTTTCTGTCCGTTTCAGGCTGTTGGCCGACATTTTTTGCTCTTGAAATAATCCCCCGCCTGTAGTATAATCGTTTCATCCATACAAGGAGGTGAAGTTTATGCGCCGGATCACTGCCCTGTTTCTGACCATCGCGCTTTTGCTGGCGCTGGCGTGCGCTTTCGCGGAGGGCCCCGAAAGCCACTATATGAGCAAATGGCGCTATCGCCGCGACGGTTTCCACCGGGCGACTTGCCTGGACGACGGCTGCGATTTCCAGCTGAACGCGCCCTGCGCCCAGCTTTCGGTCACCTATGAAGGCGAGACCTTTACCGCCTGCCCCGTTTGCGGCCACAACGCCATCGGCAACGGGCGCCACCGCCGCTGCCTGGTGCAGCTGTACGACTACGACACCTCCCCCACGGGCGACGTGCTGGTGAACCAGTACCGCTCCCCCTTCGGGTCCGACAGCGACGTCGCCTCCGCTTTCAGCGTGGTCTTTGAGCACGCCGGCCAGATATCGGTGTTCGAGGGAAATATGCGCCTGTGGCTCACCATCGACTGCCCCGCGCAGTACGAGCTGTTCCGGGTGGAAAACGACGAGCTCGTGCCCTGCGAAAGCGAATATGACGCCGCCAAAAAGATCCTCACTTTCGAGGTGCCCTCCGGCTCCTGGATGTATGTGATCCTGAAGAAAGCCTGAGCAGGCGGCCGGAAAAAAAGCAACGATTTGGGAGGGCTGCGCCTTCCCGTTTCTTCTGCGCCGGACAGCTCCCGCTTTTACGGGCATCGCTTCAGCATCAAGAATTAACCATTCGGTCCGCCCGAAAATCAAAAAAGGCTATTGACAAAACTTCCCCCATTGGTTATAATATCCTACGTCGCTTGTGAGGCACGGTCGTATGCATCGGGGTGTAGCGCAGTTCGGTAGCGTACGTGCTTTGGGAGCATGGGGTCGCAGGTTCAAATCCTGTCGCCCCGATTAAGAGGATACGACCTCTTGGTCAAGCGGTTAAGACATCGCCCTTTCACGGCGGTAACACGGGTTCGAGTCCCGTAGAGGTCGTCAAAATTCTTGGCTGTCAGGTGACAAAAACTAAGGGCCTTTAGCTCAGTTGGTCAGAGCAGTCGGCTCATAACCGATCGGTCCGGGGTTCAAGTCCCTGAAGGCCCATCAAGGTCCGGTAGTTCAGTTGGTTAGAATGCCAGCCTGTCACGCTGGAGGTCGAGGGTTCGAGCCCCTTCCGGATCGTTTTTCCGGGTTTGGCAAAGGTATTCGATCTGCTGGCGTAGCTCAATGGTAGAGCAGCTGATTTGTAATCAGCAGGTTGAAGGTTCGAGTCCCTTCGCCAGCTTGAACAATATATCGTGGGTAGGTTCCCGAGTGGCCAAAGGGAGCAGACTGTAAATCTGCCGTCGCAGACTTCGGTGGTTCGAATCCACCCCTGCCCACCAACTTTTCGCGGGAATGGCGGAATTGGCAGACGCGCTAGATTCAGGTTCTAGTGATCATTACGATTCGTGCAGGTTCAAGTCCTGTTTCCCGCA
>JAFZPV010000052.1 GCA_017552535.1 Clostridia bacterium
GGCGGCCAGAGGCAGCGCATCGGCATAGCCCGCTCCCTCATCATGCAGCCCGAGTTCATAGTGGCTGACGAGCCCATAAGCGCCCTGGACGTGTCCATAAGGGCCCAGGTGCTGAACCTGCTGAACGAGCTCAAGAAGCAGCGCGGCCTCACCTACCTGTTCATAGCTCACGACCTGAGCGTGGTACGGTTCATTTCCGACCGTATCGCGGTCATCCACAAAGGGCAGATAGTATAGCTGGCGGAGGCGGAGGAACTGTTCGCCCACCCGCTGCATCCCTACACCAAGGCGCTTCTGTCCGCCGTGCCCAACCCCAACCCCTACGTGGAGCGGGCAAAGAAGCTTCTGGTGTACGACCCGTCCGTACACGATTACTCCGTGGATCTGCCCCAGTGGTGCGAGATCATACCGGGCCACTTCGTATACGGCAACGAGCGGGAGCTGGACGGCTACCGCGCCGAGATCGGATAAAAACCCAAAACAGAACGGGAGGAGCCGCGCGGCTCCTCCCGTTCTGTTTTGGTGTCTCTTACCGTTTCGGTTCGTATTCGATTTTGGACAGTTCTTCTTCCAGCGCCCGGATCTGTTCGTCGCTCATCTCGGAGAAGGGCGAAGACAGAAGCTGGCGGAGCGTATGCATCTCGTACTGGAAGGCCACGCCCCTGATGGCCTGGGGGAAGAGGCGGGCGATCACGTTCCGGGCGGCGGGATCGCTCAAAAGCGCATCCAGCTGCGCGTCCAGCGTATACTTCGGAAGCGGCAGCGAGAGGGTAAAGCTGTATTCGCCGCTTGCGGCCTGCTGCGTGCGTCCGTCCGGCAGCGCGATCTGCGCTTCGCAGCCGAAGGGCACCTTCACCCTGACCGTGCATTCGATGCCCTGCCAGTCCCAGCGGACTTCGTATTCTCCGGCGGGAGCGGCGTAGCGGCAGCAAAAATGCCTGATCCTGCGGTCCGGGCGGGGAGAAACGCAGATGCTCCGCATGCCATGGGAGGGCGCCCGGTCCTCTGGCTGCCGTATGCCTGCGGCATAGCCGTACAGCCAGCCGGCTACGGAGCCGTAGGCGTAGTGGTTGAAAGAGTTCATGCCGTCCCGGTTCATTTCGCCGTCCGGCTCGATGGAGTTCCACCTCTCCCATATGGTGGTGGCGCCCCTGTTCACCTCGTACATCCAGCCGGGGTATTCCTGCTTAAAGAGCAGATCGTAGGCCAACTGCGTCTCGCCGATATCGCTCAGCACCGGCAGCAGCCAGGGCGTGCCCACGAAGCCCGTGCGCAGCTGCACGCCGTTTTCGCGCACGAGCCGCACCAGCAGCCGGGCGGTCTTTGCCTTCGCGTTTTCCGGCGCGAGATCCAGGTACAGCGCCATCACGCAGGCGGTCTGCGTGCGTATGGATATGGAGCCCGTGCGGGTGAAATACTCGTTTCCGAAGGCCTCGCGTATGCTTTGGGCGAGCCGGCGGTATCGTTCTTCTTCCTCGTCCAGTCCCAGCACCGAGGCGGCCCTGGAAGTGAGGAGCGCGGAATAGTAGTAATACGCCGTGGCCACGAACGTGCGGTCCGTGCCGCCGTACACGCTGTCCCCGTCCAGCGACAGCCAGTCGCCCAGCTGAGCGCAGCCGTCCCACAAAAAGCCGGAAGCGTGCCTGTCGTTCTGGCGGCTGATCCAGTCCACCCAGCCGCGCATCGAATCAAAATGCCTTGAAAGCATCTCCCTGTCGCCGTAATGCTCGTACAGGCGCCAGGGGATCACGCAGGCGGCGTCGCCCCAGGCGGAAACGCCGTTCAATTCGTACCGGCACATGGGCACCACGCAGGGCACGCTGCCGTCCAGGCGCTTCTGCTCGCACATGAGGTCCAGCATGAACTTGTCCAGAAACGCGGCGGTGTCCATGTGGTAGGAGGCGGTGTCGGCAAAGATCTGTATATCGCCCGTCCAGCCCATGCGCTCGTCGCGCTGGGGGCAGTCAGTGGGGATGTCCACAAAATTGCTTTTGAGGCTCCACAGCGTGTTTTCGTACAGGCGGTTGAGCTGGACGTCGCTTGTCTCGATAAAGCCCGTGCGTTCCAGGCTGCTGTATACGGCGCAGCCTGTGAACCTGGCGGGGTCGAGCGCTCCCGGCCAGCCCTCCACCTTCACGTAGCGGAAGCCGAAATAGGTAAAGCGGGGCTCCACCCAGCGGGGCGTGCCGTCGGATATGTAGGTATACACGCACTTTGCCTTGCGCAGATTGTCGCGGTACACGTCGCCGTCCTTCATGTATTCGGCGTACAGCAGGCGGATCTCGGTGCCTGCCGGCGCGTCGCAGTAAAAACTGCACCAGCCCGCAAAGTTCTGGCCCATATCCAGCACCTGCGGGTTTTCCGGGGACAGGACGGGCGTAAAGCGCTCGTGTATGCGCAGCGGGGGATTTACCCGGGCCGTGAGGGGCACTTTGGGCGCTTTGGCGTAAAGGGCGGCCTGCGGCTGTCCCGGCTTAAGCGCGGCGTCACAGGTCTCGCCGTCGTATATGCTGTCGAAGGTGATGGAGGAGCGCACTGCCTGCCAGCTTTCGTCCGTGCCGATGATCTCCTCCCGGCCGTCGGCGTACTTAAGGCGTATCTCCGCCAAAAGCAGATACTCCTCGCCGTAGCGCGGCGCCCTGGACTTGAGCCCGTAGCGGCCCATGTACCAGCCTTCGCCCAGGGTGACTTCCATCATGTTTTCGCCGGCCCGGGGCTCCAGTTCCAGCGTCTGATACATGAGATAACTGTCATAGGCGTGAAAGCCCGGCAAAAGCACCTCGTCTCCCAGCTTTTCGCCGTTCAGACGGGCTTCGTACATGCCCAGGCCGGCAATATAGCACCGCGCGCTGACGGGCTTTTCCGCAAGCACGAAGCGCCGCGAAAACACCGGATGCGCTTCGCGGCCAAAGGGAGAGGTGATCCAATCGGCTTTCCACGGGGCGTCTTTGGAACGGGGCGTTTCGAACCAGGTCCATTCGCTTACGGTTTCCTCGCCCAGGTCGCTCCACACCGTTACCCGCCAGAAGTACCTGGTCATGGGCTGAAGCGTGAGCGGCAAAGCCCAGCCCGCGGAATCCATGCCGGATACGATCTTCAGGCTGTCCGGCGCGTATATGGTCTCCACCCGGCCGGAATCGTACACAGTACTGCTTTCGTCCGCTGTAAGTGACACTTCCACGCGGCTGACTGCCTGCCTTGCGGCCAGAGTATCCGTCGTCAGCCAGGACAGGATCGCCTTGTCAAAGCCGAAGCCCAGCGGCCTGTCCAGATGATTCGTTCTGAGTTTTGTGATCTGCATGCTCTATCCCTCTCGTTTTATAGTATCTTCAGGGGCTTCCATTTGAGATAGTCGCCGGATACCAGATGGTATTCGCAGCCATGATGCCTGCCCTGCAGGCTGTCAAAAAACCGCTCGTGGCCATGGCAGTGGCCGTATATCACGTGTTCAGCGCCGTATTCACGGGCCATGTCCGTAAACACGCTGGAACGCTCCAGTATGTTCGTGGGCGGATAATGCAAAAACATGATAAAGCGCGTGTAACCGTCTTTCCGGGCGGCTTCGAAAGATGCGCGCAGGCGCTCGGCTTCCCGCTTTACAAGCTGCTCCGCGCGGGCGGCCTCCTCCTCGTCCCAGCCGGTCACATGACCCCGGGCGTCCAGGTAGAACGGCCCTTCGAAGGTGTAGCCCTTCGTGCCCACCAGCGCATAATCCCCGTAAGGCTCATAACTGTTTTGCAGAAAGCGCAGTCTGCCGCGGTAGCTTTCGTTCAGGGCTTCCGTCTTTTTCACGTCCCAGAACATGTCGTGGTTGCCCCGCAGAAGGATCTTTCTGCCGGGCAGGGCAGAAATGTATTCCAGGTCCTTTTCGCACTCGCTCAGCTTTTTGCCCCAGCTGTGGTCGCCCGCCAGGACCAGCGTGTCCTCCTCGGTCAGCATGTCCAGGCAGTTTTCACGGAACACGGCCTCGTGGTTTTTCCACACCCTGCCGTTCAGCTGTCCGGGGGCTTTGAGCTGGGATTGAAAGTGCAGGTGCAGATCCCCTATGGCGTACAGGCTCATGGGTTTGCTTCCGCCCCAAGCACTTTGCGGATGCGGTCCGCCAGGATGAGGCCGGCGCGGTAATTGTACAGGGCGTTGGGATGATTGCGGGCGCCCATGTCCCCGGGACGGTAATCCGGCAAGGCGCACACGCTGATGCGCTTCATGCCTTCCTTCTGGCAAAGAGCGACCGCCCGCTGGGCCAGCTCCGGCATGGTGTCGCTGGGCGGCAGAACCCACAGGATGTACGCCCCGGGGTTGCGCAGGCGCACGTGCCGGGCAAAGGCGGCGGCTCCCTGTATCAGTTCCAAACGGTTTTCCGGGGTGTTTCCGCGCCGGTTCAGGCCGCTTGAATCGTTGCACATCAGGCGTATGCACACCGCGTCCGCCGGCCAGGCATCAAAATCGTACGGTTTCAGGCAGCCGCGCGCTTCCGCCTCGGGACCGCGCAGCACGCCGCATACCGTATCGTAATCGTCCGCCATGTTGCCGGCACGGTTTCCGGTATAATCCCAGTACACGCCCCGGCCGCTCTGGGACAGAAGCCGCCTTTCCGCGCCCAGCTCCCGGCAGCAGTAGAAAGAATAGTTCGCGCAGGCGCTGAACCACATGCTGATCCATTCGGTATTGCCCCCGGGCGCCAGCGCGCCTTCCGCGCTGGAGAGGCTGTCGCCGATAAACTCGATGCGCAGGCGCGGCTGGGGAAGGGGCAGAAGTTCCCCGTCGTGCGCAAGGCCGTGCACGCGCACGTTGGCTGCGGGGGCGTGGGGCATGGGCTGGGTCTCCTTCATCAGCGTCACGCGGCGGGAAAGCGACGCGTCCATGCCGTGCACGAGGGGATAAAACCGCCTTCCCGGCTCAACCATGAAGCGGCTCACCGGCGCGCCGTCCACGGCGCAGCACACCCACATATCGGGGGATTCGCAGGTCGCTTCCAGTTCTGCCCACAGGGAACGCCCTTTGAACTGCACCTCGAAGCCGCTGCCCGTCCAGTCCAGGCTCACGGGGTCCTGTGTTTCGTCCAGGCGTCCGAGAAAGCGTATGTTTTCCTGATGGATACCGGCCTTGGTCATTTCTGTCTGCCTCCGTCTGTTTCTGCCTGCGTCAGTTCTATGGGTGAGAGGATATAACTTGGCCGCAATTGGTAGTTGTCCGTCCACTCGTCTCCTGTGGTGCGGTAAGCGGCGGGCCCGTACCACTTGTAATGGGGATTCGCGTTGTGCAGGGTGCCGAATCCGTTATAGCGGCTGCCGCAGGTCGTAAGCTCGATCAGGTGACTGCCGGCGCTTACGTCGGGCAGGCGGACGCTGTAGGGCTGCCAGGCGATCATGCCGGCGCGCACGCCGTCCACGCGAACCTCCGCCACCGGGGACGCCATGCGGGGAACGTGCAGGCATACATCCCTGAGCGGCGCTTTGGGCTCGATCCGGAAGCGGTACGTCACGTTGCCGGTATAGAACGGAAAGCCCTGCCGCGTGAGATCGTCCAGCCGGATATCTTCCGGCATGTCGGTCAGGCACAGATCGGTGCCCCGGATCTCCACGCCGAAAGTTCCCAGGATATACATGCTTTCGATGTTGGTCCTTTTGGTGAGCGGGATGTGGACCACGAGCACGTTTTCGCCCTTCCTTATGCGGGGAAGCGGCAGCGTGGGGATGTCCTCGTCCACATACCAGCCGTCCGTGCGCGTTTTGACGGGTGCACCGTTCAGCTCCACCGAGGCGTTCCCGGGCTGCTCCATGGCCAGACGCAGGCCGCCGAAAGGCCTGTCAGACCAAAAGACAGCCATCAGGTGCGCTGTGTGCAGCGGCTTTTCTGGCTTCGTCAGCCAGGGCTGCACCTGGTCGCCGTCGCGCCGGGGCAGGCCTGCCATGGCCCGCAGGGCGTTGTCCGCCCGGAGCACATCCTCCGCCTCATGCCATTCGCCGTCGTCCAGCGCGTAGGCGAAGCGGTCCAGCAGAAGGGCGTTCGGCTCGTCCAGCGAAAAACTGTCCGGCTGGCTGAGCGTCATGAACGCGCATTGCCTGGCAGACAGGGGCTGGGGGGCAGAGCAGGCGCCGGGGCGCAGCCGCAGAAGCAGGCTGTCCTGGGCGCTGCAGGCCCATGTAAATGAGGTAAAGCCGTTTTGCTGCGTGCCGCCCATGGGCTTGATTTCGCCCGTGAGCGCGTCCATCCTTTCGGCGCTCCACAGGCCGCGCACGCGCACCGTATACACGCGGTCTCTGGGCGAAGGCTCGTCCTTCACGTGGCACACGAACAGCGTGCGCTCCTCCCCGTCCTGCCGCAGCTGGTAAAACAGGTTGCCGCTCCGCTTGCCATTTTGGCTGAAACGAATCTCGACATCGCGAAGATCCTGCATCTCTTCCATCAGCGCGGCGCGCTCCATGGGGAGCCTTCGGGCTTTCTGCCACACTGCCCGGGCTTCATCGGAAGGCGCGCCGTCCACGAGCCGGGGCGCATCGCCGAGACATACGAGACGCCCGCCCGCGCGCACAAATTCCGTAAGCCTCGCAAGGGTGGTTTTGCGGATCGTCAGAACCGGCGGTACGATCACGCACTCGTAGGCGCAGGCGCCGACCTTCAGGGGCGCGCCGGCTTCCGGGCACAAGACAGGCAAAAGGGACTCGGAAAGATAATCGAAATCCACGCCGCCGTACAAAAGCCACTGGGCGAGGGACTCGAACTGCTCGTCCATCTGCTCGCGGCGCTCCAGCGTCTGGGAATTGGGGCCGAACAAAAGCCAGAAGCTTTCGATGGGGTGCATGACCGCTACCCGCGTTACGGCTCTTCCGCGGGTGAGCAGGCTGTTTACGCGGGCAAAATAGGTCTCCAGTTCGCCGTATTTATCCCACCAGGGGGACTGCCAGCCGATGGCCGCGGGCCAGTCGCGCTTGGCTTCGCCGCCCATGGACATGAACGCAAGATGGTGCACCCTCGTGGTCACGCCCAGCGCTGCCAGCCAGTCGCCCTGCAGCTTGTGCTGGCGGAAGGTAACGTCCCACTCCAGCACGCCGTACATCTCGCACACCAGGCCCTCGCGGCCCATCTGCCGGCGCACGGATTCCGCCTGCTTTGCGGTGGTGATCTCCAGCTGGCCCGCCAGGATGTCTATGCCCGGCAGCTGCTGGCTGCGGTACTGTCGCATAGTCTCGCCCAGGGCCAGCGTCTGGGAGAACAGCGTGCGCTCGGACAGAAAATGCCCCGTGTAGGCGATGCTGTGTTTTAAGCACCACTCGCCGATGCGGTCGCCGTAGGCGGAGGCAAAGCACTCGGTCACGTGGTCGTGGTAGCGGTACCGCCATACGCTGGGGCCGTCCGCCTTTTCCCATATGAGTTCGGGCAGGACGTCCAGGATCTCCTTGCCCCATTTTTCCCGGAAGGACGCGTTGATCTCTTCCGTGAAGGCCAGGGTGGCGCGGGCGGAATCGGGGCCTGCCATGCAGTATTTGCCTTTCATGTGGGGCTCGTCTGTAAAAATGGCGGGCACGTCCGTGCCGATATGCTCCTTCAATGCCCCAAAGTATCTTTCATGGGTGACGCGGATGAATTCGTCCACCGCATCGGGCGAAAACACGTCCACGTAGCTTTCGCCGTTGAACCAGGGGCTCTCGGGCCATAGCTCCATCAAGGCGTGCCAGTTCCCGCCTGAGGGCAGGCGTGAATAAGATAAAAGGCAGCCGTTTTCAAGCTGTATATCGTAGCTGCAAAGGAAATAGCCCTTCGGCTTTTCGCCCGCCCGCACGAGAGAATCGAACTCTTCCCGGTTCCGGCAGAAGCCTGACGTTTCCTCGCGGGTGAGCACCAGCTGCCGCGCGCGGAAGCGTATGTCCCTGGTCACGATGCCCCCGGCGCAGCCGGAGGGAAAACGCTCTTCGTCGTACAGCCAGCAGGTCATGCCCTTTGCGCGCAGCTCCTCTTCGGCGAAGGAAACAAGATCCATATATTCGTCGGAAAGGTATTCGGTATCCATGCCCGTGCGCGGATGCACCATGGCCCCGCCCATGCCCATCTGACGGAAGCATTCTGTCTGCCGGGCGATTTTTTCCTTCGTCACACGGCAGTTCCAGGCCCAGAAGGGCACGCCCCGGAAGGCGGCGGGCGGCGAAACGAAGTTTTTTTGGTCAAAAGGCTCAAGATTCATGGGATAGAGCATGCGTTTTTCCTCCGTGCAGCAGGGGCGTCTGTATGCGCCTGGCCGGCCTGTCGCTTACAAAAACAATTCGGCGCGGCGAAGCAAAAACCCTGTTTTGCTCCGCTGCGCCTGTGCGTTAAGTTTTGCTTTTGCGGCTGCGTAATGCCGTTCAGCGTTTTAAAGGATGCGCCGCGCTGTATTTTTCCAGGAACGCTTTGGCGAACGCGTCGTCGCTGAGCTCCGGATACATGCGGTACACGCGGGTTATCTCCTCCGCCTGGCCGGGCCCAAGGGCCTCTTTGGGGTCCAGGCACCATACGCCGTCCATCAGGCCCTGGCGACGGAGCACCTCGTGCATGCCCGCGATGCAGCCGCCAAAGCCGTTGTGGGCGTCAAAGAAAGCACCGTTCACGTCCGTCACGGCGGCGGCGAGGCTCAAAAGGTCCTGGGGTACGGAAGCACCTTCGGGCAGGGCTTTGATGCGCTGAAAGAGCCTGACTGCCGCGCTGGTCCAGGCGCACCAGTGTCCCAGCAGCCCGCCGCGGGTGGACACCGTCTTCGTTTCCCTGCCGTCCGTAAAGCGATACTTCGTCAGAAGGTCGGTCACGATGCTGTCGTCGTTGCCCGTATACAGGGCGATCTCGTGGGGCGCGAAGGCGATGGCGCGGGCCACGTCCACCGTGCGGTAGCGGTCGAAGGCGGCGCATTTGATGGCTTTCACGCCCGCGATATCGCACACGCGCTTCCAGTAGTCGAAGGAAAACGCGCGCCCGCCCACGGCGATCTGCAGGTAGAAGCCCATCACGTCCATGACCGAAGCCACCTGCCGCGTGCGCTCCACCATTTCGTCTTCGCTCAGATGCCCAAGACCTCCGGGACTGAGCAGCGCAAGGTCGTAGCCCAGGCTGGCAGCGGTGCGGGCTTCCCTCACGGCCTGCTCCGTTTCGCCGCATACGCCCGCCACGGCCAGCACCGTGCGCCCGGTTTCGATGCTGTAGGCGCGCATTTCGTCAATGGACAGCTTAAGCACACGCTCGAACAGATTGATCTTCGGGTCCCTAATCGCGAACTGCGTGGTGTGCACGCCCACCGCCAGGCCGTCCGCGCCGCTCTCCAGATAGTAACGGATCAGCCGGCGCTGTACATATTCGTTAAACTCTCTGTCTGCGTTCAGGGCCAGCGGCATCGCCGGAATGAACGCGCCCCGCATGAGCAGATCGTTTGCTGGCTTGCGCATCAGAATCTTCCTTTCTGTTCCTCGAAGTGGGTGGGCTTGCCCAGGCAGCGTCCGCCGGACATGATCCATTCGGCCTGCATGCGCATCATCTCGTCCGGCCCCACGTCCGGGTAGCCGAACAGGCCGATGCATTTCTGGGAATTGCAGAGGATGCCCTTCTCGCCCGTTTCGCCGCCGAAGCGCGCTTCTTTGCCAAGCAGGACGGCAAGCTTTTCGGCGGCCTGCTGTACGCTCAGCGTTTCCGGGCCGGTCACGTTCAGCGCGGGGCAGCTCTCATCCGCCAGCAGCAGCGAGCGCAGCGCGGCCTCGTTGGCGTAGCGCTGCCACACGCAGTTGAAGGCGGGCACGCCCAGGGGGATCTCGTCTCCCCGCATGATCCACTGGCACAGGTCGTTCAGAATGCCGTACCTCAGGTCGATGGCGTAGCTCAAACGGAACTTGAGTACCTTTGCGCCGTAATGGGCGGCGGCGTACTCAAAGGCGCGTTCGCGCCCCAGACAGCTGGCGGCGTATTCGCCCACGGGCGCGGGCTCCACGCTTTCCGTGCATCCGCCCTCATCCGGACGGGTGAAGGGATAGACGTTGCTGGTGGAAAACACCACGTACCGGGCGGCGCCGAAATGACGGGCAACCGTAGAAGGCACCACGGCGTTCATCTGCCAGGTCTCGCAGGCGCCCTGGGAGGTGCCGAACTTGCGCCCGGCCATAAAGATCACGTTTTCGCACAGGGGCAGCCTGTTTACGCTGTCCGGGTCGGTCAGCTCGCAGGAGAGCATCTCCACGCCTGCGTCTTCCATCAGCTTTCTGGCTTCCGCGTCCGAAAAGCGGGACACCGCGATCACGCGGCCGCTGTTTCCCTTCGCCCTGCGCGCCATGCGGCTCAGGGTAGGCCCCATCTTGCCGCCCGCGCCGATCACCATGATGTCGCCGCCTAAGGACGCAAGATCGCTGCACAGCGCCTCCGAAGGCCGGGAGAGCATATCGTTCAGGGTGTTCTCATTCATGCGCTTTGGCCGCCTTTCCGTTTTTCAGCGCGTCCAGGAGCGCAAGGCACCCGTCGCGCACTTCTTCCGCCACGCCGGCTTTGAACAGGCTCGACCTGGCTTCGTATCCGCCCTCGGCGTAGTCCTTCGCCAGCGGGAAGTAATTCGCGTAGCCGTTCACGCAGCAGCAGGGCAGGCTCAGCGCCCAGCCGGGCGCGGCCTTGATCTCGCGGCCCGTCTGGGAGAATGGCTCGCCGGGAATGCCGCACAGGGCAACCGGCCCCAGGCGCACGGCGCTTAAGCGCAGGGCGAAATCGTCCGGCCCGTTTTCAAGCGCCAGCATGCGCTCCGCTTCTGCCACCACCGTGGTCAGCTGCATGCCGGTATAGGGGATCTGGTCGTCCTGCCCGGACCAGTGCAGTTCGCACAGGCGCTTCGCCGCGGGAATGCCTGCCGGATCGGGACGGTTGGAGGGGCAGCGGATCACCGTCTGCAAAGCCCCGATGTCCGCTTCTTCGCAGTACGTCACCTTATCGTATATCTGCATCAGCGCGCCCGCCACCGTGCGGCCCATGTGCCGGGAGTGGCCGTAGCCGCGCACGCAGTCGTCAAAGTCCATTTTAAGGTCGTTCATGTACCCGCCCGCGGGCTGGGTGTTCACGTGGTTCACGTCGCCGATGGCGCCGTTGAACACCACGCATTTCACGTGTTCGATGGCTTTTTCGGCAAAGCGCCTCGTCCAGCCCGGCCAGTCCGCGGATATCACGCAGCCGCCGATGGTGTCCGGGTGCACCGCGAAGTGGGCGATCAGAATGCTGTCTTTGCCTTCGCGGTCCAGCCGCACCGCGCTCACCCGGTCGTCGATCTCGCCCACGGGGCCGATCACGTCGGGGTTGAAAATGCCGGGATTGGTGTGTATGGTGCCGTCCTTCATGCGGAAGCGCCGTATGAAGGCGATGCCCGGCGCGTGCGCGGTGCCCCAGCCCATGCGCGCGGGCGACATATCCTGAAGCGCCATGCGCCCCGCGTCAGAGAGGCGGCGGCCCAGGAACGTCACGTATTCGCTCCGAAGCCTGGGCGCTTCGTCCCCGTCCAGCTGCGGGCCGGTGTGGGTGTGGGTGCAGGCGATGAAGATACAGTCCCTGGGAACGCCGGTCTCCTGTGAGACCTGATCCAGAAGAGGTTCGCAGAATTCGCTTTTGATCTCCAGCAGATCCACGCTGAAGATAAGCGCGGTGCGGGTGCCGTCGGAAACGGCGACGGTATTGGCCTCCAGCTCGTCCAGCACGCTTTGGGCCAGGCGGACCTGGTAGTAGCCCGCAACGGGTATGCCCAGCGGCGGGGTGATGTTTACGCGGGCGAAGCCCGCCATGAAATGAAGCAAAGGGCCGCCTCCTTATCTTTATTCGCGCACGAACTGCCGGTTATAGTTCATGATGTCCCGGCTCACGTCGCGGATGCGGGTGAAATCCTGCACCAGCGGGTCCTGGCACAGGGCCGCGGTGAGCTTGTTTTCGTCCCACTCCACGGCGGCCTCCATGAACATCTCCTCACGAAGTGCCGTCGCCTGCACCACCAGCCGGGCCGCGCCGGGCAGGGGATTGGCGATGGCGGGATGCACGCCCGTGGCATCAAAGGTCACGAAGGTCTCCACCACCGTGTCCATGGGCAGCTCCCGGGTCTGGCCGAAGTTTCGGTAATTCATCACGTCGTAGAACTGCCGCCCGCCCTTGAGCGCCTCGATCACGCGGTCAGGCCTTTCCTCGCTGATCCTGAGGGGCGGCATTTCCCCGCTTTCAAGGGGCTTCACGATGGTGTCACGCAGGGTGTTCACGGTCTTCACGCGGTCCGCGATGCGGTCGTAATGCATGCCGAAACGGTCGCGGTTCTCCTGGGTGCCGGTGGTCTGGTAATAGAATTCGGCACAGTGCTCGTCGCTCAGGCCGGGCATGCAGCCCAGCATATCCCAGAGAATAAAGCGGATGCGCTCGTTTTCGCGCCCCGCGAAGGGATCGTCGAAGGTAATATTGGTCTTGCCTGCCCAGGCGGCCTCGATCATGCGCTTGGAACGCATGATCTCCAGCGCATCTTCACCGTAGAATTTCACGTCCGTCAGGAAGGAGCAGTGGTCCACGCCGGATACCGAGAAGCTCACGTGCTCGAAGCTGTCCGCGCCGAAATAGGGCAGAAGGATCTCCAGGTGGTTGCGTATGCCGTGGCAGAAGCCCACGGCGTGCACGTCCGCATATTTCTGCACAGAGCGGGTGAGGGCGGTCAGCGGGTTGGTAACGTTGAGCATGATCGCGTCCGGGCATAGCCGCTTCATCTTTTTGGCGATGCGGATGAACTCCGGCACGTGGCGCACCGTGCGGCTCGCGCCCGCGATGCCGGACTCGGAGCCCTTCACGTTGTAAAAGCCGTGCCTGCGGGCGATGTAGTGATCCTCCAGCTCCGCTTCCAGGCCGCCGTGGGAAATGGCTACCACCACGAAATCGGCGCCTTCCAGGGCTTTGTCTTCGTCCATCGTCCGGGTGATGGTGATCGCCTTTTCCGGGTACAGGTCGTTATAGTACGAACAGAAGCGGAAGGTGTCGTCCAGCGCCTTTTCGTTTATGTCGTACAGGCACAGTTCCGTCTGCCTGTCATAGAAGGGATTGTCCAGAAACGTGCTGTACAGTCCGTACGTCCATGAGTATGAGCCGCCGCCCACCATCGCGATCTTGAGCTTCATGTATCCGTCCTCCTGCTGAAATAGTATTCGATCTCTTCACTGCCGAACGCGTCCAGCGCGCCGGGCAGGGCCCAGGCGTGCGTATGCGTCTGGTCGTGGTATTCGCTAAAAACGATCTCCTCGTAGCTTTGGCATTTGCCGTCGGTTTCCGCGGGCAGGCCGCACATAACGCCGGCTAAGGAAGCATACCGGCCTTCGTCGCCTTCGCCGTACAGGCAAAGCGTATCTGTCTGAACGAAACCGGCTTTTTCCAGCGCCCGGCAGGCGGCCATCACGCCCCGGGTGCGAAGCGCGCACAGGCTGTCGCCCAACTGGATCAGGTAAGCGTTCAGCTTGTACATGGTGCTCCAGCTGATGTACATGTCGCTGCCGCCCAGCTTCGCGGGCAAAAGCGCGCCTTCGCCCGGCAGGTCCAGAATGACCGCCTGTTTTCCTTCCGCCTGGGCGCGGTGGATCAGATGGGAATGCTCCGCGATGCGCGAAGTGCCGCCGGGCCACAGCATGATCACCGTCGGCATCGGCCCGTCCGGGGCGTACATGGGCCTCAGGATCGCTCCGTTCAGCCAGATGCCGGCTTCCTGCTTTGCGGTAAAACAGTAATACGCGTACGGCGCGCACACGCCTTCCCGGTATATCCTCACAGCGCTGACGCCTTCGTCCTTTGCCGAAAGCAGCGCGCCCAGCCGTTCCTCGAGGGGCAGAATCGTGTTCCTGCGCGCCTGGATCTCGGCGAGCAGTTCGCGGGCTTCGTCCTGAAGGGTCTTCATATCCGGACACGCTTTCAGGATGCGGCCCCCGGCGGCTTCCAGGCGCTGGGACGGCAGAGGCTCAAAACGGAAGTCTTTCAGGGTCTCATCGCTTGTGTCCCTGCTCAGCAGGCTGCGGCTAAACAGGCTCAGCGCCGCGCGGGCGAGGGTCGGGCCGTAGGCGTGCTCGCTTTGGGCAATATACAGCTCGATGGGGGAGGGATCGCCTTTTTTAACGGCGCCTGTGCGCTCAAGCACCGCGCGGGCCTCATCCACCGCCCGCTTCGTTCCTTCAAGAGGGAAAAAATCATGGGCGTTGCTAAGCACCGCCACGGGCTTTGGTGCCATGCCCAGCAGGATGTCCGCGCAGTCGATGCCTTTTTCGATGCTGCCGGGCCAGATCATTTCGTTGTCCGGGTCCACGCCTTCCTCCAGCATCGCCTGGTTGTCGGTGATGTAGGCGCAGGGAGCGGCGCAGGCGAATTCCTCTCCTGCGGCCAACATCAGCATGGAGACCTGCGTGCCGCCGCCGGAATGGCCGGTGAGCGCCACGCGCCTTCCGTCCGCGTCCGGGCGGCTTTTGAGATATCGGGTCGCCGCCAGCGTGTCGGCGATAAAGTACCGGGCCAGGCTTTTGCCCATGAGCTTGAACTTCCAGTCCATCAGGTCGTGCTCGCCGGAGCAGCCCTGGATGGGCTGATAGTCATTTTCCGTGCTGTAATGCTCGAACCTTTCGCCCTCGCCGTAGGGATCGAGGGCCAGCACCGTGAAGCCGGCGCGGCAGAACAGCTGCGCGGCGTACTGGTACTCCGGGTCGGCCTTTCCGGCGTCCGTATGCCCGATCAGGAGCAGCACCGCGGGCCGCTTTCCTGTGAAGGGCAGGGGAGAATACACGGCGCAGGTGGCAAAACAGCCGGGCCGCGTTTCCAGAATGACGTTTTCCAGCGCGAATCCGCTATGCTCGCTGCGATGGGTGACGCAGGCCTTCGGGACCTCGCTGTATTCCGGCAGGCCGCCGATGGCGGAAAGAAAGCCGGAACGCACCTGTTGCTTTCGGGCTTTCAGATCTTCGGGACTTTGAAGGGCCCTGCGCGCCGCGCGGGCTTCTTCGATCCGGGCCATGGCCCTGTCCCGGATGGAGGTATACAGGTTGGTGGCGGCCTCCACGGGCGGACGCTGGGCAAACGCCTGCACCTCCCAGAGGGTGCGGGCGGAGGGCTTGAGGCACCGGCCTTCAAACAGCATGGATCGCATATGTTTCTCCTTGCGGATCAGTTCGGGTCACATTCGTTCTGAAATACGACTGCCGCGCAGCCGTTGAGCTTCGCCAGGCGCTTCAGGGCGCCGCTTACGGCATCATTCAGCTTTTTCGTCTGCCTTACGCCGTCTTCGTACCAGATGTTCTTTACGGTGAGGACTTTGTTTTTCCTGTCCGCGGCGGCTTCGACGCGTCCGATCAGGTTTTCGCCGTGCAGCATCGGCAGCACGTAATAGCCGTACCTGCGCTTTTCCGCCGGGGTATAGATCTCCCAGGAGTATCTGAAGTCCCACAGGGCTTCGATCAGCTTCCGGTCCCAGAGCATCGGGTCGAGGGGCGCTAAAAATTCCAGCCGCGCCCGGAGGTCGGCGGTGCCCGCAAGCACGCTTTCCATCAGCCTGAGGTCTTCCGACCTCATATACAGGGCAGAGCGGATGCCTTCGGCCTGCACCTTTACGATGCGGCCCTCTTCTTCCAGGGCGGCGAATGCCCCGTCCCGCTCAGGCGCGGTCATGGATATGCCCAGAAACGCGTCGGAACGCCTGTTCCACAACAGACCGACCGCACCGATGCGCCTGAGGACGCGCCACTTCAGAAAATCGCTTTCGTCCGCGCAGGGGTTAGCCGCCGAAAGAAGTTCTTTGCCAAAATGGCGGCTGGTCAGATCATAAAACTTCCGGGTGCCGCTTTTATGATGGATCAGAAGCGTGCCGTCCGTGTACAGCTGCTCCAGCACCGAACGGGCGGCGGGGCTCTGCCCGCTCCAGTTGCCGCTCCAGTGCATGGAGGAGTGCCATACGATCTTTCCTTCGAGAGGCAGCGTGTCGCTGCTCACCGGCCCGTTCTGTTCGATATATGAGACTGCCCGCTTTTCCAGCTCTGCCATGCCTTCGAAGCAGGCGCCGTGGGCTTTGCTCCTTTCGCGGTATCCGGAAAAATACGGCCAGTCCTCCCGGGGCCAGATCGAAAGCTCCTTGTCGGCGTAATCCACCAAAAGGCGGTCTTTGTACATCAGATCGTCCAGCGTCTGCCGGGTAAAGCCCTTCACCCGGGACTGCAGGGTGAGCTCGGCGTTTCTGCCGCACACGTCCACGGGATCGTACTGTATGCAGCCGGCCTGCCTTACGTAGGCGTACGCGCCGTCCCTGCCGGCAAAGCGGTGCTTTCCCAGCAGGCCCTGTTTGCTCAGGATAAACTGCCTCGCCTGCGCGCGCGATACCGAAAGCATTTCGCTTAAGCCTTTCAATCGCTTAAGGGTTGCCCGAGGCTGTCCCTGATCACCCGGCCCCGGGCCATCACCCATACGGGCTGAAGATCGGCGTCCAAGAGCACGAGATCCGCGTCCATGCCCGCTTCGATGCGGCCTTTGCGGTTTGCGCCGATCCGCCGGGCGGGATTCTCGCTGGCCATGCGCACGGCCTGATCCACAGGCACGCCTGCCCTGACCATGTTTTGCACGCAGCGGCTCAGGGTGGCTACGCTGCCGGCGAAGGCCTGGCGGGACAAAAGCTTCATCACGCCGTCTTCGTACACGGTCTCTACGCCGTTTTTCTGGCGGTATACCGTGCCTTCTTTCAGTTCGCTGGCGGAGAACTCCAGCCCGTCGGTGATGAGCTCTATCTTCTCCGCGCCCTTGCAGCGGTATATGAGGGACAGCAGTTCCAGGGGCAGGTGCTTGCCGTCCGCGATCACCTGCACGGTGAGCTCGTCCAGGTTGAGGCCCGCTTCGATGAGCCCCGGTATGCGGTAGCTGTTCACCCGGACTAAGCCGGAGCAGCTGGAATACAGGTGGGTCACGTCGCAGTAGCCGTGCTTTAAGGCCTCCTGCACTTCATAATAGGTTGCGTTGGAATGGGCGATGGAGGCCGTGATGCCTTTTTTCGTGATCTCGTCTCCCAGCGCCATGCCGCCCTCCAGCTCCGGGGCCGCGCCCATCATGCGTATGCCTTCCGGCCAGGCGTCAAACAGCGGCGAAAGGTCCGTTTCGGTGGGCACCGCCAGGCTGCCGGGGGCCTGCGCGCCGCTCTGCAGGGGATTTAAGCACGGTCCCTCCAGGTGCGCGCCGAGTATGGACGGGCCGTCCGCCGCCTGCGCGGCGCGGCGTATGCCGTCTATCGCATTTACGAGTTCCGGTATGGGGGCGGCCAGGGTGGTGGGCAGGATGGACGTGGTGCCCATCCGGGCGTGCGCCAGGGCCATTTCGAGCACGTCTCCCTTTGAACCGCTGTTGGCGGAATACCCGCCGCCGCCGTGCACGTGGATGTCCACAAAGCCCGGACAAAGCCACATGCCATCAGCATCTATCACTCTGTCGCCGGGAGCGGGATCGAAGTGATCCAAAACACCCAGTATTCTATCGCCTTCCACGACCGCCTGCGCGGCACCGGTTTTGCCGGGCAGCACCAAACGGGACGCGCGGATCACCGTTCTCATGCCCAAACCTCCCGCTTCCGTATTGCTGCGCCGGCAAAGCGGCCGGCGCGGCACATGAAACATTATATACCTTTGCTTCCGGCCTTGCAAGGGAGAAAGCCCTTCGGGAGAGCCGATTCTTTCCGAATTTCGCCGAAAGCACAAAAAATTCCGTTTCCGTCTTGCAAATTCCGCCAAAGCGAATTATAATATCATTAATTGTAGAATCCAAATTGCACCTCCCGGGAGGATGATTCGCTTGACGACTGGTGCGCGCCGTTTACTCCGCCGTGGCAGCGGACTCGTGACAGGCTTCAAAAAGCACTGGCGGCTGCATGTGCTTGCGCTTCCCGTACTGGTATATCTGCTCATCTTCAGCTACGCGCCCATGTTCGGCGTAATTCTGGGGTTTGAAAACTATTCCATCACCAAGGGATTTTTCCGCAGCGAATGGATAGGCCTGAGGAACTTCGAGTTCCTGTTCCACACGCTGGATGCCTGGCGGATCACCCGCAACACGGTCCTGTACAATATCGCCTTCATTACTGTAAACACCTCGCTATCCGTACTGCTGGCGCTGGTGCTCAACGAAATGTACCTGCGCAAGCTCTCCAAGGTCATACAGACCATGATGATCATGCCGTACTTTCTGTCCATGTCGGTGGTGGCCATCATCGTGTACGGCTTTATCGGCGCCAATGGTGTGGTGAACTCCATCTACAAATCCATGGGCATGAGCGGCACCAACTGGTATATCTACAAACCCCTGTGGCCGTTTTTGCTGGTGTTCATAAGCGCCTGGAAAGGCGTGGGCTACACCGCCATCGTGTATGTGGCGTCCATTTCCGGCATATCGCAGGAATACTACGAGGCGGCGGTGCTGGACGGCGCCACCAAGCTGCAGCAGGCGCGCTACGTTACCCTGCCGCACTTAAAGCACATCATCGTGATCATGCTCATCCTCAGCATGGGCGGCATGTTCAAGGGCGATATCGGCCTGTCCTACAACGTCACCATGAACAGCGGCGCGCTGTACGAGGTGGTTGACGTGATCGACAGCTACGTGTACCGCGCCCTGAAGACCCTGGGCAACACGGGCATGTCCACGGCTGCCGGCCTGTACCAGTCGGTGGTCGGTTTCGTGCTGATCATCATCTCCAACAAGATCGTCCGGCACGTGGACGAGGAATCGGCGCTGTTCTGAGAGGGGAGGGGCGGGCAATGAGAAAGCAAAAAGAAGACAACTCCTTCCTGAAGATCAACCGCATCAGTCCGGTCACCAACGCCGTTTTCAGCGTGGTGATGAGCGTGATCGCCGTTCTGACCGTGGTGCCGGTGGTGCTGGTGCTCATCATATCCGTCACCTCGTCCGAGAGCCTCACGCTGCGCGGCTTCAGCTTTTTCCCCATCAGCACCAGCTTCGTGGCCTACAACAGCCTGTTCAAGACCGGCTCCCAGCTGGTGGACAGCTACATGATCACCATCGTGGTCACTTTGATCCACACCGTGGTGAGCGTGCTGATCATGACCATGTACGCCTATGTGCTGGCGCAGCAGCGCTTTTCGGGCAGGCGGTTCTATACGTTCATCGTGTTCTTCACGATGCTGTTTTCGGGCGGCCTGGTGCCTTCCTACATCATCAACGTGAACGTGCTGCACCTGTACGACACCTTCTGGATCCTGGTGCTCAGCAGCATGGTCAGCGCCTTCAACATCATCGTGCTTCGCACCTTCATATCCACCACGATCCCCATAGAGCTGTTCGACGCGGCGCAGATCGACGGCGCCACGGAGTTCAGGATATTCGGCAGCATCGTGCTGCCGCTCTCCAAGGCGGGCCTTGCCACCATCGGCCTGTTCGTGCTGGTGGGCAAGTGGAACGAGTGGTTTACCGGCATGCTGTACATAGACAATCCCAAGCTCGTGCCGCTGCAGACCATGCTCACCCGCATTCAGCAGCAGATCGATTTCATCAAGAACAATTCCTCCATGGCGTCGTCGCCCGACGGCATGGCGATGCTCAAAAACATGCCCTCCGAACAGACGCGCATGGCGATCCTGGTTTTGACCACGGTGCCCGTGCTGTTCGCCTATCCCTTCTTCCAGCGCTTCTTCATCCACGGCATGACGATCGGCAGCGTGAAGGGTTAAAACGTATCCATTGCCGGAAAGTTCCGGCTAAAATAACAAGGAGGTATATCCATGAAAAAACTTTCCCGCATCCTGAGCGTACTGCTCGCTCTGGTGATGGTGCTGGGCCTTACGCCCGCGATGGCTGAAGAGCCCGTCACCCTGGACTGGTACGTGGCAACCGGCGCGGCCCCCGACCAGCAGACCGTGTTCGACGCGATCAACGCCTATCTGCAGGAGAAGATCAACGTCACCATCAACTTCCACTACGTGGATCCTTCTGAGTATTCTGCCAAGGTCAGCCCCATGATCCTCAGCGGTCAGCAGATGGACATCATCAACTGCTCCAGCGGCATCGGATACGTGGACTATGTGACCAAGGGCGCTTTCCTCCCCATCGAGGAGCTGCTGCCTGAGTTCGCGCCCGAGACCTACGCCATGATCCCCGAGGGACTGTGGAACGCCATGAAGATCAACGGCCACATCTACGGCATCCCCTCCTACAAGGATTCCGTCAAGATGTACGCGGTCATGGTCAACAAGACCCTGGCGGACGAGATCGGGCTGGAGCTGCCCGAGACCGTGAAGGACTATCAGGAAATGATCCCGATCCTGCGCGAAGCCTTTGAGAAGCGCAACGAGCTGCATCCCGAGTACAAGCTCAGCGAGACCGAGTACGTCCCGATGAGCCGTACCTTCCCGGACATCGACCAGTGGGCTCCCTATGAGACCATCAACGGCCTGGCTGCCGTGAACGTACCCGGCATCGAAGCCTTCGCGGGCATGGGCGCCGGCGAGACCGTGTTCAACATCTACGCCACCCAGGAATACCGCGATCTGTGCAACACCGTGGCCGAGCTGGTAAGCGAAGGCGTGCTGCATGAGAACCCCTGGTACTGGGACCCCGACAGGATCTACAACCAGGATCCCTCCGCGTACCTGGTGACCGATATCGGCAACGGCTATGTGTATGTCAACGAGCACAAGGATTCCCCGAACTTCATCACCGTGATGGTTCCCTTCGCTGACAACCTGGCTACCACCAACTACCTGCAGGCCGCTGTGAACTGCGTGAGCGCCACCAGCAAGAACCCCGAGGCCGCCATGCAGGCCCTCGAGCTCATCAACACCGATCCCTTCGTGGCCACCGCGCTGCGCTTCGGCCTGGAAGGCGTACACTGGGTACAGGGCGAAGAGGAGAACGTAGTCTCCTTCGCCGGCACCAAGAATGAAGACTCCAGCAACCGTGCCTACTGGTACTGGTACGGCGCGAACTTCGGCGCCATCGTATACTCCAAGGTGAACGAAGGCTATCCGAACAACTTCATGGATCTGATCAAGGCGGCCAACGAGAACGCCATTTCCGACACCAACCTGGGCTTCATCTTCGATCCTGCTCCCGTGCAGAATGAGATCGCTGCCTGCAGCGCCGTCATCGACGAGTACACCACTCCCCTCAAGTGGGGCTGGATCGCCGCTGACCAGGTAGACGCCCAGATCGACGAGTTCGTCGCCAAGCTGAACGCTTCCGGCGCCGAGAAGATCGTCGAAGAGGCCCAGGCCCAGCTGGATGCCTGGAGAGCCGAGAACAAGTAATTCCCGATTCCGTTTAAGGGCGGCTTTCCACCAGGGCAGCCGCCCTTTTCATGGCAAACGAGCCCTGACCGGCCATTATGCACTTGCGGAGGTTTACTCATATGCAGGATAAAGCCCTTGTGACCGTATCCCCCGAATCCCTGGGCATACCCTCTGAAAGCGTGATCCGCTTTCTGGACAGAATGAAGACCTACGGCTTCCCGCTGCATTCCTATATCCTCACACGCTTTGGGAAGATCGCAGCCGAGGGCTATACCGAGCCCTTCGGGCCTCAGGTCAAGCACCGCATGTACTCCGTGAGCAAGAGCTTTACTTCCGTGGCGGTGGGCATGCTGATCACCGAGGGCCGGCTGAGCCTGGACGACACCGCCGCGTCCTTCTTTCCCGAATACCTTCCAAAGGACCCTTCTCCCTACACGCTGCGCGCCACCGTGCGCGACCTGCTCAGAATGGCGACCCCCAACGAGACCAATTCCTACGACTGGGGCGACGCCGATTTCGTAAAGACTTTCTTTGACAACGACCAGCCCAAGCACGAGCCCGGCACCGTGTTCCACTACGACACTGCCGGCACCACCGTGCTGATGGCCATCGTGGAAAAGATCGCGGGCATGCCCATTCTGCAATATATGCGTCCCCTTCTGGACGCGCTGGACATCTCGCCCGACATCTGGTGCGTCGAAACGCCGGAGGGCCGTTCCTGGACGGGCAGCGGCATCATGTGCACGCCCAGAGACCTGCTGAAGTTCGGCCTTTTCTGCCTGAAACGAGGCGAATGGAATGGAAAACAATGGGTGGATAAGCAGTATATGACCGAGGCTACCACCAAGCAGATAGATATCACCACCGCTGATTCGAGCTACATCCGCGACGGCTACGGCTACCAGTTCTGGATGATGCGCCGCGGCGGCTTTGCGTGCTGCGGTATGGGCTGCCAGTACGCCTTTATGGACCCGGAGACCCAAACCGTGATGGTGCTCACCGCCGATACCCAGGGCATCAACAACGCCGAGGACGCCATCAAATACGCCTATTACGACATCCTGGACGAAATGCGGTCTGCTCCGCTGCCGGAAAACGAAGAGGCGCTCAAAAGCCTGCGGTCCTACAAAACCGAGATCCCCATGCAGCCGGGCAGCGCGTCCGGCCCTCTGGAGGACACAATCGCAGGCGTAAAATACATTTTCGACGAAAACCTGTTTCACTTCCAATGGATGCGCGCGCGGTTCTCGGGCGGCGAAATGACCCTGGAGTATGAAAAACCGAACGGGACCTTCGAGCTGCGCTTCGGCATGGGGAAGTGGCTTCCCTTCATCTTCCCGGAAAAGTACGCCGGCCGGAACATAGCCGTGATGGATACTTTTTACCGCTGCCTCACCCAGGCGGTATGGGTGAGCGAAAACACGCTGCTTGCCAGGGTGATGAGCGTGGACGACTACCTGGGCTCCATCCGCATGCAGCTTACCTTCAAGGGCGATACGCTCACCGTGTTCATGGTGAAGAGCGCCGAAAACTTCTTTAACGATTACCGCGGTTATCTGGCGGGTACCGCCGAAAACAGATAGACCGCGCAGGAGGCATATATGATAAAGACCTACGCGCTGGTGGGCACGGGTTACCGGGGCCTGTGGTCATACTGCGAGCCCATCGTGAAGGAGTATTCCGACGTGGCGCGGCTGGCGGCCGTGTGCGACATCAATCCCCTGCGGGCGCGCCTGGTGGGGGAATACCTGAAGGCGGATATCCCGGCCTATACGGATTTCGATCTGATGCTCCGGGAGGTCAGGCCGGATGTGGTGATCGTAACCACCAAAGACTGCGCCCACGAGACTTACATATGCCGGGCGCTGGAAGCGGGCTGCGACGTGATCAGCGAAAAGCCCATCACCACAGACGAAGACATGCTGGCGCACATCCTGGAGACCGAAAAGCGCACCGGGCACAAGGTGACGGTCACCTTCAACTGCCGCTTCATGGATTTTTACGTGAAGATCAAGGAGCTCGTTTCCTCAGGCCTGTTGGGAAAAGTGCTTTCCGTGCATTACGAGTGGCTTCTTGACACCAGCCACGGCGCGGACTATTTCCGCCGCTGGCATTCCATCCGAGCGAACTCCGGGTCGCTTATGATCCACAAATGCACCCACCACTTTGACCTGCTCAACTGGTTTCTGGACGACGAGCCCGTAAAGGTGAACGCCTTCGGCACGCGCCGCTTTTACGGCGACGACCGCCGCCCCCACGGTGAGCGCTGCCTCAACTGCCAGTATAAGCGGGACTGCGAGTTCTACCAGGATATCGACACGGAAGACGGCGGGCGGCTGCGCATGCTGTACAAAGACTGCGAATCCGCCGATGGCTATATCCGGGACCGCTGCCTGTTCTCCAATGTGATCGATATCGAGGACAGCGTTTCGGTGAACATCAAATACGCGGGCGGCGCCGTGGTGAGCTATTCCCTCACGGCCCATTCGCCCTACGAGTGCATGAAGATCGTTTTAAACGGCGAAAAGGGCCGCCTGGAGTGCGATACGGCCCTGGGCAAGGAGACCATCCGCTTCTACGACCGGGACGGCCAGTGCGTGAACTTCGACAGATCGCACGTAAAGCAGCGTCCCGGCGGGCACGGCGGCTCAGACCCGGCGCTCAGGGACAGGCTCTTCCGGGGTTATGCGGAAGATCCGCTCTGCCAGATGGCAGACACCCGCGCCGGCGCCATGTCCGTGGGCATCGGCATCGCGGCAAACATCTCCATGCGGGAAGACCGCGCCGTGCGCCTGGACGAATTCCTGGGCGGCTTTTATCCGGAGTTGAAATAATAACGCGCCGGGCAGGCGCAGCACACATAAGGAGGCATTGCTATATGAAGATCGTTATTTCCCAGACCGCGGACGATCTGGGCCGCCGGGCGGCTCAGCAGGCAGCTGAGGTCATCAAGGCCGCCATTGCCGACCACGGCGAGGCGCGCATCGTTCTGTCTACAGGCGCCAGCCAGTTTGAGACCCTCAAGTACCTGGTGGAGGAAGACATCGACTGGAAAAAGGTGGAGATGTTCCATCTGGACGAATACGTGGACCTGCCCATCACCCATCCCGCCAGCTTCCGCAAGTATCTCAAGGAGCGCTTCGTGGACAAGACGGGCGTGAAGAAGGCACACTTCGTAGACGGAACGCCCGAAGGCATCGAGCGCCTTACCGCCGAACTCAGGAGCGCGCCCATCGACCTGGGCCTGATCGGCATCGGCCGCAACTCCCACATCGCCTTCAACGATCCGCCCGCCGATTTCGATACCCGCGTGGCCTACCTGGTGGTGACGCTGGACGAGGCCTGCCGCAACCAGCAGGTGGCCGAAGGCTGGTTTGCCGGCTTCGACGACGTGCCCAAGCAGGCCGTGAGCATGAGCGTGTGGCAGATCATGCAGTGCAAAACCATCATCTCCGCCGTGCCCCACGAGGAGAAGGCCTGGGCCGTTGCCGCCGCCCTCAGGAGCGAACTGACCAACAAGGTGCCCGCCAGCATGCTCAAGACCCACGGCGATTACACCCTGTACGTGGACGCGGCCTCCTACGCCGAGGTCGATTCGGTCAAAGCCCTGAACGGCGAGACCGTGATCGAAGACTACCGCAAATAAAAACACCGGCAGCCCCGGCGGGACCGGGGCTATTTTGGTTCTTCCCGGAAGCTTGGGGACTTGCATTAAACGACATCTCATCCGAGCCGCTTCGCGGCCTGCTTTCTCCTCCGGGAGAAGGCATATAAGGCTTCCCCTTGAGGGGAAGCTCCGCCGAAGGCGGTGATGAGGTGGAATGTCGGATAACACTCCTGGCTTCCGTGAAGAGCCGCTATTTTTGTCAGATGGAGGCGCGAAGGATGAACGAGATCCGTTTCGCCCTGTTCGGCACCGGCGGCTTTGCCGCAAATTATCTGGAAGCCTTCAAAAACCCGAAGCGCGAAAACGTGCGCCTGGCGGCAGCGGTGGACCCCTACGCGGAAGACTGCGCGCTGTGCCCGCTGTACAAAGACGCCGAAACGATGTACACAGAGCAGAAGCCGGACGCGGTGATCATCGCTACGCCCATCCATTTTCACCGGGAGCAGGCGGTGCAGGCCTTTGCCCACGGCTGCCATGTGGTGCTGGAAAAGCCCATAGCCGGCTGCCTGGAGGACGCCAGAGCCATCCTCGCCGCACGCGATAAAGCCGGAAGGCTTCTGAACGTGGACTACCAGCTGTGCTACGATCCCGTGATGCGCCGCGTAAAAGCGGACGCCGATCAGGGCGTTTTCGGCGCGCCGGTATCCCTGAAGGTCATCGTGCTGTGGCCCCGCGGAAATACCTACTACAGCCGCTCCACCCACTGGGCGGGACGGAGATTTGACGCCGAGGGCCGCGCGATCTACGACAGTGTGCTCAACAACGCCACGGCGCACTACCTGATGAACATGCTGTTTATCACCGGCGCGCCGGCAGAGGACGTAAGCTGCCGCACCTTCCGCGCCAATCCCATCGAGACTTACGATACCGCCGTGATGAAGGCCCAAAGCGCCGGTGCGGATATCTTTATCGCCGTGAGCCATGCCGTGCGTGAGGACGAAATACAGAATCCCATGTTCGAATACCGTTTTGAAAAGGCGGTATTGCGCTTCGGCGCTCCCGGGCAGAGGGGCAGCGATATCCGCGCCGTGTTCACGGACGGACACGAAACCGATTACGGCAGGGTCGAGCAGCCCTACATGGAAAACGTCTGGAACATGGCGGACGCGATACGCCTGGGCGTGCCCCTGATGTGCAGCGGCGAAACGGCCATCATGCAGACCATGGCCGTAGAGAGCATGCGTGCTTTCCAGCCCGAGGCTGTGCCCTTCCCGGACAGGCTCGTCACCCGCAGCGAAACCATGAACTGGGTGAAAGGGCTGGCAAGCGCGCTGTGGCGCGCGTTTGAAACAACACAGCTGCCTGAGCTGGGAGAAAACGGGCTGATCCTGCCCGGTCAGGCGAAAAAGCCGCAGGAGGCGTAACGGTATGAACTTTTTTACCCCGTTTGAAATGCCCACCGGAGCCAGCATACCGGAGCGCTCGGTGTGCATTACGGATTTCGGCGGCGTACCGGGCGGCAGGGAGAAAAACACCCTGGCCTTCCAAAGCGCCATCGCTCATCTGTCCGCCCTGGGCGGCGGGCGCCTGAACGTTCCGGAGGGCCTGTGGCTCACCGGCCCCATCCACCTTCAAAGCGGGGTGGAGCTGCACGTGGAAAAGGGTGCCGAGGTGCGCTTCACCGCCGACCGGGAGGATTATCTGCCGCCCGTGTTCACGATGTTCGAGGGCGTGCGCTGCTTCACCTACAGCGCGCAGATCTACGCCCGATACTGCCACGACATCGCCGTGACGGGCGAAGGCCGCTTTAACGGCCAGGGCTTCTGCTGGTGGTACACGGCGGTCGACCGCGCCGGCGTGGAAGCGCTGTACAAGGCGGGCGAAGACGGTCTGCCCGTGGAACAGCGGGTGTACGCCTCCGATGCGCTTTGCCTGCGCCCGAACCTATTGCACTTTGTGGACTGCGAGAACGTCACCATCCAGGGAGCGGAGTTCACTTTCAGTCCTTTCTGGACGGTGCATCCCACCTGGTGCCGCAACCTGATCGTGCGAGACGTCAGCGTATACAATCCCTGGGTGCACGCGCCCAACACCGACGGCTGCAACCTGGAGGGCTGTTCCCGGGCGCTCATCGACGGCATACAGGTGGATACCGGCGACGACGCCGTGTGCCTCAAATCCGGGCGCGACTTTGACGGCAGGCGCGTGAACATCCCCTGTGAAAACGTGGTCGTGCGCCGGGTGAAGGCAAAGCGCAGCCACGGCGGCGTGACCATCGGCTCGGAAATGAGCGGCGGCGTCAAAAACATCCTGGTGGAGGACTGCGAGTTTCAAAACAGCCTGATCGGCCTGTGGATCAAAACCGCCCCGGAGCGCGGCGGCGCGGTGGAGAATATCGAATACCGCAACATCCGGGCGCTGAAGCTCAGGGAATACGCCCTGTGCATCACCATGGGCTATTATGTGGACGGGAACCTGCCCGCGGACGCTCCGTTCATGCCCAGGATCAGGCACATCGGCATAGACGGACTTTCCTGCGAAAAGGCGGGTACGGGGCTGTATATCCACGGCATGCAGTCCAGTCCCATCGAGGACGTGCACATCGAAAACGCGGACGTATGCGGCGGCACGAACATGGACGTGCGGGACGTGAATGGCCTGTTCCTCAAAAACACGGTCTTCCGCTGAGCAGGCCGAAAGAACAGAACCGCCCGCGGCACTTTCGGAAGGAAGACAGCCGCGGGCGGTTTTGTATGCTTTTTTGGTCAGAAACGTGTCATTCCGCAATGAATTCGAAGGTGCCGGCGCTCACGCGGGTCACGTTGCCCTGACGGTCCTGGAACAGCGCCGCGGCAGAAATGGTGCCGCTCACGTTCTTCACGCTGAACACGCCTTCGGAGGAATAGGAATTGAGCATCCTCAGGCCGCCGTAGTTATACTGCTGGATGAACTCGATCCTGAGGAACGTGAGGTTGGAGGGCAGGTTGGTGAGCTTCACCTCGTAGGTGCTGCCTTCGTAATGCACGTTCACGGTGGGGGAGCCAGCGTAGGCCGCGCTCATCACCTGCCCGGAGGTGATGGTCTTGGGCACCGAAACGTCTTCCGTGGGGGCAGGCGTCGGGTCGGAAGCGGGAGCGTCCGTGGGCTTGTCAATGCTATCGTCCGGCTGCACGGTGGGTGCCAGTGTGTTGCCTGCGTCCAGCACGGAGGTATCCATGGCGCATTCCGGCTCGGCGTCCAGCATGGTGCCTTCCTGGGTGTAGGTGGGCGAGGTGTAGCTCAGGCCGCCTTCGGCGTCCTCCAGGGTGATGTACCAGCCCCACAGGATGTCCTTTTCGGACAGGGTGCCTTCCGTCTCGCCTGCAAGAAGCTGCTTTCCAGAGGAGAAGACGCTCATGTCGCCTTTGGAGGCGGACAGCCTGAGGCCCAGGGTGCGGACGGAATAGCTCCAGGAAGCTTCCGTTACTACTGTTCCTTCCGCTGGGGCGAGGCCGCTGCTGAGCATGCTCAGGCGGGACGTGGGGCAGGCGTACAGCTTCATGGAGCCTTCCAGTTTGCTTCCGTCCAGGCGGCTTTTGGTCACCACCAGGCACTTGCGGCCGCTGGCCAGGGAGGTGAAGGTCACCTGCTCCATCTGGCTGTCGGCGGAGGCGATCAGGAGCTTTCCGTAGTTGCTTTTGAACACGATGTCCGCGCTGGCGGCGGAAGCAAGTTTGATGAACTCCAGGGAGGCTTCCGTTCCGTCCACGGTGAACAGGGCCTTGCCGCTGGTCACATAGACGCCGCAGTATTCTCCGGAGGAGGCGTTGGCGTAGATCTCAAGCTTAAGGTTGGTGGAGGCGTATACGCTGACAGCGGAATCGGAATACAGGGTGAGCGTCTTTTCGCTGCCCTGGCCCAAAGTTACGGTGTTCACCTTCACGTAGGCGCTCCCGTTTTCCAGTACGTCGGTGCCTTCCTGTGAATACAGCGCGTCGTACACGGAATACAGCCGCGTATAGTTGTAGCTGCACTTGGAGCAGGTCATGCTCTTTTTGCCAAGCCGGTTGTTCTGCGCCGCAGTGATGGTGCGGGTGATGGCGCGGTCATGCTCCTCCCGGTCGAGGGCACCGCATTCAGAGCAGTAGCGGGCGTGGTGGCTGTCGGAATAGTAGGTCCACTCGCCGTAGGCATGGTCTTTCTTGGAAAGGACCTCCTGCTCGCTGGCGCCGCACAGCGTGCAGATGCGCACCTCGAGGCCTTCGCTGGTGCAGGTGGGCTCTGTGATCACGGAATACGCGCTCCACACGTGCTGGTGGCCTTCCTCGGCCAGCGCGCCCGAACACAGCAGCACTATGAGCAGGCACAATACACATATCAGCAGCTTTTTCATATGGTTTACCTCCCGATTCAAGGTCTGGGAAGCACCGCCCAGTTTCCGGTGCTCGAGGACTCATAAATCCCTTTTACCAGCGCCAGAGCGCCGAAAGCGCTGCGGCCGTCGATCTCAAAGCGGCGGCCGGACAGGATCGAGTCGTACACCTTCCCGATCTGTATCTTGTGGCTGGCGCCCCAGTAGCTCTTTTCGCCCAGCTCTTTGGCGTCTTCGCCCCTCGCCACCAGGCGCGGAACGCCGTCTTCCACCTTGAACAGCTTTTCGGCCCAGAGTTGGTATGCGGCGTTTTCAAACACCATCTCCAGCACGATGGGGGCGTCGGCGGCGTAATTGTTGGTGGCGTAGATCACGCCCGTGGCGCCGGATTCGTATTCGAACACCGCGTGGGCGTTGTCTTCCACCTCGATGGCGTCCGCCAGCAGGTCGGTGGAGATGTGCCCCTTCACGCGGCGGATGGGCCCGCCCAGGTAGCTCAAGAGGTCCAGCGTGTGTATGCTCTGATTGATCAGGGCGCCGCCACCCTCGGTGTCCCAGCGGCCCCGCCAGGGGCTCTGGGTATAGTAGGGCGCCGTGCGGTGCCAGCAGATCATGGCGCGCGCGCCGATCAGTCTTCCGGTCTCGCCGCTGTCGATCAGGCGCTTCAGCTCCACGGTGGAGGCATTGTAGCGGTTCTGAAAGATCACGTTCAGCGTGCCTTTGGCGGTGTCGGAGACGCGTATCATTTCCAGCGCGTCGTTTATCTCCGATGCCATGGGCTTTTCGGTAAGCACGTGCCTGCCCGCCTTCAGCGCGGCGATGGACATGGGCGCGTGGAGATAGTGGGGTGTGAGCACGTGCACGATGTCGATGTCATCGCGCCGCAGAAGCTCTTTCCAATCGCTGTACGCGTCCGCGCCCGTCGCTTCCTTCGCGGCGGAGAGTTTGTTGGGATCGATATCGCATACGGCGGCGATGCGCGCCTGGGGCATGTCCTTCAGTGCCGCCAGATGCACGCGGCTGATGCTGCCAAGTCCGATGATGCCTGCGTTCAGTGTGGTTTTCATTGTTTATTCCTTTGCCTGCTCGAAATATATACATGCCGACGGACGCTGCCACCGACAGGTTGAGGGAATCGATCTCGCTGCTCTGCGGGATGATCACGCTCTGCCCGATGCTGGCAAATGAGGCGTCCAGGCCCTTGGCTTCGTTGCCGAAGATCAGGCTGTGGGCCCTGGGTGCCTGTCCGGCTGCCTGGTCTACGTCCACCGCGCCGTCCAGCATGAAGGGGTACAGGGGCCGGGAGGGGAACTCCGCCCGGTAATCCTCAAAGCGGTCGTACACCTTCAGGCGCAGGCGGAAGAACGCACCCATGGACGCGCGCAGCACGTGGGGATCGAAGGCGTCCACGGCGGGCCGGATCACGGCCACGTCCCGGTAGCCGAAGGCCATGGCGGAGCGTACCACGGTGCCGAGGTTGCCGCCGTCGGATACCTGACACAGCACCGCGTGGGGCGATGAAGCGTCCAGCCGGCAGTCGTACTTTTTGAACGCGAGGGCGGCGAAGCAGTTTTCCTTGCCGCTCTCCCGCCTGAGCACCTTGTCGGCGGTCTCCTCCCGCACGCCGGCTTCGCGGCACAGCTCCCTGAGCTTTTCCGCGCCCGGGGCGCCTTCGGCCTGAGAACTCAGCAGCAGACGGAAAGCCGTTTCGGGCCGGACCTCCATCAGGGAAAGGCTGGGGTATATTCCCAGACAGTAGCTGTAATCCAGGCTCCGGGAATAGGGCTCCAGTCTCGGCATGAGGTACCTCCGTAAACTTCTTTGATAATATTATACAACCGGAAGGGCTGTTTTTCAATCGATGCGGGGATTTTAATGGAACACCTGGCGGAAACGGTCGCAGTAATACCGTACGAGATCCCACTCGGCGTCCGGCGCGATGCGGTGATCGGGGCAGGGGATGTACCCGCCCAGGTCGATCAGGGGCTTCAGCCGCTCGATCTCCTGATCCACGGCTTCACGGCTCTGGGCAAACACCCGCTTGTCCATGCCGCCCACGCCGCGCAGGGCGCGCCCGTAGGTCTCGCGCCAGGGCGCCACGCAGGCGTGCCAGGTGCCCACCTCGATGGGGAACATGGTGTTCACGCCGTTTTCCAGCCAGACGGGAACAAGTTCGTCAATTTTTCCGTCACAGTCTACAGAGACGATGTCGATGCCGTGCCCGGCGCACAGGCCTGTGATGCGCTTGTACCAGGGACCCACGAGCCGGCTGAACTGCGCGGGGCGGATCAGGGGACCGGTCTTAAAGCAGATGTCTTCCCAGAAGTGGCCGTAATCGAAGGGAATGCCCAGGTTCAGCGCGGCCTCGGTGCAGTCATAGCACAGCTGGCCGACGGTATCGATGATCTCCTCGTACAGCTCCTCGTCGTCGGCGATCAGGTAGGAGAGCTCCTCGATGCCCAGCATGGAGCGGATGTTGCCGTACAGGCTGCCCAGGTGCAGATAAATCGGGACCTCCAGCTTTTCAAGCTCCCTGTACCGGGCGCGGAACGCGTCTTCCTTTACCCGGTCCGGGCGGAAGCGCAGCCGGGGCAGGTACATTTCCTCCCAGGCTTCCCGGCCCGTAAGGGAGGTGCCCACGTGGGCGGGGATGGACACCACGCCCGGTTTGACCTTCACGATCAGGCCGTTGGACTGGCGCCGAATCTCGGAGCCGTCCGGCTTCGTCTCCAGCACCTCAGGCGTAAAGGACGGGCTGATGAAGCTGTCCGGGATGATGCCGCAGTTCCAGTTGAAGTCGAAGCCCAGCTTGCGCATGATGGCGTAGTCCCTGTCGTTGCCGTCCGCCCAGCCTTCAGCTTCCTCCCGGGTCAGATGGCCTTCCTGCGCCCATTTGTCCAGGGTCTCGTTCCAGTAGCCGAAGCAGACCAGGGGCATATGGTCGTAGTTTTCGTAGTGCATGATGGCGCGCATGCGCTCACGGTCGTTCATCGTGTCACCTCACAGGCATAACTTTCCTATATTATTGTACAGGCGGAGCGAAAAGAAAGCAAGCCCGTTTATTAACAATTTACCGCATGAACATATCTATTTTATGTACGGGATATTGCAAAATATGGAAGCGTGTTGTATAATGAGAGAGAATATCCGTAACTATGGGTAAATATATGGCAATATATGCTTATCATAGGAGCAAATCAATGGAAACAAACAGCCTGAGACGCAAGCTCACAGCGTGGTCGCTGATCCTGGCAATATGTGTTTTGATGATATTCCCGGCCGCCCTGGCGGAAAGCTATGAAGCGGAGGTGACGGCTTCCACCATGGTGGTGAGGAGCGGCCCGTCCACCTCCTATGAAGTAGTGGCGCGCCTGTCCAAGGGGACGAAGGTGACCGTGCAGTCCGTTTCGGACGGCATCGCTTACATCAGCTTCAGCGGCAAAACGGGCTACGCCCTGGCCAGCGACATGAAGAAGGTACAGAGCGGCTCTTCCTCCGTATCCGGCCTTGCTACCGTCACAGCGGCTACCGCCAAGGTGTACAAATCGGCCAGCACCTCCTCCCAGGTGCTGTGCACCATCAAAAAAGGGGAGACCTTCGAGGTGCTCTCCACCGACGGCACATGGGCGAAGCTCAAAAACGGCACGTACGTGGGCTACTGCAAGATGAGCAACCTCAATATCCGCGCGGGCGTAACGCCCACCCCGGCTGCGGGATCGGCGACGCCCACCCCTGCTCCTACGCCCACCCCCAAGCCCACCGTGCAGCCCACGCCTACCGGCCTTGCCACGGTAAAGGAAAACAAGACCAAGATCTTCGTGTCCGCCAATACCGATTCCAGGGTGATGTGCACCGTGAGCAAGGGCAGCACCTTTACGATCCTGGAGCTTACGGACAAGTGGGCCAAGCTCGAGAACGGACAGTACGTGGGCTACGTGCAGCGCACGAAGGTCAACATTACGCCCGGCGTCACGGCCACGCCGGCGGCAAATTCCACTCCCAAACCTACCTCGAATGCACCCGGCGCGGGGGCGCCCATCGGTACGGGCAGGGTGGACGTGAATCTTGTATACATCTATCAGGAGCCGGACGCTTCCTCCCCGAAGCTCTATCCCCTGTACAAAAACACGAAGGTCAACGTGTATTCCAGTATGAACGGCTGGACGCGCGTGGAGTACAACGGCATCGCGGGCTACGTGAAGAGCGACGGGCTTTCGCTTACGCTTGGAGACGTTTCTGCCGACGCCCCGTCGCTCACGCCCACGCCCACGCCGAAGCCTACGGCTGCGCCCACGGCTACCCCGAGGCCTACCGTAAACACAGGCTCCGCCATCGGCACGGGCAAGATCAGCGTGAACCTCACGTATATGCGCGCCGAACCCGACGCTTCTTCGGCCAGGCTTTGCCCGCTCTACAAGGGCACAAAGCTGACCGTGTTCTCGTCTAACGGCGGCTGGACGCTGGCGCAGTACGCGGACTACACGGGCTACGTGGTCACGGACGCGATGAAGATCACCCTGGGCCAGACCTCCTCCGGCGGCCCCACGCCTACGCCCACGATCCCCGTGATCAGTGAAAACACGTCCATACCTGCCTTTGCCAACTGCTCCGCACCGATATACGAAAAGGCTTCGACTTCGGCCAAAAAGCTCAAGACCGTATCCATCGGATCGGACGTAACCATCCTGGGCACTTCGGGCGAATGGACGCTGGCCAAAAACGGGAATACCAAGGGCTATATGCTTATGGCTGCCCTCACGAAGGTGTCTGACGCGGTGATGACGCCCAACATGAACGCCACCGCCAAAGTGTCGGCCTCCAAAGCCACATTCTATAAGTACATGTCCTCCTCCACTCAGAACATGGGGTCCTTAAAGCAGGGAACGGAGGTCACCGTACTGGCCACGGACGGCACGTGGGCGCTGGTGAAGTATAAGACCAACCAGGGCTACTGCACCGTATCTTCCTTAACGGAGATCGCCAATCCCACCATCAATCCGGGCGAGAACACCGACGGCCTGGTGACGTCGGCGACGAATGTGTACCAGTATGCCACCACGTCTTCGTCCAAACTTACAAACCTCAAAGCCGACACGCGCCTTACGATCCTGGGCCGCGCAGGCGCCTGGGCGCTGATCGAATACAGCGGCAGGCAGGGTTACGTGCAGACGGACTGCATCCAGAACCTTTCCGCCGTGACCCTGAAGGCCGACGAAGCCTACACGGCCACCGTCACCCAGGCGGGCACCGTCAAAAAATACATGTACTCCGGCAGCGGCAGCGCGGGCTCCGTTTCCAAGGGGCTCAAGGTGAACGTGCTGGCGCACACCACCAGCTGGGCGCTCATCGAAAAGAGCGGCAACACCGGTTACTACCCGGTCTCCAACCTGCAGATCCAGCTGGACGAATTCGGTTCGCCCACGGTGAAAACGCTGGAAGCCACGGTGATCCGCTCTGCCTCCGTTTACTCCACGGCGCTGGAATCCGCCTCGAAGATCGGCACCATCGGCCCCGGCGAGAACATCACCATCACCGCCTATACCTCTAAATGGGCCCGCATCAACTACGGCTCCAGGATGGGCTACGTGCTCAGGAGTTATGTATCCAATGCAAGCATGACCGCTATCCAGAGCGGCTCGTCTTCCTCGTCCGAGGTGCTGAGGCTTCAGAAAGCGCTGGAAGATCTGGGCTATTTCGACGGCATCCCCGCCGGCAACTACGGTTCTCTCACCACCAGCGCGGTATCCCGCTTCCAGACCCAGCTGGGAATCAACGCCACCGGCGCGGCGGATGTCGCCACGCTGCGGGTGCTGTACGGCGGATATGCGCCCTCTTCCGGCATCAAGAGCGCTTCTCTCCAGAGAAACGACACGGGCACCAACGTGACCCGGCTCCAGACCCGCCTGACCTATAAGGGCTACCTGAGCGCCGGCATCGACGGCGAATACGGCGCGCTCACCGAGTCGGCGGTCAAGTTGTACCAGAAGACCGCGGGCCTCACGGAAACCGGCAAGGCGGACAGCGCCACGCTTTCAAGCCTGTTCTCAAGCGCCGCGCCCAAGAACAAGACCAGCCCCATCACCGGCGCGACCTCCGGCAACAGCAGCGGCAACGCCAGCACGGGCAACTATTCCACCAACGCCGCCGACGATCCGTCTCCCGGCACCGGCTCCGCCTCCATCGAGACCGTGGTGTCCAACGCCCTGGCGCAGCTGGGCAAGCCCTACATCTACGGCACCTCCGGCCCCAACAGCTACGACTGCTCCGGCCTCACCTGCTATGCATACCGGAAGATCGGCGTCTCGCTGGGCCGCAGCGCCTACGCCCAGGGCTACGGCAAGGGCACCAAGATCGAAACCGTGGGCGAGCTCAAGCGCGGCGACATCGTGTGCATGAACACCATCACCGATTCCGACCTGTGCGACCACGTGGGCATATACCTGGGCGGGGGCAAATTCGTGCACGCGTCCTCCGCAGCGGGCAAGGTGATCATATCCTCCATAACCAAGGGCTATTATAACCGGGTGTTCTCCTGGGGCAGGCGAATACTCTGACAGGAATAAAGCATGAAATTCGACGCCATCGTATTTGATCTGGACGGTACCATCACCCGTTCCGCGCCGGGCATCATGGGCTCGGCAAAATACGCGCTCAGCGAGCTGGGAAAACCGATCCCCGGCGAGAGCGTGCTTCTGCGCTTCGTGGGCCCGCCCCTTCGGGACTCCTTCCGGGAACTGTGCGGCCTGAACGAAGACGAAACGGAAAAGGCCGTGGCGCTCTTCCGCAAACGGCACAATGCTGAAGGCTGGAAGGAAGCCAGCGTGTATCCGGGCATATTCGAGCTTTTGTACAGCCTGAAAAAAGCGGGCTGCCATGTGGCGCTGGCTTCCTCCAAGTCACTGGCTCTGTGCGAAAAGACGCTTGAGTATTTCGGACTGAGGCGTTTTTTTGACCGCGTCGCTGCGCCTGTCCCCGGCGGGCCGGAGATAAGCAAGCGCGAGCTCATCCTTTCCGCCCTGCCCGAAAACGCCAAAGCCCCCTGCATGGTGGGGGACCGCATGTTCGACATGCGCGGCGCGAAGGAAGCCGGCGTTTACGCCGTGGGCGCCCTGTACGGCTACGGCTCCGAAGAGGAGCTCAGCCAAAGCGGCGCGGACGAGACCGCTTGTGACGTTAAGGCACTCAGAAGGGCCCTGCTCGGTGATTTTCGCATGCCGCGCGGCAGGTTTATCACTTTTGAGGGCAGCGACGGCTGCGGTAAAAGCACCCAGCACAAGCTGCTGAAGCAATACCTCGAAAGCTGCGGCGTAAGCGTGGTGAGCACCCGGGAGCCCGGCGGCTGCCCCATATCGGAGCGCATCCGCGGCGTGCTCCTGGACGTGAGCAGCATGGGCATGACGGACGAGTGCGAGGCGCTCCTGTTTGCGGCGGCGCGCACGCAGCACGTGCACGACACCATCCTGCCGGCGCTTGAAAGCGGCTGCACCGTTTTGTGCGACCGCTTCGTGGATTCCTCGGTGGCCTATCAGGGCGCGGGGCGCGGGCTGGGGGACTGGGTAAAGGAGATCAACGCCCGGGCCGTAAAGAACTGCCTGCCGGACCTGACGCTGGTGTTCGACATCAGCCCGGAGGAAGCTTTGGCCCGCCGGCTCAGCCAGTCCCAGGCGGACCGCATAGAGCTCTCCAAGGGCGAACTGCAAAGGCGGGTATACGAGGCGTTTATCGAAATGTGCGAAGGCCCGGATGAAAGATTTTACAGGATCGACGCGGCGGGCAGCATCGAACAGATCGCCGACAGCGTGCGTCAAAAGGTTATGGAACTTCTTACAGGCGAAGCGGAGGATAAAAGAAAATGAGCAAGCGCTGCTATAACTGTTTTAAGGAGATTGGCTCAAAGCGGGTCTGCCCGCACTGCGGCTACGAACAGGATACGCCTTCCGACGGCGACCATCTGCAGCCCGGCCTCATCATCGCAGGCCGCTACATGGTGGGCCGTGAGCGCGGCAGCGACGACGAGGGCGTGATCTACAACGTCTTCGACATGCACACCGAAACGTGCCGGCGCATGCGCGAGTTTTTCCCCGTGGAGCACTGCACGCGCGGCGAGGACGGCGGCGTGGTGATCCTGGACGGCCACGAAAACGCCTTCAAGCGCGAACTGAACACCATGAAACTGAACGCCCAGGGCGAGGACGGAGAAAAGAAGTATACCTTCGTTTCCACCAACGGCACGGGCTATTTTATCGAGCGCAAAAAGAAAAAGGCGCAGGAGGCCAAAAAGCCGGACGCGGAAGAGGAAGAAGAAAGCCCCTTCGCGGGCAAGTGGCCGGTCATCGCCATCGTCGCCGTGGCCATCATTGCGCTGATCGTGCTGGCGGTGACGCTGCTCAAAAAGCCCTCCACGGACATCACCAACCAGTCCACGCCCGCGCCCCTGCCCACGTCTGCCCAAACGCAGGAAGCCAGCATCTGGGAGCCTGTGGTGTCGGCTACGCCCACGCCTTACGTGTACGAGGAACCCACCAAATCCACCACCATCAGCTATTCCGACTGGATGGCGCAGCCCGGCGGCGACAGCTGGGATGTTCTCACGCCCACGCCCTGGAACGGCCCCACGCCCACGCCCTTCAACATGTGGGCGGAGCTGGAAAAGGAGATCGCCAGCCAGCAGCGGCCCACGCCCACGCCCATGCCCACGCGCACCACGGTATCGGCCCGCAGCGATTCCCAGACGATACGCGAGCTTCAGTGGCAGCTGATCGAGCTGGGCTGGCTTACCGCGCAGACGCCCAGCGGCGTATACGATGCCGATACCAAGAACGCCGTCAAGGACTTCCAGCATTACATGAACCAGACCCGGAACGCCCATCTGACTGAAGATGGCATCTGCGGCCCGAAGACCTTTGAGTATCTGGACAACTACGATATCGCCTTCAAGCCTGTGGAGCAGGCCACGCCCGCGCCCACCCAAAGCGTGATCGGCAAGGATTCCTCGCCCATCGAGGTGCACGATCTGCAGCTGAAGCTGGCGGCTCTCGGCTGGTACACCGGCGAAGCCAACGGCGTGTTCGACTACGAGACCATGAAGGCTGTGATGGAATTCCAGGCCTATGTGAACACAGTAACCGGCGTACACTACGTGGACACCACAGGCTACGCCGACGAAAACACGCTTCTGCTTATCGACTCCATGTGGTATCCGCGTCCGGTAGAACCGGACGCCACGCCCACGCCCGTGCCTTCGCCCACCGCCACCGCGGACCCGCTGGACGAGACCGACCGCCTGGAGCTTCTGGAAGCGCCGGTTGACGTGGTGGTCACCAGCGAGATAAGCGCGAAGGTGTACGAACGCGCCAGCACCAATTCTGCCGTCGCAGGGTACGTTGCCAGCGGCAGCGTGCTGCGCATGATCGCCCGCTCCGAAAACTGGGCGATGGTGGCCAACACCACCGGCGCCACTGCCTACGCCCGCTGGGACGACCTGGCGCTGCTCAGCCCGCAGCCAAGCGACGAGCCCGTGGAGGACAACGGCATCGGCCCGGATTCCGACCGGGAACAGATCCGCGGCCTGCAGTCACTGCTTAAGGAGCAGGGCTGGCTCAGCGGCAACGCGGACGGCATCTACGGCCCGGCTACCCGCAGCGCGGTGAGCGCGTTCCAGAGCTATGTGAACCAGTCCTTCGGCTACGAAAGGCTGCGCGTTACGGGCCTTGCGGACGCCGACACGCTGGACACGCTGCTGGACGGCAACTTCATGAATCCCGAGTACGCCGCGCAGAACCCCACGCCTACGCCTGAAGTGACGGTGACGTTCACGGACGTGACGGGGGAACTGTACGTGCACGCCCTGCAGGACGGCACCAGCGTGTTCCGGGCGGCGGACCTGTCCACCCCCTGGACCACGGTAAATACCCAGCACGAATTCCAGCTCCTGGCGGAAGGCGGCGAGTGGCTGAGGATATTCAACCCCAACCAGAACCTGATCGGCTACGTGCTGGCAGACGAGTTCGTCGTATACGAAAAGGCGCAGCCCACCGAAGCGCCCATCGTCACCGAGGCGCCCACGCAGGTGCCTACCCAGGCGCCAACCGAGGCGCCCACCGAAGCGCCCACCCAGGCTCCCACGAGCGCGCCGGAAGCGACACCCACGCCCTTTGACGACTGGGGCAATACCCCCGAACCGGAATACACCTATGAGCCGGAGGACTTCAGTCCCATCGCGGGCGGTTCCCGCTCCATGCGCATCGTGGAGAACGACGTGAGCATGCTCACCGAGCCGGACGAGTTTGCAGGCAGCCTGATTTTGCCCCTGGCTTACGGGGACGAGATCGAAGTTTACGCCTACAGCGAAAACTGGCTCTACGCCACTTACCAGCCCGACGGCTCTGCGGCATATACGGGCTACGTGCTCAGGCGCTGCGCCGCGGAGACCGCTGTAGAGCCGGACCTCACGCAAGCGCCCACCGCTGAGCCGACGGAAGCGCCCACTGCCGAACCGACTTTGGAACCCACCGCTGAACCCACACCTGAGCCCAGTCCGGAACCGACGCCTACGCCGGAACCCACGCCTGAACCCACTTTGGAGCCTACGCCTGAAACGACTCCCGAACCCACGCCCACGCCTGAACCCACGCCCACGCCCGCCCCGGCTTTCGAATACGATCCGGAATGGACGGAGGACGAGGAAGCCGTAAGGGCCTTCCAGGAAATGCTCATCGCCATGGGCTGGCTGAACAAAGAGGAGTTTGAGATCTACGGCCAGTACGGCGTACTGGATGAGATGACCTATGAGGCCATTTATCAGGTGCAGCAGTTTGCAAACGACAGCGCGATGGCTCCCGTGAAGGACCAGACGGGTTCCTTCTACGAAGACCTGATCCACAGCCGCTTCTATGCCATCGACGAAGCGACCTACACCTACATCATGACGCAGCTCGTGCCCAAGCGCTGAGCACGGGAAAAACAAAGCAATCTATCGGCCGCCGACGCCTTTCCACGGAGAGAACCGGCGGCCCTCATTTACGGCAAAAACGAAACGGAGGCGGCATGGAAGAGATATTTGCCCTGGAAAAAGCGCATCTGGAAGAAACGCAGTCCTTTATCCGCGCGCGCACAGTGCGGGCGGAAGCCGAGCTTACCCAGGCATACGACGAGCTGATGCAGGCCCGCAGCGGCGACCCTGACCGACTGCCTGCCCGGGAGATGCTTTATTACAACGCGAAGACCCGCCTGGACGGCCTGCGCTTCGCCCTGAAGAAGACCTACTTCACCCGCGTGGACTTTACGCCCGACGGCGGGCAGAAGGAAGTCATCTATATCGGCAAGCACGGCGTGGGTGACGAGGACAGTGCTGAGCAGTACGTGTGCGACTGGCGCGCGCCGGTGGCGAACCTGTACTATTCCGGCCAGCTGGGGCGCGTGAGCTATACCGCGCCGGACGGCAGCGTGCAGGGCGAAATGAGCCTGAAGCGCCAGCTGGAGATCGACGGGGGCGAGCTGAAGCGCGTTTTCGATACGGACATCGTCTCCCAGGACGCATACCTCCAGCAGGCGCTCTCCCAGGCCACGGGCAACCGCCTCACGGACATCGTGAGCACAATCCAGTCGGAACAGAACCTGGTGATCCGCGAGCCGCTTCACAAAAACCTGCTGGTGCAGGGCGCGGCGGGCTCCGGAAAGACCACGGTGGCCCTGCACCGGATCGCCTACCTGCTGTACGCCTTCAGGGACCGCCTGACGCCGCAGCGCATGCTGATCCTGGCGCCCAGCCCGCTGTTTCTGGACTATATCCGGGACGTGCTGCCGGAGCTGGGCGTGGAAAATGTGCAGCAGGGCACATTCGAAGGCTTCTTTACGGATTGGCTGGGGCTTAAGCAGAAGCTGTTCAAAGCGGACGAAGACGTCTCCCTGCGGGACGGGCGCGTAAAGGGCAGCCGCGCCTTTGCCGAAAGGCTGGACGCGTTCCTGGACGATTACGAAAAGCGTTTTACGGTGTCGGACGGCCTGGTATTCGGGCCGGTGCGCCTGTTTCAGAGGGAAGAGATAGAGCATTTCATCCGCGTGGACGAAGCGGGCCTGCCCATGAAGCGCAGGGTGGAGGAATTCCACAAGCAGCTTTTAAAGCGTACCCGGGCCGCTGCCCGCAGCATCACAGCCTGGCTCAGGACCGAGACCCAGCGCCGGGCCGCCGCCCTCAGGCAGCGCCTTCCGGAGGGCGAGGAGCTGTCTTCGCGGCTTCGCTCTCTGGCCGCCAGCCTGGACAAACGCGTGAAGGAAACGGAGGCGGAGGTAAAGCCCTTCGCGGAAAAATGCATCCGCGCCCTGCCGTCTGTGGACCCGGTGAAGGTGTACGCGGAGTTCTTGAAGGGCATCCCCGCTTCTGACGCCGCTTGGCCCGCCGCCGAAAGGACGCTTGGCTATCTCGAAGCAGGAAAAAAACTGGAATACGACGACCTGGCCGCGTTGGCGCTGATCTTTCTGCGCATGCGGGACATGCCGCCGGTGCGCTTCAGGCACATCGTGATCGACGAGGCGCAGGACCTGAGCTTTATGCAGTACAGGGCGCTTAAGGCCTGCCAGAAGGAGGCCACCTTCACGATCCTGGGCGACACGATGCAGGGCCTGCCGGGACGGCGGGGCGTGGAAAACTGGAACGTGATCTCGGAGGGTGTTTTCGGCGGCGCCTGCCTGTACAGGGAACTGACAACCTCTTACCGCAGCACGCGGCAGATCATGGAGCAGGCGTTCAGGGCTGGCAGCGTGTATGCCGACTGCTCGCGCATCCGCGTGATCCGCTCCGGCGACGCGTGTGCTTTCGCTGCGTGCAGGACCGAGCGGGAGCGCTTGGAAACGATCGCGGACATCCTCAGGCGGGAGGCGGGTCCGGGGCGAACCGTGGCGGTGCTTGAAAAGGACGGCGCGCGCGCAAAGAAGCTGGCCGGCAAGCTGCCCGCAGGTCTTAACGCCCGCCTGCTCACGGGCACGCTGGAAAACTTCGGCCCGGGCGTGTACGTTTCTTCCGCCCTGGACGCGAAAGGCCTGCAGTTCGACGCCGTGGTGATCGCGGACGCGTCCAAAGACGTGTACGCGGGGGACGAAGAAAGCGCCCGCGTACTGTATGTTGCCATGACGCGGGCGCTGCACAGGCTGTATATCGTCAGCGGGGGTGAACCTGCTCCCTTCCTCAACTCTTCAGGGGCGGCTGCTCCCTGCGCGTGACGGGGCGGGGCTTGAACACCTCGGGACGGGTGGCGTACACGCCGGGCCGGCACAGCTGGCCGGACCCCGTCACCCCCTGGCGCACGCCGTCCAATGCGGGATCGCTGTTGCTTATAAAGAAGCGTTCGAGTTCCCGGGTCATTTCCATCACGCGCACTTCGTGCTCTTTCAGGCCGAACAGGTTGTTTTCCTCGCCGGGATCGTTCTGTAAGTCGTACAGTTCGTTAGGCCCGTAGGGGTAGCGCCGGATCAGTTTCCAGTCTTCGGTGCGGATCATGCGCACGGGGCCGTATTCGTCGTATATCACCACCTGGCCACGGCCGGTCTTTCCGCCGGACAGCGCGTTTAAGAAGCTGTGCCCGGGCAGCCCGTCAGGCGCCTTTTCGCCGGTGAGTTCGCACAGGGTGGGGTACAGGTCGCAGGCGCTCACCAGGTCCGTGACCACGCGCCCGGGCTGTTTCACCATTTTGGGCCAGCGCAGCATAAACGGCACCTTGACCGATGGATCGTACATGTTCATGGGGAAGGTGCCGTTGCCTTTGCCCCAGATGCCGTGATGGCCCATGCACATGCCGTTGTCGCCCGCAAAGATCACGAGGGTCTCGTCCAGGATGCCTGCGCGCTCAAGGGCTGCCAGGATATCGCCCACGCCTTCGTCCATGGCGGAAATGGCGGCGAAATACCCCCGCAGATTCTCGCGCCTGCGGGATGTGCCGTACACGGGCCCGGTGGTCATGTCCGGGTGGTCGGGCACGTCGGGCACGCTCTCGAAGGGGCAGGCGTCGTAATGGTCGATCCACTTCTTCGGATGGTGCTCCTTGCCCCAGGGAGAATGGGGCGCGGTGTAGTGCACGCTCAGATAGAACGGCTCTTTTTTTCCGGCGAGCTTTTCGATGTCCTCCACCGCCCGGCGGGTGATGAGCTCGGTCACGTATTCGCCGTGGCGCACGGTGATGTTTCCGTTTTCCACGATGTCCGGGTGATAGTACCAGCAGCCGCCCTGGCCGATGGTGTACCAGTCCGAAAACCCCTGCTGCGGGCGCACGCTGTCGCCCATGTGCCATTTGCCGCTGAGGGCGCAGGTGTAGCCGATGCTCCTCAGCATCGAAACGTAAGTGGGCTGCCCGTCCAGATAGGCGATGGGTTCTGTTTCGTCCGCGTAGCCGCCGTGGGGGTTTTCAAGACCCTGGGCCGCGAAGCGCTGTTTGTCCAGGTTGCCGGCCCTGAGCCAGTCCAGGATGCCGTGCCTGGAAGGCATCATGCCGGTGAGCAGCGAGGCCCGCGCGGGCGAACACACCGGGGACGCGCAGAAGAAATTGTCGAATCTCAGCCCCTCGCGGGCGATTCGGTCCATGTTCGGCGTAAGGATCTCCCGGTTCCCCGCACAGCCCATGGCCCAGGCGCCCTGGTCGTCGGAAAGTATGAATACGATGTTGGGACGCGGCATGCCGTCGCCTCCTTTTTTTTCTTTCATTGTATCACAAACGCCTGCCGAAAACAACAAAATAACGAAAAGCGGTTGCCGCCGGCGCCGGGCAGATGCTATAATACTGCCCGTCAGGAATGAAAAGACGCATCAGGAGAAAGACGGATGCCCGTAACTTTTGAAGAGCTTTTGGCCCGTGACGGCAGGCTGATATACAAAACCAAAGGCGTGAGCATGGAACCGATGCTGCGCCAGAACCGGGACCTGGTGGTGATCGGCGTGCCGGAGGGGCGGCTGAACAAATATGACGTCGCCCTGTACCGAAGGGGCAAGGACTACGTGCTGCATCGGGTGATCGGCGTGCGGGACGGTTTTTACCTGATCCGCGGGGACAACACCTACGCCCTTGAGCGCGTGCCGGACGCGGCGGTGATCGGCGTGCTCACGGACTTCGTGCGCAAGGGCCGGCAGTACTCCGCTTTAGATGCCGCCTACATGCGGTACGTGCGCGCCTGGTGCTTTCTGTATCCCGTGCGGAAGACGTATATCCGCTTAAGGCGCCTGGCGGGCGCCCTGGCCCGGCGCCTGGGCCTTAAGCGAAGGAGGAAAACCGCGTGACGCGTGCTTTGCCCAAAAGGCCGGCATTGACGAACGAAGAAGAGACGCGCTGCCTGCGCACCGCGGCGTATCTGGCCGCCTGCGCGGTGAACGGCGATACGGCGGACGTTTCTTTCGTTTCGGACCCGGACGCGGTACTGGCGGCTGCCGGGCGCCACGGCATGTCTGCGATCGTCGCCATGGCGCTGGAAAAGGCGGGCATGCGCAGCGAAAGGACCGCTTCCGCCATCGCCACTGCCCTCAGGCGGGAAGCGGTGTTCGAAGCGGCTGCCGAAGAAGTGAAGCAGCGCCTGGAAGCGGAAGGGATATGGTACGTCCTCCTTAAGGGCATGAAGCTTAAAGACCTGTATCCTGGGCGCGGTATGCGAGAAATGGCGGACTGCGATATCCTGACCGATCCAAACCGCATGACGGACGTGCGCCGCATCATGGAAGGCCTTGGCTTTCGCACCGACCATGCGGGCACGGGCCATCACGATTCATACGAGCGTCCGCCGCTTTGCCGCTTCGAGATGCACCGCGCGCTTTTGATGAACGACACAAAGAACGAGTACTACGCCGATATCGAAAAGCGCCTGCTGCCCTCGCCGGACGGGGGATACGAAAGGCTGTTTGGCCTGGAGGACTTTTATCTGTTTCTTGTGGTACACGTCCAAAAGCACTGGCAGCTGGGAGGCACCGGGCTGCGCAGCTTCCTGGACCTGTACGTGTATCTTAAGCGCATGGAGAACGGGCTGAACATGGATTACGTTCTGGCCGAAGCCCGGAAGCTGGACATCCTCGCGTTCGAAGAAGAAGCCCGCGCCTTTGCGCTGGACCTCTTCGGCGGAAAAAAACTGGATGCCGGGCAGGAAGAAATGCTTTCGTATATCGCGGGTTCCGGCACCTACGGCACTGTGAAGCACGCGGTGGAGAACAAGGTCGAGCGCATGGGCGGCGGCAGGAAGGCGAAATTCAGGTATTTTATGAAGCACTTGTTCCTGCCGATGGAGAGCCTGGAGGTCAGCTACCCCGGGGTGGCGCGCCGCCGCTGGCTGATACCGTTCTTTGCCGTATACAGGCTGGGAAAGGCAGTTTTGACAAAACCGGCAAGGGTCAGGGCGGAGCTGAAGGCCCTGCGCAGCTTGAAGCACTGACAAATCGTATACGGCTGACTTAGAACAGGGAAAGGGAAAATAATGAAGACGGCTTCCAGGCAGATCGCCGTGCTGGCGGTGATCCTTCTGGCGGCTTGCGCGCTGTGCAGGCTGCTGATAAAGAATGAGTACACGGCGTATTATCCTCTGCCTGTGTACGCGCAAAACAGCAAAGCCGGTGACTTTGCCATCGTTCCGGAAGGAGAAGGCGAGGTATGGGTCGCGGACACCGAGGTGAAGAACGGGTATCTCCGCGTAAGGCTGCAGGCCCGGGAGGCGGGCAGCGTGTCTCTTTCGGTCGAAAAAGACGGAGACGGCGTCGGCCTTCTCTGCTTCCGGGCAGGACGTCTGGGTACCGTGTACGACAGAAACACCGGCGGTTTTACCGGGGACTGGATCGTGCTGGTCGGTTATACGCTGTTCTGGCTGCTGCTGGCATCCATTACGTTCAGGGCTTTTCTGCTGGAGAAAGGGCCTGGCTTTTACGCCTATACGACGATCTATTCCGCAGGCATGACGATCTTTGCGTCCCTGACGGGCCTGACGATGCTCGCGTCCACCGTGCATCACCTCACGGCGCCGTATGAATTCAACATGTTTTCGGTATACGCCCGCATTTCCGGCGCGAGCTTCGCCTTTGTGATGATCACAGCGCCCCTCGTCTGCGCATTCGCGCTGGCGATGACGGTCAGCAATGTGGCGCTGCTCAGGCACGAAAGGCTCCGTGTCAGAAACGTCCTGGCCCTGGGGGTGGGGTTCGTGCTGCTGGCGGGGGAGGCGGCTGCGTATCTTTGGTACGGCCGGGACTTTTCCGGTTCGGAAACGGAATGGCGCCTGGTCAGCACTCTTCGCAATTCCTACGGCACGGTGCTGGCGTACTTTGAATGCATGCTGACGGGCACGGTGATCTGCGGCGTTAAAGCTGCCCGCCACGTGCCCTCCTTCGACCGGGATTATCTGATCATCCTGGGCTGCCGCTTCCGCCGTGACGGGAGCCTCACGCCCCTGCTCAGGGGACGCGTGGACAAGGCGCTGTGGTTCTGGCACGAACAGAAAAAGGCTACCGGGCGGGAGGCGGTGTTCGTGCCCTCCGGCGGACGGGGACCGGACGAACCGATGTCCGAGGCGGAGGCCATGCGCCGGTACCTTATGGAAAACGGAGTGAGGGAGGAACTGATCCGGGTGGAAAACGCTTCCCGAAACACCTATCAGAACATGGAGTTCTCCAAAGCCCTGATCGAAAGCGAAACGCCGGATGCCGGCGTGGCCTATGTTACCACCAACTACCATGTGTTCCGAAGCGGCGTGTGGGCGGCGCGCTCGGGCCTTGCAGCCGAAGGTCTGGGCAGCAAAACGGCCTGGTGGTACTGGCCCAACGCCTTCATGCGGGAATGGGCGGGACTCATGAAGAGCCGCCTCGTGAAGGAACTGATCCTGCTGGCGGTCCTGCTTGCGTTCTTCGGCGTGCTGTCGATGGCATTGTAAAAAGCCCTGGAAAACGGTTAAATAAATACGATAGCCCGCTTTTTGGTTGACAAGTGCGGGCGTTTGTAGTATGATACCTCTAATTTCATACAGACGCGATGACGGAGAGAGTTTGTTCGGACGCGCAAAGAGAGACGCCGGTTGGTGTAAGGCGTTCGCGGAAAGACGGATGTGTGGCTCCCGAGCAGAAGGAAGAACGCCCATGGGTCAGTAGAACCTTCCGTCCGCCCGCGCAGGGGCGCAACAAGGGCGCGTGCAAACGCGAATTTGAGTGGTACCGCGGCAAAGCCGTCTCAAAGCATGCTTTGAGGCGTTTTTATTTTTCGGAGGCAGGCATGAACCAGACTACGGGACTGGAGTTCAAGCTCCAGGAGATGGCGGGGCGCATAAGGGAGCTTCGCGAGATCGAAAACCTTACCCGCGAGGAGATGGCGGAAAAGACGGGCGTGAGCCTGCAGGAATACATTGACTGCGAGGAAGGCCGCAGCGACCTGAACTTCGCGTTCATCTACCGCTGCGCGCTGGTGCTGCGGGTAGACGTGACGGACATCATCGAGGGCGCCAGCCCCCGCCTGTCCAGCTACACGGTCACCCGGCGCGGCGGAGGCCAGCGCATCGAGCAAGCCCACGGCATGGTGTATTACAACCTGGCCGCCCAGTTCAAAAACCGCATCGCGGAGCCCCTGTACGTAAACGCCGCCTATTCCGAGGAGGCGCAGTACAGGGATATCGAGCTCACCTCCCACGCCGGGCAGGAGTGCGACATCATCATCAAGGGCAAGCTCAAGGTGCAGGTGGGCACCCATTGGGAGATTTTGTCCGAGGGCGACAGCATTTATTACGATTCCTCCACGCCCCACGGCATGATCGCCGTGGACGGGCAGGACTGCCTGTTCTACGCCATCGTCTTAAATCCCAGCGGGGAGCCGGTGCCGGAGCTGGTGGTGAACACCTCCATGACTCTGCCCAAGGAAGAGCCCAAGTCCATCAAGGCCCAGCCGCTCACCCAGGAGCATATCTGGCAGCGCTACATCGACGTGGTGGAAGACGAGGACGGCGCCTGCAAGGCGATCTCTTTCAAAAACACCGAGCACTTCAATTTCGCCTTCGACGTGGTGGACGAAATGGCGCGGCTGTATCCCGACAAGCTCGCCATGCTGCACATCTCCCGGGACAAGGAAGAACGGCGCTTTACCTTCGCCGACATATCCCGCCTGTCCAACCGGGCAACCAACTATTTCAAGTCCCTGGGCATCAAAAAAGGAGACCGCGTGCTTCTGATGCTGCGCCGCCACTACCAGTTCTGGATCGCCATGATGGCGCTGAACAAGCTGGGCGCGGTAGCCATTCTGGCCACCAACCAGCTGCTCAAAAAGGACCTGGTGTACCGCTTCGACAAGGCGGGCGTGAGCGCCGTACTGTGCACCTCCACAGGCCGCTGCGCCGACGAAGTGGAGCAGGCTGCCAAGGAATGCCCCACGGTGCGCACGCTGATCATCGTGGACGGCGAGCGCGAGGGCTGGCACAACTTCGACGAAGAGTACCGCATGTTCCGTTCTACCTACACCCCCGCGAAGGATGCGTCGCGCCCCGAGGGGGAGGACATGCTGCTTATGGTGTTCACCTCCGGGACCACCGGCTATCCCAAGATCGCTACCCACACCCACACCTATCCGCTTGGCCATTTCTTCACCGCCCATTACTGGCATCAGGTGGACCCGAACGGCCTGCACCTCACCATTTCGGATACGGGCTGGGCCAAATCCATGTGGGGCAAGCTGTACGGCCAGTGGCTCAGCGAAGGCGCGATCTTCGTGTACGACTTTGACCGCTTCGACGCCAACGACATCCTGCCGATGTTCAAAAAGTACAATATCACCACCTTCTGCGCGCCGCCCACCATGTACCGCTTCATGATCAAGGAAGACCTGAGCCGCTTCGATCTGAGCAGCATCCGGCACGCGTCCATCGCGGGCGAGGCGCTCAACCCGGAGGTGTTCCACCAGTTCAAGAAGGCCACAGGCCTCAGCGTGATGGAGGGCTTCGGCCAGAGCGAGACCACCGTGATGATCGGCAACACCGTGGGCATGACGCCCAAGGTCGGTTCCATGGGCAAGCCCGTTCCCCAGTACGACGTGGACATCGTGGACGCCGACGGCAAGAGCGTGGGCGTGGGCGAGACGGGCGAGATCGTGATCCGCGTGGAAGACGGACTGCCCTGCGGTCTGTGCCGCGGCTATTACGACAACGACCTGGGCAAGCCCGTGCTGGACACCCACGACGGGCTGTACCACACCGGCGACACCGCCTGGCGCGACGAGGACGGCTACTACTGGTACGTGGGCCGCGTGGACGACGTGATCAAGTCCTCCGGCTACCGCATCGGGCCCTTCGAGATCGAAAACGTCATCATGGAGCTGCCCTACGTGCTGGAATGCGGCGTCTCTCCCGAACCGGACGAGATCCGCGGCCAGGTGGTCAAGGCCAGCATCGTCCTCACCAAGGGCACGGAACCTACCGAGGAACTCAAAAAGGAGATCCAGACCTACGTCAAGCAGCGCACGGCGCCCTACAAATACCCCCGCATCGTGGTGTTCCGGGACGAGCTTCCCAAAACCACCAGCGGCAAGATCATCCGCAAGATGCTGTAAAGGCTATAAGCCGGTCGGCGGAATGAAGACGCAGAAGCGCTTTTCCACACCTCCCCGCAGATCGTCCCGGATCGGCGGGGAGGTATATCTTTCCTCCGCCTGCTTGTTAATCGACGGTAAACATTGTTAATTGTCCCAAATCATCTTGCTTTTGGTGCCTCCCTGTGATATTATATTCAAGTGCTCCAAAGCGCGCTGATGTAGCTCAGTAGGTAGAGCGCATCCTTGGTAAGGATGAGGTCGCCGGTTCGAATCCGGCCATCAGCTTAGACCCGGAAACGTTGCAATTGCAGTGGTTTCCGGGTTTTCTGTTTGTTCAGAAATGCAGGCAATTTTTCTCAGGTAATTTCAATGTACCACCGCAAAAGACGCACAGAGGCGATTGCTGATCGTTTTTCTCAAACATAATTCGATCTCTCGGTTGAAAAAACGGGGCGCGGGATGGTATAATGGATACTGGAAGGATTCGAGGTGTTCATCATGCAAAAACCGCGTGCGGGAGAAAGAGCGCACAACCGGTATCTTCTGGTCGTTTATGACTGCCTGACGATCGCGTGCATATGGCTCGCTTTCTTTACGCGTCGTTTTTCCGGGGCGGACGCGGCTCCGGTGGGTGAGCTTGCGCTGAACGCGGCGTGCGCGCTGGTATGCTTTACGGTCTGGCGCTTTATACTGCGCGTGTATAAGCAGATCCTGCGCACAGGGTCCATGCGCGCCTTTGCGCTGGAACTGGCCGCGGGCATATTGGCTTTAGGAAGCTACGTCCTCATCTGCAGCTTGGCGGGGTTCGCCGCCGGGCCGGTTTCGGCCTGTGTGAGCTTCGCTGCGGCGTGCATACTCATAAGCCTTATGGAACGCGTTGCGTATTATTATCTCTTCCGCCTGGCGAGGCGGGAGGGGCATCCCGTGCTCAAGAGCATATTGCGCGTGCTCACGCTAGCAGACGTGGAATCCGGGGATGAAGGTGCGCTTTTGCACCTGGTACTGGAACCGGCAAAGCGGGAACATGTGCCCATCAACGACGTTCAGAACGTGGTGGAACAGTTCGCCATCCGGGGCAGCGTCACCGGCATCACCCAGATTACGAAGGGCTACATCAACCGCACCTACCGGATCGAGACTCTCTCCGATAAGGGGCACGTGCACAAGTACGTGCTGCAGCGCATCAACACCAACGTTTTTCCGGACGTGGACGCGCTCATGGAGAACTTCAAGTTCACCACGGATCATCTGCACGGAAAGCTCACCCTGCCTGCCTCCACCCGCAAGGGCGCGGTGCAGACCCTGAGGCCCACCAAGGACGGGCGCGCCTATCTCACCTGCGACAGCGGCTGCTGGCGGATGCTCAACTACATCGACGACGTCTACTCCCTGGATATTCCCGACAGCCCCGAAACGTTCTATCAGGCAGGCAAGGCGTTCGGCAGGTTCCTGAGGGAAATGTCCGACGTAAAGACCGAGGACATCCGCACGATCATCCCTGATTTCCATAACACCCGCAGCCGCTTTGGGCAGCTGGAAAAGGCGATACAGGCTGACCCGAAGGGACGCGTGAAGGAGGTCGAAAAGGAGATCGCCTTCGTCAGGGCGAGGGCGGGAAACTTCGGCGTGATCACCGACGCACTGGAGAGCGGAAAACTGCCCACCCGCATCTGCCATAACGACTGCAACCTCAACAATATCCTGTTCGACGAGAAAAACCATTTGCCCGTAGCCATCATCGACCTGGATACCGTGATGCCATCCTCGCCGCTGTACGATTTCGGCGACAGCATGCGCATCGGCACCAACACCGCCACCGACGACGAAAAGGACCTGAGCAAGGTGAGCTGCGACCTCAACCTGTACGAGAAATACGCGCGGGGCTACCTGGAGGAATGCGGGAGCATCCTCACGAAGGAAGAACTGCAGCTTTTGCCTTTGGCGTCGCTGGTGATCACGTCTGAAGACGGTATTCGCTTCCTCATGGATCACATAAACGGAGATACCTACTACAACATCTTTTATCCGGGCCAGAACCTGGACCGCTCGCGCACGCAGCTGGCGCTTTTGGCGGATATGGAGAAGAAGCTCGGCAGCGTCGTGGGAATACTGCAAAAGATCTACGACGACCTGAAACTGGACGTCCGTCTGGACGAAGGAGGGACCCTGGAAAAATGGAAAACCTGAGAGCGATCGTACCCGCTGCCGGAAAGGGCACGCGCCTCCACTCGAAAGACGATTTGCCCAAAGTGATGCACGAATTGTGCGGAAAGCCGCTTCTGGAGCACGTGCTGGGGCAGCTCAGCTTCATAAAGCCGGAAGATATCTGCATCGTGGTAGGGTATCTTAAGGAGAAGGTCATACAGTATTTCGGCGACCACTACCGCTACGCCGAGCAGGCGTCCCAGCTGGGCACAGGGCACGCCGTGATGGTGTGTGAGCCGCAGTTTCGGAACTTTGACGGCACGGTTCTGGTCACCTTCGGAGACATGCCTCTGTTCAGGGGCACGGTGATGAAAAAGATGTGCGAGCACCACGTAAGCACCGGGGCGGCCTGCACGCTGCTCAGCGCGGTCAACCCGGACCTGAAGTACTGGGCGCGCATCGTCCGCGACGGGGAAGGGCGGTTTTCGCGTATCGTGGAAGCCAAGGACTGCACACCCGAGGAAGCCCGCATCACGGAGCTGTTCAGCGGCGTGCTGGCCTTCGACAGCCGCAGACTGTTCGAAACGCTTCCAAAACTGGACACGAACAACGCCCAGCACGAATACTACCTGACCGAAGTGCCCGAGCTCATGGCGCGGGACGGATGGAAGATCGAAACGTATATGACGGACGACGGCGACGACTTAAGGGGCGTGAACACGCCGGAAGATATGGAGATCTGCCGCTGCGTACTGGAAAAGAGGCTGGCATCCGGCAAAGCCTGAACGCCGGATCATACCGAGAAATGCGTCAATAAAAAGGCTGCGGCAAGATCGCTTCTGCCGCAGCCTTTTTGTGCGCCTGTTGCCTGTAAGTTTATTTCCCGAAGCACTTCCGGACCGCGGAAATGATCCTCTGCATGTCTTCTTCCGTCATCTTGATGTCGCTGGGCAGGCAGAAGCCCCGGTCAAACAGGTCGTATCCCACGGGATAGTCTTCGATCTTCACCAGTTCGGAGCCTTCGTAGGCTTTCTGCATGCTCATCGGCTTCCAGATGGGCCGGCCCTCGGCGTTGGCCTCGTCGCTCACAGCCTTCAGCACGGTCATGGGCTTTACCGGAACATCCCTGTCGATCAGGGCGCAGCTCAACCAGAAGTTGGGCTCTGTATCCGGCAGATAGGGGTTCATGGCGAGGGGAAGATCCTCAAAGCCCTTCTTATAGGTTTCGTAAATGTGCTTTTTCAGGGCGTGGTGCTCGTCCAGGTGGAGCATCTGGCCTCTGCCGATGCCCGCCAACACGTTGCTCAGCCGGTAGTTGTAGCCGATCTCCTTGTGCTCGAACCACGGCACCGGATCTCTGGACTGGGTGGCGTAATACATGACCTTATCCCAGGATGCCTGGTCGGGAACGACGGCCATGCCGCCGGAGGAGGTGGTGATGATCTTGTTTCCGTTGAACGAGAAGGCGTTGAACGCGCCGAAAGTGCCGCAGTGCCTGCCGTGATAGAAGGCAGACAGCGCCTCGGCGGCGTCCTCGATCAGCACGGCGCCGTGGCGGGCGCACACGTCCATGAGCTCGTCCATCTTGGCGGGCGTACCGAACAGGTGCACTGCCACCACGTGTTTTACTTCCGGATGCAGCCGGAACGCCTTTTCCAGCGCTTCGGGGTCCATGTTCCAGGAATCCCGTTCCGAATCCACGAAGATGGGAACGCCGCCCTCGTAGGTGATCGGGAATGCCGTGGCGCAGTACGTGGAATCGCTCACGAACACCGGCGTGCCCTTGGTGATGCCGGCCACTTTATACACCAGGTGCAGCGCCGCCGTGCCGGAGCAGACGGCGAGGGTGCGGTACTTTACGGGGGATTGGACGTTTATGTATTCATCCACCGTTTTTTCAAGACTGTCTATGTTGAAGCCTACGGGGGCGATCCAGTTTTTCTCGAACGCTTCATTCACATACTGAAGTTCTTCGCCGTGCATCGTCGGGCTGGACAGATAGATCCGTGCCATCAAAATCACTCTCCGCTTTCCGGTCGTTTATTTGCACCAGGCGGCGCCGCATTCAGTATGACGCTGCCCAAAACTATATTATACCACGAAATCCGTTTTTGTGAAGGGCAGGCTGTGTTATTTGTTTGCCTTGCCGCGGGCGCATCCGCTTCGTCTTGATTTCATGGCCGGGATAGTGTATAATCAAAATACTAACGTAAGGAAGGAACGTGTTTATGACTCAGAAAACGGAACGCGGCGTTCAGGCCGGCGCAAACGTGAAGACGCTCACCCGGGGCAAAGTTTGGTGCTTTGCGCTGGGACAGTTCGGCTGGTCCCTGCTGGCGGCGCTGATCTCCAGCTACGTAACGGCCTACTACGTGCCCGACGAGACCACCATCGCGGCAGGTCAGCCGCTGTTCATCCATCAGGGCGCCATTTTCCTGGGCATCACCATCCTGGGCCTCATCACGGGCATCGGCCGCGTGTTCGATGCGGTAACGGACCCCCTCATCGGATCCATGTCCGACCGCTGCCGCTCGAAGGACGGCCGCCGCATCCCCTTCATGCGGGCCGCCGCCATCCCCTTCGGACTGGCCACCGTGCTCACCTTCTGGTCGCCGGTCAACTCGGTCAGCTGGGTGAACGCTCTGTTCCTGTTTGCGATGATGATGCTGTTCTACCTGTTCATGACCATGTACTGCACGCCCTTCAACGCCCTGATCCCGGAACTGGGCACCACCCAGAAGACGCGCATGAGCATCTCCACCACCATCTCGTTCACCTACATCGCCGGTATGGCCATCGCCTATACCGCGCCTACGCTCTGGGGCATCTTCCAGGATGCCTTCGGCATGAGCCGCATCACCGCCATCCGCACGGTGTTCACGATCCTGAGCGTGATCGGCACGGCGTGCCTGTTCATCCCCGTGTTCACCATCCGTGAAAAGGATTACGTCACCGCGCAGCCCACCCAGTCCACGGCTTTCAAGAGCCTGAAAGCCACCTTCCGCAACGGCGACTTTCGCCTGTTCGTGGCTTCGGACATCATCTACTTCCTGGGCATCACCACCTTCCAGACCGCGATGCTGTACTACGTCACCTCGCTGCTCAAGCTGGACGAAGGCATGTCCACGCTGTTCTTTGTGGTGATGACCGCGCTGAGCGTGCTGTTCTATCCCATGGTGATGAAGCTCACGCCCAAGCACGGCAAAAAGAAGCTCATCCTGGCGGCGTTTGGCATCTTCGTCGTGGCCTTCGCCTACACCGCGTGCCTGGGCCTGCTCTCGTTCATCCCCGCCGTGGTGCAGGGCTTCATCCTGTGCGTACTGGCGGCGCCTGCCATGGCGATCTTCGGCATCCTGCCCCAGGCGGTGGTGGCGGATATCGCCCAGTGCGACGAGCTGGAGACCAGTGAGAACCGCGCCGGCATGTTCTACGCTGCCCGCACCTTCGCCATGAAGATCGGGCAGGCTGTGGCCATGATCATTGTGGCGTCCCTCGCCATCGTCGGCAAAGATACGGGCCTCGGCTACCGCCTGACCGCCGTGGTGGCTGCCGCGGCGTGCGTGATCGGCGGCCTGATCTTCTCCCGCTACAACGAAAAACGCGTATACAGCAAGATCATAAAGGAATAAGCCGATGGAGGAGCTTTTCAACCCGGACGGCCTTGTGCTGTCCGCCGATTACGCCGATACCATGGCCCGCATCGTGATGCCGTATCTGGACGAGCACCGGACGGATGAGATCGTGGCGGGCTTTGAAGACAAACCCCTGTTCACCAGCCGCTTCCAGGCGGACGGCGAGGCGCGGGGCACGGTGTTCATCCTGCACGGCTTTACGGAAAACGCGGTCAAGTATTCCGAGATCATCTACTCGCTTCTGCAAAACGGCTTTTGCGTGCTTGCTTACGACCAGCGCGGGCACGGCCGCTCCTGGAAAGACGAAAGGAGGGGCGATGAGTCCCTCGTGCACGTGGCGGATTTCGTGAAATACGAAAAGGATCTGGACTGCGTCCGCCGCGCCATGGAAGGAAAACTGCCCAAGCCCTGGAAGGTGTTCTGCCACTCCATGGGCGGCGCGGTGACCGCGCTGTTCCTGATCAACCACAAAGGCGTATTCGAGCGCGCCGCCATGTGCGCACCGATGATCGCGGTGAACCGCCGGAAAATGCCTTTCTTCGGCAGCAAGCTCATGGCCCGCGGATTCAAATTGGCCGGCAAGGGAAGGCAGCGCATGTTCGTGTCGCATCCCTACAGCCAGCGGGAAAGCTTCGAGGGTGCCTGCGCGACGGGCCGGGAGCGCTTCGACTGGTACAGCGATATCAAGCACGCCAACCCGCTTTTCCACGACAACGGCCCCAGCTATTCCTGGATGCTGGAAGCCCTGCGGGTATCGCAGTGGCTGCTCTTTCCCGGCGCGCCCCTCCGGATCGACTGCCCGGTAAAGATCTACTCCGCTGATGACGACTGGGAGGTGCTCGCCTCGGCGCAGCGGATGTTCACCCGCCGGCTCAGGCACGGGCAGATACAGACTGTGCCCGGATCCCGCCACGAGATCTACCGCTCGGCGGACGAAACGCTGTTCCCCTGGTGGAGCGACGTGCTCGCCTTCCTGAAGGCAGAGCAGACATCCTGATTCCCGAAACCTTCGTCCCCGCCCTGCCGGTCGGCCGTGTTAACGCGGCTCGGCTTGACAAGGCGGGGACGCTGTTATATAATGACCGGGTACGCTGAAGTGGTGGAATGGCAGACACCGGGGACTTAAAATCCCCTGCTTTCACCGGCGTGCGGGTTCGAGTCCCGCCTTCAGCAGACAGAGAAAGCACGCTTTCGCGTGCTTTTTTCAACGATATCAAGCCACTTCGCGGATTTGTGATATGCGCTTCGCGTGCGGCTTTCGCCTGCGGCGAGCGATATACCTGCGGACGTGAGCGGATTTATATCATATCGCATTCGGCGTTAGCCAAAATATCGCAATTTGCGTGCATTTTTGCGACTGCATGGCTTTTTCACGTTCGTAGAATAATTCTTAAGTCGGTTGAAACGAATCACCGCAGCGGTTATTGAAAAAAACAAATCGCAGATATATGATTTATTCAGGAGCTCCTGAAAAAACATACCAGAAAGGATGGATACGATGAGACTGTACATCGGTGAAGTGATCAGACAGAAACGCCGTGAGAAGGACCTGACTCAGGAAGAAGTGGCGTTACACCTGGGCGTTTCTTTTCAGTCTGTCAGTAAATGGGAACGCGGGGACGGTTATCCTGATATTACCCTGCTGCCGGCGATAGCGAATTACTTCGGCATCAGTGTCGATGAATTGCTCGGCATGGGTGAGTTGGAGAAACAGCAGGCGTATAACAATATCAACCGGACCTGGGCGGAAAACAATCGAAACGGGCGGCATTCCGAAAATGTTTCTCTGATGCGTCAGACGTTGAAGTGCTTCCCCAACGACGAACTGCTGCTTGTGCAGCTTTCCACATCCCTTGAGAAGCTTGGAGGGACGGATGAAGAAAAGAGAAAGCATCTGCTTGAATCACTGGCAGTGCAGGAGCAGATTCTTCGGTACGGGCAGGATTCTGAAGTACGCAATGCCACGCAATTCAACATTTGCTTTGCGTACCATAAACTCGGCGATGACGAGAAGGCGCTCTCTCAGGCCCAAAAACTCCCAAATCTCTATAAAACCCGCGAAAATGCACTGGTCTATTTCCTGAAAGGTGAAGAAAAACACAGAGCTGCGAAAGAGGCGCTTGTACCTCTGGCGTGGACGATCGTCCATCAAATGAAGGCGCTCCGTGAAACGGAAAACGATCCGGTGTATATGGAAAAAGCCGCCGCAATCATCGAGATGCTTGCTGACGGCGAAGAGAAAGAAGCCGCTGAATCCATACGAGGACAACTAAAATCCATACGAGGACAACTATCCCTTTAGGCGAACATGCACGGAGGTATTCCGCCGCTTGGCAACGTTGCTTAAAACAGCCGACGGCCCGGGATGTTCAGATGCTTTGAGCCCGCCGGGTGCCGACGGGCTCAGACAGCAGCTATATGCAAGTTGCCGTTACCCCTTCACGGACCCGATCATGATGCCTTTCACGAAGTATTTCTGCACGAAGGGGTACAGGATCAGCACGGGCAGGCTGCCGAAAACGATCACTGCGTACTTCAGCACTTCCACCAGCGCCAGGCGCTCGCCCTGCTCCGCGGTGGCGTTTGCCATTTCCTCGATCATTTTGGCGTTGGCCAGGATGTTTCTGAGGATCACCTGCAGGGGCAGCTTGTCCTCGGACTGCAGGTAGATGAACGCGTCGAAGTAGGAATTCCAGTGGCCCACCGCATAGAACAGCACCAGCACTGCGATCACGGCCTTGGACAGAGGAAGCACCAGTTTTACCAGAATCTGAATGTCGCTGGCGCCGTCCAGGTCCGCCGCTTCGATCATTTCGTCGGGAATGTTGCTCATAAAGAAGGTGCGGGCGATGACCATGTTGTACGCGGATATGGCGCCCGGTATGATCATGGCCCAGATGGAGTTGAGCATTTTGAGGTTCCGTACGTTGATAAAGGAGGGTATCAGGGGCGCCGAAAAGATCATGGTGAACACGAACAGCCACATGATCTGCTTCCTGCCCACAAAGTCCTTGCGGGACAGGGGATAGGCGCACATCACGGTCATGACCACGTTTACCACCGTGCCCGTGAACGTATAGATGATGGAGTTCTTATAGCCCGTGAGCAGCATCTTGGAGCGGAATATCTCCCGGTAAGCCACGAAGGTGATCCTTCTGGGCCAGAACAGCACGCGCCCGGCGATGACTTCCTGGGGCGCGGAGAGCGACTGCGCGATCACGTACAGGATGGGGAGGGCGACGATCAGAAGCGCAAACACCAGCAGTACCGTGTTTACGACGCTGAAGGCCCTGTCTGCCCAGGTCTTTTTCAGATGACTCAGCTGCATGCGCGCACCCCCTTACCACAGGCTGGTCTCGCTGACTCTGCGGCTCAGCCAGTTTACACAGGTCAGAAGCATCAGCGACACCACAGACTGGAAAAGCCCCACCGCCGTGGAAAAGCTGTACTGCATGCCTTCCGAAAGGCCGATGCGGTACACGTATGTGGAAATGATGTCGGACGTAGACATGTTTTCCAGGTTCTGCAGCAGGAGCACCTTTTCGTAGCCGATGGTCAGCACCCTGCCGCAGGCCATGATGAGCAGGATGATCGCCGTGGGCAGGATGCCGGGGATATCCACATGGAATACCCGCTGCCACATGTTGGCGCCGTCCACGATGGCTGCCTCGTGAAGCTCGGGGCTCACGGCGGCGAGGGCTGCCAGATACACCACGGCGTTGTAGCCCGTGGACTGCCATATGCCGGAGAACACGTAGATCGTGCGGAAATATTCCGGTTTTCCGATAAACAGGACTTTTTCGCCGCCGATCTTCGCGATCAGGTTGTTGACCGGTCCGGTGAGGGACAGGAGGCGGGTGATGATGCTCACCACCAGAACGGTGGATATAAAGTAAGGCATGTAGGTGACCATCTGCACGGCCTTGCCGAAATGCCTGTTGAATGCGTAGTTGAGGGCCAGCGCCAGGATGATGGGGGGCAGAAAGCTCGCCCCGATGTTGTACAGCGAAAGCGCCAGCGTGTTTTTCATCAGTATGCCGAACTGGTTGCCTGTCAGAAAGTCAGCGAAGTGCTTGAAGCCCACCCACTTGCTGCCGAAAAGGCCCATGTTCAGCTTGTAGTCCCTGAAGGCGATCTGCGAGCCGAGAATGGGCACGTAGCGAAACATGATGACGTAGACCACAGGCGGCAGGATCAGCAGATAGAGCTGCCAGTGCCTGAGTATCTTTTTGAGCTGCTTTGAATAGCCGGACGCGACAGCGGGAGAATTCATAGCGGCCTCCGATCGAATAATCAGGATGGGGCAGGGCCGAAGCCCCGCCCGCAAGATCACAGGTGAATTGGATTTACTTGGAGAATGCGCTGCTGTCGTAGGCAGCCTGATAGAGCTCAAGATACTCGCTCAGGCCAGCGGCCTCCAGCTGCGCGAGATAGTCGGCCCATGCCGCGTCGTCTTCGATGTCCAGTTCGCCCTTGATGAACTTGACCATGAGCTGCTTCTGGATGTCCATGACGTCCGTGTTGAGCTTGGAAATGCGGGAAGAAACTTCCTCGGCGAAGAACAGGCTGGGCATGACGCTGTCCAGATCCTGGCGCACCGCCTCATGCAGCTTGGAGCCCTTGTAGAGCACCACCTGACGGCCGTCCAGGGGCTTCACGCCTTCGGCGTAGGGATCGGGGTTGGTGGTGAGCCATACCGTGAAGCGGGTGTCGCGGATCAGGCCGGCCAGCTGCGTCCAGGAAACGTTGGTGTCGGTGTTGGGGATGGAGGTGATGTAGGAGGGTTCGCCGTCAAGGCCGTACTCGCCTTCCACGGCATAGCGCCACTGCTTGCCCTCGATGCCGTAGGCGGAGCGGATGGAGCCTTCCTGGGTCGCCAGGTAGTCGATGAGGCGGAAAGCCGCTTCGGGATTCTTGCTGGCGGCGGTGATGAAGGTCATGCCAGTCTGATACATGACGTAGGGGTTCCAGGCGGCCACGCACTGGCCGGTCTCAGAGTTGGTGAGGGGCGCCAGAGGCTGGTACTGCTCCCACTTCTTGCTGTTTCCGGGATAAGTGGACAGGTCGCAGGCGTAGCCGGGGCGCTGGGCCAGGAAGCAGCCGATCACGCACACGTCGCCGGCTTCGTTCACGTTCACCTGATTGTTCTTGTCCTGGGTGAAGCTTTCGGGGTTGAGCAGGCCTTCCTCATAGAACGTGTGGAGGTACTTGAGGCCTTCGCGGTAGCCGTCGGTCACCGGGGCGAAGGTCACGGTGCCGTCGTCCACGTACAGCTTGGAGGTTTCGGGGGTCAGCTGGAAGGGGGCCATCAGGAAGCCGTCGATCTGGGTGCCGGCGCCGGATTTCACGGCGGACAGCGGGATCTCGTCGTCGGTATCGCCGTTGCCGTTGGCGTCTTCTTCCTTGAAGGCCTTGAGCACCTCGTAGAACTCATCCGTGGTGGTGGGCATTTCGAGGCCCAGGTTTTCCAGCCACGTGGTGTTGATCCACAGCTTCATGTTGTACTGCACGTGCAGCGAGCCGTCCACGTTGGGCAGGCTGTAGATGTTGCCGTCGGGGGTGGTGATGTAGTCCTTGAGTCCGGGCAGGTTCTCGAAAGCCGCGGCGTAGCCCACGGAAACGGTGTCGAGGAACTCGTTCAGGGGCAGGATGTAGCCCTGCGCGCCGAGCTCGGCTTCCTTGATCATGCTGAGCCTGTCAGCGGCGCCGACGCCGGTCATCACGATGTCGGGCTGGTCGGCGGGGTCTCTGAGGAACACGGTGGAGAGCTTGTCCTGCATGCTGCCGCTGGGAGCGATCTCCCATTCGATCTTGATGCCAAGCTTCTCTTCGAGTTCCAGGGTCTGCAGGTTCTCCGCGCGGCTGTATTCGCCGTCCTGGGGCGCGAGGATCTTGATGGTCACGATCTCATTGGCGATCGGGTACTCGCCGGGGGCGTTGTACACGATTTCCGCCAGGGCCGCGCCGGTGAGCAGCACGAGGCAAAGAACGATAGCAAGTACTTTCTTCATGAAACGTACTCCCTCCCTTTGTATTGACAGATTTTATCCGTCTGACTAAATTATAATGTAATTATATATAAAAAGCAACACTTAATTTGACAAAATTTTAGTAAATAATTGAGAAATATTTTAGTGCATCCTTGATTATTCGCCGGATTTCCTATATAATATTCGCAGTTAAATGCTGAATACGCTGAAAGAAAAACGATCTGCCGGTGCGGCAAGCGGAGGCGCTATGGACGCAAAACTCAAAAACATCCTGACGGACACCAAAGGCAGCGACGGCCTGCTCCCCTTCATCTGGGTGATGACCAAAGCGGATACCGGGCAGATGGTGGGCATGCTGAAGACGGTCAAATCCTGCGGCATGAACGCGGTATGCGTGGAATCCCGCACCTTCGAGGATTTTGCGGGCGAAAGCTGGTGGCCCCTGATCACCGCGATCCTGGAAGAGGCGAAAAGGCTCAATATGCGCGTGTGGATACTGGACGATACCCACTATCCCACGGGATACGCCTGCGGCGAAGCCGAAAGGCATCCGGACAAACGGCGGCTGCATCTGGCGGAGTTCCATACGGACGTGATCGGTCCTAAGCGCGCGCAGCAGCGTCTGTGGCCCTTCAGCCCGGAAGACGAGCTTCTGGCGGCGGTGGCGGTGAGGCGCAGCGGGAAAGGCGAGGAACTGGACGATCAGTGCCGTCTGCTGCCGGTAGAAACAAAGAACGGCTATCTGTCCTTCAACGCCCCGGAGGGGATATGGCGCATATTCCAGCTGTGGATCACGCATGAAGGCTCCTCATCGCGCAGCGCCTATATCAACATGCTTTCCCCTGAATCCGTGCAGCTGCTGGTGGACGCCGTGTACGAAAAGCACTACGAGCACCTTTCGGAGTATTTCGGAAAGGAACTGGCCGGCTTTTTCTCGGACGAGCCCAGCTTCGGGAACACATTCGTCAAGGGCCGCGGCATCAGCACCGGTTTTCACCGGAAGACCCTGGGCATGCCGGGCCTGGCGCTGCCCTGGTGCAAAGGCCTTGAAGACAGGCTTTCCGGGAAGCTCGGTGAAGACATCATCCCAAAGCTGCCGCTTCTGTGGTACGATGGCGAAGGCTCCGCCCGGGTGCGCGACGCGTACATGGACACGGTGAGCGCGATGTACGGCGAGAACTTTTCCAAACGCATCGGCGCCTGGTGCCGCGAGCGGGGCGTGGAGTACATCGGCCACATCATCGAAGACGACAACTCCCACTGCCGCCTGGGCAATTCTCCCGGCCATTATTTCAGAAGCCTCGAGGGGCAGGACATGGCGGGGCTGGACGTGGTGCTCACCCAGATACTGCCCGGCTTTGTGCACACAGACCACCGCGCCAGCAACTCCGCGGGCTGCGTGGACCCGCTGTTCTACAGCTTTACGCTGCCCAAGCTCGGCGTATCGCTTGCGCATCTTCGGCCCCATATGAAAAACCGCACCATGTGCGAGATATTCGGCGCCTACGGCTGGGGGCTGGACGTGCCCTCCATGAAGTGGCTGCTGGACCATTTTCTGGTGTTCGGCGTAAACCGTTTCGTGCCCCATGCCTTTTCGCCGGTCTACCCGAACCCGGACTGCCCGCCGCACTTTTACGGCGGTGGACAGAATCCCCAGTTTGAGGACTTTCAGGTCCTGATGCGCTACGCCGGCAGGATGATACAGCTTCTTGAGGGCAACCGGGTGCCGGACGTGGCCCTTCTGTACCACGCGGAAATGGACTGGTCCGGAAAGCCATTTATGCCAAACGAGTATGCGGAACAGGTATTGACGGAAGCCCAAATCGATTACGACCTGGTGCCCGCGGACGACCTGGAAGACGCGGATGTGCGAAACTCCGTCTGGCATGACGGGAACGCCGCTTTCCGGCTGCTGGTGGTCCCGCAGGCGGAAGAGATACCCCTTCGCGTCATCAAGCGCATCAACGCGCTGGCGGACAAAGGCATCCCCGTGGTGCAGATCGGCCAGGTGACTGCCGGCCTGAAGGCGGCGTGCACGGAGCTTGAGCGCCTGCCGGAATACGTTGAAAGCCTCGGTCTGCGCTCCTTCAAAACTGCGGAGCCAGAACCGTATCTGCGCGTGCTGCGGGTCCAAAGCGAGGGCAGGGATACGTTCATGCTGTTCAACGAATCCGTCACCGACGAGATCGTTGCTGAAGCCGTCCTGCCGGCCAGGGGGCGGTACACCTGCCTGGATCTTTTGGGCGAACGCCATGAAGACAGGTTCACACCGGACGGGTGCGTGCAGCTGCGCCTTAAGCCCTATGAATCGCGGGTGCTGGCTTTTGAGGGAACATATGAGCCGCTCGCCCAAAAAGAAGAGCCGGCCCTGCGGCCGGAGGAACTGCGCGAGAAGTGGGAGATCGCTGCGGCGGACTGCACTGACATGGACGCGTATACCGTGCTGAAGGAAGATTCCGAACTGACGACCATCGAAACCCTGATCCCGGACTTTGCCGGCAGGGTGCGCTACACCTGCCGCCTGAAGGGCGCGGAAGACATCAGGCAGATCGAGCTGAAGGGCGTGGGGGACACGGCGGTGCTTACCGTAAACGGAAAGCCCGCGGGCCGGCGCATATGCGCGCCGTTCCTGTTCCGCACGGAAGGCCTGTGGCAGGAGGGCGAAAATACGCTTGCGGTCACGGTGTCCACTACACTTACACGCAGGCAGCCGGACCGCTTCTCCGCCTGCATGGTCTCCAACCCGCCCGGCCTCGAAGGCCCTGTGATCGCATACCGCTGACGCACGGTCTGTACGCTATTGAATCTGCATAACAGGCTGTTCGGAAGATGAATCATTCCGGCAGAGAAAGCGCATACACGGAAAGGAATAAAGCATGAACGCCCTGATGAAAACCATATTGGATACGCCCTGTCCGTCCGGTATGGCGGTGGGCTGGTGGCTGGGCCAGATGGGCCTGATGGTCAAGCTGGAGGGGATGCTGCTGTGCGTGGACTACTTTGCCACCGACACGCCATCCCGCCGGTTTCCGCCGCCCATCCCCGCCGGGGAAGTGGAGGGCGTTGACGTGTTTTTGGGGACCCACGACCATTCGGACCACATCGACCATCCGGCGTGGAGGATCTGGGCGAAAACCTGTCCGGACGCGCGCTTTATTTTCCCCGCAGCGCACATGCGGCGCGTGCTGGACGACGGGATCAGGCCGGATCACTGCATTGGCTTAAACGACATGGAGTGCTGCCGTACGGGCGGCATCACGGTGCGTGCCACTGCCGCCGCCCATGAGTTCCTGTCGCCGGACCCGGAAACCGGCCGGTATCCCTGCCTGCAATACGTGATTGAGGGCGGAGGCGTTCGCATATACCACGCCGGCGATACCCTGCGCTATGACGGGATGCTGGCCAAGATCAGGTCTTTCGGGCCTGTCGACGCCGCGCTGGTGCCCATCAACGGGCGGGACGCGAAGCGTTACAAACGCAACTGCATCGGCAACATGACCTTTCAGGAGGCCGTCGACCTCACCGGGGAACTGCGCCCGCGCTGCGTGATCCCCGGCCACTGGGATATGTTCAAAGACAATCCCGGAGATCCTGACGCCTTTGCCGATTATCTTGACGCCAAATACCCAGGCCAGGTCCGCTGCCTGCGGCCCGCCCGCTGCGAGCCGTTTCGGATCGGGGCGGGATCGGACTGATCCCTGAATCACATAATCAGGAATGCTGCGATGCGCAGCGCCGTCCCCTCGCTTTCTTCGGCGTGAACGGGGGAGAGGCGCAGCGTCAGGGTGTGCTCGCCGAAGGGCAGATCCTTCGCCGCGCAGGCGGCGTTTGCCCGGTCAAAGCGCTTGCAGTAGCTGTCCCAGGAAGAAAGTGCGGTTTCAGGCCCGTCGTCCACTTTACACAGCGCGTCTCCGCTGTCTTTGGCCATCATCCAGTACAGGTCTATGCGCCTGCCCGTAAAGCGGAAGCGCAGGGTCCCGCCGGGCCTGGTGCATTCCAGATACCTGGGATAGCGCCCGCAGAGGGATTCTTCCTTCAGCGTCCAGCTGCCGTCTGCCTCCGCTTTGGAGCAGTCCTCCATGCGGGCGTCCAGGTGGTGGTTTTCAGGCGCCATCAGGGGGCCGGGGATATGTATCACGGGCGCAGCGGGCAATTTGGCTGTATCGAACCAGTTTTGCAGATGCTCCCGGACGATCCCGGCGTACAGCGCGTAGCCCGCGTCGTTCGGGTGGCAGGTGTCGGTGGTATATCTCAGCCAGTCGGTTTCGTCCGCACGGGCAGACCCTTTCGCGAGCACCCGGTGCCGGAGCGCTTCGCCCATGTCGATCTGGGGCACGCCGTAGTATTCGCTCGCCGCCATGTGCGCGGCCTTGGCGCTCTGAACGCCGCCCTTCGCCATACGATCGGAAAGCGCTTTGGTCACGGTGTACACGGTCACGATGTCCGTCGCGGGGTCCGCTGCCCAGATCTTGCGAAAGCAGCCTTCCGTGTTGCGCAGCGCGGTTGAAAAATCCAGAGCAGAGTCGTTTACGGCGAACTCAAAAAACACCAGGTTTGGCTTTTCAGAGCACACGTCCCGGTCGCAGCGGTACACGCCCAGAGTGGAATCCGTGCCGCCGATCGCCGCCTGTACGTGCTTTACGCGGCAGGTAGGGAAGCGCTCCTTCAGCCACTCGGTGGTCAGCGCGGGCCAGCAGTTTTCATAGGATGAAGCTCCGGCGCCTTCCGTGATGGAGCCGCCGAAATACGCGACCGTCAGCCCAAGCCCGTTTTTCAGCCGGTACAGTGTGTTTTCAAGCATGGTTTTGTCCTTTCCTATATTGAACGTATTTTGTTACTTCCATTTTTCTATCCGCTTCACCGCATATTCCGCCTCTTCCCGGATCGTAATGCCGCCGATGGAGGAAAACCACACGCCCTCGGGGCGCAGGGTTTCAAACACCAGGTCAAGCTCTTTTGCGTGGCACATCAGCTGTATGCCCTTGCCTGCCTGCTGGATGCGCTTATAGACCCCGGACCAGCGGGAAAAGCCCTCGTTTCCGTAACCGCACACCCACTGCACGGCGTCCAGCTCCGGGATCTCCAGCAGGGAATCCAGGTGTTTCAGCGCGCCGGGCCCGTCCAGGTGATACAGCGAACGCTCCAAAAACGCGCACTCCGAGCGGATGCCGGGCAAAAAGAACTCGTCGAACATGCGCCTGGACACCATGCAGGAAAAGTCGTTGGAGGGAAGGTAGAATGATCCATCGTGAATGATGCCGGTCCAGGTGGTGATGGGCATGCCCGCCTCGCGGAGCATACGGAAGAATACGCCGTAGGCCGCGAAGTATTCCGGCGTGGACCTTTCCAGCGCCTTTTTGACCCACTCCGGATTCTCCAGCAGATCCACCGCAAGGCTGGCGGGCTCCCGCAGGGCGGCCAGGTGGTCTCCGCCCGGATGGAAGTCCGTGAGGCCTACGATGAACCTGCCTTTGCCCCGGTCCAATAGCTTTTGCGTGAACTCGACCATCTTCTGAAACAGAGGGTGCGTTACGTCCAGGCGGGTCTTTTCAAAATCCGTTTCCCAGTCCCGTATGGCCGGTTTCGTCCAGGCGGTATCCTGGCCGAACTCGTACCCGCAGCCGCACCAGGCGGAAAAGATCCCCGGCCCCAGGTTCGGCCAGGCGATGGGCAGCGAATCGTACAGATAATCCGTGCACGCCATCTGCCTGTCCATCTGCTCCACGCGTTCGTCTATGTCCAGCCAGCGGCTGGCCTGGTCAGGATATGCGCGGCGCGGCTGGGCCGGACGCGTGCCTGCTTTGGGCAAGGCGATGGAAACGGGCGGCCTGTCCACGATCTGGCGGTGCCAGAACGCTTCAAAACGCTCGCGGGTCTTTTCGTAATCCTGCTTATACAGAAATTCCATATCCTCTCTCCGCTTGCTTCACGTTTGTCCGCCGGTGCGCGCCGTTTTCCACACCTCTCCGTCCAGCAGCAGGGTGCATGCGGTGCCTTTCCGTATGAAGGTCACTTTCCGGCCCATGAGGGGCACTGTGAGCGTGATGTCTCCGGCCTTCAGGGGCAGCCTGGGCGTCCACTCACCGCCGGACAGCAGTTTGGGGGAGATGCCGCACAGGTCTTCCACCAGCACCGGCAGCGGGGCGCAAGCCCAGGGATGGCACAGGCTCGTGTTCCATTTCTGCTCCTTGCCCCAGGCCTCGAACAGGGTCGTGGCGCCTTCGGACAGCATGTTCATCCACGAGTGTTCTCCGTCTGAAACAATCAGGTCGTACACCGCTTCGTGATACCCCGCCCCGGCCAGCGCCTTCAAAAGGAAGAAAGCCATATATACGCCGCAGCACATGCCGCGCCCGATCAGCCACCGGGCGATTCTGCGGGCATCTTCCTTTTCGGCGATGCCGAATAAAAGCGGGAAGATATTGGAGTGCACCGCGCTGTGTTTGGAGGAGAGCGTATCGGTGAACAGGCCGGTCTTCCGGTTTAAAAACGCGCTTACGAATGCGTCTTTCAGCCTTTCAAACCGCGGTTCGGTTTGGATGTTCAGGATGCGGCACATTTCCTCGTGATGCTTTACCGCCCCGATATACAGGGCGTTGATCACGTTGTGGGCGCCGGCCTGAATGGGATTGTCCGGCGCAAAGTCGTAGCCGTCCCTGAGGTTTTTCGGCCAGTCCACCAGGTTCCAGGCTTCCGTAACGTCAGTCAGCAGCCCGTCGCTTCGCCCGTACCGCCGGTAGGTGGCGAGGATGCCGGATGCCGCCTTTTCGCACTCGGCCAGAAAAGCCTTGTCGCCCGTGTGGTGCCAGTACCTCAGCGCGATCATGGGGAACAACAGGGAATAGTCCGCGATCTCCTGCATGAGGGCGGAGGGGAACACGGCCATCAGCGCGGGCGCGATAAAGCCCGAGCGCATCCAGTCGCACAGCGCCTTTTTCAGTATGCGCGCATCTCCGCTCACATACAGATGTCCCAGCGAGGTAACGGCCAGGTCACCGGAATACTGCCCTTTTTCCCGGGTGGGGCAGTCGAGGAAGCTTTCCTGCACCGCGTAAAGCAGCGTGTGCCGGCACAAATCAAATACGTCCGAAAGCGCGCTGCTTTCGCACTTCATTTGGCAGAGGCTCTCGTCCGCCGGATAGCGCTGTACGCGCACATACAGCCCTTCCGCCTGCGCGCCGGGCTCCGGGACCACTTCGATGTAGCGGAAGCCCTTATAGTCGTAGGCTTCGTACTCGCGGGCCTGTCCGTCCGTGATGACGCGGTCCTCGTACAGACAGTTGGCGCGGGTCCCGAAGCGCACGTGCCCGCCTTCGTCCAGTTCCTCACCCAGCCGCACGGCTATCTCCTTCCCAGCGCTGCCGCCCGCCGTGAAACGCCATACGCCCGCGATCTCCCGGCCTGTATCGTAAACGCGGCTGGTGCCGAAATCCTTTATCAGCACAGGCCTTAGGTCGCTGACCTTGAGCACCGGCGTGGGCTGGGGGACAAAGCAGTATCCGTGATCTGCTTTCACGCAGGGCACCTGCCACCCGGAATCGTCAAAACGCGGTTCCCGCCAGCCCCAGGGCTCCTTTGCGGCGAAGAAGATCTCACCGAACTGCGTGTCGTAGCCGATCAGTTTTCCGGGAACGCGGCTTTCGGCCATATTCATGCGGAAGCTTTCGTCGCTCACCAGCACCGTACGACCGTCCAGTAGAAGCTCGCAGATAAAGCCCTGGCGCATGTCGCCGCTCACCCAGACGCGGTTGACGAGGCCCTGGTAGTACACATTGAGCGCGATCACGTTTTCGCCCCTGCGCAAAAAGCGGGTCACGTCTATATCGTTCACGTAATACGCCTGGGGATAACCCGGCGCGGGTCCCTGGGCGGCGTAGGCGCCGTTCACATACAGCTTGTAATAATCGTCCGCCGTCAGGCGAAGCACGGCTTTTTTGAAATCCCCGTTCAGAACGAATGTCCTGCGCGCGTACATGAAGACGTGCTTCGGCCTGTCATCGGGCAGGGAGTGTTTGCCTTCGCTTTCGCGCCTGAAAACGTTTACGTAAGGCGCCGAGGCGAACTGCGGCGCGCAGAGCCAGCGAGCGGAGGTGCTGAACAAGCGGATCGCCTCCTTTTGATATTCTGTATCCATTAAAGCGCACCCGGCACGATTTGTCAACAGCAAATCCCTTTATTCCGCCGGCAGGATAAAAAAGCCCCGCGCGCTTGACACGCCGCGCCAAAATGGCTAAAATATAATAGAAAAGTTATATTTTTTACACAGTGATCCCCGAACAGGATCGCGTTCAAAAAGGAGGGCCAACATGAAACGCTTGCTGTCGCTGATCCTCACGCTGGCGCTATTGCTCACAAGCGGTGCGCTGGCGAACCTGGATCCCACTACAGGCTCGACCGAGCACACCCATCAATGGGTGACGGACGACACTTACCCCGCCACCTGCACCACCGGCGGCGAAGTTTACGAGCACTGTTCCCTGTGCTGGACGCGCAGGCAGCGCTCCACCCCGGCGCTGGGACACTCTTTCCCGCCGGACGGATGGAAGACCATCATCCCGCCCACCTGCACCGATGTGGGCCGTGAGATGAACACCTGCACCCGCAACAACTGGCCGGACTATTTTCCCTGCGGCTACGAGTGGTGGCGGGATATTCCCGCCCTGGGCCACGACTGGAGCGACTGGTATGTGGTCAAGGAGGCCAAGCCGGGAGATCCCGGCATCGAGGAGCGCAAGTGCAACCGCTGCGGCATCACCGAGCAGCGCCCGTATACCGTGGAAGACACGGAGCCCAGTCCCTACAGCCTGCACCTGGACGTGGAGGTCATAAACGGCAAATCGGTTTATAAATCCGGCGACGTCGCCGAGTTCAAATGCACGGTGACCAACACCGGAACGCTTCCGATCTACATCGACAATGTGATCAAGGGCGCGCCCAACGACATCGACAATGAAACGAAGGCCGATCCCTTCGGGTATGTGTTCGAACCCGGAGAATCCGATTCCGTCAACTTCCAGTACACCCTGACGGATGATGATGAAAGCGCAGGGCATGCGTTTCTGACCTTCCTTTCTTTCGGCCACGACCCGGATGCGTACGATCCCCCCAGCATCGCGAGCAACCAGGTCCCCATCGTTCTGAACCTGGACAGCTTCGGGGATTACGACGTGATCGTTGAAAAGAGAGAGGTCTCCGAACCTGCCAACGGATACTGGTACGAGGAAGGCGAGACGATCGAATACGTCGTCACCGTGACCAACCGCTTCGATACCCCCCTGACGGATATAGGCGTAATGGATTATCCCCACAACCTGGCGGATGATCATTGTTACCTTCTAGGCGTCATACCCAGCCTTGGCGCATACGAGTCCTATACCTTCACCGGGATCACCTACACGGTCGACGCCATGGACTGCGCCACAGGCTACTTTATTAACACCGCGGAAGCCGGCGGCGTATACGTAAGCGCCAAGTCTCCCTGCGGAAACAGCCCGCTGGCTACCATCGAAAAATCGGAGCAGAGCGCTCCGGACAACTATACGTATTATACCGAAGGCGAGGTCATTACCTACAGGATCACCGTCACCAACACCGGCACGCAGCCGATATACGACGTGACGGTGTACGATGCCTATGTCGAAGAAGCCAAAGGCGATTACAGCGACGAGGTGGGAACCACTCCCGTCCTGCAGCCCGGCGAAAGGATCGAATATACGGTGACCTACATCGTTACCGCAGCGGACTGTATGCTGGGCTACACTACGAACCAGGCTCAAGCCGAATTTGAAGTAGACTCTGTCCCAGGGGTCGGACAGCGCGAAGACGGGCAGCGGCATGCGCTGTATCTCGATTCCAACACCGTCAAGTCCCCCTGCGGCGGTTATGACGAAAACGCCGTGCATCTGGACGCTTCGATCGACGACTGGACCGGCAACGTCATCACGATCCTGTGCGAGCTCACCAACAACTCCGACGTGCCCGTGTGCCCGGAGTACGTGTGGTATCTGGCTCCCGCCAGCGCGGGCGACAGCATCAGCGAACCCTCCGGCGGCGTGTACATCCCCGTGGGCGATTCCTTCACCTACACCATGACCTATGTCATCGCTCCGGAGGACGAGGCGCTGGGCTATCCCATCGTGCTGGAATTCTTTGCCCGCTGCCGCCCGGAGGACCATCCCGAGAAGAGCGTATACTCCAATTCGGCCGAGGTGGAGCTGAGCATAGACATCGGCGACATGGAGCTGTGGATCGAGAAGAAGGAGACCTCCGTCCCCGCCAACGGCAGTTACTACGTGGAGGGCGAGACCATCACCTACCTGGTGGAGGTCTGGAACTGCCAGGATTATCCGCTGTACGACATCGACGTCTACGATCTGCCGAATGACGACGAATCCGCGGCCCAGAAGCTGGACCATCTGGATACTCTGGGGGGCCACGGCAGCGTGAAATACAGCTTCGGCCATGAGGTGAACGCGGACGACGTCAGCAAAGGCGAGTATCTGAACAACGCCAAGGCCAGCTGGTATTCCGCGGAAGCGGACATCCTGGAAGGCCCTGAGGCAAACGTGATCTGGGCCGAATGCGTGAAATCCCCCTGTGGAAAAACAGAAGGCGAAGTGATCGTCCGCAAGGAGGTCCTCTCCACGCCCGCCAACGGCGAGTACTACGTGGAAGGCGAAACGGTGCGCTACCACGTGGTCGTCACCAACTGCACCGAGGAGACGTTCCCGGGTCTGGGCCTGTCCGATGCCATCGGGCCTTTGTACGATTTCTATCCGGACCTTCCCGACTGGCCCATGTTTGCCCCTGGCGTCACCTGCTACACAGACTATTCCTACACCGTGACCCACGACGACGTGCTGATGGGCTTTATCGTCAACTGCGCCCGCATCACCTGCATGTCCTACGACGGCAGCCTCTCCCAGTTCTGGTCCAACAGCGTGGAAGTGAAGACCGGCGCTCCCGAAGAGGAAACGGATAAAGTGATTCTCGAAAAGCGCGAGGTCTCCACGCCCGACAACGGCTATGCCTACGCGGTGGGCGAACAGGTGGTCTACGAGGTGACCGTCACCAACGCCTACCACACCGCGGTGGTCAAGGTGGAGGTGCGCGATCCGCTCCTGGGCGAAGGCGAGGAAAGCGTGATCGGCTATATCGAAACTCTCGCGATGGGAGAGACCTACAGCTACCTGTACGTTTACACCGTCACCGAGGAAGACGCCGCCGTGGGCTATGTGCTCAACCAGGCGTTCGTCTGGTGGACGGACGCCAGGACCCAGGATATGCACGTGGACGGCTCCAACATCGTTACGGTGCCGGTCATGAAGAATCCGCCGCCTCAGCCGATGTACGACGTATACGTCAACAAGTACGTGGTCAATCCGCCCGCCAACGGCGCGTATTACATCGAAGGCGAGCTGATCACCTACGGCATCTATCTCGTGAACAACTCCACCGATCCCGTGGCGAACGTCATCTTCTTCGACAATCTGTACGATACCAACTGGGTCGGCGACAACAAGATCGGCGGCATCTACACCGTGGAGCCCGGCACCACCAGTCCCACCGTGTTCTTTGATTATCCCGTGCAGGCGGCTGACGTGGACGCCGGCTATGTGTTCAACCAGGCCTGCTCCTTCTGGTCTCCTGTGAACGTGCCGGCAGACGAGGGCTTCTCAACCTGGTCCAACACCGTGACCGTGCCCACCGGAAAACCTGATCCCGAACCCGACGAAGTGACCTTCCAGTTCTCCAAGAAGGTGGTCTCCACTTCCTTTGATCCCAGCTTCTACGCCGAGGGAGAGACTATCGACTACCTGATCACTTTCGTCAACACTTCCGATTATCCCATGTACGTCGACCACACCTGGGACGACCTGTCCAACGACGACGCCTTCATCTGGAACGGAGACCTGGGCAGCTGGTCCGTTGACCCACACTCTTCCCACACGATACCGTACTCCCATACGGTGACCAAGGAGGACGTGGAATCGGGCAAGGTGACCAATTTCGTTCAGCTGGATCTGTACGCCGCTGTAGACGAGCAGGAATGGCTGTACTTCACGCCCTGGGATTACGTAACTGTCGATACTGGCATACCTCCGATCCCCCCGGAGCCCACTCCCAGGACGTACCCCATTGCCAAGAAATATGAGACCAGTACGCCCAACAACGGAAGCTACTATGTAGAAGGCGAAGACGTGGAGTACGACATCGTGGTACTCAACTACACGGGCCGCAAGTTTACCGACCTCACCGGCTATGACATCCTCCTGGACACGCCTGGTTTCGTCTGGGGCGCACTGCCGGATCTGGACACCGCGCCCGTCACGTTCCACGTGGTCTACAAGGTGGATTATACTGACGTTCTGCTCAAGAGCATACTGAACTTCGGCTGGATCACCATGTACGACGAGGAGTACGGCGAGTACATCACCGTTTACACCGATGAGGTGGTCGTGCCCACGGACGGCACCGTACCGCCTGACCATCCCAAGGGCCGCAGCGTGTGCGACTACACTCTGACCGCCTCGGGCGAAGGCACGGACGAACTGATGAACGTGTACTGCTCTGAGCACGGCGCCGTGCACGCGGCCCAGGCGAAGCTCATGGAGGAAGCCGGAACGGACGAAGCGAAGAAGAACGCTTCCGCGATGGGCGTCACCCTGTGGCAGCGCGCGCTGGAGAGCCAGTACAAGCGGCTGATCGAAGCGGCGCAGGACGAAAAGAAGCAGGCGCTCGAAAATGACAGAAGCGTATTCGGCGCTTATATCTCCGCCTACAAAGCCCGCCTCGAGGCCCAGGGCCTGGACGAAGAAAGCGTGAACGCGCTGGTGGCTGACGCCCTGTGCGACCGGGTGTGCGAGCTGTGTTACACCGCCGGCACCGCGCCTCAGGCCCGCAAGGACGTGAAGACGGACAAAACGCCCCTGATCCGGCGCCGGACCGCGGAGATATGCATCTTCGAACTGGATACTTCCGACGCTGCGAAGTTTACCAAGAGCTTGAACGTGTGCGACAGCCATCTGCCGATGATCAAGGCGATCGACCGCCTGTTTGCCGCGGCAGGCGGTGACGAGAGCGTGCTCTCCATCGCCTGGGACAAGGCAGCCGCCTACTGGACGGCCAGCATGGACGGCCATTACGAGACCCTGAAGCGGGAAGCGGAGGGCGAGCTCAAGTACGCGCTCACGCTGGAGCGTGCCGCGTATCTGGCGCTGGTAAAGGCGCGCACCGCGCTGTATCAGGCATTCTATCCCGACGGCGAATACGCAAAGGAACTTGCCGCCCGCATGATCGAGGAAAAGGCCCTGAGCCTGTGCCATTGATCATTAACCGTCAATCCGACGGGGCTGTTGCACAGCCCCTCGCCGGGAATGAAATGAGATTTCATTCCCGGCGTTTAGTTTTGGATGCATTTGAACCTTGTTTTTCCGAAACGTGAATTTTCACCGATTTGTGCAACAGGTTCTCAGTTTTTTCTGAGATTTCTGCGGAAATCTCCGGGCGAAAAAACTGCAATGCAGCGATTTTTGCTCTCGGCGGGCAAGCTCACCTTCGCAAAAATCGCTCCTCGGGCCGGCAAAGCTGGCCCTGCGGATTGAAATTGGAGGGGCGTTGCCCTCCAAACCACCCCATGGATTCTTCTGTCTTATGCAACGGTCCATTCACATCATATAAAACACTCTTGCATTCTGAGTCCTGCTTTGTTATAATTAGATTAACCACATGAAACACCATACCCTCTCGACGATACGCAAGGAGGACGCCATGAAACGCATACTCTGTCTCATGCTTGCCGCCGCCCTGATCCTGTCCTGCGGCGCGCTGGCGAGCAATTTCCCCTCCAGGCCCACGCCGCACATCCACCACTGGGTGGATACCGGCGACGCCATCCAGCCGACCTGTACCGATGAAGGCGTTGTATACGAGTACTGCGACCTCTGCGGCGAAAGGCGAGAACGCATTTTGGCTCCGCTGGGCCACAGGTTCACGGAACCCTGGACCACCCTAAAGGAGCCTACCTGCACCGAGGCGGGCCGTGAAATGAATACCTGCACCCGCAAGAACTGGCCGGATTATATCACCTGCGGTTATGAATGGTACCGCGATATCCCGGCCCTGGGACACGAGTGGGGCCCCTGGCACGTGGTAAAGGAGGCCAAGGACGGCTTCAGCGGGCTGGAGGAACGGGCCTGCGCCCGCTGCGGCGAGACCGAGCAGCAGGTCTACTACGAGGAAAACCCCGAGGTATATGCCGCTACCCTGAGCGTGAGCATAGACGACCCGAAGGAGTTTTACACTCCCGGCGACACGGTGAGATTTACCTGTACTCTCACCAACATATCCGATACAGATGCGTACACCTACACAGGCTGGTACAACACCTGGGGCAGAACGCAGGTCATCTACATGATGGGGAACAACGAAGGCCATACCTGCCTGCATCCCGGTGAATCCTGCACCTACGCCCAGGATTATACGGTAGAAAAAGGCGCGGTCGAAATGGCGGACTTCGCCTACGGGAGTTCGTCCGTCGCCCTGTCGTTTGGCGCATGCATGTCAAGCGCCGAGGGATACATGAGCACAAACGACGTGGAGATCCTCCTGCCCGTGGAGCAGCTTGCGCTCTACGCCTATTCCACCGACTGGGACGAGGACAGCGCCATCATCACCTGCGAACTTACCAACAACACCAGCCGCGCGGTGGTGATGAACGGTCATTCCTACGCGCCGGACAACGGCACGGCCAGCTACCAAAGCGATCTGCTGGGCGTGATCATCGGTCCGGGCGATACGTACGCCTACAAGGTGACCTGTCCCGTGGAATGGGACGAGGACGAAGATCCGGAAGGCCAGATCATTACGATCCGGGCTGACGGCGTCACTTCAGACAGCGGGCGCCAGGTGTTCTCCAACGCCGTCGACGTCTGCGTGGGCTACGAGATGGGAGATATGGAGCTGATCGTCGAGCAGAGAGAGATCAGCACCCCCGCAAACGGCGCCTACTATACCGAAGGCGAGACCATCCAATACGAGATCATACTCTCGAACTGCCAGTATTATCGGCTGTACAGCGTCACCGCCAACGTGATCCCCTACGACAGTCACGATTATACTGTGGGTGAAGCCGAGGTCATGCCGGGCGCGGGCGTGCTTACATTCAGCGCGTACCATACGGTCACATATGACGACTGCGAGCGCGGCTTCTACGAAAACAACGTGTACGGCACCTGGTTCTCCGGCAAGGATGACCTGGACGGAGAGGCCAACGAGATTGACGGCGAAAGCGTGGTGTCCCTGTGCGGTCTCGGCGACGAAGCCGTGCTGCTCAAAAAGGAGATCAGCACGCCGCCCAACGGCGATTACTATGTGCCGGGCGACAAGGTGGAATACGAGCTCACCTTTGTAAACGGCGCGGAGCCTCTCAGCGGCATGGGCCTGTTCGACGCCATGTTCCTGGGAAGCGACAGCCGCATGGTGGCCGCCGTTCCGGACCTTGCGCCGGGCGGGACGTTCACCGCATCTTTCGAATATACCGTGACCGAAAAGGACGCGGCGGAGGGCGAGATCGTCAACATGGCCACGGCGCACGCGGCGGGCGAAGACCTGGACGAGCTGCCCTACGTCAATTCGAACCTGGTTAGCGTCGTCACGGGCGAAGACACATCTGAGCCTTCCGAGGGACCGACGGCGTACCCCGAGGGGATTAAGCTTAACAAGGTATGCCTGATGCCCTGCGCAAACGGAGCCTTCTTCACGGCGGGCGAAACGGTCAGCTACGGGATCACACTGTATAACGAGAGCGAATACGACCTTGGCGAGATCGCGATATTCGACCCGCTGAACGGCCCTGCGCCCATCAAGCAGGTCGGCGGCCTGAAACCCGGCGAAAGCGTCACGGCTGCTTTTGACTACACGGTGACCGAGGCGGATGTGCTCAAAGCCTTTATCGAAAACGTGGCATATGCCGATGTTGACTTTGACGGCGGAAACTTCACCGTGTTTTCCAATCCCGTGATCGTCCCCACCGGCGAGATGGAATATCCAGACTATTCCCAGGAGCTTTCGCTGGAAGCCGAGCTTCAGGTGGTCAGTGTTCCCGCAAATCTCATGTATTATATCTACGGCGAAACGGTGTATTATAACGCCGTCATCGTGAACACCAGCCCCTGGCCCTGCCAGGTCACGGCATCCGCCGTGCCGATCAGCGGCAGCGCGCCAAGGATCAGCCTCGGCACACATGAGATCGATGCGTACTGCAGCGTGTCGGTTCCTTTCCAGCACGTGATCAGCAGCGCCGATACCCTTGTGGGCTCTGTCACCATGAGCGTGGAAGCCCAGGCCATCTATCAGCTGCCAAACGGAATGGACCACCGCACAGCCGCGGCCAGCGAGACCGTGCCCTGTGAGAAGAGCGAACCCATTTCCTCCACGCGTCCCGGCGGCATCCAGCCGCCTGCCGGCGCGGATGACGAGCAGAATGGGATCGTGCTGATCCAGACGCTCACCAAGCTTCCCAAGAACGGCGTGAGCTTCATGCCGGGCGAGTCCATCGAGATAGACCTCACCCTGATCAATCACTCCAACCTGCGGTTCGGCTACACCAAGTGTTACGACGTGCTTTCGGACAATCCGGGCATGCTGGTGGGCAGCGTGAATGCCGTTATGCATGAGCCTGTCACCTGGCATCTGTCCTATACGGTCACTGAAGACGATGCTAAGCTGGGCAGGGTATACTCCGACGCCTGGGTCAGTTTGGGCGTCAAACGCTACGGCCCGACCCTTATGGTGGTGAATGCCGAGACGATGGAGATCCCCGCGGGCAACCAGCCCAAGCGCGGCCTCGGCCACGTCATCCCGGGCCGCAGGCCCATCCCGGGACGCCTGGGCAGCCGCAGAACGCTTATTCGCTACACCGATGCCATGCGCAGCGCGGACCAGGCGGCAAAGCTGCTTTTCGAAAAGCTGCCGGAGGATATTCCCAATACGGCAGCCCTCAGGCTGGGCGAAGAGATCTGGGAGACCGTGCTGGTGAATGAGTACGACAGCCTGGCCTTCGAACTGGCATACAAAGGTGCGCCGACCGAGGCGATCGAAAACGACCGGGTGATGTACGGCGCGTACCTGGACGCCTACAAGGCGCGCCTGCTGGCCTTAGGCGCAGAAGAGCAGGCATACGCACTGCTTGCGGACGAGATGCGCGACCGGGCCAGCGAGCTTGGCTATATCCTGGAGACCATGGACGGCACGCGTGAAGACCTTCAGACCATAGTGATCGACGCCGCGGCACCCGAAGAGGACGCAGCCTCGTTCACGCTGGAAGACCTGAACGAATTCGCCTTCATCAAGACTGTGAACGCGGGCGAGGCGCTCAGGCCCTACGTGCTGCTGGCACAGCGCATCCTGGAGGATGAAACCCGCAGCGAGGCGGAGAAGCAAAAGGACGCAGTCCTCCTGTGGGCGGCTGCGCTGGACGAGTGCTACTCAGAGCTTACGGACGCGGCTGACGGAAATGTGATCAGCCTGCTGGCCGCGGAGAGGGCCGCTTTCGCTGATTTCGCCGAGGCGCGAAGCGAGCTTTACACCGCGCTGTATCCGGACGGGACCGTTTCCGCGATCCTGACGGCACGCCTGTACGAAGAGAAAGCCGTACAGCTGAGCGCGGAGCGCTGATCTTCAGCGGCAGACAGGCACTGCGCCTGACAGCACCGGAGGAGCCGCGCGGCTCCTCCGGTTTCGTCTGTTCTCACAGTCTTTTGTGTAAGATTTCCATTCCCATGAACCTTGACGCGGGGACGCGCGGGGGATATAATGGTTTCAAAACGATAAAAGGAGCGGCGTATGAACTATCACGAACTGGCAGACAAAGTGCTCGGCATGCTTAAGCGCGCGGACGGAAACGATCCCTCCCGCGGGCACCTGACCATGAACAACTGGGAATGGCCCACCGGCGTGGCCCTGTACGGCATATACAAGACCTGGCAGCAAAGCGGCGACAGGAGCATCCTGGAGTACCTCACCGGCTGGTATGACGACATGCTGTCCCGTGAGACGAAGCCGCACCGCAACGTGAACACCGTTGCCCCGGCGCTGGCGCTCACCTGCCTGTACGAGGAGACGCGCGAAGAGCGCTATCTCCAGGAGATCAACGGCTGGATCGACTGGGTGATGAACGAAATGCCCCGCACGGAATTCGGCGGCCTGCAGCACTGCACGGTGTGGAACAAGCATTACCAGCAGCTGTGGGACGATACGCTGGTGATGGTGTGCCTGTTCCTGGCCAAGGCGGGCACGGTGCTGGGCAGGCCGGAACTGGTCGAGGAGGCGGAATACCAGTTTTTGCTGCACATCCGCTACCTGCAGAACGTGAAAGAGGGCCTGTTCTATCACGGCTGGACCTTCGACGGCCGCAACAACTTTGCCGGCGCGTTCTGGGGCCGGGGCAATGCCTGGTTCACGGTGGCGGCCATAGAGCTGTATGATATCACCAAACGCGATAACGCCGCCATGCGCCTCATCCGTTCCGCCTGGCAGGATCAGGTGTGGGCGCTGTGGAAGATGCAGCGCGTAAACGGCCTGTTCACCACCCTGGTGAACGTAGAGGAGACCTACTGCGAGACCAGCGCCACGGCGGGCATCGCCTATGGCGTGCTCAAAGGCGTGCGCCTGGGCTGGCTGACGGACGAAAAGTATAAAGCCATGGGCGAACTCTCCGCGCAGGCGGTGATCGGGCAGATCGACGAGACCGGCGCGGTGCAGGGCGTATCCTGCGGTACGGGCATGGGCCACGACCTGGAGTATTATAAAAAGATCCTCGTCACGCCCACGGCCTACGGACAGGGCCTCACGTTCCTGATGCTCACGGAACTTATGCCCCGGGACGAAGAGGCGGCCAAATGAACCGCGAACTGCTGCGCACCATCAAATACGCGCTGGTGGCGGCGTCCGCGGGGCTGATCCAGATCGGCACCTTCACGCTGCTCAACGAGCTGTTCCGCTTCAGCTACTGGGTGAGCTATCTGATCGCACTGGTGCTGAGCGTGCTTTGGAACTTCACCATCAACCGCCGCTACACCTTCAAAAGCGCCTCCAACATCCCGAAGGCCATGCTGCCGGTGGCTGCCTATTACGCGGTGTTCACGCCCCTGAGCACCCTGCTGGAGGATTATCTCACCGAGACCCGGGGCTGGAATGAATACCTGGTGACCGCCATCAACATGATCATCAACTTCGTGACGGAGTTTCTCTACCAGCGATTCGTGGTGTTTCGGGACACGCTGGACACCAACGACCTGGCAAAGAAGGAAAACGCCGCCGGCGAAAGCTGAGCGCACCTGCGCCTGAGAATCCCAATCAAAAAGGGCCTGTCCGCGGACAGGCCCTTTTGACGTTCCGGCAGTATTACGCTTCCCTGCCCAGCAGGAACGCCTTTTTGTTGAGCTCTATGAATTTGGGCTTCACGAGGGCTTCGATGGCTTCCAGCCACGAGGCCTGCTCGATCTCCGGCATGAACCTGGACAGAACGCCCATCAGCACCACGTTCACGGCCTTTTCGCTGCCGGCTTCGCGGGCCAGCGAGAGCGCGTCCACGGCTTTCACACTGCATATCTCAGACAGCTTCTGCGTGGGGTTTTCCGGATATGTCATCGCGCCCGTGATCACGGTGATGGGGTAGATCTCGGCGGTATTGGTGATGAGGGTGCCGGTTTTTGAAAGCATTTCCAAGTATCTGGCGCCTTCCACCGCCTCGAAGGACAGGATAAAGTCCGCTTCACCCTTGTCCACGATGGGGGAGTAAACCTTGTCGCCGTATTTCACGTACGTCACCACGCTGCCGCCGCGCTGGGACATGCCGTGCACTTCGCTGAGCTTTACGTCCAGGCCTTTGTTTACCAGCACGCGGCCGATCAGGCGGCTGGCCAGCAGCGTTCCCTGGCCGCCGACGCCAACGATCATAATGGACTTGGTCATATTCACGCCTCCTTGATCGCGCCGAACGCGCAGGTCTGAGCGCACAGGCCGCAGCCCACGCACTGGGTGGCATCGATCACGGCTTTGCCGGATTCGAAGCGTATCGCGGGGCAGCCCAGCCGCATGCAGGACCGGCAGGCGCGGCACGCGGCCGTATCCACCTTCAGGGCGGGCTTTGGCTTTACGTATTTGAGCAGCATACAGGGCCGGCGGCAGATGATCACCGAGGGCTCGTCCGCCTGCAGCTCTTCCTTGATGCAGGCTTCCAGCGCCTTCAGGTCGCCGGGGTCCACGCTGCGAACCCGGCGGATGCCTACAGCTTCGCACACCTTTTCCAGCGATACGGGCGGAACTGCCTGCATGCGCAGTGTATAGCCAGTGGCCGGGTTCTGCTGATGTCCGGTCATGCCGGTGATGGAGTTGTCCAGGATCAGTACGGTGGAAATGCTTCGGTTGTAGGCGATGTCCGTGAGGGCGGTGATGCCGGAGTGCAGGAAGGTGGAGTCGCCGATCACGGCGACGGCCTTGTTCGCGCCTTCGGGCCGCACGGTATTGAAGCCGTGCAGCATGCTCACGCTGGCGCCCATGCATACCACGCTGTCCACGGCGGAAAGCGGCGCGGACGCGCCCAGCGTATAGCAGCCGATATCGCCCAGCACCGTGAGCTTGAGCTTGCTCAGCACGTAGAACACGCCGCGGTGGGGACAGCCCGCGCACATCACCGGAGGACGGGCGGGAACAGGCTCTTCAAAGCGGGCGGTCTCTTTCGGGGCAAGCCCCATGGCCTCGGCCACGCGGCTCTGGCTGAGCTCGCCGATAAAGCCGAATATGTCCTTGCCGCCGTCCACGCGGATGCCGGCGGCGCGCAGTTCGTTTTCAAACACGCCGTCCAGCTCTTCCACCACGTAGAGCTTTTCCACCCTGGAGGCGAAGGCGCGTATGGATTCAATGGGCATGGGAAAGCTCATGCCTACCTTGAACACGCTGGCGGAGGGGAAGGCTTCTTTCACGTATTCGTAGCAGCTGCCGGCGCATACGAAGCCGATGGAGGTGTCGTTTATCTCTGCCCGGTTCATGGGGGAAGTCTCGCTGAAGCGCGCCAGCTCCTTCAGCCTGTCTTCCACGGCGAAATGGCGCTTGAAGCCGAAACCGGGATTCATCACGTACTTGGCCGGATTCTTCACGTATTCGTTCAGCGGTTTTTCCTGCCGGGGACCGAGCTCCACAAGGCTCTGGGAGTGCGCCACGCGCGTGCAGGTGCGCAAAAGCACCGGCGTATCGAATTTTTCGCTGATCTCGTAAGCCAGCCGGGTGAAAGCAAGGCATTCACCGCTGTCGGACGGCTCCAGCATGGGCAGCTTCGCGGCCCTGGCGTAGTGGCGGGAATCCTGCTCGTTCTGGGAGGAGTGCATGGCGGGATCGTCCGCCACGCAGATCACCACGCCGCCGTTCACGCCCGTATAGGCGGAGGTGAACAGGGGGTCCGCCGCCACGTTCAGGCCCACGTGCTTCATGGCGGTAAAGCTGCGTGCGCCTGCTAAAGACGCGCCCAGCGCGCTCTCCAGCGCTACCTTTTCGTTGGGCGCCCACTCGGCGTACATCTCGCTGAATTCGGCGGCCTCTTCCGTGATCTCGGTGCTGGGCGTGCCGGGATAGGAGGATATGTATTTTACGCCCGCCTCATACAGTCCTCGCGCTATGGCTTTGTTGCCAAGCATCAGTTCCTTCATGGTCTTGTCCTGCCTTTTTTAGCCTGTGATCTGTGTCTTTACCACGCTCTCGCCGCAGTACATCTGGCGAAGCTTGGGCTTTTCAATCTTGCCGGTGGGATTGCGGGGAACCTTGTTGAAGATGATCCTGCGGGGGCGCTTGTAGCGCGGCAGCTCCATGCAGAAGTCGTTTACCTCCTGCTCGGTGAGCTCCATGCCCTCGCGGGGCTCGATGATGGCCGCGGCGATCTCGCCCAGGCGCGCGTCGGGCATGCCGATCACGGCCACGTCCTTGATCTTCGGGTTCTGGCGGAGGAAGTCTTCGATCTGTACGGGATAGAGGTTTTCGCCGCCGGTGATGATGACGTCCTTTTTGCGGTCCACCAGAAAGATGAAGCCGTCTTCGTCCTGCATGGCCATATCGCCCGTGAACAGCCAGCCGTCCTGAAGCACTTCCTGAGTAGCCTTCTCGTCGTGGTAGTAGCAGGTCATCACGCCCGGGCCCTTTACGGCCAGTTCGCCCACGTCGCCCTGCTTCACGTCCTGCCGGTTCTCGTCCACGATGCGCACCTGCCAGCCGTAACCCGCCACGCCGATGGCGCCCACCTTATGGATGTTCTCCACGCCCAGATGCACGCAGCCGGGGCCGATGGATTCGCTCAGGCCGTAGTTGGTATCGTACTGGTGATTCGGGAACACGTTTTTCCACCTCTTGATGAGGGAGGGCGGCACGGGCTGGGCGCCGATATGCATCAGGCGCCAGTGGCTTAAGTCGTAGTCCTGCAAGTTTACCTTGCCTGAATCGATGGCGTCCAGGATGTCCTGCGCCCAGGGCACCAGCAGCCACACGATGGAGCATTTCTCTTCCGACGCGGCGCTCAGGATCGTGGCGGGCTTTACGCCCGTGAGCAGCACCGCCTTGGAGCCGGAGATCAGCGAGCCGAACCAGTGCATCTTGGCGCCTGTGTGATACAGCGGGGGGATGCACAAAAACACGTCGTCGTGGGTCTGGCCGTGATGCGCCTGCTCCACCCGGGCGGAGTGCATCAGGCTCATGTGCCTGTGCAGTATCGCCTTGGGGAAGCCCGTGGTGCCGGAGGAAAAGTATATGGCGGCATAGTCTTCGTCGGTGAGGGGCACGTTCGGGTCTTCGCTGGATTCGTTGGCCACCAGATGCACGTAGTTCTCAGCGAATACCGGGCAGCCGTCTCCGGCGTAAAACAGCAGCTTGACCCGCGGGATCTTTTCGGCGATCTCCTCGATGCGGCCGATAAATTCATAGCCGAAGAACAGCGCGTCCACGTCCGCCAGCTCCAGGCAGTAGCGGATCTCTTCGGCGGTATAGCGGAAATTGAGCGGCACGGCCAGCGCGCCGGATTTGAGGATGCCGAAGTAGATCGGCAGCCACTCGATGCCGTTCATCATCAGGATGGCGACCTTGTCGCCCTTTTTGATGCCCCGGCTCATCAGAAGGTTTGCGCAGCGGTTGGCCTTTTCGTCGAACACGCGCCAGGTGATCTCCCGGCGGAAAGCGCGGCCCAGGGGCCGTTCGATGAGTTCATATTCCTTCCAGGTGGTGCGGTGAATCTCCTTCACTTCGGGATTCAGTTCCACCAGCGCTACTTCGTTCGGGTATTTGCGGGCGTTGTCTCTGAGCAGGTCGGTTATGGGCATAAGCGGTCATTCCTTTCAGATTATTGTAAAAAAAGCCCCCTCGCGCGTGCGAGAGGGCGAACGTATCGCGGTACCACCTCTGTTCGCCGCCTTGTTCAGGCGGCCTCAGCGGGCAAAAGCCCCAGCGCTGTAACGGGCGCTCCCGACAAGGCCTACTGTCGTTTCAGCCTGTGGCTCGCGGAATGTATTCGCCCCGGCCCGTCTGCCGCCTCGCACCGCCCGGCGGTTCTCTGAAAAACGTACGGCAGGGGTTACTTGTTTCCGGTCATCGCGTGATGAAGAGATTTTAGCACTTTAATGGGTAAAAGTCAAGTTATAAAATCGGAAAATCTCCAGGGCCCGGAGATCGCCGCGCGGCAGCGCCCGGCCCCGAAACACCTATTGACCCAAAGGGCGTTTTGCCTTATAATGGACCTGAGCCGAAAAGGAGGGAACGCGTATGAAGTATACATCCGCGGCGGCGAACAAGCTGATCCGCCGCCTGAACGACGATAAGGAGTATTACCTGCAAAAGGAGCGGGAATCCAAAACCTACGTGGCGGCGGTGGACGAAACGCCGGTGATCCCGGACTTCGATTATAGCCAGAACGCCCGCGAGATCGAGCGCATCGACGACAGGATCGCCCGCCTCAAGCACGCAGTGAACGTGAACAACGCCCTGGCCCGCATCGATGTGGAAGGCAAAACGATGTCCGTGGACGAGATCCTGGTGCGCATGGCACAGCTGTCCCAGCGCCAGCTCGTTCTGGACGAGATGCGCAAAAGCCTGCCCAAGCAGCGCGTGGAGAGCGGATACGCCACCAAGACCATCAAGCCGGAATACCGCTACATCAATTATGACCTCGAACAGGTCAAGCTCGACTACGAGCGGGTGAGCAGCGCCATCACCGCCCTGCAGCTGGCTCTGGACAGATACAACCAAACCGTGGAGTTCGAGGCGGAATGATCCTTTTTCACCCTGCGGCAGGGGAATAAGATGGTATTCTTTCCGTGCAGGCCCACCCCATATAAAACAAAGATGTGTAAGCGTTCAGCGTCAGCGGCAATGGTTATTGTATTGTTGGTTTTGCCATTGCGTTCAGTGTTGCACATTGCATTGCGGCTCACGCCGCGAAAGGGTCTGCAGAAAGCTTTGTCCCGCGGGACACCGGGGCGCAAAAGCACGGTCATGAGCGCCCTGACGGGCTGCCGAGCAGCCCTGCGTCGGGAATGAAACCTTGTTTCATTCCCGACGGTTTGGCTTGGATACATCTGAATCTGACTATTTCCGAAACGTGGTCCTTTCACCGATCCCAGCAACAGGCTTTCAGTTTTTTTTGAAATGCCTGCGGGCATTTCCGGGCGAAAAAACCGTAAAGGAGGAAAAGCTGGCCCTGCGGATTGCAATTGGAGGGGCAAGCCCCTCCAAACCACCCCGAGAATTTCAGGGAGCACATCTTTCGTGTTGCAAAGAAATCTATGCTGCCGCGCTAAAGCCCCGGAGGTTCGTCCTCCGGGGCTTTGGCATTGGCGATGCTTTCGAGCGAAAGCCGGCGTGCGTGTTTTGCTCAGGGCTGCTGTTTCTCCCACAGCCCGTACTGTTCTGTGTTCTGCAGGGCGCTTAGGAGCAGTTCGCGGGCGTTGGGGATCTTTTTGCAGATGTAGTCCAGAATCTCGGTCATTTCCTCCCGCTTGGTCTCGCCGTTGGCGGGGCAGGGGGAAGGCACCACGGGAAGCCCAAGCTTTTTGACCAGATGGATGATGTGCTTTTCGCTGGCGTACACCATGGGACGGATCTGGGTGATGCCGCTGCGGCTTAAAAACGTCATGGGGTGAAAGGTGTGTATGCGGCCCTCGTACAGCATGCTCAAAAGCAGCGTTTCCTCCGCGTCGTCGCGGTGGTGCCCCAGGGCCAGCTTGTTGGCGCCCAGCTCCTTGCACAGGTCGATCAAAGCGCCCCGGCGCATCTTGGCGCACAGGGCGCAGGGGTTTGCCTCCTTGCGCACGTCGAAGATCACTTCGGAGATCTGCGTGCGCTTGATCACGTATTCCACTTCCAGCTCGTCGCACATTTTCTGTATGCCGCTCAGGTCGAAGGGTTCGCGGCCCAGATGCAGCGTGGCGGCCACCAGGCGGTATTTATTGGGGCAGAAGCGGCGGTACAGGCTCATGGCGTACAAAAGTGCCAGACTGTCCTTTCCGCCGGACACGCCCACGCATACCGTGTCGCCGTCCTGGATGAGGCCGAAGTCCTTGTCCGCCTTGCGGATGCAGCCCAAAAGCTCTTTCATATCACACGGCGCTGGCGAAGGCCACCAGGATCAGAAGCGAGCACACGTCCACGATGGTGGTGATGATGGGCGCCGCCATCAGGGCCGGGTCGAGCTTCAGCTGCTTTGCCAGCAGGGGCAGCGTGCAGCCGATGCACTTGGCCAGCACCACCGTGCCCACCATGGCGCCGGAAATGGCCAGCGCGCTCCAGATGGTGTTTTCGCCGGCGAAGACGAAATACTGTATCAGGAAGGTCACCAGGCCCAGGGCAAGGCTCACGATCATGGAAACACGAAATTCCTTCCACAGCACCTTCAGCGCGTCCTTGGGCGTCAGTTCGCCCAGCGCCAGGCCGCGTATGATCAGCGTAGAGCTCTGGGAGCCGCTGTTGCCGCCGGTGCCCATCAGCATGGGGATGCAGGCCACGAAGGCGGCAGAGGTGCCCTTGAGGATGCCCTCGAAGTTGGTGATGATGAGCTCGGTAAATATGCTGGACACCATCATGAACAAAAGCCAGGGCAGGCGGTTGCGCGCCAGCTTTACGGGTTTGGTCTTCAGGTATTCGTCCTCCGAGGGCAAAAGGGCGTTCATCATTTCGATGTCCTCGGTGGCCTCTTCCTCGATGACGTCCATGATGTCGTCGGCGGTGACGATGCCCACCATGCGCCCTTCCTTGTCCACGATGGGCACGCTCATCA
>JAFZPV010000053.1 GCA_017552535.1 Clostridia bacterium
CTTGGCTCGGGACGATGTTCAAGCCGAGCGGTAAACTGAAAGACGCTGTGACCTACGCCGTAAACCAGCGGAAGTATTTATGCGCCTTTCTGGAACATGGCGAGATTGAGATCAGCAACAACCAGGTGGAGAACGCCATCCGCCCGATCGTCGTCGGCCGTAAGAACTGGCTGTTCGCCGACACCCCCGACGGGGCACGGGCAAGCACGGTCATATTCACTGTTTTGGAGACAGCCAAAGTGAACGGCCTGAACCCCGAAAAGTACATCGGCCATCTGCTGACAGTACTGCCGGAGCGTTTTGAGCATGATCCAAAACCGCAGATCGACGACCTGCTGCCCTGGGCTGATGGGCTGAGAGAACTCTGCTGGGCGTAGTGTGGATTATTGAGCGCTTACGTTGTACCGTATCTGGATTCATGAATGTAAGTGTGCAACATCCAGGCACAGAAAAGAACTGGCGGCTGTAATAGCGCCAGTTCTTTTCTGTCAGCTTCTTTCCAGATCAGCCTACCAGTGCGAGCAGAGCACCTTCGTCCTGGATCTTCTGGCACAGATCACCGGGGATGACAACGTCAACGCCTTCATCGGCATTTCCGGTTCCCTCGAGGCAGGTCCACTCGTTGCCCTCTTCAGCAGCAAAGCCAAGCATGATGCCGACCTTTTGCCCTTCTTCAAAAGGAGTGGCAAATGCCATGTGTACCAGTACGTCGCCCAACTCGGGCTTGTAGTTGCCGGCAATGACCTTGAGATACTCATAGGTGGTGAGCGCATCCAGCTCAAGCGCTTCTTTGGCGGCCTCGGCCGCTTCACCGAAGTACTCGTCCTCGCCAGCTTCGGCCAGCTTTTCGAGTTCCTCCTCAGCCAGGGTCTGATCCTCATCAGCCACGATGTAGAAGTAGTCGTCACCGGTGGTGCCTTCGATCTCGAAGGTGCTCATGTCTTCAGTGGTTTTGCTAGGTACAGCATATGCAACGCAGGTGGTGCCCAGGAGCAGTGCGAGTACAATGGCAAGGATCTTCTTCATTGCGATTCCTCCGTTTGTGTCGTAAGGTTGACATGAAACACATAGAATTATAGTTATTTGTTGAAAAAAGTCAACCACATTTTGGTTAATACCAGTCTTAGAGCATACATTGCGTTCACCTTCCTGCTTGAAGTGTTTCGGTATCGAGGGATGAGATCATAGACGACGTTAAGATATGGCATCTCTGAGGTGCTCTGTTAAGGAGGCTGAGTGTGCCGTCCAAGAAAGCTTTTTAATGGCTTGTTCTGCGGGTTATAGAGATGCACGCTGTTTTGAATGGTCAAAACTGTTGCGATGCGTAGTTCAAGTGATCTACTGCTTGGTTATCATTACGCATTTAATTGCGTATCTCCTCTTGTCATTACGTGATTTGTAAAGTAAAATAGGCATGCGCGGCGGAAGGAAAATGGATAATGAAAGAGAACCTGGACGACCCGGATTTGGCCTGGAGATTTACGGAACAACCTGATCTTGATACTGAAGCGAAAGGACTGAATATGCAGTCTGCAGAAAACAAACTGGAACGATCCTGCGGCGCAGTGGTGTTCGCGGGGAACAGGGAAGGACGGAAGTATCTTCTGATCCGCTCGCAGTCCGGCTTCTGGGGCTATCCCAAGGGCCACATGGAGGCCGGAGAAACGGAGGAAGAGACGGCGATGCGGGAAGTGAAAGAGGAGACCGGCGCGGAGGTGCAGTTTGTGGAGGGGTTCTGCGCCCGGGAGGAGTATCCGCTTTTGCGCGAAGGGCGTCCGGACGTAAAGAAAAGGGTGACCTACTTTCTGGCCAGGTGTGAAGGCGGGACCTTCTCGCCCACGGACAAGAGGGAAGTGGCCGAGGTCCGGCTGATGCCCTATGAGGAAGCCGCATCTTATGTATATTCCGACAGCTTAAGGTGCATCCTGGCGCAGGCAAAGCAGTTTCTCGACGAAATACAAATGGATTGAAACAGGTGTAAACTTTTAGAGGAGGACGGTATGTGGAGACTTGGCTGGATAGACCCCAATGAATATTCTTTCGACTGCATGCTCTTTATGGAGCCCTTTCAGATCGCGCTGATGCTGGACAGCCTGGACGCCCGGGACAGGAGCGTCATGGCCGCCGCCCTGAAGGCGAATCCCAAGGTCGCCTGGACCTTCCGGCAAAAGTGCCCGGAAAAGGCCGGGATCGTGGACATGCTTTTGTCCGAGGCGCCTGAAAGCCTCACACCGGAGCAGGTCCGGGCGGCGGAGGTCACGGTGCTTGGCGGATTTGAGGATTTTGTGATCTACACCACACCCCGGGTCATGGCGGAAAAGTGCGATTTCATTTACGGCTGGAAACCGGAGCGCCTGTACGAGATCTGCGATCTGGAAGGAAAGACGGTACTGGACGTGGGCAGCGGCACGGGGCGCCTTGCCTTCACCGCCGCGCAGAAGGCCGCCTTCGTGGTGGCCAGCGAGCCGGTGGGCAGGCTCAGGGAGTTCATGCGGGACGAGATCGCTAAAAAAGGCATACGGAACATGCGGGTGTGCGACGGCATGTGCGACTGCCTGCCCTTCCCGGACGACAGCTTCGACGTCGTGATGAGCGGGCACGTGGTGGGGGACCGCTTCCGCGAGGAGGTGGACGAGCTTGCGCGCGTCACAAAGCCCGGCGGCTGGCTGCTGGACGTGCCGGGGGACCAGCACCAAAAGGGCTGCAGCAACGCTCAGCTTCTGGCGGACGGCTGGGAGGAGCTGGCCTACACGGGCAGCTTCGGCGAAACGACGTACCGCTACCGCAGGCAGGTGCAAAAACGGACGGCGAAAGGGAAGGCCGAGCTGTGAGATACGAAAACGTCTATTTTGTAAACGGCACGGCGTACGCGGGCAAATCCACGCTGGTGAAGCTGCTGGCTGAAAGGTTTGACGGCATCGCCTGTGAGGAGAACTACCACGACGCGCTGCTGGAAGAACTGGACAAAAACGAATTCCCCTGCCTGACCTACACCCGGGACCTGAAGGACTGGCACGACTTTATCCGGCGCACGCCGGATGAATACGAAGCGTGGGTAAACGGCGTGACCGCCGAGTGCGAAAAGCTGGAACTGCGCATACTGGACGGGCTTTCAGGGCAGGGCAGAAGGGTGTTCGTGGACACCAACGTGCGCGTGGAAACGCTTTTACGCATCTCGGATCGAAAGCACGTGCTCATCATGCTGGCGGACCCGCGGATCTCGGTGGACCGCTTCTTCGAGCGGCCGGACCGGGAAAAGCAGTTCCTGTACCGCCTGATCATGGAAGAATCCCAGCCGGACAGGGCGCTGAAAAACTTCCGGCACTGCCTGGAACGGATCAATTCGCAGAAGAACTACGACGCGTTTTTGCATTCCGGCTTTCCGGTGCTTTTGAGGGACGAGAAACGAACCCCCGAAGAGACGCTGCGCCTTGCGGCGGAGATCTTCGAACTTGCCTGAAACGCAGCATATGCGGCTGCAAAAGATTTTCTGAGAGGATGAGCCTGTGGATACCGTGAAAAGAAAAAACGTCGGCACCGGGTTTTCCATGTGCGTGCAGCCGGCGTTCATCGTGGGCACGAACAACGAGGACGGTTCTTACAACTTTGCGCCCATCACCTGGGTGAGCGCCACCGCAGGGGAAGACGGCTACATGCTGGTGGTCAGCATGTTCGGCACCAAGCGGACGAAACAGAACGTGCTCAGAACGGGCCTTCTGAGCGTGAACCTGGTGAGCCGGGACATGCTGCCCCTGATGGACTATCTGGGCACGCACCGCGCCGAGGACGGAAAGAAGGACGGCATACCCTACACCGTGAGCCGCGGCGCGGTGCTGGACGTGCCGGTGCTGGGCGAAAGCCGCTGGGTATACGAGTGCGAGGTGGCGCAAAAGGCGGAAACGGGGCCGTCCGCCACGTTTTTCTGCAAAATACGCAACATACAGCTGGACGAACGCTTGTCTTTCACCGACGCCTTCGACGTTGAGCTTACGGGGCTCGACCCCGTGATCTATTCGGGCAAATACCATTCGGTCGGCCAGGTGCTGGGCGGGATCGGCGATTTTTCCGCTTAAGGCCGCCTGTGTGCCGAGCTTGCATCCGGGCGGCGAACGTGCTATAATGCCGGCATATTCCAACGGAGCCGATTGTTTGCCATGAAGAAATTTGCCTGGTTTTGCGTTATCCTGGCCTGTGCAGCGCTGGCGCTGGCAGCCGCGTATATCTTTTCGTCGCGCCTCAACGTTGTTTCGGAGGTGCGGGTGGTGCCCGCGGCCTACATGCAGAAGGACTTTGACGAGCTGCTGGCCTCCGGCGCGGTTTCCGGAGACGCGGGCGAATACTGGTTCGTGCTGGTGCGCGCGGACATCAAAAGCCGCTCGCCCTTCAGCGCGGAGTGGATCACCCTCACGCTGGATAAGCAGAGCGGTGACGGAGCGGCCCTTGCTTCCAACGCGGGTCCAAAGGACCTGGAGGCCTTCGGGGCGCTCACCGGGGACGACGCCATGTACCTTACCGTGCTCACCCGCAGCCCGGACGAAAACCGCCGGGCGCGCCTGGAGTATTACATTCACGGCAGATATCACGTGATCGAGCTCCAATAGCGGTCATATAATCGGTTGGGAGGAAGCAAATGAACAAGGAAAAGCTGTTTGCCATCGTGGATTCTTACCGGGACGACATCCTTGCCACGCTCAAAAGGTGGATCAGCGTACCTTCGGTGGGCGCGCCCCAGAGCGCGCCGGACGAGCCCTTCGGCAAAAACGTGCGCCGCATGCTGGATACCGCCATGGAGGACGCCGCCCGTATGGGCTTTGAGACCCGGCAGTTCGACGGCTACGCCATGCATGCCCAGATGGGGCACGGCCCGAAGACCATGGGCATTTTGTGCCATCTGGACGTGGTGCCCGCCGGCGACGGCTGGCAGCACGATCCCTGGGGCGGCGAGATCGGGGACGGAAAGATCTACGGGCGCGGCACCGCGGACGACAAGGGCTGCGCGGTGATATCGCTGTTCGCCATGAAGGCCGTGCGGGAGGCGGGCATACCGCTTAGGGACGGCGTGCGGCTGATCCTGGGCTGCGACGAGGAGACGGGCATGAGCGACATGCGCCACTACGCCGCCTGCCAGAAGATGCCCGATTACGGCTTCAGCCCCGACGCGGAGTTCCCGGTGATCCACCTGGAAAAGGGCGGAATGAGCCTGGCGCTCACGGCGAAGAGCGAGGGAGAGAAAGACGCCGAGCGCCCGATCTGGGAGATGTACGCCGGCGAAAGGCAGAACGTGGTGCCGGGCCTGGCCATGGCGGTGATCGGAGCGAAGGACGAAGACGCCCTCCGGGCAGACTTTGAACGCGTCAAGGCGCAGACGGGCTTCGAGCTGAAACTGGAAAAACGGGTGGACGGCCGCTTTACCCTGGTGGCCGAGGGCCTGAGCGCCCACGCCTCCATGCCGCATCTGGGCAAAAACGCGGCGGGCATGCTTCTGATCGCCTTAAGCCAGTTAAACGCCGGCGGCGGCATCGCCAATGCCGTAAAGACGCTGGCAGAAAAGCTGGGCCTGGAGGGCGACGGGAATTCGCTTGGCATCGCCTACGCGGATGAAGAGAGCGGCCCTTTGACCTGCAACCTGGGCATACTGCGCTTTGACGGGCGCGAGCTCACCGTTCGGCTGGACTGCCGCACGCCCATCAGCGCGGACATACAGGCCCTGTGCGGCAGCGCTGCCATGCAGCTTTCGGGCACGGGCGTATCGCTGGCCCTCGCCGGCCACCGGCCCGCCTATCATGTGAGCAAGGAGCACCGGGTGGTGAAGGGCCTTCTGAAGGCTTACACCGAGGCTACCGGCCTGGAAGGCTATGCCTTCGCCATCGGCGGCGGCACCTATTCCCGCTGCATGCCCGATACCGTGGCCTTCGGCCCCAATTTCCCGGGAGACAGGGACATGTGCCACATGCCGGACGAATACATGGATATCGACAAGCTGATGCTGAGCGCCAAAATCTACGCCCTTGCCATCGCCACCCTGGCGGGCGGGGAAACCGTGAACCGGTCCATCGCCATCGACGGGCCCTGCGGCGCCGGAAAGAGCACCGTGGCGGGCGAAGTGGCGCGGCGCCTGGGCGGCCACTATCTGGATACCGGGGCCATGTACCGCGCGGTGGGCATATACATGCTGCGCCAGGGCGTTGATCCCAAGGATTCCTTGAAAGTGGAAGAAAAGGCCGGCGAGGCCAGGGTGGACGTGAAATACGACGAAAACGATGCGCAGCACACCTGGCTGAACGGCGAGGACGTTACGGGCGAACTGAGAAGGCCCGAGGTCTCTCTGGCCGCCAGCGCCGTTGCCACAGTGAAGAAGGTGCGCCAGCTGATGGTGGCCCGGCAGAAGGAGCTGGCACAGGAGATGTTCCTGGTGTGCGACGGCAGGGACATCGGCACCTGCGTGATCCCCAACGCCGCCCTGAAGATATACCTGAACGCCGACGCCGAGGAGCGCGCGCGCCGCCGCTTTGAGGAGATGGCGGACAAGAGCTGCGGCTTCGAAAAGGTGCTTGCGGACATCAACGCCCGGGATTACAACGACACCCACCGGGCAGAATCCCCCCTCACCAAGGCGGACGACGCTGTGGAGATCGACACCACGCACATGACGTTCGAAGAGGTGGTGGAAAAGGTCACGAGCCTGTACCGCCAGCGGATGGAGGCGTAAGGTGTTTATCCGGTTCGTACGGGTGGTGATAACGGCGTTCTACGCCGTGTTCCACCCGCTCAGGGTCGAAGGCCGCGAGCGCATCCCCGGCGAAGGCGCGTTCATCCTGGCGCTCAACCACACGTCCTTTCTGGACGCGTTCACGGCGTTCCTGCTTCTGCCAAACGATGCCAGGTATATGGCAAAAAAGGAGCTGTTCCGCCATCAGCCCCTCAAATGGTTCATCACGAAGATCGGCGCATTTCCCGTGGACCGGAGCGGCAACGACATGGACGCCATGCGCACGGCCCTGGCGGCGCTGAAGGACGGCCATCCGCTGACCATATTCCCGGAGGGCCACCGCTATAAAGACGGCTTTATCCACGAGCTGAAGACGGGCACGGCATTCATCGCCATGCGCGCCGGCGTGAACGTGATCCCGGCGCGGGTGCACACCAGCTACCGGCCCTTTGCCCGCGTGTTCGTGCGCGTAGGCGAGCCCATCGTTCCTGAGGGCCGCGTGAGCTCTGCCGCCCTGGAGGACTATACCGCGCAGCTGAAGCAGTCGCTGGAAAACCTGTAAGAAAAGACATCGCGCGACCGGAGAGGCGCTGGCCCCTCCGGTCCGTTTTTGTCTTCAGGCAAGGAGCATTTTCCGGAGCGCATGCCGGATACGCAGCCGGCCGGCGGCCTGCGGGAAACGATTTTTGCAAAATCAAAATAAATTTCCGCATATTCTGTTTACAAACGTTGACTTTTTGAACGCGGGAATGTATTATATATGCGAGAATGTTTCAAATGTATAAACGAACATGGGAGGAAACATCATGAGCGCTTTCAGCCTTCGCAAAAACAATGTCGGCCGGGCCGTGGTGCGTTTTTTGATCGGCGCGGTGATCATCGCCGCCATCGTCATCGCTCTTAACGAGCTCGTGCTCAAAAAGAAAGACAATACCCTGCCGGACCTGAGCCCCCAGCCCTCTTCCGTGCTGATCGCCGACCAGGGCCACACTGACGAGCCCACCGTTGACAGCGAGCCGGCAGATGATCCCGCAGACGTCCAGACCGGCGAAAACGCGGTCGTATCCGGTGACGAAACAGACGACCCCGGCACGGAGCCGGACGGCAGCGAAGACGGGACCGGCGAGATAGACGAGACCGGCGACCCCGGCGTGTTCGGCGAAGTGACCGAGGAGCCCACAGCTGAGCCGACTCCCGACCCCACTCCCGACCCCACGCCCACCCCTCTGCCCACCCCCACGCCCGTGCCGTCCGAGCTGTACGCCAAGCGCGTCACCTCCAACACGGTACTCAAGACCTACAAGTGGAAGCTGGACAAGGAATCCCGCGTGAAGCACGGCATCACGGAACTGGAGATCCTCACCAGCGTGTCCGGCGGCAGCGTGATCAGCTTTACGGGCTGGTCCTACGGCAACTGGGAAGGCTTCAACGGCCGTGAAAATACCACCTACGTTTACATCACCAACGAAAAGGGCGAGCGCCAGCTGTACGAGGTCACGGTAGCCAGGGGCGCCACGGGCATCACCCACAAGCTGACCCACGGCCACAACATGGACTACGCCGATTTCACCTGCGTGATCGACGTGAGCGCCTACCCCTCCGGCACCTATTCCATGGGCACCATGAACCGCTTCAAGGTGAGCGGAAACTCCTACTCCTTCGGCTATGGCCTGGGCGACGCCTACACCTTTACGGTGGTGGACGGCATCGTGACGGCGATGGGCGGCGTGGAGAACTGACGGCTGCCCGGCTGAAATGAAACGGTTTTTATCCATCATGATTGCGCTCGCGCTGTCTCTCGGCGCGGGCGCGCTGTCAGAAAACGGCGCTTTGGAAAGCTGGACCCGGAGCTTCAATCTCTTGGCGGCGGAGCACGGCCTGAGTCCCCTGGACGCAAAAGACTTCATAGAAGTGGACGGCGACCAGCTGGGCATGGAGAAGGGCAGGCTGTACCACCTGTATACCATGAGCGACGGCTGCTTCCTGATGCTGGGCATGTCTTCGGACGGCACGGCGGACACCTGCGCCCTGGACTGCCCGGAGGACTACCCGGAGGCTGCGAACCTTATGGCCTGCGCGCTGGCCGTGAGCGGCAACAGGCCCGGATATGACTTTGCGCGTTCCCTCACGGATGAAGCGGTCAAAGGCGTCGGACAGAACGGTTATGCCGCCGGCAGCCGGGAAGGCTGGACGTACATGGGCGAAAGGTTCAGCGCCATGTTCAACGCCAGCGGCAAAAACGAGATGGTGCTCATGTTCGTATACGGCCAGGCACAGAGCACTTCTGAAGGCGGAGAGGGGAGCATCTGGGACGGTCTGTTCCCGGACGGCGGAGACGATGAACCCGCGCCTCCCGCCCCTGCCGCCACTCCCCAGCCCGGCAAAAAGATCTACAAAGCGTAACCAAAACCATCAACTCCTGACTCCTCACTCCTGACTCCAACCTGAATCAGATAACAGAGGCAAGCGGCGGATATGTATATCGCGGGCATCGACATCGGAGGGACCAATCTCAAGTTCGGCGTATTTGACGACGGGCTTGAACTGGTGTACTCCCGCGTGATCCGCTCCGTCCGCGCGGACACCCTGGCCAGCGCCCGGCAGATCAAAAACCTGATCGCGCAGTCGCCCTTTGCCCCTTCCGTGATCGGCGCGGGCGTTCCCGGCGCGGTGTTCCGGCCCTCCGGACGCGTGAACAGCGGCAATCTCCGCTGGGCGGGCGTTTCTTTCGGCGAGACGCTGGAGAAGGAAACGGGCTTGAAGGTGTGGCTGGACAACGACGCCCAGGCGGCCCTGGCGGCGGAAACGCTGCCCGGTGGCTCCTGCCACGGGCTGGAGACCGCCGTATACCTCACGCTGGGCACCGGCGTGGGCGGCGCGCTTTTGATCGGGGGCAAGCCCTGGCGCGGGCACGACAACGCCGGCGCGGAACTGGGACACTTCATCACCCACGCGGGCGGGATGCGCTGCGGCTGCGGCCAGAAGGGCTGCTTTGAGATGTACGCTTCCGCCGGGGCGCTGAGCCGCTGTGCCGGCGGCGTGCGCGCCCGGGTCGCCCTGGACAGGGCCCGCGAAGGCGACGAAGCGATGAAAAAAGCCCTGGACAGATACGCCCGCGAGCTGGCCGTAGGGCTGTGCTCGCTGTATATGGTATTCCGCCCCCAGGCCATCGTGCTGGGCGGCGGCGTGAGCGCGGGCGGCGATATGCTTCTGGAGAGCGTTCTTTCCCACGTTCCCAGCGCTTACAACTACGACGCCGGCGTCATGCGCGGCGTCCTCAGGATCGCCTCGCGCCAGAATGAGGCGGGCATGCTGGGCGCAGCCGTGCTGGCGAAGATGCATCTTTCCGCGCCCGAACCCTAAGGGCTTTTCAGGGAGGTCCATATGAAATTCGTTACCTTCAACATCCGCACCGAGGCGGCCTGCGACGGCGTGAACCGTTTCTTTTTCCGCCGTGGCTTTATTCTGGACAAGATCGAAAAAGAGCAGCCGGACGTGATCGGCTTTCAGGAAATGAAGCACGATATGAACGCCTACATGCGGTCGCACCTTGCTTCCCTGGGCTATACGCTGGTGGGCGGCGGCCGGGGCAGCGACTGGCAGGGCGAGCACAACCCCGTGGCTTTCCGCACGGACGCCTACGAGCTTTTGGCCCTTGACACCAGCTGGCTGTCGGATACGCCCTTCGTGCCCGGCTCCCGCTACGAAAAGCAGTCCTCCTGCCCGCGCATCATCACGCACCTCACGCTGCGCCCGATCGGTGAGGGCGAGCCTTTCCATGTGTACAACACCCATCTGGACCACGAGCAGGCGGAGGCCCGCGTGCGCGGAGCAAAGCGGGTGATGGAAAAGATCGCGTCTGACGCGGACGCCTGGCCTTTCCCCGTCGTGCTGTGCGGAGACTTCAACGCCTATCCCGACGCTGAGGAGACGCAGGTGTTCCGCAGCCATCCCTTCGGGCTTACGGAGCTTACCGAGGGCATCGGCACCACCTGGCACAACTGGGGCCGGGGCAGCGATCCGCAGATCGACTACATCTTTGTGAAGGGCTTCGTTTCCCGCGAGCCTGCCCACAAATGGACGGACGAGCTGAACGGCGTATACCTCTCCGACCACTATCCCATCTCGGTGGAGATCGAACGCGAGGACGGAGGCAAACTGTGAACGCCTATCTGGCCGTGGGTGAAGTGCTGAAGCCCCAGGGCATATCGGGCGAGGTGAAGGTAAGGCCTATCACCAACGACCCCATGCGCTTCGAGGATGCGAAGGAATTGTATCTGGAGGAAAACGGCGCATACAGCCCCATACAGGCGCGCTTTGTGCGCTTTGACGGCAGCGCCGTGTACCTGCGCCTTCAGGGCGTGGAGGACCGCAACGCCGCGGAGACGCTGCGCGGGCGGCTTCTGTACGTGGACCGGGCGCACGCGGTAGATCTGGGCGAGGACGAAAACTTCATCGTGGACCTGATCGGCCTGCGCGGCGAGGACAGCGAGGGCAATCCCCTTGGCGTGCTCACCGAGGTGATGCAGCCCGGCGGCAACGACGTGTACGTGTTCACGGACAAAAAGAACCGGCGCGAAACGCTGGTGCCCGCGCTCAAAAGCGTGGTGCTCAAAACGGACGTTGAAGGCGGACAGATGATACTGGACGCAAAGCGCCTGGGCGAAGTGGCGGTCGTAAATGATCTTTAAACTGCTCACCATCTTTCCCGATATGCTTCAGGCCGTGCTGAGCCAGAGCATACTGGGCAGGGCGCTAAAAAGCGGCGCGGTACAGGCGGAGGTCGTGGACATCCGCCCGTTTTCGCTGCAAAAACACAAAAACACCGACGACGCGCCCTTCGGCGGCGGCGCCGGCATGGTGATGCTGGCCCAGCCCGTGATGGATGCCGTAAAGTACGCCATGGGCGAAAACTTCCGCGGCAGGCGCATATACCTTTCGCCCAAGGGCAGGCGGTTCGACCAGAAAATGGCTGAGGAGCTGGCAAAGGAAGAATCGCTCATCCTGCTGTGCGGCCACTATGAAGGCCTGGACCAGCGGGCGATCGACAGCTGCATAGACGAAGAGATCTCCGTGGGCGATTACGTGCTAACGGGCGGGGAGCTGGGTGCGCTCATCATCACGGACGCCGTGGCGCGGCATCTGCCCGGCGTATTGGGCAGCGACGAATCCAGTGTGGACGAGAGCTTCTCCAGCGGCCTGCTGGAGTATCCCCAGTACACGCGCCCCCGCGAGCTTAAGGGCCTGAGCGTGCCCGATGTGCTTCTGGGCGGCGATCAGAAAAAGATCGACCGCTGGCGCAGGGACGAGGCCGTGCGCCTCACCTGGGCGCGCCGCCGGGAGTTGCTGAAGAGCGCTTTCCTGGACAGGGAAGACCGGGCACTTGTGCGCCTGCTGCGCGCGCAGGAAAGCAAACCCCGCGTGTGCGTGCTGTCTAAGGACGAAGCCAAAGTCCGGAGGCTCCAATATGCCCTTCAGGAAGAGAGCGAAGGCATGATCCGGTTCTGCGGCCCCGAGGAAGCCGACTGGTCCGTGTGCCTGGAGAGGGGCACTCCTGTGCCCGCAAACTGCAAAACGATCCTGTGCTTTCCGCCGGAAGAAGGGGAAGCGGATGACGCCTCTGGCGCGCGCTTCTGCCCGCCCTATGCGTTCGACCCGGAGCTTATGCGGCTTTACGGCGACGAGGGCGTCAGGAAGATCGTTTTCAGGGGCATCAGCGAAGCGGAGTTCACTGACCTGTCCGCCCGCATCCTGCCCGTCAGAAAACGCGGATTGCGCTTTGCCGATTACGGCAAAAGCCGCTGCGCGGTACTGCTTGAAGGCGGGGAAGCCCGCTGCAGCTGCACGTTTTTTGACGGCACCGAGGCGCATTTTGTGCTCGTTCCGGAACCGCGTGCCTGGGTAAAGGCGCTGTGTTCGGTCCTGGCTGGAGCGGAATAGAGCCAGCGACGCTCCGCTTGTATGCCGAAAAGCATGGCTGAAAACTGCTTTGAACCCCACGCCCCGGCGCGGGGTTTTGGATTTCTGCGGCTTATGGACAAAAGCCCGCGGGCGTGGTATAATGACGCATATAAAATGAGGTGGTATACGTGTTTGAGGCATTGAACGGCATCCGCGGGGAAGTCCGGCCTGGGCAGGGCAGCGGGCTCATGCTGGTGGGCGACGCGGCGGAGGAGAGCCGGCGCCTGGCGCTGGAAAGGCCCGGCAGCGTTTCGCTGATCTATATGGACCCGCCCTTCGGCACGGGGCAGCAGTTCACTGCGCGCCTGCGGGTGGGCGAAAAGCAGTGGAAGACCGGCCAGGGCAGCATCACGGTGCCTTCCTACAAAGACGCGTTGGACGGGGAAAGCTATATGGAGCTGATGCGCGGGGTGCTGGAGGCGTGCAGGACGCTGCTCACCGACGACGGGCTGATCTTCATCCACCTGGACTGGCGCATGAACGCCCCCGTCCGTCTGCTGGCCGACGAAGTATTTGGCGAAAAGAACTTTATCAACGAGATCGTCTGGGTGTACGAGACGGGCGGGCGCAGCAAGCGGTTTTTCAGCCGCAAGCACGACGTGATCCTGCTCTACGCAAAAGACGCTGCGTACGACCTGCACATCGAAGACGTAGCCGCGCCCCGGCCCGGCGGACCCGGCAACCACATGAAAAAGCACGTGGACGAGGACGGGCGCGTGTACCGCACCATCACTTCCGGCGGCAAGGTGTACCGCTATTACGACGATGAGCCCGTGCCGCCCTCGGACGTGTGGACGGACGTGAGCCACCTGCAGCAGAAGGATCCCCAGCGGCAGGGCTACGACACCCAGAAACCCCTGGCGCTTCTGGAGCGCATCGTGAAGTGCGCTTCCCGCCCGGGAGACACGGTGATGGACCCGTTCTGCGGCAGCGGTACTTTGCTGGAGGCGGCGTTCCGGCTGGGACGCGGCTTTATCGGCATCGATTCGAACCCCATGTGCGCGGAGTATGCCAGGCGGCGCACGCAGGATGGACAGCTCAGTGTCTTCTACCCGCCGCGTTCCTCTTCGGCGCGTTTGAGTGCCCAGGCGGTCAGCGGCATCACCAGCCGGGCGGTGTACCTGAACGAGTTCGTTCCGGAAGAAGGGCTGCCGCCCGAAGCGCTCAGGGGCTTTGACGCCGTGGACAGCTGGGCGGTGGGCACGGTGAAGGACGGCGTGTTTTATACCCTGGACGAGGAGATCCGTTCCTTCCGCACCCCGGGCCTGAAGGGAGAACTGTACGCGCCGATGGGCGACGAGCCTCTGGCGGTGCGGGTGAGCGACGTGCTGGGCCGCCGCAGTTTTTTCCTGCTGGACAACGAAGGAGGGAGCGTTTCATAAAACGCCAATCCTTTGTGAAACAGAACTTAACACTGCGGTTATATAATGAGGTGAACTATGGTTCTTGAGGTGGGCGATACCGTAAAGATGCGCAAAACGCATCCCTGCGGTTCGGATACCTGGGTGCTCACGCGCGTGGGCGCGGACATCAAAATGCGCTGCGAAGGCTGCGGCCGGCTGGTGATGCTGGACCGGCAGGACTTTGAAAAGCGCGTCAAAAAAATACTGTCCCGCGCGGAGGGAACAACGGATGAGCAAAAAGCATAAAAACGGAAAAAAAACCGCTTCCCGCAAGCGGAAGAGCGGCTTCGGCGCGTTTCTGCTGTGCCTGATCGTTTTCGGGCTTCTGGCTGCCGGCGCGCGGTATCTGGCGTTTGAACCGGTAAAGGTAACGACGGACGCCATGCAGCCCGCATACGAGCAGGGAGACGTCGTGCTGATCAACAAACTGGCAGACGTGGGCAGGCTAACGCGCGGCGATTTGGTGTACGCGTCCTTTTCGAGGGACAGCGCCCGGCTCATCCGCTGGGTGGCGGGCGTCGCCGGCGACCTGGTGGACGTGCGGGAGGACGGAAAATTCCTGGTCCCCGCGGACGGATCGGACGAGATCAGCCTGGGCGAAGCGCCCGCGCTCACCTACGGCGAGATCCCCGCGAACACGTATCTGCTTCTGTGCCTGAACGAAGGCGCCCGGGACGCCGTGGACAGCCGGGAGCTGGGCCTGGTGCTCAAACGCAGCCTGATCGGTACGCCCATCCGCGCCGTATGGCCCCTTTCCCGCCTGCTGGCGGACTGAAAAAGAAAAAAACCGGATCTGTGATCCGGGCAAGGAGATACATTCATGGAAGAAAAGCAGACTGCCCAGGCAGAAGAAGCGCGCGCGGAAGGCGCTCAGGCTGAGGCCTTTGTGCCCCAGAGCGTGATAAAGACCCTGCTGCTGAGCAAAAAGAAAGCCAAGGCGCTGGGATACCCCAAAAAGTGGCTGGTGATTTTGGACATCAAGGAGTGGGTGCTGTCCATCCTGTTTGCCGTCGTGGCGGTGATCATCATCAAGGCTTTCCTGGCCTGGCCCATCACCGTGGACGGCTCCAGCATGGAGCCTACGCTCAACGGAAAAGAAAAGCTGCTGGTAACGGCTTACGACGTGCGCTTCGGTTCCGCGCCCAGCCGGGGCGACGTGGTGATCTGCCACTATCCTGGCCGCACCAATAAGTGGCTGGGCATCCTCACCGTGAAGACGGACTTCGTCAAACGCGTGGTGGGCGTGCCCGGGGATACGGTGACGCGCGTGCAGGGCATCACCTACATCAACGGCACCGCGCTCAATCCCTCCCGCTATGTGGGCAGCGTGCAGTACACCTACACCAAAAACGAAGACGGCAGCCTGACGTACTACCGCAACGGCCAGCCGATCGAGCTTTCAGACGAGCAGACCTTCAACTACGAGTTCGACTACGAATACACCCTGGGTGAGAACGAATATTTCGTGGTGGGCGACAACCGTTACAACAGCCACGATTCCCGCACCTGGAACGGCCCGGACCTGCCGATGAATATCGTGAACAACGTGACCGGCCACGTGGGCCCCATCGACAAGAGCATGATCACCGGCCACGTGCGCCGCGTGTTCTGGCCCATCGGGGAAGCGCGCAAGGTGGAGAACGATCCAAACTATCTGCACCCGCGCGACCGGCAGTAAACGGGCGGCCGCCGTTATATAATGGGTCTGTTGCATAAGGCGGGGAGTATGCACCGGGTGGTTTAGGGAGGGTTGTCCCTCCGATTTCAATCCGCAGGGCCAGCTTTGCCGGCCCGAGGAGCGATTTTTGCGTCGGGAGCGAAGCAAAGCGGAGACGACCAGAGCAAAGAATCGTTTCCTTGCAGTTTTTTCGCCCGGAAATTTCCGCAGAAATTTCAGAAAAA
>JAFZPV010000054.1 GCA_017552535.1 Clostridia bacterium
TCGCCCGCGGCGTCGGTCTCCCAGCCGAAGATGCGCTTTTCCTGCCCGTCCACCCTGGCCACGATCTTCGGCGCGTGCTCCGCGCCCCACTGGGTAAAGAAGTGCGCGATCTCAAAGTATTCGATGCCGCACTTCTGCGCCAGGCGTATCCACCTTTCCAGCTTTTCAAAGCCGAAGGAATAGTTTTCGCCTTTCTTTTCGATATCCACCAGCTGGCAGGTCAGCCGTTCGCCGCCTACGCGGGTATCCAGCGGGGGCGTGTGCACGGGCGTGAGCAGGCAGTTTACGGACATGTCCGCCGCCGCGCGGATGAAATTCTCCGCGATGCGCCAGAATTCTTCGCTGAACATCTTTAGCCCGTAATAGGAACACAGGCCGTCGTTATGGAACCAGCGGGTATGGATGAGCTTCTGTTTGGGCAGGGCGGCGTCATACAGGGTGTAGAAAGTCATCTGCTCGGCCAGCACCTCGCCGCCTGCGGACAGGAGCCTCAGCCGGATGGGATACTCCCCGGCGGGCAGGCCCTCCGGCGGAACGATCGAAAGCCATGCGGCTTCCCAATGGCCGGAGTACACCCGCAGGCGCTCGCCCTCCGCGTCTGTGAGGGCATCCGGGTAGAGCCCCGGCGACGTGCGCAGATAGTTTTTATCCTCGCAGGGTATCCAGGCGTACGCGACGGGAACCTGGCGCACGCGGCAGAGTTTGATCGCGTCCCGGATGGGACTGTCGATCTCAAGGGTCACGTAATCCCGCGCGAAAGAAGGGTCCAAAGACCTCCATGCCGCCTGAAACGATACCTCCTCGCCCCGCAGTCCCTCCGGCGCGAATGCCATGGGCGCGGGCGCTTCGTCGCAGAACACCTTGTCCAGACAGGATACCAGCCGAAAATCGATCATCTGCTGCGCCTCCGATGCGTATTGATAAGCGGATTGTACCACACGCCTGAATGATTTTCAATACAAAAGACGCCTTCCCGCGGGGGAAGGCGCCTTTGAGCCTGGGTTTCCAAGCGGCTTATTTCTGCTCGAGCTCCTCGATGGGGCTGTCGGGCGCGTTCTTCTTCACGGATTCGATGCCGTTCAAGCAGCTCTTCATGGACTTGTAGCCTTCGCTGGAGGCGATGATCTCGCCGTTGCGGGCCTTGAGACGGAAGCGCAGTTCACCGGCTTTGTCCGTATAGACCTCGAACTTGGGATGCTTGATCTTCTTGAAATCGGGCTGGGTCTGATCTTCGATCTCCGCGATCGGGGCGTTCTTTTTCACGCTGGCGATGCCGTTGAGGCACGAAGCCTTGGCTTTGTACACCTCGCTGACGGCGATGATCTCACCGTTGGTGGCTTTCAGGTTGAAATTGATGCCGGTAGCCGTTTTCTTGACGGTAAACTTGCCCATACTGATACCTCCACTTATATTTTCGCAATGATATTATAACACAACGGTTCAGCGTTTTGCAATCCTTTTTATCCAAAACCGCCTGAAAGCGCAGAAAAACTTGAAAAAACCGGCGCCGTGTAGTACAATATCATTAAAGACGAATGCTTTTCAGGGAGGCAAATGCCATGAAACGCGTTTTATCGCTTTTGATCGCGCTCGTTCTGTGCGCCCTGCCGGCGCTTTCGGAAGCCCCGGACGAAACGGAGCTGCTCCGCCGGGAGAACGAGATGCTTAAAAACCGCCTGGAAGCTTACGAGGACGCGGGCATCATCGCGGTGTTCGACGTGGGCCAGGTGACGTTTGACGAGGTGTACGCGGCCTATTCGGAGCTGATCGACTATTACCGCTCGGTTTACGAGGCCTTCGGCATGGAGTACAGGCCGGACGCCGCCGAGGAAATGAGCCTGCAGACGGAACTGGCCCGCTCCATCGCCGACGAAAAACTGCTTGCATACTATCTGGCCGACCGCGGCATTCAGCTGCTCAGCCCGGAAGACCTGGAGCGCGTGCGCGAGGACGCCCGCACGGATTATGCCCTGATCTGCGAGGAGAACCGCCTGTATTACCTGGAGGAAGGCTACGGCGAGGAAGAGGCCAAACAGCTGGCCGAACAGTACATGCAGGAAAACAGCCTGAGCGAGGACGATCTCTACGAAGCCGACCTGAACGCCGAAAAACAGGAAGCCCTGGTGCACTTTCTGGCGGGCGAGATCGTTTTGAGCGATGAAGAGATCAACGCGGTATACGAAGCGCACGTGGAGGCAGACCGGGAATACTACACGGAGTATCCCGACGAGTTCGCTTTCGACGCCCTGTATTCCGATAATCCGGTCACCTACGTGCCCGAAGGCTACACCAGGATGCAGCTGCTTTTGCTGGGCTTTGACGAAGAAACTCAGGAGCGCTACGACGAACTGTACAACGACGGGCTGGGTTATTCCGAAGAAGCGGAACAGATGTTTTCCCTCCTCCGGCCCGAAGCGGACCAGGTGTACAGCCGGCTGCTGGGCGGCGAGGATTTCGCCCTTCTGATGAAGCAGTATTCCGCCGTGCCGTACCTGGGGGAGATGGGCCAGGAAGAAGGCTTCTACGTGAACGCCCAGTTCGATCAGCTGGACGACGAAGCCCTGAACGCCATGCTGGAGCTGAAAGTGCCGGGCGAATTCACGAAGCCTGTGCGTACGCCCTGGGGCTGGGCCATCATCCGCTGTCTTGAAGAAGTGCCCTCCGGAGAAGTTCCCCTGGCGAATGTATACGACGAACTGTACCTGATCGCCTACGAGGACAAACTGAACGCCTCCTACGAGGCGGCGATGGAGGATCTCAGGCAGGAGCTCCGCCTAACCTTCTTCTTTGACCGGCTGGGATGACGCGCTTTTGCCTTAATTTAACCAAAAACGGCCCGGAATGCGCGGGCGTGGATTGACTTCTTTTCCCGCGTGTGCTAAAATAATTCGTAAGTTTATCAGCTTTGGAGGATACTGTCATGAAGCATATCAATACTCTTTCTACCCGTGACCTGTGCGAAAGCGCCAAAAACGGCGGCTGCGGCGAGTGCCAGACCTCTTGCCAGTCCGCCTGCAAGACCAGCTGCGGCATTGCCAACCAGCAGTGCGAAAACAAAGAGAAGAAAGCCGACAAATAAGCTGTTCTGACGCCGAATGCCGCCTGCGGGCGGCATTTTTTGCAGTCAGGACGATTCGGGGGAAATATGACACATCTTTACCGGCAGGGCGGGCTCAATATCGTTTTGGATACCTGCTCCGGCAGCGTACACACGGTTGACGACCTTGCCTACGAAATGATCGGCCGCTACGAAAACGAAGGCCGGGACGAGCTGCTTTGTTCCATGGCCGGAGCCTGGGCGGGGCGCGAAGGCGGCTCCCGGGAAGAACTGGCGGAATGCTACGACCAGATCACCGAGCTCAAGCGCCGGGGACGGCTGTTTACGCCGGATACCTTCGAGCCCCTGGCGGGGGAGCTCAAGCACAGGTCCGGCGGCATCGTGAAGGCCCTGTGCCTGCACGTGGCCCATACCTGCAACCTGAACTGTTCCTACTGCTTTGCCAGCCAGGGCAAGTACCACGGCGAGCGCGCATTGATGAGCTACGAAGTGGGCCGGCAGGCGCTGGACTTTCTGGTGGCGCACTCCGGCACGCGCCGCAACCTCGAGGTGGATTTTTTCGGCGGCGAGCCGCTTATGAACTTTGACGTGGTCAAGCGCCTGGTGGCCTACGCCCGCTTTATCGAGAAGGAAAAAAACAAAAATTTCCGCTTTACCCTCACCACCAACGGCATGCTGATCGACGACGACGTGATCGAATTTGCGAACCGCGAATGCCACAACGTGGTTTTGAGCCTGGACGGCCGCCGGGAGGTGCACGACCGCTTCCGCGTGGACTACGCGGGGCACGGCAGCTGGGACCGGATCGTGCCGAAGTTCCAGAAGCTGGTAAAGGCCCGCGGCGGCAAAAACTATTACATGCGCGGCACCTTTACCCACCATAACCCGGATTTTCTCAAGGATATCGAAGCCATGCTGGATCTGGGCTTTACGGAGCTGAGCATGGAGCCCGTGGTGTGCGATCCCAAGGACCCCTCCGCCCTCACCGAGGAAGACAAGGCCGTGGTGATGAAGCAGTACGAGCTTCTGGCGGACCTCATGCTGCGCCGCCGGAAGGAAGGCAAGCCCTTTACTTTCTATCATTACATGATCGACCTCACGGGCGGGCCGTGCATCTACAAGCGCATATCCGGCTGCGGCTCCGGCACGGAGTATATGGCCGTCACGCCCTGGGGAGACCTGTACCCCTGTCACCAGTTCGTGGGCGAGGAAATGTTCCGCCTGGGCGACGTCTGGCAGGGCGTCACCCAGCCCGAAACGCAGGCGGAATTTGCGGCCTGCAACGTCTATGCCCGCCCCGAATGCCGCACGTGCTGGGCGCGGCTGTACTGCTCGGGCGGCTGCGCCGCCAACGCGTACCATGCCACGGGCTCCGTCACGGGCGTTTACGCCTACGGCTGCGACCTGTTCCGCAAGCGCATGGAGTGCGCCATCATGCTGGAAGCCGCCAAAACCCTGGAAAGCGAAGCCTGATGGATACGCCGATCTGCAGCTTTCTGGAAAAATACCTTGCGTCCGGCACGGTGCGTCTGCATATGCCGGGGCACAAAGGCAGCGCCGTCACCGGCCCCGAACCCTGGGACATCACCGAGATCCAGGGCGCGGACGAGCTGTTTCATCCAGACGGCATCATCCGCTCAAGCGAGGAAAACGCTGCCCATTTGTTCGGTTCAGGCCGCACGCTGTATTCCACGGAAGGGTCATCCCTGTGCGTCCGGGCAATGGTATACCTGGCGCTCGCCCAGGCGCGCGCGGAGGGCCGCCCGCCTTTGATCCTGGCGGGACGGAACGTTCACAAATCTTTTTTGAGCGCCGCTGCGCTTCTTGACGCCCAGGTGGAATGGCTCTGGCCCGAAAACCCGGACTCCCTCCTGTCCTGCCTGGTCACGCCCGAAGGGCTGGAAACGGCGCTCTCCCGCCTGCCCGCTCCGCCCGCGGCGGTGTACGTGACGAGCCCGGACTACCTGGGCCACATGCTCGATATCGGCGGTCTGAAGGCGGTGTGCCTCAGGCACTCGGTACCCCTGCTGGTGGACAACGCCCACGGCGCGTACCTGCACTTTCTCCGGGAGGATATGCATCCTCTGCGATATGGCGCGGACCTGTGCTGCGATTCGGCACACAAGACCCTGCCCGCGCTCACGGGCGGCGCGTACCTGCACATCGGCAAGGGCGCGCCCGCCGGTTATTTTGAAAATGCCCGCCGGGCGATGGAGCTGTTTGCCACCTCCAGCCCCTCCTACCTGATCCTGCGCTCCCTGGACGCGTGCAACGCGCTTCTGGCAGGCGCGTTCCCGGAACAGCTTCAAAAGCTCGCCGCCCGGGCGGAAGGCCTTAAAACGCACCTGTCGGCCCTGGGATATCCGGTGATTGGGGATGAGCCGGCCAAGGTCACCCTCGCGCCCAAAGCCTGCGGCTACACCGGCGACCGGCTGCACGGTATCCTGCGCCAAAACGGCATGGAATGCGAGTTTTCCGATCCGGACCACCTGACCGCCATGCTTTCTCCCTGCCTCGGGGAAGAGGCGCTCGAGCGGCTGGAAAGCGTGCTGAGCGCAGTAACACCCGGTGCACCCATTTCAGCAAGGCCGCCCCGGGCGCCAAGGCCCCGACGCGCTTTTACCCTGCGGGAGGCCATGCTTTCTCCCTCCGAGGAACTCCCCATTGAAAAAGCGGTGGGACGGGCCATAAGCGATTCTGCCCTGCACTGCCCGCCCTGCGTGCCCGTCCTCGCCTGGGGCGAAATCGCAGACGAAGACGCGCTTGACTGTTATCAGTACTACGGCATGAAGACCTGCCGGGTCATAAAGTGACCGGCTTGCACCGATAAGGAGACGCACATGCTCGATCAACTCATCCCGATCGCCCGCGAGGCGGGAAAGCGCATGCTTTCCTACCGCGACGCGGCTGCCCACCGCAAGGAAGGCCACTACAATTTCGTGACGGACGCGGACGTAGCCGTACAAAAGTACCTGCAAAAGGAGCTGGCGGCGCTTTTGCCGGACAGCCGCTTTTACGCCGAAGAGCAAAGCAACCAGCCCCTCACGGAGCAGCCCACCTTTGTGGTGGACCCCATCGACGGCACCACCAATTTTATGCGACACCGGAATGCGTCGGCGGTGTCCGTCGCGCTGCTGGTAAACAAGGCGCCCGTTCTGGGCGTGGTGTGCAATCCCTACGCGGACGAAGTGTTTTCCGCCCAGGCGGGCAAAGGCGCCGCGCTGAACGGAAAGACGATACGCGTTTCTTCCTTCGGCTTTGAAAACGCCCTGATCACGATGGGCACTTCCCCATACGACAGCACCCTGGCCAGGCGCACGCTGACCGCCGCGGCGCGCTTTCTCCTGGAGGCGGGCGACCTGCGCCGCACCGGCTCCGCCGCGCTGGATCTGTGCGACGTGGCCTGCGGGCGCACAGACGTCTTTTTTGAGCTCGTCCTGCAGCCCTGGGACGTGGCGGCGGGCTCGCTGCTGGTAAAGGAAGCGGGCGGACGATTCATCTCCCTGGGTCACGAAGAACCCTATTACGACGGCCCCAGTGGCATCCTGGCCGCTAACCCCAAGTGCGCCGAAAAGGCCCTTTCCATCCTGAAGGAGTGCGGCGCGTAGGACCTGCCCGGAAAAATGAGAAAGACGGCATTGTGTTTGACGGGCCGTTGTGGTATCATCAGGCGAGAAAGCAGACGAGGTGAACGTATGACAGAAACAGTATATACCCGCGGCGCGGCGGGCGAGATGGGCGACATCGTGGATTTCATCAATTACGTGTTTTCCCAGGCGCACAGGCCCCACGATTTCAAAACGCTCCTGCCCAAGGTATACGCGGACGACGCGCCCGCCGGGCAGGAAGATTTCCATTTTCTGGCGAAGCAGAACGGCAGGATCGTAGCCTGCGTGGCCGACCGGCCCCTGTGCCTGAGCTTTGGAGAAAATGCGCTGAGGTGCGGATATGTGGGCAGCGTGAGCGTGCACCCGTACCACCGCAGCGAAGGGCACATGAAGCGCCTGATGTCGGACATGATCCGGGATGCCCGGGAGAAGGATTACGACCTTCTGCTCCTGGGCGGACAGAGGCAGCGCTACGGCTACTTCGGCTTTGAAAAAGGCGGCCTGCTGATGCGCTTTCACGTGACGGGCACCAACGTGCGCCACGCGCTGAGCGACGTGGATATTTCTGACGTCCGCCTGGACCCGCTCACGCAGGAGGACGTGCCGTTTGCCTATGCGCTTTGGCAGAAGCAGCCCGTTCGCGCAGGCAGAAAGCCGGAAACGTTTTTGACGGACCTGATGTCCTGGCACAATGAGCCTTTGCTGATCTCTTTCGGCAGCCAGCCCGCCGGATATCTGGCAGGCGGAGAGCTGGTGCTTCAAAACGAAGATCAGCTGCCCAAGGCCGTAAAGGCGCTTCTGTCCCGGCCCGGCGTAAAGGAGATGGAATTCCGCGCCGCCCTGTACGAAAAGCAGCGCCTCGCTTTTCTGAAAGACCTGTGCGAGTATTCCAGCCTCGGGCCCATGGAGATGTTCAATGTGCTCAACTGGAAAACGGTGCTGGAAACCTTCCTGCGCTTCAAGCACCTTTTCGTCGGACCCGTGGCGGACGGCTGCGCCAAAATCGACATCAAAGAAGACGGCGCGTTCGAAATCGAAGTCAAAAACGGCGTTCCCCGCGTGACGCCACTGGCTTCGGTGCCCGAAAGCGCAATCCAGACCGACCATATGGAAGCCCAGCGCACGTTTTTCGGCCTGGCGGACATGTTCGTTCCCACGCCCGGCATACCGGACAGCTGGAAGGGCCTGCCGCTGGTGATGAGCGAGCAGGACGGTTTCTGAGAATAACGCATACGTCAGGAGGAAACAGCTATGAAGATTGCATTCGTGGGCGCAGGTTCTATCGGCTTTACGAGAAGGCTGCTGAGCGACATTCTTACCGTTCCGGAATTTCATGACATCGAAGTGGCGTTCACCGACATCAATCCCATGAACCTGGACATGGTGACCCAGCTTTGCCAGAGGGACATCGAAGCCAACGGCCTGAACATACGCATCCATTCCACCCTCGACCGGAGGGAAGCCTTCAAGGACGCCAAATACGTGATCTCCTGCGTGCGCATCGGCATGCTGGAGGCGTTCACCAAGGATATCGAGGTCCCCCTGCGCTACGGCGTGGACCAGTGCGTGGGCGACACCCTGTGCGCGGGCGGCATCATGTACGCCCAGAGGGACATCGCGGCCTTCGAGGGCTTCTGCCGGGACATCCGGGAAGTGGCCGCCCCCGGCTGCATGCTGCTCAACTACTCCAATCCCTGTGCCATGGTCACCTGGTACTGCAACAAATACGGCGGCGTGAACACCGTAGGCCTGTGCCACGGCGTGCAGGGCGGACACCAGCTGATCGCCAGGGCCCTGGGATACAAGCCCGAAGAAGTGGACATCATCTGCGCGGGCATCAACCACATGACTTGGTACATCTCGGTAAAGCACAAGGGAGAAGACGTCAACCACCGGCTTCTGGCCGCCCTGGAAGCGGACGAGGAGATCGCGCGCACGGAAAAGGTGCGCATCGACATGATGCGCCACTTCGGCTACTTCTCCACGGAATCCAACGGCCACCTGTCCGAATACGTGCCCTGGTACCGCAAGCACACGCAGAACATACACAAATACATCGACCTGGGCTGCTGGATCAACGGCGAGACCGGCGGTTACCTGCGCGTATGCACGGAGGCCCGCAACTGGTTCGAGACAGACTTCCCCAACTGGATGAAGCAGCCGCCCATGGAATACAAGCCCGAAAAGCGCTCCTCCGAGCACGGCAGCCATATCATCGAGGCCCTGGAGACCGGGCGCGTGTACCGGGGGCACTTTAACGTGGTCAACAACGGCACCATCACCAACCTGCCGGACGACTGCGTGGTGGAGGTGCCGGGCTACGTGGACTATAACGGCATCAGCATCCCGAAGGTGGGCGACCTGCCGCTGGGCTGCGCCGCGTGCTGCATGTCCAATGTGAGCGTGCAGCGCCTGGCGGTGGAAGCGGGCGCAAAGGGCGACATCACCCTGCTCAGGCAGGCCATGATGATGGACCCCCTGACCGGCGCCGCCCTGGAGCCCGATCAGATCTGCCAGATGACCGACGAGCTTCTGATCGAGGAGGCCGAATGGCTGCCCCAGTATGCCGAAGAGATCGAACGGGCAAAGGAGCGCATCGCCCGCGCGAAGGCGTCAGGCCGCTTCATCCCGCCCATCATCACCGAGGGCGCCGCGAGGCTGCACACCAAGACCGTGGACGAAATGCGCTCTGACCGCGAAAACGCCACCCGCAATGCGCAGGAAGCGGACAAGGCAAAAAAGGCGTGAGCCGTTATTGCCATCTCAGTCAGAAGGACAGCGGAAATATGAATGAGAATACGAAAATGACCATCGCATGCCTCGATCTGGAAGGCGTGCTGGTGCCGGAGATATGGATCGCGTTTTCGGAAAAAACGAACCTTCCGGAGCTGCGCCTCACCACCCGGGACGAGCCGGACTACGACAAGCTGATGCACTACCGCATGGATATACTCAAAAGAAACGGTCTTGGCCTGAACGAGATCAGGCGCACCATCGAAAAGATCGATCCCTACCCCGGCGCGAAGGCCTTTTTGGACGCGCTCAGGCGCATGGGGCAGGCCGTGATCATATCCGACACCTTCACCCAGTTCGCCGGCCCCCTCATGGAAAAGCTGGGGCTGCCCACCATCTTCTGCAACACTTTGATTGCGGACGAAAGCGGCATGATCACCGGCTACCGGATGCGCTGTGAGAAGAGCAAGCTCACCACCGTGCGGGCGCTGCAGAGCATGGGCTTCGACACCGCCGCCGTAGGCGACAGCTACAACGACCTGGACATGATCCGCGCCGGCAATCACGGTTTCCTCTTCCGCAGCACCGACGCCATCATCGCCGCCAACCCGGACATAAAGCATTTTACGCAGTTTGACGAACTGCTGGACGCCTATAAGGGCATTATGGGATAGGTTCGGCGCGCTGCGCTTTTTCCCGTTCAGTAATCCGTGAAACGGGACTGCTGAACAGCCCCTCGCTGGAAATGAAATCAGAGTTTATTTCCAGCGGTTTCGTTATGGGTACATTTGAACTGATTTGTCTGTAACATCAATCTTTCACCAACCCAAATAATAGGTTTTCAGTTTTTCTGAAATGCCTGCGGCATTTCCGGGCGAAAGGCGCGCTGCTTCAGATCTTTGATTTGAACCAGTGTGTCCCGCACTTGGTGCGGGATTGACTTGCCTATGGCAAGTCGACCTCAAACTGCAATGTATGAAAAACACTCACAGGCGGCAAACTGCCCTTCGTGATTCTTCCTCCTCGGGCCAGCAAAGCCGGCCCTTCGGATTGAAATTGGAGGGGCGCTGCCCCTTCAAACCTCCCGGTGGATTTTTCCGGTGGTTTTTTCCGCCCTCTGCAACAGCCCCCTTTGGTATGAAAGGGTTACTGTGACCGTGAAACCACAAATAAATCCCTATTGCAGGCAAGTTTAGAAATAAAGACTTTGTTGGGGATCGCTTGGATATTTTACCGATAGCGACAGCCTGTGTTTTTCGCAGGTATGAAATCTCCGTTGTGAGGATTATCTGGCCTCCCAGCCGATAAAGCTTCCGCTGCCTTCGAAAACGAAGTACACGTCATGCACGCCCGCAATCTGAGCGGGCATCACGCATTCGCTTTTTTCTTCGTCAAAGACGGCTTCGAACAGGGGAGCACCGGTGGTATTGTCCAGATACATGCGGATCACGAGCTTTTCGTGTGTTTCGGCAAAAAGACGGATTTCCTTCGTTCCGGCAGAAAAATCCACGCCGCACAGCTGCGTCCAGTCGCCCGTATCGATATCGGTCACCTGTTTTCCGTCGCAGCTGATGCCGGCCTGTCTGGCCATTTCGCAGGCAGATACGGACCGGAACGGATCGAAGGCTTTGATCTGCGAGATTCCCTTCATCGTGCCCTTTACGCTCATTTTGCCTGAGGCGGAAACGGTGATCCTGTCAACCTGGGGGGAGCGGTAATTGCCGCTGATGCCCATGGCCTTTTCCACGGGCCGGTTGTGGTAGAACAGCAGCAGCTCCCCGCCGAACGAAGCGATGGAATGGTGATTGTTGCCGTACAGGCCGAAAAAACGGCCCTGGTTGGGAAACAGTTCGCCTTCGTAGGTGTAAGGACCCAGCGGATCGTCCGCCGTCATATATTCTATGGCGCCGGAGGTCAGGCGAAGGGTGTTGCCCGTCGTCTGCCAGTTGGAGCAGTAGCTGTATACGTACTTGTTCCCGATCCGGTTGATGCCCGAATCTTCAAACAGGTAGGGAGCGTCGATCACCTGGGGCACGCCGTCAAGCGACAGCATGTCTTCCGCCAGCCTTACGATGCGGGCTGTGCCGGGCGCAGCTTCCTTTCCGGCGGGCACGCCGCCGCCGAAGGCCAGATAGCCCGTGCCGTCCTCGTCCACCATCACGGCGGGGTCGAACAGCCACACAATATCCCGGCAGTTGGGGGTGATCCGGCTCACCAGCGCGTGGCCCAGTTCGTCCTTCCAGGGGCCTGTGGGGGAAGGCGCCGTGAGCACGCCGATGCCGTTTCCGCCGTTGCAGAAATACAGGAAGAACTTTTCCTCTCCGTCTACCGTCTTGTGGGCGGCACAGGGCGCCCAGGAGTTGTTTGCCCATCTGGCGATCCCGTTTTTGCCTGCCGCCGGGATCAGGCCGTGATCCGTCCAGTTGACCAGATCGTCCGAGGAGATCAGGCTGATGGAACGGATCTGGCTGTAACTGTTTTCCTTTATGTTTCCGCTCGCGTCGTATTCCGGGATGTCGTTGGTCATAAATACGTACACGCGCCCGTCATATACCATCACGCCGGGGTCCGCGCCGAAGCGCTGGGTGTACAGAGGGTTGTTCTCTCCCTGCTTTTTATAGGACCGCGCAAGTTCCATGTCCGTTTCTCCTTCCGCCAGGCACGCCAGTATGGCCATGATGCCGAGTATCGCAAACGCAAGCAGTTTCCTGATCCGCTTCATGCGCTTTTCTTCCTCCCTGCTGTGTGAAATAGTGTTTTCATTATATCGGGGCGCCGGGGGCTTGTCAAATCTGCCGGGCCGGAAATCCTTTCCGGCCGGAACGAACTGATTGACTTACGCGGGCGTTTTTGTTATCATGTACGCGCAAAAACACAGCCGGAGAAGCCTATGAACTTTTTTTTCTGCGTACATCCCACCCGCGAAGAAGCGCGCGCACTGCACGCTGAGCTGAACGAGTACGTCTCTTCGCTCGGCGCGAAGGAGACGTTCGATCCTGCCCTGGCCGATTTTACCGTGGCGATCGGCGGGGACGGCACCGTGGTAGCCGCCTGCCGCCTGAGCGACGCGCCGGTGATCGGCATAAACGCCGGCACGCTGGGATATCTCGCGCGCATCGAGCCTCAGAACGCGAAGGACGCCCTTCTGGCCGTCATGAAGGGAGAATACGGCGTGGAGAAACGCATGACGCTCCTGTGCGGTCCTGCGGGCGGCGAAAAGACGACGGCCCTGAACGACGCGGTGCTTTCAAAGGCGGATGCGGGCGTGATCCGCTTTTCCGTCACCGTGGACGGCATCGAACTGATGCGCTACACGGCGGACGGCATCATCGCCGCTACGCCCACCGGCTCGACGGGCTATTCGCTGTCCGCGGGCGGACCGATCGTGGACCCGGCGGGCGAAAACATCATCCTTACGCCTGTTTCCCCCCATACCCTGATCAACCGTCCCATCGTGCTCTCGGCTCAAAGCAAAGTGACCCTCGTGTGCGAAACGGACGCGCTGATCTCCCTGGACGGCTCCGCCCGTCCCCTGAGCGCGGGATCGCCTTACGAGATCAGCCGCTCGGACAGGTATATGAGGTTCGTCACCTTCGGGCGGGAAAGCTTTATCGCCAGGCTGCGCAAAAAACTGAGCTGAAACGGCTCCCGGAACGCAGGCTGCTCTTGCGCGCGGATGGGGCGTGTGCTATACTTGCTATACTTCAAATACGGAGGAAATTATATGAAGATCGAAAAAGCCGATATTGCCCGCATGGCACAGGCCTACCGGGCCAATCCCGCCCTGCGCGCCGCGTCGCTTGCCATGGGCAGACAGAACCTGGACGAGATCATTTTTGATACCCAAAAAGCCCACGAAGGCCGCTTTCTGTTCAATCATGAGCTGGAGACCCTGCCGGTGACCAACCAAAAGAGCTCCGGCCGCTGCTGGCTGTTTGCGGCGCTCAACCTGTTCCGCGAGATCGCCAACAAAAGGCTGAACATGGAGCAGTTCGAGCTGAGCCAGAACTATATCGCCTACTGGGACAAGCTGGAAAAGGCCAATTACTTCCTGGATTCCATCATGAGGACCCTGGACCTGTACAAGGACGACCGGCTTGTGAACTACATCGTGGCTACGGGCATCCAGGACGGCGGACAGTGGGACATGATGGCCAACCTGGTGAAAAAATACGGTCTCGTGCCCAAGAGCGCCATGCCGGAGACCCACAAATCCTCCAACACCGGTTCCCTGAACCGCGCCATAAACGTGAAGCTCCGCCGGGCCGCCGCGATTCTCAGGCGGGAATATAAAAACGGCGCCGGGCAGGAAGCGCTCGAGGCCATCTGCCGGGATACCCTCACCGACATCCACGGCATGCTTACCGCCGCCTTCGGCGAGCCGCCGGAGGTATTTGATTTCGAGTACAAGGATAAAGACAAGAATTTCGTGCGCGTGGAGGGCATGACGCCCAAACGCTTCTGGGACGAATACATCGCCTTCCCCTTCGACGAATATGTGTCCCTGATCAATTCCCCCACGGACGACAAGCCTTTCGGAAAGGCCTACACGGTGCGCTTTCTGGGCAACGTGGTGGAAGGCGATCCCATCTGCTACCTGAACGTGGACATCGACACCATCAAAAAGGCCGTCATGACCACCATCGACAGCGGCGAAAGCGTGTGGTTCGGCTCGGACGTGGGCTGGTTCATGGACAGAAGCAGCGGCTGCCTGATCGACGACCTGACGGACTACGGTCCCATTTTCGGCGGCATGGAGTTCAAATGCTCCAAGGAAGACAAGCTGGATTACCGCATGAGCGCCATGGACCACGCCATGACCATCACCGGCTATCACGAAGTAAACGGAAAGCCCGTGCGCTGGAAGATCCAGAATTCCTGGGGCGACGAGCGCGGCGAAAAGGGCTATTTCATGATGACGGACGGTTGGTTCGACGATTACGTATACCAGGCCGTGGTGAAAAAGAGCCTGCTGAGCAAAGAGCTGCTCAAAGCGCTTGACGAAGAAAAACAGGTGCTGGAGCCCTGGGACCCCATGGGAACGCTGGCGGACTGACAGCTGAGGCGATAAAACAAAATGATATTCATCCTGACCAGTGTCCTGTTCGGGATCGGTCTTGCGATGGACGCCTTTTCGGTATCCGCCGCCAACGGGATCCGCTTTCCCCACATGCCGGCAAAGCGTTCTCTGACGATCGCCGGCGCTTTCGGCCTGTTCCAGACCTTTATGCCGCTTTTGGGCTGGCTGTGCGTACACGCCGTGGCGGAAGCGTTTACCCGATTCCAGCGCTTCATTCCCTGGATCGCGCTTTTGCTGCTTTTGTATATCGGCGGCAAGATGATATGGGAAGGTCTGCGGGGAGAGGACGGCAAGGCGGAAGATAAACCGCTGGGCGGCACGGAGCTGCTGATCCAGAGCGTAGCCACGTCCATAGACGCGCTGTCCGTGGGCTTCACCATTTCGGAATACCGCTTTGCGCAGGCGCTGGCCGAATCGGCCATCATCGGTGCGGTCACCTTTGCGATCTGTATGGCAGGCCTGTACCTGGGCAAGCGCATCGGCGCCCGCCTGGCCGGTAAGGCCTCGCTGGTGGGCGGTCTCATCCTGATCGCCATCGGCATCAAAATTTGGGCAGAGGGCGTGCTGTAACGCCCTCTGCTTCATTGTTTAGACTCATTCTTCTTCCGCTTCCAGCATTTCCACAAATTCGGTCAGCAGGTCTGAGTAGCGGCTTTCGTACACGCATTGCAGGGCGAGAGACACGTCGTCAGTGATGATGTTGTCCACGTTCCTGTCGATCATGTCACTGATGCCGTCCCGGGTGTTCACCGTCCAGGCGTAGATCTGCTTTCCGGCATTGTGCACGCGCCTTATCAGGTTTCGGCTGGCGCTGGCGGTCTCCACGCTGTAATGGTCCGCGTATGCCAGGCGGCTGATGTTGCCGTAGGCGAGGGACGCCACATACACGGTGGGGATCTCTTCACTCAGTTCCTTCACGTTTTTGAGTACGCTGTACACCTGGGAGGCGATCACGCATCTGTCCTGAAAGCCGTACTGAAGGATCAGATCGACCGTGCTCTTCTCAAGTTCGGTTTCGTGTCCCGTGGGCTTGAGCTCGATGTTCAGCCGCACGCCGGTCTCGTCGGCAAATTCGATCACTTCCGAAAGAAGGGGCACTTTTTCGCCCGCGAACTGCGCGCCGAAGCGGCTGCCCGCGTCCAGGCTTCTCACTTCTTCCAGGGTCATATCCCATATGTTGGCGTTCACGCCCGTGGTGCGCCGTGCGTTGGAGTCGTGCATCACCACGAGATGCCCGTCCTTCGTCTGCTGCACGTCCAGCTCCAGCCAGTCTGCGCCCAGCTCCTGCGCCGCGCGGAAGGCCGCCATGGTATTTTCGGGATACCCGGCGGAAGCCCCGCGGTGGGCGGTGATCTCCACCGTGCGGAGAAATTCGACGTTGGGATTGATGCGGTTGGAGCTTACAAGATGCCAAAGGGACAGAGCCGACAGGATCATGATGCCCAGGGCGCACAGGCAGATCATGCGGAAAGCCCGCCTGTGCTCCGGGCTTTTTTCTTTGGTACTTGCCGGAGCCGTGTCCTCTTCCGGCTGCGTCCTGCGCCCAAAGTACAGTTTTGCGGTGCAGCCGTAGCTGACCGGCGCGTTCAGGCCGAAGGCGATGAAAAGCGACACGATCACGGCGAGCCATACGGCGGAGCCCATGAAGCGCCTGAAGGTCAGCGCGCCCGAAAACAGCCTGACCAAGCCGTAGGAAGCCGTAACCAGCAGAAGCGCCGTAACGGCAAACAGAACGCTGAACAGCACCTGCGCAAGCAGCATTTCTCCAAAATCCCGGAGCAGATGCCCCCGGCTCAAGCGGCGGCTCTCCCTCCGCGCGTCCCGGCAGGAGCGGCTCTCCAGCAGAAAACAGGGAAATACGTAGAGCCTGCGCATCATCGCGGCGGATAGAAGCAGGATCAGCGCGCCCGCAAGAATCACGCTTGCTGTATGGGAAGAGACGAAACGGGACACAAAGCCCGGCAGCGACACGGTGGCCAGCACGGCGGACACCATGCCGATGCCGGTAAGGGGCGCCAGAAGCAGGATTACCCCGAGGATCGGAAGGTTTTTGATTTTCAGCGCCTTCAGCGCGCCTTTCACGGCGAAAACGGTGATCTCCGATAAAGATACCCTGCGCCCCAGGAAGGAAGCGTCCGCCGTACAGATCACCGCGCCGATGTCGATCATGGAGAGAAACGCGGCCAAAACGGAAAGGGCGACGGCAAAAGCGACGGTCAGGGGGCTTTTTGCAAAGTAAAAAACATTTTCCTTCGTGAGATAGGCGTAGCCGCTCACCTTCATGGCAAGGTTCAGACAGCCCGTCAGAAGCGGAACGAAAAGCAGCGCGACCCCCAGGCGGTAAATAAGCTCAAAGGCCGCCAGATGCCCCCGGTTGTGCCGGAACAGGGAGAAAAAGGAAACGTGTCTGCGCGTTTGATCCATACTCTTTTGCCGCCTTCGAATGATTGGGTTTTTGGCGGCCGTCCTTTGGCCGCTCCGGTTCTGCGAGGATCAGCGGTTCAATTCGTCTGCGATCTCTCTGGGCTTTACGGTCATTTCGACCCACGCGGGCCGAAAACCGCTCTTTACGGCGTTTTTCACGGAACGGATGTTGGACCACGCCGAGCAGTAAAACGGCACTTTGCCCCGAAACAGGATCTCTTTTGCAAGCCGGCTGGTGAGCGCCGAGGCAACGCCCTTTCGCCGGCAGGCGGGCAGGACGTCCACGCCGATCTGCCACATGGCCTCGCAATCCGCCGAGCAGGCCGCAAGGCCCACGAGCCTGCCAGAGTCGTAAGCGCCCACGCCCAGAACGTCCAGCTGCCTGCGGCTTTCGCACAGGGCGTTCTGCCACTCAGGGGTGTACAGGTCTGAGAAATCACTTTGGCCCAGCAGGCGCGTTTCGTACGGACAGGGCAGATCCGGGATGCGGTCAACGTCAGGAAGGAAGTATTCCGCCATGAAGCAGATGCGGTGGCCGGTCTTTTCCAGCCGATCGGCAAGCCAGTTCATATTGGGGGTCTCAAAGCAGTGATAAAACTCGAATTTTGAGATATATTCGCTGATCAGGCCGGAAAGCTCTTCGGAAACAGCGGCTACGATATTGTTCCCGTAGGAAACGAGATCGGCAGAGATGGGCTCCTTCAGGTATTTCCGTGCCCCGCTTCCCAGGCGGAAAGGCCTGACGACGTTTGTCTCCGCCAGATAATCCTCCGGAAGGCAGCCCGTGTCTTCCGCGGACTGCCTTTGCGCGATATATAAAAGCTCTGCGTTGGTCAAGGCTGTTCGTCCTCTGTCTTTTTTTCGGATTCTATCACATCCGTGCCGAAAGCGTCAACGGCTTTTGTGCCGGATTCATACCGGAAAATGTGAAAAATGCAGTACGGTTGCCCAAACGGCATAAAGATGGTATAATAGGCGAAAACAGGGCATCAGCCGCTTCGGGAGGAAAAGAGTATGAAGATATCCATATCGCCGGAACACGGCATCGCCGCGGGGCTGAGCGTGGGCGAGAGCCTGAAGACCGTAAAGAGCGCAGGCTTTGACGGCATCGACCTGAGCTTCTGCCAGTATATGAACGAGCCGGAAAAACTGCTCACCGCCGAGTGGACCCGGAACGTGACCGAAAAGGCGGCCCTGGCCCGGGACGCGGGGCTTGAGATCGCCCAGGGACACCTGCCCTACTATCCCGGCCACCTCGATAACCCGGGCGACGGCAGCGCGAAGGCCTTCGGCGAAAAATGGCTTCCCCTGTACGAGCACGCCCTGGCGGCAGCGGACAGAACCGGCTGCAAAATAGTGGTGGCCCATCCCATGTACACGTTTGAAGGCTTTGAAAAAACGGTGGAGAACAACGTTTATATCATCGACAAGATCCTGCCCATCCTAAAGCAGACAGGCATACGCCTGGCGGTGGAAAACACCTTCGTGAGGCGCAACCGGCAGTATATGTCCTGCTCCATCGAACTGGCCGAGACCATCGCCGCCATCGCGGACGGCGTAAACAGCCCATATGTGGGCGCCTGCATGGATACGGGCCACGCCAATATCTTCCGCTTCGACATATGCGAGTTCGCCCGCAAGCTCGCTGGCCGCCTGTTCTGCCTGCACGTGAACGGCAACGCCGGCGAAGACGAGCACGCCGTGCCTTTGACCATATCCGGCTGGTGCGAGCGGATGGACTTTGCCGCTTTCTCCCAAACGCTTTCGGAGATCGGCTATACGGGATGGTATAACCTGGAGGTATCCGGCGGCCGTTTCCCTGCCTGCGCCGCGCGCCCGTTTTACGAGTACGCCGCCTGTGTGGCCCGCAGCCTCGCGGACCTGGTAACGTGACGGGGGCTTTGACAAAGAGCCCGCGCCTGAGTATAATGGCAAAATCCAAGCTGTCACAAACTACGGAGAATAGGCAGGAAAGATGAGCGGCCTGATTTCAGAGATTTCGCCTGTGGCGTCGGTGATCATATCCATCGCGCTCATGCTGAGCTGCGGTTTTTTGCTCACGCGCCTTACGAAGCCTCTGGGCCTGCCGGACGTGACGGCGTATATCGTGACGGGCATCCTGATCGGCCCGTACGTTTTCGGGCTGATCCCGAAGGAGTTCGTGAAGGGCACGGAGTTTTTGCCGGACGTGGCGCTGAGCTTTATCGCCTTCTCCACAGGGCAGTTCTTTAAGCTGGACGTGCTGAAAAAGAACGGCGCGAAGGTCATTCTGATCACGCTGTTCGAGGCGCTGGCGGCGAGCCTTTTGGTATTCGTGCTCACGTACCTGATTCTGGGCCTGAGCCTCGCGTTTTCCATCGTTCTGGCGGCGCTGGCCTCCGCCACCGCGCCTGCTTCCACCATGATGACCATACGCCAGACCCGAGCCAGGGGCGATTTTGTGAACACGCTTCTGCAGGTGGTGGCGCTGGACGACGTGGTGAGCCTGGTAGCCTATTCCATCGCCATATCCGTGGCGGTTGCCTCCCTGTCCGGCGGCAAAGTGGACGTGGGCAACATCCTTCTGCCCCTGGCCGCCAACGTGGCGGCGATGATCGTGGGCGCGCTGTTCGGCGTGGTGATGAGCGCGCTGCTCAAAAAACGTTCCACGGACAACCGGCTGATCATGGCCATCGCGCTTCTGTTCGCGTTCTGCGGCCTGTGCGCCCTGGCGGATATTTCGCCGCTTTTGGGCTGCATGAGCATGTCGATGGTATACGTGAACATCACCGACGACGACAAGCTCTTCAAGCAGCTGTCCTACTGGTCGCCCCCGCTGCTGCTTCTGTTTTTCGTGCGCAGCGGCGTAAATTTTGACCTGAGCATACTCGTGTCGCGCCAGACGGGCATGGGCGGCGCGCCGCTGCTTCTGATCGGCATACTGTACTTTATCGTAAGGATCCTGGGCAAGTATATCGGGGCCTACGCGGGCTGCCGGCTGGTGAAAAAGGATAAAAAAGTCACTGACTACCTGGGCCTGGCGCTGATACCGCAGGCGGGCGTGGCCATCGGCCTTGCGGCCCTGGGCGCGCGCACCCTGGGAGAAAACGGCGGCAGTATGCTGGAGACCATCATCCTGTCGTCTTCGGTGCTGTACGAGCTGATCGGCCCGGCCTGCGCCAAGGCGGCGCTGCACCTGTCCGGCTCTTATTCAGACAGGATCGAGGACCTGGTGGACGTGAGCGAAACGAACGAAACCGGCGCGCAGAAGAGCGAGACGGAGCTTTTGATCGAGCGCATCCACGCCATACAGAAGACCCTGCCCGTCCATTCCGCCAACGAAAACGAAGAGGCGTTCACCAGCGCCGCGGAGGAGTATTACGCCTCCTTCCAGCGCACCCGTGACGCGCGCAAGCGATTCAGGAGGTAGCATCCGATGAGGGAAAGTCTGATCGTGATCATGAAGATCGTCATGGCCATCGTGGCAGGCGCCGTGGTGGGCTGGGAAAGGGCCAGCAAACGCCATTCAGCGGGCCTGCGCACGTTTATGGTGGTCACGCTGAGCACCGCCGTGGTGATGATGCTGGAGGTATACCTGCATGAAACCTACGGCGCCGGCTTCTTTATCCTGTCGGCGGCGGCGGTGATCGCCGTTTCCAGCGTGGCGGTCAACTCCATCTTTTTCAGCGCCAAAAACCAGATCAAGGGCCTCACAACTTCCGCTACGCTCTGGGCCTGCGGCGCCATCGGCTTAACGATCGGCGCTGGGTACTACCTGGTGAGCGCGGTGGCGCTGGTCGGCCTGTACGTTACCATATCCCTGATGCCGCCCATCGAGGAATACCTCAAAAACCGCTGCAACCATTTTGAGGTGCAGCTGGAGCTTACCAGTTCCACCTCCCTTCCGGATTTCGTGGCCACGGCCCGGGAGCTGGGCATGCGCATAGACGAGATCGAGCTGAACCCCGCCTACGTCAATACCGGCCTGAGCGTGTACTCCGTGGCGCTTACGATCATCAGCGGGGAACTGAAAAAATACAAGACCCACAAGGAGATCATCGAGGCCCTGGGGAGCCTTGAATACATCCGCCACATCGAAGAAATGAAATAAAACCAGACATCCGTCCGACAGGAGAGAAACATCATGCCAAACACGAAGATTTCCGCAGACAGGGTAAAAAACCACTGGCAGTATTCCAAAACGATCTACATTTTCGGCACGATCGCCGCGGTCATGCTGGCGGCGCTCATCTTCACCATTGCCACCAACCGCACGCCGCCCAACCAGTACGCCGTGGGCATCGCGCTGGTGCGCTCCTACAGCAACACCGAAAAACTGGAGGAAGACAGCGCCGAACTGCTCAGGCGCGGGCAGGCATACGACGAAACTTTGCAGAGCGTGTCCTTTATGTCCATCATGTACGACGGCACGGTGAACAACGACGGCGGCGCGGGCGCGCAGATGTACACGCTGCACCTGAGCGTGGGCGAAAACGACATCTTTGTGCAGACGGAGCAGATGACGAAGGACCTGATCGACCAGGGCTTCTGCGTGCCGCTGGAGGAGCTGGACGCCTTCGAGGAGTTCACCAGGCGCTTTCCCGACGCGCCCGTGCTGTGGGACTATGATGCCGAGACCAAAGCGAAGATGGAACAGGACGCGGCTGAGAACGGTGAAGACGCTCCGGAACCGGATGCCGAGAAGCACGCCTACGCCGTGGACATCTCCGGCCTGACCGGCTTTATCGAAAGGCAGTCCATGGACAACCGCGGCATGTACGCCTGCATCATCGGTTCCAGCGCCAACCCGAACACTTCCATGTACGTCCTGGGCCAGATGTTCGACCTCTTCGCGCCGTCTGAAGCAGAAGAAGCGGCGGACGGGCAGAACGGATGATCCGGCAAAGTACCCGCGGCCCCGTAAAAAACTCGGCGGCGCTGATGCTGGTGGCCGTGTGCGTGCTCGGCCTGATCGCCGCCGATAAGCTGCTGGGATTCCTGGCCCGCAGGGGCCTGATCGGAAATACCATGGGCGCGGTCATCATATGGGCGTTCGTGATCGCGATGTTCTGGTTCGTGCTAAAGCGCTACTGCCTGGCCAGCGTGTACGAGCTGGACGGCGTAAAGCTGGTGTTCAGCCGCATATACTTCAGGCGTCCGCGCCCGGAGGAGGTCGTGTTCCTGCGGGAAGCGGTGTATTTCGGGGACGCGGATAAATGCCGGCACGCCGTGACCAGTACCCGCCGCTTCACCTCCGACCGCAGCGGATACGCCGTGCAGGCCCTGGTGTACAGGCGCGAAAACAAGTACTGCCGTATACTGTTCAATCCGAATGAGGAAATTTGCGCGCGGCTCAGGGAGAAGCTGAAATAGGAAATAGGAAAGAGAAAAGAGGAAAGAGGAAAGAGAAAATGAGTTTGTTGGGGGTTTCCGGCAGGCTCATTCCCTTTTTCTTACAATGATGGATTTATGCAGGGAAAAGAGAAAGAGAAAATGAGTTTGTTGGGGGTTTCCGGCAGGCTCATTTCCTTTTTCTTGCAATGATGGATTTATGCAGGGAAAAAAGAAAGAGGAAATCAGTTTGTTGGGCGGACCCAAGTATCTGATTTCCTCTTTCCTCTTTCCAAATTTCCTCTTTTCCCTATTTCTCCCTTCGTCCCATCCATCCGGCGAGGGAGAGGGAGCGCAGCGTGAGCGGGCCGCATTCCACCAAAAGCAGCAGGATCATAGAGGGGATCAGCTTCCATCCGCCCAATACCGCCGAAAACAGGGTGATGAGATTTCTGCACATGAATCCGGCTCCCAGCACGCACAGCACGGCGGACGCCAGAAACACCGCGCGGCCAAAGCGGGGAGCGTGCCTGACCAGGGCAAACGTGCCCAGCAGGTACGCAAGCGCCATCACCGCGGCTTTCACCAGGAACGGAGAATAGAAGCCCGTATCCATCTTCATCGCTTTGGCGGTCAGAACGGCGATCAATGCCGTCAGGACCGTATAGAGCGAGAACACGCATATCTCCATCATGCCGGAAACGCTTCTGCCTTCCGGCGCGCTTTTGCCTGGTGTTTTCTTCGCGGCGGTCAGCACCAGAAGAAGCACGTCCAGAAGCAGCATCAGGGGAAACAGCACGTATCCGAAGCGGAAAGGCTCGAGCCAGTCGAAGCTGCTGCCGAACCCGTCAAAGATATCGCCGAACCCGTCCATAAACACGTGGTACATCGCGTTGATGATCAAACCCGCCAGCAGGCTCAGGCAGGAAAACAGGATCGCCTTGCGTTTGTTCTTTTTCATGAGGCTCACTTCCTTTTCGGCTTGTTACAGGGAAAGGGTCCCGTTCGCGGGCAAATCCTGGCGCCTGGCGGCGATGTCCCAGGTGAGCACCGAAACGGTGGCCCAGCCTTCGGCGCATTTCACGCTGTCGCTTTCCGGCGGGAAGAACTGTTCGTTGGGGCCGTCGTCTAAAAAGTAGTAAGTGTTTTTGTAATCGCTGACGAACTCCTGATACATGGCGTCGGTCAGAAATTCCGGTCCCAGCGTCTGGGTAAAGTACACGCCCCGGAAGGGCACCTGGCAGGGCACGTTCAGGCTGTAGATCTCGCCGCGCCTGAGCGGATGGTCCACTGCCCAGCGCACCAGCTTTTCCGCCATGGACGAAGCCAGGCTGTAGTCGTTGGAAACGAAGGAATTCAGGCTCACCGCGATGGACGGGCAGCCGGCCATGGAGGCCTCCATGGCGGAATTCACGGTGCCGGAGTATATGCACGCGCCGCCCAGGTTGGGGCCCCGGTTCACACCGGAGATGCATGCGTCGGGCCTGTCGTTCCTGAGCAGGTACAGGCCCAGGCGCGCGCTGTCCACGGGCGTGCCGTCCACGGCCCAGCCCCTGGCGCAGCCCAGGGATATCTCTTTTGCGCGCAGCGGCTGCGTGATGGATATGGCGTGGGACGCGGCGCTTTTTTCCCGATCCGGCGCGCAGATGCTCACCCGGTGTCCGCTTTGGGTGAGGTATTCGGCCAGCTGGCGGATGCCCTCTGCCTGATAGCCGTCGTCGTTGGTGAGAAGTATGTGCATAGGGCCTCCCCGATAAACAATAAGAGACACCCTACCGGATGTCTCTGAACACCTCCATAGGGAATCGAACCCTAGTCTTCGCCGTGAGAGGGCGACGTCTTGACCGCTTGACTATGGAGGCAGAATGGCTGGCGAACTAGGATTCGAACCTAGAATGAACGAGTCAGAGTCGTTAGTGTTGCCGTTACACCATTCGCCAAGAGTGTCAACCGAGCACAACGTGCCCGACCGACGTAGGATATTATACGCACTGCGGCCGGCTTTGTCAAGAAAAATCGAATCGGAACGCCGTTTTTTACACATTTTAACACTCGATCCCGGACCATGCCGTTTTCGGATCCCGAATTTGCGATCGGAAACGGAAAACACCTTCTCTGAAACGTGCATTCGTGGTATAATACATACGGAATGCTTTAGTTGTCTGCCCCCTACCTCCGGCGGTCCTGCCGCCGCATCCGGAAGGAGAAAAAGTATGGTTCAGTTCAGGAGCGCCGCCGGAGAGCGTCCGGTGCGGCTGAGCGAAGAGACCAGGCTTTTTGCCTGGGAATCCCTGAATGGCAAATACGGCCGGGAGCTGAACGCCAGCGATCACCTTACCCTGTCCCGAAAGGATACCCAGGGCCTTTCGGCTTACCAGATCTACGATCTGCTCATATCCAAAATCGCCCGGGAAGCGCCGGTGCGCGTGATCCCCGGCGAAATGCTTGCGGGCAGCGCCACGCTCAAGGCCGCTTCCAGGCATATCATTCCCGTGCTGTACGAGGACGGCGAAATGATCATGCCGGGTGTCAGCCATACAACGCTGGGCTTTGACCGCGTGCTGCGGGAAGGCATAGACCGTTATGAACAGCGCGTCCGGGAGAGGCTCAAGCAGGAATGCACGCCGAAGCAGCGCGAGTTTTTGCTTTCGCTTCTGCACGTGATTGATGCCATGCACGTATGGCACAGCCGCTATATGGAAGCCATTTCGGACCTGGAGGAAAGGGAAGCACTGAAAAACGTTCCTTTTCAGCCGGCGCGGTCTTTCCGGGAGGGCCTGCAGAGCTTGTGGTTCACATTTTCCTTTACGAGGCTGATGGGTAATTGGCCCGGCATCGGCAAGATCGACCGGATGCTGGAAAAGCTGTATCAGGCTGATAAGGCGTCCGGCAGGATCACCGAGGACCAGGCCAGGGAGCTGCTGGCACATTTCTTCATCAAGGGCTGCGAATGGGTCACGCTGGACGTGTGCGGCAGCGGGGACGGCCAGCACTACCAGAACATCGTGCTTTCCGGCCTTGACGCCGAGGGACATGAGACCGCAGGCGACGTGACCAGGCTGATCCTGGAGGTGGTGGAGGAGCTGCCCATCGGCGACTATCCGATCGCGGTGCGCATGAGGCCGGATTCCCCTGCGTGGCTCATGGAGATGGTCGCCCGCGTGATGCGCCACGGAAGCGGCGTATGCTCTCTGTACAACGAAAACCTGGTGATCAAAAGCCTGGAAGAATACCACTATCCCCACGAGGAAGCCGTGGAGTTTGCCAACGACGGATGCTGGGAAGTGCAGATCCCCGGCAAGACACGCTTCCGCTATAAACCCATGGACGCCTATATCCTTCTGCAGCGGGACGTACTGCATCTGTTCGACAAAGAAAAAGTGGACTATCCCTGCTTTGACGACCTGCTGAAGGCCTGCTTTGACGCCATGGACAAAGACATGGAGAAATTCCACCGCATGGCGGATTCGGAGTACGACCAGGACCGGCCCGCGGGCGTGTTCGCGCTTCTGGAAGACGGATGCATCGAAAAAGCCAAAGATTACTTTGGAGGCGGTCCGGTATATAACGTGTATTCGCCCCATTACGGCGGACTGCCGGACATGGCCAACGCGCTCATCGCCATCCGGACCGCGGTGTACGAACAGAAGATCCTTACGCTTTCCGAATATGTCGAAATCCTACGCCGCGACTGGGAAGGGGCGGAGCCTTTCCGCCGGCGCCAGGAAGCGCTGAAGGGATACTTCGGCAACGATTCCAATGAGGCGGACGAACTGTGCGGCCTGCTGGTTAAGCACTTTATCGACCTTGCCAGGTCTGTTCATATACGAAACGGCATCCTCCGTCCGCCGGGGATCTCCACTTTCGGCAGGCAGATCGACTGGAAGGACTGCCGCGGCGCCCACGCCCAGGGAAAAAAGAGCGGCGAGATCCTGTCGGGCAACCTGAATCCCGCCCCGGGCACGGACCGGGAGACGGCGACGGCCATCATCCGCTCCCACTGCTCGGCAGACCTGTCACGCCTGACCTGCGGCACCGCCCTGGACATCAAGCTCGATCCCTCCTGTGCCCGGGGTGAAGAGGGTCTGGCCGGCATCCAGGCCCTGATCCGCGGTTTTCTGGCGCTGGGCGGCTTCTTCATGCAGATCGACGTGATCGACAATTCTGTTTTGCTGGACGCCCGCGAGCATCCGGAAAAGTATCCCACGCTGGCCGTGCGCATATCGGGCTGGTCGGCGCGCTTCGTGACCCTGGACGAAAACTGGCAGCGCATGATCATCGAGCGCACCGCCATGGGGAACCTTTGATGCAGGGGATCGTCACGAATATACAGCGGCTCTGCCTGCACGACGGGCCCGGCCTGCGCACGACGGTGTTTCTGAAGGGCTGCCCGCTCAGATGCCGCTGGTGCCACAATCCCGAAACGCAGCTTATCCGTCCGCAGCCTTTGGTTCATACGGAAAAGTGTTTGGGCTGCGGCGCCTGCGAAAGCGCGTGCCCGCAGGGTTGCCACCGCATGGAGGGCGTCCGCTTCGACAGTGCCAGATGCGTTTTCTGCCTGAAGTGCGCGCGCGTGTGCCCTGCGGGGGCTATCGAGATCTGCGGAGAAACCTGGGAGCCAGGCCCCCTGGCGGAAGCGCTGGTGCGCGACAAGCCGTTTTTCGGCGAAAGCGGCGGCGTTACCCTGAGCGGGGGCGAACCCACGATGCAGGCGGATTTCGTGCTTGCGCTGATGGACGAGCTCCGCTCGCGGGGCGTAAATGCAGCGCTGGAGACCTGCGGCGCTTTTCCTAAGGAGCTTCTGGAGGACCTGCTGATCCGCACGGACCATTTCCTGTGGGACGTGAAGGATACGGACCCAAAACGCCATCTGCAGAATACCGGATATCCCCTTGAACCGATCCTGGAAAACCTCCGCATGGCCTGCGCCGCGGGAGCGGACGTGTGCGTAAGGGGCATCATCATAAACGGTGTCAATGCCGAACGGGAGCACGCGCGCAGGCTGGGCGCGCTGGCCCGGGACGCTGGAGCAAAGGACGTAAGGCTTCTGCGCTTTCATCCGTACTACAGCGCGAAGCTCGTTCGCATCGGGCGGCCCGGAGAAGCCATGGGACAGGAATACATGCCCTCCGATGAGACCATGGCCGATCTGGAACAGGCCATGCGGCACGAATTCAGCTTTCGCGCATGATCTGAGCAGATGAAGCATTTGCCCGAAAGAAAAAGGGCTGTTGCAGAAGCAAAAGAATAAATTGGGTAGTTTGGAGAGGTCACACCTCTCCAAGTTCAATCCGCAGGGCCAGCTGTGCCGGCCGGAGGAGCGGTTTTTGCGCCCGAAAAATCCCGCAGGATTTTACAAAAACTGAAAACCTGTTGCACAAATCGGTGAAAGATACACGTCTCGGAAAGAATAGATTCAAATGTATCCAAAGTCATAACCACCGGCGGAGCCGGTGGCTTGATTAGGCCCTGTAAGGGCCTGGTACCGGCGAGCGCTCATATCGCGCTCTGAATGACCTGGCATCCGCACCCTGTTTACTGGCTTGCCGCCCTTCCGGGCGGCTCTTTTACTTGCCTTCTTTTGTCGGCTCTCCCGTAAACGGGTCAATGTACTCCTTCATACTGATCTGCTCCACCGTTTTATCTTCTGTCAGTTGATTCTGTATATACTTCTGAATCGCATTTTTATTGCGCCCTACTGTGTCTACAAAATACCCTCTGCACCAGAAATGCCGATTCCCATATCTGTACTTCAGGTTCGCAAACCGGTCAAAGATCATCAGCGCACTCTTCCCCTTCAGCATCCCCATAAACCTGGCTACTGACATCTTCGGCGGTATCGCTACCAGCATATGGATATGATCCGGACACGCATTTGCTTCGATTATCTCTATCTCATATCTCTCGCATATCGTCCTGAGTATCTTCCCGATCTCACTCTTGTACTTCCCGTATATGCTCTGTCTCCGATACTTCGGCGTTATCACGATGTGATATTGACATCGCCATTTCGTGTGTGTTAGACTCTCATAGTCATTCTTCATAATGACTCCCTCTTTGTTTTAGGGTTCGACTGCCAGGTCTTCCCTATTCTAACAAACGAGGGATTCTTTGCATAGCTTAAGCTTTACCTTCCACCGGCTGAGCCGGTGGTTGTCTTTGTCCAACCAAACCGCCGGAAATGAAAAGGGATTTCATTTCCAGCGGTTAATTTATTCTCCCGCCGCGGGAAGTATTTTTTCTTCCTCACTCATGGGAAGCTGCGCTGGCGCGTATTCCAGCAGCGGCGGAGCCTTTTTCTCTACGGCATCCTGGGTGATCACGCACTTGACAACGCCCTTTTTGCCGGGCAGGTCGAACATGGTGTCCGTCATGATCTCCTCGATGATGGCGCGCAGGCCTCTGGCGCCGCTTTTGCGGGCCATGGCCTTGTGGGCGATGGTCCTGAGGGCCTCGGGCGTGAACTCCAGCTCCACGTCGTCCATGCTCAAAAGCTTCGCATACTGGCGGCACAGGGCGTTGCGGGGCTTGGTGAGGATGTTCACCAGCGCCTCTTCGTCCAGGGGGCTCAGGGTGACGATCACGGGCAGGCGCCCGATGAACTCCGGGATCAGGCCGAACTTCAGCAGGTCCTCCGGCTCCATGTATTTCAGCACGTCGTCCTTCTGCTTTTCGCTCTGGCCCTTGATCTCCGCACCGAAGCCCATCGTCTTCACGCCGATGCGGTTTTCCACGATGCGCTCGATGCCTTCGAACGCGCCGCCGCAGATGAAGAGGATGTTGGTGGTATCGATGCGGATGAACTCCTGCTGGGGATGCTTGCGCCCGCCCTGAGGCGGCACGTTGGCCACGGTGCCTTCCAGCATCTTGAGCAGCGCCTGCTGCACGCCCTCGCCGGATACGTCGCGGGTGATGGAGCGGTTTTCGCTCTTGCGGGCGATCTTGTCGATCTCGTCGATGTAGATGATGCCCTTCTGGGCCTTCTCTACGTCGTTGCCCGCGTTCTGGATGAGGCGCAGAAGCACGTTTTCCACGTCCTCGCCCACGTACCCCGCCTCGGTGATGGAGGTGGCGTCGCCGATGGCGAAGGGCACGTTGAGCACCTTGGCCAGGGTCTGGGCGAGATAGGTCTTTCCGCAGCCGGTGGGGCCGAGCA
>JAFZPV010000055.1 GCA_017552535.1 Clostridia bacterium
GATGAGGATGAAGATGACGATTTCGACGACGTTTTCAGCGATGACGACGATCCCTTCGGCGAGCAGGACGACGATGACGACGACGCAGACGATATAAGCTTCGGCCAGAATCTGCTGGGCATCATCAAGGGCGCCGCCGTGGTGCTGCTTTTGCTTGCAGCCGCGGTGGTGGTGCTGCGCACGATCGAAGCCGGTGCCCAGGCCACGGGCGGCAAGTTCAGCTGCGACTGGTTCCGGGAGCATCTGGGCGCCGTGGGCCGCTTCCTCTTCCCCATCAAAGGCTGATATATTTGATCAAACGCGGGGCATGCGCCCCGCTTTTTTGAAGGAGGACTTATGGCAGACCGTATCGTATTGAATCCCATTTCCTATCACGGACACGGCGCGATCGCAAACATCGTGCCCGAGCTCAAGGCGAGAGGCTACCGCAAGGCGTTCGTCGCCACCGATCCCGATCTTCTGAAGTTCGGCGTGACCCAAAAGGTGACCGATCTGCTGGATGAGGCCGGCTTTGCCTACAGCGTTTATTCGGACATCAAGCCCAATCCCACCATCGCCAACGTGCAGTGCGGCGTAGAGGCGTTCAAAGCCGCCCAGGCGGACTGCATCATCGCCATCGGCGGCGGCTCCTCCATGGATACCTCCAAAGCCATAGGCATCATCATCAACAACCCCGAATTCGCGGACGTGCGTTCCCTGGAAGGCGTGGCGCCCACCAAGAAGCACGCGGTGTTCACCATCGCCGTGCCCACCACCGCCGGCACCGCTGCCGAGGTGACGATCAACTACGTGATCACGGACGTGGAAAAGAAGCGCAAGTTCGTCTGCGTGGACGTAAACGACATCCCCGAGATCGCCGTGGTGGACCCCGACATGATGGCCACCATGCCCAAGGGCCTCACCGCCGCCACCGGCATGGACGCCCTCACCCACGCCATCGAAGGCTACATCACCAAGGGACACTGCGCCATCAGCGACATGTTCCACCTGGAAGCCATCCGCCTGATCAGCCGCAGCCTGCGCGCCGCCGTTCAGAACGATCCCGACGGACGCGAGGGCATGGCGCTGGGCCAGTACATCGCGGGCATGGGCTTCAGCAACGTGGGCCTGGGCATCGTGCACTCCATGGCGCACGGCTTGAGCGCCCTGTACGATACGCCCCACGGCGTGGCCTGCGCGATCCTGCTGCCCCTGGGTCTTGAATACAACGCCCCCGTCGCCGGCGAGCGCTACCGCGCCATCGCCGAGGTCATGGGCGTGGACGGCCTGAATCGCATGAACGACGCCGAAGCCGCGAAGGCCGCCATCCAGGCCGTGAAGCAGCTCAGCCAGGACGTGGGCATCCCCGCGGACCTCAAGGGCATCCTGAAGGAGGAAGACGTGCGCTTCCTGTCCGAATCCGCTTACGCGGACGCGTGCCGCCCGGGCAACCCCCGCGACACCTCCGTGGAAGAGATCGAAGCCCTGTACAGGAGCATGATGTAAACCATCTCTTGCCAAAAACACGCATGGGCGCCGAAACGGCGCCCATGCGTGTTTTTGGTTTCTTCCCGGAACTTTGGAACTTGCGTGAAACCGACACCTCATCCGAACCGCTTCGCGGCCCACCTTCTCCTCAAGGAGAAGGCATATAAGGCTTCCCCTTCAGGGGAAGCTCCGCCGAAGGCGGTGATGAGGTGGTATGCCGGACCGCCAGTCGCGGATTCTCATGAAGAACTTTTGGCGGATCGTAATCCTGTGCGGTTCAGCCGCCCAGCTTTTTCGCCGCCTCCGCCCGCTGGCGGCAGATCTCCGCCCAGCTGGGGCGGGAGGCCACCATGTCGCTCAATTCTTTCAGGGCTTTGGGGATATCGATCTGCTGGGGGCAGACAGCCTTGCAGGCGCCGCAGCCTATGCAGGCCGAGGGGCGCTTGTCTTCTTCAAGCGCATCCAGCTGCATGGGCACGGTCATGCTGGAGGCGAATTTCAGGTCGTTATAGGCGTGGATCAAAAGCGGGATATCCAGCTGCATCGGGCAGCCCTCGCAGCAGTAGCGGCATTTGGTGCAAGGCAGGGCGTTTTTGAGCCCTTCGGCAACGGAAAACAGCAGCTGTTCCTCCGCGTCCGAGAGCGGCTCGCCGCCGGAGAAGGCAGCGATGTTGTCCTGCATCTGGGAAAGCTCCGACATGCCCGACAGCACCATGCGCACATTTTCCTTTTTCATCAGCCAGCGCATGGCCCAGGCCGCCTGGCTCTCTTCGGGTCTTTGCGCCTTCAGTTTTTGGGCGTCCGCTTCCGGCAGGTTCGCCAGCTTTCCGCCCCGCAGGGGCTCCATCACCCATACGGGGATGCCCCGGAGCGTTAGCAGGTCGTACTTTGCTTTGGCGTCCTGCAGCGTCCAGTCCAGGTAGTTGAGCTGGATCTGGCAGAACTCCGCGCTGTCGCCCAGATAGTCCAATATCTTTTCCAGCGTGTCCGGGCGGGCGTGGGTGGAAAAGCCCAGGTGCCTTATGCGGCCCAGGCGCTTCTGCTGGCGAAAGTAATCCACGATGCCCCAGCGGGGATCGGTGTACACCCCCAGGGAGCTTTCGCAAACGTTGTGCAGCAGGTAAAAATCAAAATACTCCACGCCGCACTTTTGAAGCTGCTTTTCGAAAACGCCCGCAGGATCGTAGCTGTCCGCGATCTGGTGCCCGGGAAATTTGGTGGCCAGATACCAGCTTTCGCGGGGATACTTTTTGAGCGCCTTTCCGATGGCCAGCTCGCTGTGGCCCCCGTGATAGGGCCAGGCGGTATCGAAGTAGTTGACGCCCGCCTCCATGGCACAGTCCACCATGCGGCCAAGCTCTTTTTCATCGATGGTGTTTTCCTTCGTCTGGGGCAGCCGCATGCAGCCGAACCCGAGACGCGGCAGCCTTTCGCCGCAGGCTTCGTTAAAGATCATCCGTTTGCCTTCCTTTCCGAAACGGTCCTTTTCCGTGCTTTCTCAAATAAGGTCGATGGGTGCTTTGTCCCCGTACACTTCCCGCCAGTCCGCCTCAAAGCCTTTCACAGCCAGCTCGGTCATGGGATGGTATACGAGCTTGTCGAAAAACGCCGGCGGCAGCGTGGCGTAATGGCTGCCCGCCTCCGCGACGCGCGTCACCTGCTCCACGTTGCGGAAGGACGCGGAGAGGATCTTCGTCGTGAGCCCGTGGGCCTGATACAGCTGGGCGATGCGCTTTACGCACGCTTCCCCGTCCCCCACGTCTGAGAGCTTGTTTACGTAAGGCGCGGCGAAATCCGCTCCCGCCCGCGCGGCCACAAGCGCCTGCTGCGGGGAGAACACCGCCGTGACTGTCACGCCGAGGCCTTCGTTCTTGAGCATCCGGCAGGCCCTGATCCCCTCTGGCACGGCGGGCAGCTTGATGAACAGGTCGCCCGGCCGGCGGGAGAGCAGGTCCCTCAAAGCCAGCGCTTCGCGCAGCATGTCCTCCGCGCGGGTCTGCATCGTTTCCACGTGCAGGATGCCTTCGCCCACAACATGGCGTATCGCCAGCAGCGTTTCGCGGAAATCTGCCCTTTCCCGGCATACGATGGTGGGGTTCGTGGTCACGCCCTCCGCCGGGTAGTATTGAAGCACATACTCGATCTCTTTGGGAGAAAACGAATCGACCAGGTATCTCACGGCAAAACCGCCTTCCTCGCGTATTCTTCCATTAGCTGCACATAGACGCGGTAGTTTTCCAGCGGCACGTCCGGCGGCGTCTGATGGTCCACGGACGGGATAAAGCGCCCGGCGCGCATCACCGGCAGAAGCCGCTCGAATTCCCGGCGCATGGCCTCCTCGCCGTCCTTCATGATGCGCTTGTTGAAGCCGCCCAGCATGATGAATTCCGGAAAGTCCGCCCGGAGCTTTTTCACGTCCACGCCCGCCTGATATTCCAGGGGCAGCGCGCCCTCCACGCCCGCTTCGATCAGCCAGGGCACCATTTCGGATATGTCCCCGTCCGAATCGATCAGCACGCGCGTGCCGTGCGCCCGGATAAAGGGGATCACGCGCCGGTAGTAGGGGTATATGAACTCCATGAACAGCTTTTTAGACAGCATCGGGCCTTTGTTGTAGCTCATGTCCTCCGCGAGAGTCATAAACTCGGGCGTGCTCACGGCGTAGATCTGCTCAAGCACCTTCAGCTGATAATCCGCCAGGTCGTCCAGTATGCGGCTGTACAGTTCCGGCTCGTCGTAAAAGGAATAAAAATGGCTTTCGATGCCGAAGAGGGTCCTGGGAAACCAGAACCCTCCGTCCATCGAAAACCACAGGCACACGTCTCCCCGGGCGTGGTCCTCTTCCCAGGCGGCAAAGATGTCCCTTACGCGCCGGGGCTCATCCCCGGGGTACAGATACGGTTTGATGCGCTCGTAATCGCTCTCATCCGCCATGATGCCGCCGCCCTGCTTCAGGGGCCGCGGGCAGTCGGGCGCCTTGTGGCGGAACCAGCACTGCCGGTGCACGTCCATGCCCAGCGTGCGGTAGCGTTCGTCCGCGCCCAGCTCCATGGGCAGGCCTTCGTCCGCCCAGCGCTTGAGCGTCAGGTCCCACCAGCTGGCCCATTCCAGCATGGGCAGCCGGTCCAGGCCGCTTGTCTCCCCCGCCAGGGCGCGCTTTACGCGCAGAGCGTTCGTCATGGCAGTCACTGCGCGAAGAACTTGCGCAGGGCGTTGATGTTCTTCTGCCGGTCCGGCACCAGCACTGCCATGCCGCTGATGCGCTGGCTGGTGTAGCCGCCGTTTACCGGCACGTGCATCTGCTGGATCTCACTGTCCTTCAGCGCCAGCACGGCGGGAGCCAGGTCGATCATGTCCTGCAGGGAAATATTGGTCTTCACGAGCTTGATGTTCTTCATGGCGAAAGCCGTCATCTCCACCACGGACATCTGCGAGATCTTTTCGTACACCAGCTGGATCAGCTTTCTCTGCCGCTCAGAGCGCTGGAAATCGCTCTCGGAGTAGCGGTAGCGGGCCCAGGCTTCCGCCTGCCGCCCGTCCAGGCGCTGGTATCCGCCCTTGGTCACGTAGCCCACCCGGGGATTGTTCAGCCCCAGCACCTGCTTGTTGTACCAGTAGATCACGGCGTTGATGCGGTCGATCTTATTGGCGGGTACGTCCACATACACGCCGCCCAGCTGGTCGATCACGTCCACCAGACCCGCCAGGTTGATCATGATGTAGGCGTCCGGCTTTACGCCGAAGTTCTTTTCAAGCGTTCTGGCCAGCAGGTCGAAGCCGCCGAACACGTAGGCGGAATTCAGGCGGTTGTTTTTGTTCCCGGGGATCTCCACGTACGTATCGCGCAGGAAGGACACCAGCTTGATGGTGCGCTTTTCAATGTTCACGCTCAGAAGCATCATCGTGTCCGTGCGCCCGGAGATGCCGGACCGGCTGTCCACGCCCAGCAGAAGGATATTGCGCACGTTGTCCAGCGTGTCGAAGGCCGTGTTGAGGGTGATGTCGTCCAGGGTCAGCTCCTCGAAAGGCTCGAACACCACCGCGTCTTCGTCGCCCCCGAATTCGTCTTCAAACTCGCCTTCGATCTCGTCATCTATGATCTCCACCGTGCCGCGCCCCCTGCGGGAGGAGCCTTCCTCTTCGGAAAAGGCAAGGCAGGCGGTCAGCGTGCATACGATCAAAAGCCAGGCAAGCATCCTACGCATCGTCATTTCTCCTTACGCCTTTTGTATATCGGTGATAAAGTTTCCGAATGATGTGACGCACAGGCCGTCGCCCGGTTCCAGCGCGGGCAGGGTTTTGTCGGCATCCAGCACGAAGAGCCGCTTGTCTTCGTCGTTGTCGGTCACCGAGTCGTCGTCTTCCTTCACGCTGACCGTCACGTCGTACACTTCCACGCCGTCGAACAGGCGCGTTTCACCGCTCACGTCCACGAAGCGGCACTTTGTGGTGCGCCTCTGGCCGCCTTTCAGATCCTTCATGAAGCGGTTATAGCGTATCCACGGCACGATCTTCATATCCCATACGAACCAGCATACGATAAAGCCGACGCCGGCGACGGCCATCTGCGCCGTTTTGAGCTTGAGCACTGTACATACGATCACGCCCGCCGCGAACACGGCAGCCAGCGCGATGCCGAGCCATACCCTGATTTTTGTGCTGCGGCTCGTGCGAAGGTAGTCCTGCTGGGTATACATAAAATCACCTCTCGGTTCGGGATCATACATTTCCTTTTTTATCATACTCCCAAAACCCGTATTTGTAAAGCAAAAATGCGTGAAGGCGCCATATTTTGACCGGAGCGCGTCAGGTCCATTCGAAATTTCATACGGATACGCTTTACCCTTTCCCGAGGATATGGTACACTGTAGCCGGCATGTACACAGCCCGGACCATACGCGCGGAGGATGCGGATATGAAGACGAATAAGACGCCGAAAAAACCGACTTTGAGCCGGCTTTCGCCCGGCACCGGCAGGAAGAAGCCCTTTACCGGGCTGAGAGCCCGGATGAAGGAGATCAAGCCGGTCAACTTCCTTATTCTGATCGCGGCAGGCGTGATCAACGCTTTCGGCGTGACGATATTCCTGTTTCCGGTAAAGCTGTACGACAGCGGCATATCCGGCCTGTCCATGCTTTTGGACCAGGTCACGCCCGCGTACCTTACGCTGCCGCTGTTTCTGATCATGCTGAACATCCCGGTATTCATATTCGGCGCCAAAAAGCAGGGCCTGTCCTTTACTGTATATTCGGTATTCACGATCGGCGTGTATTCGCTTTCGTCCTATCTGATCATGGACGTGTTGCCCATCGACGTATCCCTCATATCGCCTTTGGCGGGCACCGACCTGCTGCTGTGCGCTGTTTTCGGCGGCGTGATCTCCGGCATCGGCAGCGGACTGACGATCCGGTTCGGCGGCGCCATAGACGGCGTGGACGTGCTTTCGGTGATCTTCGCCAAGAAGATCGGCATATCGATCGGCACGTTCGTCATGATATTCAACACCCTGCTGTACACGGTGTGCGGCATCGCCATAAATAGCTGGATACTGCCGCTCTACTCCATCGTCACCTATTACGTGGGATCGAGGACCGTGGACTTTATCGTGGAAGGCTTCAACCGTTCGAAGTGCGCGATGATCGTGACCACGAAAGCCGCGGAGATCTCCCGGGTCTTTTCAGAACAGTTCGGCGCCAGCGGAACGATCGTGAACGCGGTGGGCGGCTTTTCGAAGGAGCACAAGGAGATCGTCTATTTTATCATCAACCATTTCCAGATCAACCGGCTCAAGCAGATCGTTCACAGCATCGACGAAAACGCCTTCATCTCCCTGCAGGAGGTCTCAGACCTCTTCACGAAGGAGGGCAGCTGATATCAAAGGATCTGAGCCGGCCGCTCCCGGCGCCGAGAAAGAAACCGGCGCATGCTATTTGCATAAATATACATTCAGACGCTGTATATGCATAAAAACAACAAATCACTTACACGCGGGCTGTTGACATGCAGTCCGCGTTATTTTATAATTTTCCCTCGTTGGAAACACCATACCCATACCGCGAAAGGGGCCTAAAATCATGAACCAAACCGAACGCAGGGTAGGCACCGTCTCCAGAGGCATCCGCTGCCCCATCATCCGCCAGGGTGACGATCTGGCTGAGATCGTAACCGTCAGCGTGCTTGAAGCCGCCGAAAGCGAAGGCTTCAGCCTTAACGACCGCGACGTGATCGCCGTCACGGAGTCTGTGGTAGCGCGCTCCCAGGGCAACTACGCCACCGTTGAAGACATCGCGTCCGACGTAAAACACAAAACCGGCGGCGGCACCGTGGGCGTAATATTCCCCATCCTGTCCCGCAACCGCTTCGCCATATGCCTGCGCGGCATCGCCAAGGGCGTAAAGAAGGTAGTGCTCATGCTCTCCTATCCCTCCGACGAGGTGGGCAACGAACTGGTGAGCCTGGACAGTCTGGACGAAGCCGGCATCGATCCCTACACCGACCTGCTCACCCTGGAAAAATACCGCGCCCTCTTCGGCGAAAACCGCCATCCCTTCACGGGCGTGGATTATGTGGAATACTATCAGCAGCTCATCACCTCCAGCGGCGCGGAGGCGGAGATCATCTTCTGCAACAACCCCCGCCGCATCCTGGAGTATACCGACACGGTGATCACCTGCGACATACACACCCGCGCGCGCACCAAGCGGCTGCTGAAAAACGCCCGCGCCCGCATCGTACTGGGCCTGGACGACATCCTCACCCGGAGCGTGAACGGCTCCGGCTGCAACGAAAAATACGGGCTCCTGGGCTCCAACAAGGCCACGGAAGACAAAGTGAAGCTGTTCCCGCGGGACTGCCAGGACCTGGCGGAAGAGATTCAGAAGCGCGTGCTGGACGCCACCGGAAAGTGCGTGGAAGTGATGGTGTACGGCGACGGCGCCTTCAAGGACCCCCAGGGCAAGATCTGGGAGCTGGCGGACCCGGTAGTCTCCCCCGCCTTCACCGAGGGCCTGAAGGGCACCCCCAACGAGCTCAAGCTCAAGTATCTGGCGGACAACGAGTTTGCCAGCCTCTCGGGCGAAGCGCTCAGGCAGGCCATTACGGATTCCATCCGCCGCAAGGACGCCGACCTCAAGGGCAGCATGGCCTCCGAGGGCACTACGCCCCGCCAGCTGACCGACCTGATCGGCTCCCTGTGCGATCTCACCAGCGGCTCCGGCGATAAGGGAACGCCCGTGGTGCTGGTGCAGGGCTACTTCGACAACTACACCAACGCGTAAGGCGCGCATGCTGCCGGCTCCAGCGGTCATCGCCGCGGTTTTGGCAGGCCCAGCAGCGAATTGAATACAGCGTACAATCCCATATGACAGCGCGGAGCTGGACGATACGTCCGGCTCCGCGCTGTTTTGGATTTCTTACTTTTTGAGGACTTTTTCGAAGATGTCCAGCGCTTCCTCGATCAGCTCGTAGGTGAGCGTGGCCATGTAGCTGGTTCGCAGCAAGCAGTTTCCGGGCTGGGTGGCCGGCGGGATGACGGGATTGACGTACACGCCTTCCTCGTAGAGCTCCTTGCACTTGATGAAGGTGTTGTCCAGCTCGTAGGTGTAAACGGGGATGATGGGCGTTTCGGCGTCGATGATCTGGATGCCACGCTTGTGGAAGCCCGCGCGGGCGTAGGCGCTGAGCTTGGACAGGCGCTCCACGCGCTCGGGCTCGCGCTTGATGATGCGCAGGGCCGCCAGTGCGGCGGCGCAGTTGGCAGGAGGCATGGAAGCGGAGAAAATATACGGGCGGGAATTGTGCATCACGTAATTGACCACGCTCTTGCTGGCCGCCATGAATCCGCCCAGGGACGCCAGGGATTTGGAGAAGGTGCCCATGATGATGTCCACCTTGTCTTCCAGGCCGAAGTGGCTCGCGGTGCCGCGGCCGCCCTTGCCGATCACGCCCAGGGCGTGGGAATCGTCCACCATCACGCGCGCGCCGTATTTTTCGGCCAGGGCGCAGATCTCCGGGAGCTTGGCGATGTCGCCGCCCATGGAGAACACGCCGTCGGTGATGACGAGCTTGCCCGCCGTGTCGGGGATCTTGGCCAGCTGGGCTTCCAGGGCGTTCATGTCCGCGTGGGCGTAGGTGAGCATGCGGCCGTAGCTCAGCTTGCAGCCGTCATAAATGCTGGCGTGGTTCTCCGCGTCGCAGATGGCGAAATCGCCGTGGCCCACGATGGCGGAAATGATGCCCAGGTTGGTCTGGAAGCCCGTGGAGAAGGTGACGATGCCGTCCTTGCCCAGGAAGTCAGCCAGTTCCTGTTCCAGCTCCAGGTGCATCTTCAGCGTGCCGTTCAGAAAGCGGGAGCCGGAGCAGCCCGAGCCGTACTGCTCATAGGCCTTGATGCCCGCCTCGATGACTTCGGGATGCGTGGTCAGTCCCAGGTAGTTGTTGCTGCCCAGCATGATGCGGCGCTTGCCTTCCATGACGACCTCTTTGTCCTGCCGGGACTCGAGGGCGTGAAAATAAGGATAATAGCCTGCCGCTTTGATATCGTCTGCGAGCCTGTACTCGCCGCATTTCCGGAATATATCCATCTGAGGCCTCCCATTTCGCGTTTTGCTCTTCATATTTTACTTTGCCCCGCCGCGCTTGTCAAGCCGGTTGCGGAGCGGTCGCGGTTAATTCCGTTTAACAAACAGGCGCCAGCGCGCTCAGGAACGCGTCCGCTTCGGCACGGGAACGGAATATGTGTATCTCTTTTTCCGCGTGCTGTTTAAGCGCCTCCGTTATCACAGGCAGCTGCTCGGCGCGGAAGCTTTCGACGTAGCTTTCAAACTCAGCGTCCGGCCCCGTTTCCACCCAGGGCATATCCGGGCGGGGCATGCCCCGGCGCTCCCGGATGCCTGCAAGGCATTCCTCCGTGCCAAGGTCGAACATAAACACTGCATCGCAGGCACTTAGCCGCTTTTCCAGCGTGCGCTGATAGTTGCCGTCTATGATCCAGCGGGGTTTTGCAAGCGCCGCAGCGAGCCGCCGGTCAAATTCCTCCCGGTCCACATGGGTGCGGTCCGCGTTCCAGTACATCCGGTCCAGGTATATCAGTTCCAGCCCCGTTCGCAGGCTGAGCGCCCGGGCAAACGTGCTTTTGCCGCTGCCCGGGCAGCCGATCACGATCGCCCTGTCCATGCGTCACTTGATGTCCAGCTCCGGCGGCACGTCCATTTCGTCCGAGACGTACTTACCGTTCTTTTTGCGCTGGCGCACGCACTCCGTGAGCAGGTACTCGATCTGCCCGTTCACGGAGCGGAAATCGTCCTCCGCCCAGGCGGCGATCTGTGCGTATAGCTTCGCAGACAGGCGCAGGGGCACCTGCTTCTTGCCTTCGTTGTTTTCCATCTCAGTACAGGCTGCCGGAGTTCACCACCGGCTGCGCGTCGTGGTTTCCGCACAGCACCACCAGGAGGTTGGACACCATGGCGGCCTTGCGCTCGTCGTCCAGCTGTACGGTGTTCTTTTCCGCCAGGCGCTCCAGGGCCATCTCCACCATGCCCACGGCGCCGTCCACGATCATCTTTCTGGCGTCGATGATGGCCGAAGCCTGCTGGCGCTGCAGCATGACCGCCGCGATCTCCGGCGCGTAGGCCAGGTAGGTGATGCGCGCCTCGATCACTTCGATGCCCGCCTGGGTCACCTTCTGCTGGATCTCCTCCTTGATGCGGTTGGCCACCACGTCGCTGGAGCCCCTCAGGCTTCCGTCGTCCGCGACGCCGTCGCCTGTGGTGTCCACGTTGGGGGCCACGTCGTAGGGATACAGGCGCACCACGTTTCTGAGGGCGCTGTCGCACTGCAGGGAGAAGTATTCCTTATAGTTGTCCACATCGAACACCGCCTTGGCCGTGTCCACCACGCGCCAGATCACCGCGATGCCGATCTCGATGGGATTGCCCAGGCAGTCGTTGATCTTCTGGCGGCTGTTGTTGAGGGTCATGATTTTTAAGGAAAGCTTTTTGTTTGCCAGTTCCACCTGGGCGCCGCTGGCGGACAGCACCAGGGAAGCCTTCTGCGTGCCGTCGTTCACGTCGCCGCTCTGGTTGAGCTTGGTCTTGGCGGCGGGGTTCACGCCAACGCAGAAGGGATTGACATAATAGAAGCCTTCCTCTTTGAGGGTACCGATGTATTTGCCGAACAGCGTGAGCACCAGCGCCTCCTGGGGCTTGATCACCTTAAGTCCCAGCCAGGGCATCCAGCCCAGTGCCAGCCACAAACCGCCGATCACGGTCAGCCAGGGCGTGGTCGCCGCTCCCAGCACGCACAGAAATGCGGCAAACGCGTACGCCAGTATGCTCAGGATCAGCACCAGAAAACCGTTTTTCTTTTTGTTCAGCACGATCTCTTTCATATGACAGCCCCTTTCCAAAGATGCGTTTATCATCTTGATATCTAAATGATATCACAATTCAGCAGGGCTGTCAAGGGGACAGACAGAAAAAAACGGGCGGCCCTAAGGCTGTCCGTTTGGGTCCTGAGATTTTGGTGTGCCGTCTGCGCGGGGCAGGGGCGGTTCCTGTCCGGGCGAAGGTGCATCCCCCGCCGCCTGATCCATGCGCGCGCCGCGTTTTTTGGCGCGCCGGCGCTCGCGGTATTCCTGAAAGGCCTTGTGGGCCTTGAGCCTTAATTCGTGCAATACGGCAAGCGTCCTGGTGTCGTTTGGAAAAATGGCCTTTAGCAGAAGGATCGCGATGGCCGCGGTGATGATCTTTTCCGGCGTGAAGGGCAGCCACAACAGCGCCAGATACGCGGTTGCCACGCGGCGCAGCCAGTCGATATGCCAGATGGTGCCAAAGGCAAAGCACAGGTATGACCAGCCGTTGGTGATCATCCAGCCCAGGCCGAAGCACAGCATAAAATGCCAGTTGAACAGAAAGCTCGCCGTCTTTTTGAGTTTGGGGCGGAGCTTTTCAAACCGTTTCTTCACGATCTGCATCATAAACGCGGTTCTCTTTCCTAAAGCGCGCATGAATCGCGCATATCCTTCCATGATGATTGTACCATATTTCCGCCTGGCTGTAAATACGTCCGAAACCGCCTAGCCGCCGGACGGCTGCCTTCACGGAGAATTGGCCGCGCGCGCTTGACAGGACGGCGCGCGTTTGTTAAAATCTGTATGCGCGCCGGCGTACAGGGCCGGCGCATCGTTACAGCCGAATCAGAAACGACGGAGGCGCCTATGAACGAATCCATATACAAGGGCAGCGACGTGATCACCCGTTACCCCGAAGTCATCCTGAGCAAGGACGACGTGCCCTACGAGTCCAACCTCACCTTCAACGCCGGCATCGTCAAGGAAAAGGACGGCTACCTGATGCTGTTCCGCAACGATTACGGCTGCACGCAGCCCGAATGGGAGGCGGGCAAGCGCTTCAAAGGCACCAATATCGGCCTGGCCCGCAGCAGGGACGGCATCCGCTGGACGGTGGACCCCGAACCTTCCTTTGAGCTGAAGCAGCTGCGCAACGAGGAATTCGTGCGCTGCTACGATCCCCGCATCACCGCCATGGACGGGCACTATTACGTGTGCTTCGCGGTGGATACGAAGCACGGCGTGCACGGCGGCATCTGCGTGACGGACGACTTCAAGACCTACGACATCCTCTCCATCTCCGTGCCGGACAACCGCAACATGGTGCTGTTCCCCGAAAAGATCAACGGCAAGTACGTGCGCCTGGAGCGCCCCATGCCCGTTTATTCCCGGGACGGCAAGGACCTGTTCGACATATGGATCAGCGAGTCCCCCGACCTGGTGTACTGGGGCAACAGCAAGCTGGTTCTGGCCACGGAGGATGTGCCCTACTGCAACGACAAGATCGGCCCCGGTGCCCCGCCCCTGAAGACAGACAAGGGCTGGCTGGTGATCTTCCACGCCGTAGACATCGATCCCACCCGCGGCAAGAACGGCTGGGAAAACTACTGGCGCAAGCGCTACTGCATCGGCGTGATGCTTCTGGATCTGGAAGACCCATCCAAGGTGATCGGCATGAGCAAAAAGCCCCTCATGATCCCCGAAGCGCCCTACGAGCTGGAAGGCGGCTTCCGCAACAACGCCCTGTTCCCCTGCGGCATGGTGCGGGACGATGAGGGACTGATCCGCATATACTACTCCGCCGGCGACGCGGTGGTGCGCATGGCCACGGCGAAGGAAGAAGACCTGATCGCGCTGTGCTGCGAAAAGAGAAAATGAGCCTGAAAGCCCAATACGTTCCCGGCTGCGCGCGGGTTTTTGAGCCCAGGACCATCGTGTGCGCCTTTCACGATATCGACGGCACCCATTCCCTGATACGCAACTGGCCGCCGGTGATGAGCGCCGTGCTGAACGACGTGATCGAGCGCGGCCTGCCCGGGAACTTCGACAGCCCCGAGAACCGGCAGCGCCTGATCGGCGCCTGCGGCACGCGCGTCCTGCCGGAGACCGACCGCTTCTGCGTGGAGAGCGCGGGGCTGTCGGCGCTCACCCAGATGGAGTGGGCCATCCGCCGCGCCGTGGAGGAGGGCAGGGTGGACGCGCCCTGCGATCCGAAAGCCAACCGCCTGATCATCGAACGCATCGAGCAGGGCGAAGAGCGTTTTGACGACGTGCCGGAAACCGCTGAAATGACCCGCATGCTTTCCGTGTTCACGCCCAGGCTTTTTAAGCTCTACGAGGCGGTGCTCAACGGCTTTTGCCGGGACCGGAACCTGGCCGCCGCCCGCCTTGAGCCGGAGCGCTTCCGCGTGAAGGGCTCCATGGAGTTTCTCAACATGCTTTATTCCGCCGGCGTAAAGAATTACTTCGTCACCGGCGCGGTGGTCGAAAGGGGCATGGGCATGTTCGAGGAGGTGGAGGCGCTGGGCTACCCCATCGGGCCCGGGCGGATGATAGAAGACATCATCGGCTCCACCTGGGACAAAAAGATGCCCAAGGACGAGATCATGGTTTTTCTGGCAAAACAGTTGGGTCTCAAGGGCGAAAACATCCTGGTGACCGGCGACGGGCGCAGCGAGATCCAGGCGGGCATAGGCCTGGGCGCCCTTACCCTGAGCCGCCTGCCGGCAGGCGCCGCCAGGCAGAGGGAACTGCATACGCTTCTGGGCACCCACATGATCGTAGAGGATTTTGACGACCCGCTGATTACTCAGGTATTCACCAGGTTCCCGCAGGGAGGCACAAAATGAGCAAGACCGCGCTGCTGATGGACGAAAAGGCACTTTCCCGCGCCGTGACCCGCATCGCCCACGAGATCATCGAGCGCAACGACGGCTGCCAGGACACGGTACTGGTGGGCATACGCCGCCGGGGCGTGCCCCTGGCGGACCGCATCGCCGAAGAGATACAAAAGATCGAAGGGACGCGCCCGCCCGTGGGCGAACTGGACATCACCTTTTACCGGGACGACTTGAGCCACAAAAGCGACCAGCCCACGCTGAACGCCACCCGCATCCCCTTTTCCCCGGAGGACAGGACCGTGGTGATGGTGGACGACGTGCTGTACACCGGGCGCACCGCTCGGGCAGCCATGGACGCCATCATGGACCTTGGCAGGCCCAAGCGCATCCAGTTCGCGGTCATCGTGGACAGAGGCCACCGGGAGCTGCCCATCCGCGCGGACTTCGTGGGCAAAAACGTGCCCACCGCCCGCAGCGAGCGCGTGCACGTGAGCGTACGGGAATACGACGGAACCGACAAAGTTGAGCTGTTCAGCGAATAAACCGCGCTGGAAATGAAACGAGATTTCATTTCCAGCGTTTTGGTTTTGGATACATTTGAACCAATTTCTCCGAAACGTAAACCTTTTACCAGTTTGCGCAGCAGGTTCTCAGTTTTTGCTAAAACTCTGCGGAGTTTTCGGGCGCAAAAACCGCAAGGAATGAAAAATCATTCTCGGGCGGCAAGCTGCCCTTCATGATTTTTCCTCCTCGGGCCGGCAAAGCCGGCCCTGCGGATTGAAATTGGAGGGCGCAGCCCCTCCAAACCACCTGTTCCATTCTTCGGGCTTTTCAACAGCCCTTGTTTTTTTATTTGTTTTCTATGCCATAAACGTGAGGCGAAGGCCGCCTTCCGCAGCGGGATCGTCGCACAGGAACATCAGCCGGTAGAGCCGGTCCCGCTTCCAGGCGGAGCGGAGCCTTGCGTCTTTCAGCTCGATCGCTTCGCTGGTCACGCTGAACCGGGCGGGATCGTACGCGATGCGCAGAAGGCCCTTCGCGCCTTTTAGCTGCACTTCGCCGGGAGCGATCCTGGGCTCCGATGCGCACATCACGGGCAGGGCGATGGAGCACTCGCTCCTGAGAACGGGGAAGTCCGTCACGGACACACAGCCCGCGCTCCTGCGCATTTCGATCCGGCGCGTATAGCTTTGAGCCGGCGAAAAATCGCCGTAGGCGGGAGCCATGTCCATTTTGAGTTCCGCGTGGTCGCCGTCGTCGGTAAACGTCGTTCCCTCCGCCGCGCACGCAGCGCCGGGCAGCTGGTCCAGTTCGCCGATGACGGCGGTGTTGTGGTAGCGTGACTGCATCGTCCAGATGTCGTAGCGCTCCGGGGAGAAGGTGCGGCGGGAATAGGTCTCCACGCCCGCGTCCACCACGAAGGGCTCTCCGTCCAGGTAGATGATGTAGTTGCCCACGTCGTTGTGGTTGTGGCTCTCGGCGTTGTTGCCGCCCTTGGCCGCCAGGAACAGGCCCGTGCCGTCGCTCCTCTGGCGGATGCAGGCCACTTCCGTGCCGCCGAAGTAATGGCTCAGCTCCCTTTCGGGCGCAGGCACGGAGATAAAGTCTCGCCGGCGGAAGGTGACGGTGTCCTTGATGGCGCGGTAACTGCTGTCGTAACCCGCCCGGTAGGGCACGGCGCTGTTCCCCTCCGCCAGCAGGCGCTCAGCGTATCTCTTAAGGCCGTCCAGGCCCATGCGGGCAGCAGCGCGGCGCAGAAGCATCGCGTCGGGCCGCACGCGGCAGTTGGCGTCGGCAAAGTTGACGTAATACTCGCCCGCGATCTGCACGTGCATGATGTAGGAAGCCATGTTCTGTATCAGCTTTTCGCCCCAGATGTTCGCCGCGCCTTGAGTGGCGTCGTCCAGGATCTCCAGCGCGTCCAGAAGCGAGCCGCCCGCCTTGTCGAAATAGCCGGGGCCCTCGTCGCAGCCGCCGTCGATATCGTAGCCGGCCAGGAACACGTCCAGGCCCTTGGCCGCAAGGCGCACCAGGGCGCCCCTGCGGGAGGGGTCGTTCACCGTGAGCAGGATCACCGGCAGGATCGAAGAATAGATCCAGGGCGTCCAGTTGTTGAGCTTTTTGCCTTCGTTAAAGCCGGTCCAGCCCATTTCGGGATGCCGGGCGTATACGTCCACGATGCGCTCGTTCAGTTCCCGGTCGATCCTTTCCGGCAGCGCGGGCATGGCGGAGAGTTTGTCGCCCAGCAGGTATTTTGCCCAGGCCAGGAGGTTGCCGGTCTCGGCGGCAAAAAGATCGATGTAGGTGCGGGCCAGGCTGTCTTCCGGAACGGGGTGCGGTTTTCCGTCCCCCAGCGTGTTCTGATGCAGGTGCGCGGGGATCACCCAGGTGGTCTCCTCGCAGATCATCCACATGAGGTCAAAGATGCGGTCCAGATACCGTCCCTGGTTTTCGATGCACTCCGCCAGGCACATGCCGTAGAGCTTTGCCCTGCGCTCAAAGTAGACTCTTTCAAAGTTCACCCGCGTGCCCGTGCGGAAATAGTCCGCGTACAAAGACGCGGTGAGGGGCGCGGGCGTATAATTCAGCAGGCTCTGGGAGAGGCCGTCGTAATACGCCTTCACCTCGGGGTCCAGATTGTCCCACACGTCCCGTTCGCTTATGGTCGGCAGGGGATGGAACTCCTCCCTGCTGAGCAGCCGTCCGCTTTCGACGGCCTGGTCAACGCTTTCGTACAGCATGTCGTTTGCTCCTTACAGATGGCGCAGAAGGTTGAAGTCCCGGGGCAGCTCCAGGGGCACCCAGTACAGCCCGTATGCCTGGGACGAGCCGGTCATGAGTCCGGAGGTATTGAGCATAGGATAGGTGATGAGGCTGTCCGGGATCACCTCGCGCACATGGTCGCGCACGCGCTCGTCCGCGCTTTCGCTGTGGCAGTCCATGGCCAGCACCTGGCGTTCGCCCTCCGGCGTCACGCGGCAGGATACCAACGCCACGATGTGCCCCACCCGCAGGTTGCACAGGGCGCTGCCGCCGCCGGATAAGCATTCCCACAGCCTTTCGTGGTCGTTGATGTTGCCTTCCAGATCGTAGCGGAAGCCGTACTGCTTGTCAAGCCCGTTGTCCACAACGCCCTTGAGCAGCGCGGGACGGTCGGTGCCGTCGTCTCCCCTGCCGCCCACGCGGCAGGAAAAGTCCGCCATTTCCTCGGGCGTCACCCTCTGGCCGCTCATGAACTCCACGGCCTGGCACAGGGAAAACACGCCGCAGCCGGAGCTCTTGAGCGTGCCGCCGGGGCAGGGCGGATACTCGTAGGGATAGGTCCATTGGACCGAGCGCTGGTTGTACAGCGTAAGCTCACGGTCTCCCACGTGCACGGCGATCTTTTTGCCGGTCACAGCGGCTGTGCGGCGCAGGCGTTCCACCATTTCCAGGCGGCGGGAGTGCCGTCCGCCCTCAAAGGTGGAGGACAGGAAGGTATCCGTGATCATAAATGCCAGTTTCTCGCCCACCACGTCGCGGCCCATGGCCAGGACGTTTGCGTTGTTGTGGCGCCGGGCGAAAGCCGCCGTATATATGTCGGAACAGCACACCGCGCGGATGCCCGGAACGGCGCCGGCGCCCAGCGAGATGCCGAAGCCCGTGCCGCAGATGGCGATGCCCAGCTCGCATTCGCCCTCGGCCACCGCACGGCCCACCTTTTCGCCGTAGATCGGATAATCCGTGCTGTCCGGGGTGTAGGTGCCGTAATCGATCAGCACGTGGCCCTCCGCGCGCAGATGGTCGATCAGCGCCTCTTTAAGCAGAAGTCCCCGGTGGTCGCAGCTGATGGCAAGCTTCATGTGCTCCGCCTCCTTTGCTTGATGGCACTATTATATATAGGTATTGTTGCTTTTTCAACGGCGCCAAAGGATATTCCTCCTTGCATCCGAGCATTTTTGCAGGAAAAAATGCAGTTTCTAAGTTTAACGCAAGTATCCGTCCGCTCGCCGAGCTTCCCGCCGCGCAGCCCCGAAGCCCGTTTTCTGCCCGTTTTCGGTTAATTATCGGTAAATGCCCGCAATATCCCCTTGACATCGGAGATTGAACTTGATATACTTCAAAATTACGATAGACTGGAGATAAAGTCGAGATTGCTGCGGATAAGCCGAAAATGAATCGACGGAAACAGCGAAAATTCATTTTTATCGCCCAGATTTATCTCAAACTTTACGTCATGAACCGCCATGGGCACGTGAAATACATCGGTGAGGAGTGAGACTTACATGGTGCATCCCGTCAAGCAGGGCAAGCGCACGAGAATGAGCTTCGCCCGCGTGGAAGAGGCGCTCGCCGTACCGGATCTGATCGAGGTACAGAAAAATTCCTACCAGCATTTTCTCAAGGTAGGTCTGAAGGAAGCGCTCGACGACGTATCCCCCATCAGCGACTACAACAACGCCATCAAGCTGGAATTCGTTGATTACACCCTGGACGACACGCCCAAGAACACGGTGGAAAAGTGCAAGGAAAGAGACTGCACCTACGCCACCCAGCTGAAGGTGCGCGTACGCCTCACGGTGAAGGAGACCGGCGAGATCAAGGAGACCGACGTCTACATGGGCGATTTCCCCGTGATGACGGACTACGGCACCTTCATCATTAACGGCGCAGAGCGCGTCATCGTGTCGCAGCTCGTGCGTTCCCCGGGCGTGTACTTTTCCCGCGCCATCGACAAGTCCGGCGCGTATCTGTACTCCTCCCAGATCATCCCCAACCGCGGCGCCTGGATCGAGTATGACACCGATTCCAACAACGTGGTGTACGCCCGCGTGGACAGGGCCCGCAAGCTGCCCGCCACCGTGCTTCTGCGCGCCATGGGCGTGGAGAGCGACGCCGCCATCACCGAGCTGCTGGGCAGCGACGAGCGCGTGAGCGCCACGCTGGCCAAGGACAGCGACGAAGGTGCTTCCGATCATTTCGCCAACCGCCGCGACCAGGCCCTGATGCAGATCTACGCCAAGATGCGTCCCGGCGAGCCGCCCTCTGTGGAAAGCGCCACCACCCTCATCAACAACACCTTCTTCGACCCCAAGCGCTACGATCTGGCGCACGTGGGCCGCTATAAGTTCAACAAGAAGCTCGCCATCGCCCGCCGCATCGCGGGCATGGAGTCCGCCGAGGTCATCGCGCATCCCTACACCGGCGAAGTGCTGGCGGAGGAAGGCGAGATCATCAGCGCCGAAGCCGCAGAGCGCATCCAGAACGCCGGCATCAACGAAGTGCACGTGATGGCGGACGGCCACGTATTCAAGGTGGTCGGCAACGGTTTCGTGTATCTGGACGCGTTCCTGAAGGATTACGACGAGGAGCTGTACAAGCTTCTGGACGAGAGCGTGTTCAAGCCCCGCGAGCGCGTAGAAAAAGAAGCGCTCCTGACCGTGCTGGAGAAGTTCAAGGCCGACAGGGAGCAGGATCTCAACAAGCTGCTCAGCGACAGCGCCAACGAACTGGTGCCGCGCCACATCACCAGGCAGGACATCATCTCCTCCGTGAGCTATCAGTTCGGCCTGTTCTACGGTATCGGCGAGATCGACGACATCGACCATCTGGGCAATCGCCGCCTGCGCAGCGTGGGCGAGCTGCTGCAGAACCAGATCCGCGTGGGCCTCGCCCGCCTGGAGCGCGTGATCCGCGAGCGCATGGGCATCCAGGACGTGAACAGCGTCCGCCCGCAGGACCTGATCAACATCCGTCCCGTAACGGCCATTATAAAGGAATTCTTCGGTTCCTCCCAGCTGAGCCAGTTCATGGATCAGCCCAACCCCCTGGCAGAGCTCACCCACAAGCGCCGCCTGTCTGCCCTGGGTCCGGGCGGACTGAACCGCGACCGCGCCAGCTTCGCCGTGCGCGACGTGCACTACTCCCACTACGGACGCATCTGCCCCATCGAGACGCCTGAAGGTCCCAACATCGGCCTGATCGGCTCGCTGGCCACCTACGCCCGCATCAACGAGTACGGCTTTATCGAGGCGCCCTACCGCCGCGTGGACAAAGAGACCGGCGCGGTGACGGACGAGATCATCTACATGACCGCCGACGAAGAGGACCGCTACGTGATCGCCCAGGCCAACGAGCCCATCGACGAGAACGGCCGCTTCGTGAACGACCGCATCATCGTGCGCCGCCGCGAGGAGATCATCGAGGTGGAGCGCGACCGCGTGGACTACATCGACGTCAGCCCCCGCCAGCTCATCTCCATCGCCACGGGCATGATCCCGTTCCTGGAGAACGACGACGCCAACCGCGCCCTGATGGGCTCCAACATGCAGCGCCAGGGCGTGCCGCTGCTCAAGCCCGAAGCGCCTTATGTAGGCACGGGCATCGAATACAAGGCCGCCTGCGACTCCGGCGTGGTGCTTCTGTCCAAGCACGAGGGCACCGTGTCCCGCGTGACCGCCAACGAAGTGCGCGTGCGGGACGACAACGGCGACGAATTCACCTACCGCTTAAGCAAATTCGCCCGCTCCAACCAAGGCACCTGCATCAACATGCATCCCGTGGTCAGCGAAGGCGAGCGGGTCAAAGAGCGCCAGGTGCTGGCCGACGGCCCCTCCACCGACGAAGGCGAGATCGCCCTGGGCCGCAACGTGCTGATCGGCTTCATGACCTGGGAAGGCTACAACTACGAGGACGCCGTTCTGATCAACGAGCGCCTGGTGAAGGACGACGTGTACACCTCCATCCACATCGAGGAGTACGAGTCCGAAGCCCGCTACACCAAGCTCGGCAGCGAAGAGATCACCCGCGACATTCCCGGCGTCGGCGAAGACGCCCTGAAGGATCTGGACGAGCACGGTATCATCCGCATCGGCGCGGAGGTGCGTGCAAACGACATCCTGGTGGGCAAGGTGACGCCCAAGGGCGAGACCGAGCTCACTGCGGAAGAGCGCCTGCTGCGCGCCATTTTCGGCGACAAGGCCCGCGAGGTCAGGGACACCTCCCTGCGCGTGCCCCACGGCGAATTCGGCATCGTGGTGGACGTAAAGATCTTCACCCGCGAGAATCACGACGAGCTCTCGCCCGGTGTGAACCGCATGGTTCGCGTATACATCGCCCAGAAGCGCAAGATCTCCGTGGGCGACAAGATGGCGGGCCGCCACGGCAACAAGGGCGTGGTCAGCCGCATCCTGCCCGAGGAGGATATGCCCTTCCTGGCGGACGGCACCCCGCTGGACATCGTGCTCAACCCCCTGGGCGTTCCCTCCCGAATGAACATCGGTCAGGTGCTCGAGGTGCATCTGGGCCTGGCAGCCCGGGCACTGGGCTGGCATGTGGCTACCCCCGTCTTCGACGGCGCGACGGATGAAGACATCCACAACGCCCTGGTGGAAGCCGCCAAGCTGCCCGAGGGCCCCCTCTTCGACGAAAAGGGCAAGCCTACCATCCAGTTCGACAAGATCGGCATCAACCCCGAAGGCAAGCTCTGGGTGTACGACGGCCGCACCGGCAACCGCTTCGACAACCCCGTTACGGTGGGCTACATGTACATGCTCAAGCTCCACCACCTGGTGGACGACAAGATCCACGCCCGTTCCACCGGCCCCTACTCCCTGGTCACGCAGCAGCCTCTGGGCGGCAAGGCCCAGTTCGGCGGCCAGCGCTTCGGCGAGATGGAAGTGTGGGCCCTGGAAGCCTACGGCGCCAGCCACGTGCTGCAGGAGATCCTCACCGTGAAGAGCGACGACGTGGTGGGCCGCGTAAAGACCTACGAAGCCATCGTGAAGGGCGAGAACATCCCCGAACCCGGCGTGCCTGAGAGCTTCAAGGTGCTCATCAAGGAGCTCCAGTCTCTGGCCCTGGACATCAAGGTGCTCACCGGCGACAAGCAGGAGATCATCCTGCGCGAGCTGGAAGACGAGGACCTGGCGCCCGACAGCGAGTTCAAGCAGGAGCTCACCGCCGGCACGCTGCCGCCCGAGGAGCCCGGCGACGAGAACATCTCGGACGACGTGTTCGACTTTGACAATATGAGCGACGTGGACGACGAATACAGCTTCGACGAAGAGTCCATCGACAACCTGGGCAGTATCGAGGAAGCCGACATCGACTCGGATTACGACGATATGGAGCCCGATCCCTCCGAGCTCGACGCGATCGAGCGCGAAGACGAGGGCCAGCCCAAGGACGATTTCGACGACTTCCAGTAAGTCCGGATATGCTTTTGTGAAGGGAGAGAGTTGACTTGTTTGAGCTCACCAACCTCGATTCCATACAGATCGGCCTGGCTTCTCCGGAAAAGATCAAGGAATGGTCCCACGGCGAAGTGACCAAGGCGGAAACCATAAACTACCGCACCCTCAAGCCCGAGCGCGACGGCCTTTTCTGCGAGCGCATCTTCGGACCCACCAAGGACTGGGAATGCAGCTGCGGCAAATACAAGCGCACACGCTGGAAGGGCTTCAAATGCGATAAGTGCGGCGTGGAAGTGACCAAGGCCAAGGTGCGCCGCGAGCGCATGGGCCACATCGAGCTGGCGGCGCCCGTGAGCCATATCTGGTATTTCAAGGGCATCCCCAGCCGCATGGGCACGCTGCTCAAGATGAGCCCCCGCAGCCTGGAGCAGGTGCTGTACTATGCCTCATACATCGTGCTGGACCCCGGCACGACGCCACTGGAAAAGCATCAGCTGCTCACCGAGAGCGAGTACCAGCAGCAGGTGCAGCTGCACGGCAAAAACGAGTTCCGCGTGGGCATCGGCGCCGAAGCCGTGCGCGAGATGCTGCGCGAGATCGACCTGGACGCGCTGGCTGCCGAGCTGCGCGCCGAGTTTGACCACATCACCCAGAAGGCCGCCAGCCGCGAGGAAGCCAAGAGGTCGACCCGCAAAGGCGAAGGCTCCGAAGTGACCAGCCGCGAGGTGGACAGCCAGAAGAAGCAGCAGATCGTCAAGCGCCTGGAAGTGGTGGAAGCGTTCCGCAAAAGCGGCAACAAACCCGAGTGGATGGTGCTGGACGTGGTGCCGGTCATTCCTCCGGAGCTGCGCCCCATGGTTCCCCTGGACGGAGGCCGCTACGCCACCGCTGACCTGAACGACCTGTACCGCCGCGTGATCAACCGCAACGACCGTCTCAAAAGGATGCTCGCCATGGGCGCGCCGGAGATCATCACCCGCAACGAGAAGCGCATGCTGCAGGAAGCGGTGGACGCGCTGATCGACAACGGCCGCCGCGGCCGTCCCGTGACCGGCGCCGGCGGACGCACCCTCAAGAGCCTGAGCGACCTTCTGCGCGGCAAGGGCGGACGTTTCCGCCAGAACCTGCTGGGCAAGCGCGTGGACTATTCGGGCCGCAGCGTTATCGTGGTAGGCCCCAGCCTCAAGATGTACCAGTGCGGCGTTCCCAAGGAAATGGCGCTGGAGCTTTTCAAGCCCTTCGTCATGGAGCGCCTGGTAAACAGCGGCGCCGCCCAGAACGTGAAAAACGCCAAGCGCGCCGTGGAGCGCCAGCGCCCCGAGGTGTGGGACGTGCTGGAAGAGGTCATCAAGGAGCATCCCGTCATGCTCAACCGCGCCCCCACCCTGCACCGCCTGGGCATCCAGGCCTTTGAGCCCGTGCTGGTGGAAGGCAAGGCCCTGAAGCTGCATCCCCTGTGCTGCACGGCCTTCAACGCCGACTTCGACGGCGACCAGATGGCCATCCACGTGCCGCTTTCCATGGAAGCCCAGGCCGAGGCCCGCTTCCTGATGCTGGCGGCCAACAATATCTTAAAGCCGCAGGACGGCAAGCCCGTCGTGTGCCCCACCCAGGACATGGTCATGGGCTGCTACTACCTGACCATCATCCGCGAAGGCGCCAAGGGCGAAGGCAAGTGCTTTACCGACATCGACGAAGCCAAGATGGCCTACGACTGCGGCGAGCTGTCCCTGCAGGCCAAGTGCCGTATCCGCATGACCCGCACCGTGGACGGCCAGGAGTATTCCAGGCTGGTAGAGACCACCATCGGCCGCGTGATTTTCAACGAGGCGATCCCCCAAGATCTGGGCCATCAGCCCCGCAACACTGTGGACGACATGTTCCTGCTGGAAATCGACGAGGTCGTGGGCAAAAAGCAGCTGGGCAAGATCGTTGACGACTGCTACCGCGTACACGGCGTCACCGAGACCAGCCAGATGCTGGACCGCGTGAAGGCCATGGGCTACAAGTATTCCACCGTCGGCGCCGTTACGGTGTCCGTGGCGGACATCAAGGTGCCCGAAGCCAAGAAGGTCATCATCGCCGAGACGGAAGACAAGGTGCACGCCATCGAAAAGCAGTTCCGCCGCGGCCGCCTGAGCGAAAACGAAAGATACCTGAACGTCACCAGCCTCTGGGAGCAGGCCACCAAGGACATCACCAACGAGGTGATGAAGAGCCTGGACAAGTTCAACCCCATCAACATGATGGCCACCTCCGGTGCCCGAGGCTCCACCAACCAGATCCGCCAGCTGGCGGGCATGCGCGGCCTGATGGCTTCCCCCTCCGGAAAGATCATCGAGCTGCCCATCAAGGCCAACTTCCGCGAAGGCCTGAGCGTACTGGAGTTCTTCCTGAGCTCCCACGGCTCCCGCAAGTCCCTGGCCGATACGGCGCTTCGTACCGCCGACTCCGGTTACATGACCCGCAGGCTCGTGGACGTCTCTCAGGAGAACATCATCCGCGAAGTGGACTGCTTTGAGAGCCGCGGCCTGAACGTGGACGGCCTGTTCGTGGGCGATATCACCAAGTCCGAAGGCACGGTGATCGAGAACATGGAAGACCGCATCCGCGGCCGCGTGGCAGCGCAGGACGTGACCGATCCGGCCACCGGCGAGGTGTACGTGCGCACCAACGAACTCATCACCCACGATATCGCCAAGAGGATCGTGGCCTCCGGCTTAAAGGAAGTCAAGATCCGCTCCATCCTCACCTGCCAGTGCGACAACGGCATCTGCGCCCGCTGCTACGGTGCGGACATGTCCAACGGCGCCATGGTGGAAGTGGGCGAGGCTGTGGGCATCATCGCGGCCCAGGCCATCGGCGAACCCGGCACGCAGCTGACGATGCGTACCTTCCACACCGGCGGCGTGGCCAGCGGCGAGGATATCACCCAGGGTCTTCCCCGCGTGGAAGAGCTGTTCGAAGCCCGCCGTCCCAAGAAAGAAGCGGTGCTCAGCGAGATCAGCGGCTACGTGCATCTGCCCCAGGACAACAAAAAGCGCCGCGAGATCGTGATCACCGGCGTGGATGCGGACAGCGAAAGCAAGCACTACCCCATCAACTACGGCTCCAAGCTCAAGGTGAACGAAGGCGACTTCGTGAACGCGGGCGACGAGCTGGTGGAAGGCTCCATCAACCCCCACGAGCTGCTCAGGATCCTGGGCCACAAGGCCGTGCAGCGCTACATCGTGCGCGAGGTGGAGAGCGTGTACCGCGACCAGGGCGTGGAGATCGCCGACAAGCACATCGAGGTCATCGTGCGCCAGATGCTGCGCAAGGTGCGCATCGAAGAGTCCAACGACACCGATCTGCTGCCCGGCTCCCTGGTGGACATCTACCAGTTCGAGCAGGCCAACCGCAAGACCTTCGAGGCCGGCGGACGTCCCGCCAAGGCCCGCCGCGTACTGCTGGGCATCACCAAGGCCGCGCTGGCCACCGACAGCTTCCTGAGCGCTGCCTCCTTCCAGGAGACCACCCGCGTGCTCACCGAGGCCGCCATCAAAGGCAAGACCGATCCGCTGCTGGGCCTGAAGGAGAACGTGATCCTGGGCAAGCTGATCCCCGCCGGAACGGGCATGAAGCGCTACGCCAACATCGAAGTGAAGGAAAACATCTGATCCAAACATACGCCGCCGGGCGGAAGATTCTGCTTCCGCCCGGCGGTTTTTGCCCAAAAGCGCATTTTCTCCCCCGCTTGCAGCCTCCGGACCGATGTTTTACCTTCAAATAACCAAAAACACAAAAAAGTGTTCATTGACAAAGGCGCTGATACATGATATGATATACAAGTTCGATTATGCGCTGAAGGAAGTGAACGGCATGGACGAGCTCAGACTGAAGCCTCATACGGCGGGAATGCGCACTGTGCTGCGCGCCGTCGAAGCGGGCAAGGCCGAGCGCGTATTCATCGCCGAAGACGCGGACGTGTTCGTGAGGCGCCGTGTGCAGGAAGTCTGCAAGGCCCAGGATGTGCCCTATGAATACGTGCCGGACATGAAAACGCTGGGCGATAAAGCGGGCCTTGAGATCAAGACCGCCTGCGCCGCCGTCCTTCGCGCCTGACCGGCAAAACCTGATGCCAGTCTTCCAGGGTTGCGGAAGAAGCATATAAACCGTTGTAACCGGAATTCATTTAGGAGGTGTTTCCGTGCCTACGATCAATCAGATGATCCGTCATGGTAGGGAAAAAGTGACCAGCAAGTCCAACTCGCCCATTCTGCAGAATTGCCCGCAGAAGCGCGGTGTGTGCTTGTCCGTGAAAACGCAGACGCCTAAAAAGCCGAACTCCGCTCTGAGAAAGATCGCGCGTGTTCGCCTGACCAATACCATTGAAGGCACCTGCTATATCCCCGGCATCGGCCACAACCTGCAGGAGCACTCGGTAGTGCTGATCCGCGGCGGCAGGGTAAGAGATCTGCCCGGCGTACGGTATCACATCATCCGCGGCGCTCTGGATACCGCAGGCGTGTCCAAGCGTATGCAGGGCCGCTCCTTATACGGCGCGAAGAGGCCTAAAAAGTAATCTGGGGCAAACCGTGCGGCCGGGAACCCTCCTGCGTCTGTTGGAACGCGGACGCAAGGGCAAGTACAGGACGCGCACGGGCCGAAAAAGCTTCGCCAAAAGCTTTTCAGGCATTGCCGGTAACTCATTAAGCTTTTATACTGCCAAACATAGGGAGGAATTTATATGCCAAGACGTGGATTTATCCCGAAGCGTGAAGTGCTTCCGGATCCTGTATACGGCACCGTTATCGTTACCAAGCTCATCAACCAGATCATGTACGACGGCAAGAGGGGCGTAGCTCAGTCCGTGTGCTACGACGCTTTCGAGCAGGTCGCCCAGAAGACCGGCAAGGATGCCAACGAGGTATTCAACCAGGCCATCGCCAACATCATGCCCGCCCTGGAAGTCAAGGCGCGCCGCGTCGGCGGTTCCACCTACCAGGTCCCCGTTGAGATCCGTCCCGAGCGCCGTCAGACGCTGGCCCTGAGGTGGCTGGTGATGTTCGCCCGCAAGAGGGGCGAGCGTCAGATGTCCGACCGCCTAGCCGCCGAGATCATCGATGCATCCAACAACGCCGGCAACGCAGTGAAGCGCCGTGAGGATATGCACAAGATGGCCGAGGCCAACAAGGCTTTCGCACACTATCGCTGGTAATCGGGCTCATCAACGTATATCGCGCGGCATACGGACGTTCGGAGCGTCTGCTTTCGCCGCGCGATTTTTCACTATTAAGAGGATACAAACGTGTCAAGAACGTATAGTCTGGACTTAGTCAGAAACATCGGCATCGTGGCCCACATCGATGCGGGCAAGACCACCACTACCGAGCGCATCCTGTTCTACACCGGGCGCACCCACCGCATGGGCGAGGTGCATGAAGGCCTGGCCGTGATGGACTGGATGGAGCAGGAGCAGGAGCGGGGCATCACCATCACCTCCGCCGCCACTACCTGCACCTGGCGCGGGCATCAGATCAACATCATCGATACCCCCGGCCACGTGGACTTTACGGTAGAGGTGGAGCGCAGCCTGCGCGTGCTGGACGGCGCCGTGGCCGTGTTCTGCGCCAAGGGCGGCGTAGAGCCCCAGAGCGAGACCGTATGGCGTCAGGCCACCAAGTACGGCGTGCCCCGTCTTGCCTACATCAACAAGATGGACATCATGGGCGCCAACTTCTTCCGCGTGGTCAAAATGATGCACGAAAAGCTCGGCGCCAACGCCGTGCCGCTGCAGCTGCCCATCGGCAGCGAAGACGACTTCCGCGGCATCGTCGATCTGATCGCGATGAAAGCGGAGATCTATGCAGACGAGCTGGGCACCGTGATGGAAGAGTCCGCGATCCCCGAGGATATGGTTGAGCTGGCGCAGCAGTACCACGACGAGATGATCGAGAAGGTGGCCGAGACCGACGACGAGCTGACCGAAAAGTTCCTGGACGGCGAGGAGATCACCGTTCCCGAGCTGAAAGCCGCCATCCGCCGCGCCACGATCGCCGGAAAGATGAACCCCGTGCTGTGCGGCTCCTCTTACCGCAACAAGGGCGTACAGCCCATGCTGGACGCCGTGGTGGATTATCTCCCCTCTCCCCTGGACGTGCCTTCCATCAAGGGCACGCTGAAATCCACGGGCGCGGAGATCGAGCGCCATCCCTCCGACAGCGAGCCCTTTGCGGCCCTGGCCTTCAAGGTGATGGTGGACCCCTTCGTGGGCAAGCTGGTGTTTTTCCGGGTATACTCCGGCGTTCTCAAGTCCGGCTCCTACGTGTATAACGCCACCAAGGGCAAGCGCGAGCGCATCGGGCGCATCCTGCGCATGCACGCCAACCACCGGGAGGAGATCGAAGAGGTCTACACCGGCGACATCGCCGCGGCTGTGGGCTTTAAGGACACCACCACCGGCGACACCCTGTGCGTGGAAAACAAGCCCATCATCCTGGAGAGCATGGAGTTCCCCGATCCCGTCATCCGCGTGGCCATCGAGCCCAAGACCAAGGCCGGCCGCGACAAGATGAGCGAAGCGCTGATGCGCCTGAGCATGGAGGACCCCACCTTTAAGACCTATACGGATGAAACCACCGGCCAGACCATCATCGCAGGCATGGGCGAGCTTCACCTGGAGATCATCGTGGACCGCCTGCTGCGGGAGTTCCGCGTGGAGGCCACCGTGGGCAAGCCCCAGGTCGCCTACAAGGAGTGCATCACCAAGACCGTCAGGGCCGAAGGCCGCTTCGTGCGCCAGACCGGCGGTCACGGCCAGTACGGCCACTGCGTGATCGAGCTCAGCCCCCTGGAGCCCGGCAGCGGATACGAGTTCGAAGACAAGACCGTCGGCGGCGTGATCCCCAAGGAATTCATCCAGCCCATCTCCGACGGCGTTAAGGAAGCTTCCGCCAGCGGCGCGCTGGGCGGCTACGAAGTGGTGGACTTCAAGTGCACGCTGCTGGACGGCAGCACGCACGAAGTGGACTCCAGCGAGATGGCGTTCCACATCGCGGGCTCCCTGGCTTTCAAGGAAGCCGTGAAGAAAGCGGAATGCACGCTGATGGAGCCCATCATGAAAGTGGAGATCGTGGTGCCGGACGAATATCTGGGCGCCGTGGTAGCCGACCTCAACTCCCGCCGCGGGCGCGTGACCAGCACCGACATGAACGGAGACCTGCACGTGATCGACGCGCTGGCTCCCCTAAGCGAAATGTTCGGCTACGCCACAGACCTGCGCAGCCGTTCCCAGGGCAGAGGCACCTTTACGATGCAGTTTGCCCAGTACGAAAGCGTTCCCAAGAGCGTCGCCGCCAAGATCCTCGGCGCCGCGAACTACTATAACTTCTCAATCGATTCAGGAGGACTGATTACCATGGGAAAAGCGAAATTTGAGCGTACGAAGCCGCACGTAAACATCGGCACGATCGGCCATGTTGACCACGGCAAGACGACCCTGACGGCGGCGATCACGATCGCGCTGTCACAGCAGGGCAAGGCGACGGCCATGCGTTACGACGAGATCGACAAGGCGCCTGAAGAGAAAGCGCGCGGAATCACGATCAACACGGCGCACGTGGAATATGAGACGGCGACGCGGCACTACGCGCATGTGGACTGCCCGGGCCATGCGGACTACGTGAAGAACATGATTACGGGCGCGGCGCAGATGGACGGCGCGATCCTGGTAGTATCGGCGGCGGACGGACCGATGCCGCAGACCCGTGAGCACATTCTGCTGGCACGGCAGGTGGGCGTACCGTACATCATCGTGTTCATGAACAAGACGGATCAGGTAGACGATCCGGAGCTGCTGGAGCTGGTGGAGAGGGAAGTGCGCGATCTGCTGAGCAGCTACGACTTCCCGGGCGACGACATTCCGATCGTGAAGGGCTCTGCGCTCAAGGCGCTGGAATACA
>JAFZPV010000056.1 GCA_017552535.1 Clostridia bacterium
CCGTACCAGGTGTTGATGATGACCTGCTCCCGGCTGCTGACGTTGAAGGCCACCACGGTCTCGGAGTTCAGGCCCAGCTCCTTGTAGTTCGTGCACTTGGCCTTGGAGGCGGTGTACACCACGAAGTCCGGCTCGAAAGCGGCCTCTTCCTCGGCGGTGGGCTTAATGAACATGTTGCGCACGAAGTGGGCCTGCCATGCCACTTCCATGATGAAGCGGATGGCCATGCGGGTGTCCTTGTTGGCGCCGCAGAACGCGTCCACCACGAACAGCTCCTTGCTGCCGGAAAGCTGGTCCTTCGCCAGGCCCTTCACCACGGCCCAGGTGTCCTCGGTCATGGGATGGTTGTCGTTTTTATACTCGGGGGTAGTCCACCACACGGTGTCCTTGGAGGTCTCGTCCATCACGATGTACTTGTCCTTGGGGGACCGTCCGGTGTAGATGCCGGTCATGACGTTGACCGCGCCCAGCTCCGTATCCTTGCCGACTTCGTAGCCGGTGAGGCCGGGCTTCATTTCCTCGGTGTACAGCTCGTCGTAAGAGGGATTGTAGATGATTTTGGTGGTGCCGGTGATGCCGTATCTGGTCAAGTCGATCTTCGCCATTCCGATTACCTCTTTCATGATGATTTGGGATCGCGCCCGGCTGGAAAGCCCTTCCGGGGCAGCGTAAACCTTTGATCATATGATATTCGCTCGGGGCGCGAAAATCAATAACGTTCCTGTTAAAAGGATATGGCTAAAAGGTTGAAATTGATACTGTCGGGCGTATATCGTCCCGAATCCGGACGCTCAGCGTCCCGGTCGCCCAACTGACGCGCCTGCTTAAGATTTATTTATCTTTTTGCGCTTTCAATCCTTGCAGAAACGGCTATAATGTTAATGGGAAGGGAGGCGGACGCATATGGCCAAACGCAGGCATCTTTTAAGGCGCAATATCGCATTTCTGATGCTGGCCGTGCTTTTTTGCGCTTTCCTCCACCTGTGCCTGTGCCCGGACGGAAACTGCGCCCTGTGCCCGTCCATCCGCGCGCTCATCAGGGGCCTGAGCCTCATTGCCGCCGCGCGCCTGATCCTTTCCGCGCCTTCCCGGCTTTGTCAGAAGGCAAGCGCCGCGCACCTTCGCCGTTTTGATACCCTTTTAAGCCGCAAGGTGCTGCTGCGCTGTTAAACGTCCTTTTTCCGCTTGGAACGATCAACGAAAAAGGATGTGATGATATGATAGAAGTTTTCGGCCTTGTAAAACGCTACGACGAATATACCTCCATATCCTACGAAGACCTGCGCTTTGAGGACGGGCAGAGCTACGTGATGCTGGGCGCCTCGGGCTGCGGCAAAAGCACGTACCTCAACATGCTGGCGGGCGTGATCTCCCCCACCTCGGGCCGTGTGGTCATCGACGGCCGGGATATGGCCAAAGCGACGCAGAAGGAAAAAGACGCCTTCCGCGTGGCGCACATCGGCTATATCTTTCAGGATTTCAAGCTTCTGGAAGACATGACCGTGCAGGACAACATCGGCATTTTGCGCCTGGAGGGCGTGGACGTATCACGCACCCCGGAGGTGCTGAGTGACCTGGGAATCCTCTCCAAGCGCACCCGCAGGGTCAGAAAGCTGTCCGGCGGCGAAAAGCAGCGCGTGGCCATCGCCCGCGCCCTGGTGAAACAGCCGGACATCATCCTGGCGGACGAGCCCACCGGCAACCTGAACTACTTAATCGGCCGCAGCGTGATGGAGGAGCTGATCCGCGCGTCCAGGGGCAGGACCCTGATCTGCGTGACCCACGACGACAGGCTGTGCGACCTGTTTGGCCGCGTGATCGACATGAACCTGATCGCCCATCCCCGGGAGGTGAGCGATCATGCTTAGCTTCGCCCTTAAAAACCTGATGGTCAAGCGCGGGCGCATGGCGCTGGTGGCGCTGTCCATCGTGATCTCGGCCACCGTGGCCCTGATCAGCCTGAACGTGGCTAAGCAGGTGAACGACGGCATCCTTTCCAGTTATATATACTACGATATGATCGTGGGCCCCTCCGGCAGCTCCACGCAGCTGGCGATGAACACCATGTTCTTTACGGACAAGCCCCTGGGCACCATTCCGTATTCCTACGTGGAGGAACTGCAAAACGATCCCAACGTGAACGCCGCCGTGCCCTTCACCATGGGCGACAGCTTCAACTCCGCCCGCATCGTGGGCACCACGCCGGCGCTGCTGGAAGGCAAGCCGCTTTCGCAGGGACAAATGTTTGAAGACGTATACGAAGCGGTGGTGGGCAGCGAGGTAGCCTCCCGCTACGGCCTGAAGGTGGGCGATTTGATCGTCACCTCCCACGGCCTGGCCGCTGCCGGCGCGGAGCACGCCTCTTCCCCCCTCCTGATCACCGGCATCCTCAAAACCACCCACACCAATTACGACAATACCGTATTCACCTCCTACCTCACGGTCTGGGCGGTGCATTCCCACGAGGAAGATGAGCATGACCATGCCGGGCATGAGGAAGAGACAGAAGACGCGTCCGGCAGCCCGGACGAGGCCGAAACGAACGCGCCCATGTCCCACGGTAGCGGACACGCATCCGCAGGAAGCGCGGACGCATCGGACGAAGACGAAGAGGCCGAGGCCCACGAAGGCGAGGTGTGCGCCATCCTGGTAAGGTCGAAAAGCGTGGCGGCCTACCAGAAGCTGAGCGCCCGCTGGTCGGGCGACGCAAGGCTGCTGGTGATCAACCCCGCCGCGGTGCTCAGGGAAGTGCTCTCCCAGGTGGACAACACCACCCGCATCGTGTACGTGCTGTGCGGCGTCATCATGGTGATGAACATGCTGGTGATCAGCGTGATCACGCTTCTGAACCTGCTGGACAGCCGCCGGGAGATCGCCCTGATGCGCATGATCGGCATATCCATGAAGCGCATCCGCCAGGTGTACCTGATACAAAACGGCATACTGGGGCTCATGTCCGTGGCGCTTTCTCTGCTTTTGTGCCACCTGTCGCTGGGCTTTATGAACGGCATCACCTCGTCCATGGGCATCGTGCTGTCTCCCTGGCGCGTGTACGGCGCGGAGCTGCTGATCGCCCTGGCGGTGTTTTCCTTCAGCGTGCTGCCCACCCTCATAAGCATTTACGCCATGTCCAGAAAGGATGTGATCGATACATGAAAAAGAGAACGCTCCGCATCATATCGGCGCTGCTGCTCCCGGCGCTCATGTGCCTGTGCTTAAGCGGTTGCGGCGGCGCAAAGGCGGCCTCGGAGCTGAGCTTTTCCGCCGGCAACAGCATTTCTCAGCTCAGGGCCCTGGACGGCAAGAGCGTGACCATCGTGGGCTATATGGCCACCATGTCGCCGCCGGACGGAAAGTACATATACCTTATGAACCTGCCCTACCAGAGCTGCCCTTTCTGCGTGCCAAACACCACGCAGCTGGCCAACACCATGGCAGTGTACGCCAGGAAGAACAAAAGCTTTGAATTTACCGACCAGGCCGTGCGCGTGAACGGCACGCTGAAGGTGGAACCCTACTCGGACGAATTCGGCTACGAATACGAATACCGCATCGTGGACGCCGAGATCAGGCCCATCGATATGTCCACGGTGCGCGGGGACTACGCCCTGTGGACGAGCCTGGCCTCGGACGGCGTGATCTCGGAGATCTACGCGATGTTCGATTATCTTCATTTCGTCTGCCAGTGGTCGGATTACTTCCTGAACTACGTGGACGAAAACAATGTGCAGCAGCAGGTGAACATGTATCCGGGCGACGTGTACCAGTATCTGGAGAACGACACATACGGATATCAGAAGGAATCGGCTGTGGACTATTTCCAGAACCTCATCGCGCGGGTGCGCGCCGTGAGCCCGGACAAGCTGGAAGACCTGGTCCAGATCCTGAAGGACTGCGAAAGCGTACGGTCTTACGCCCTGGACGAACTGAACGGCGGCCAGTACGAATACGTCGAAGATCTGGACAAATACAAACAGACTCACTACGACGACCTGTACGAGCGCTGGTGGAAAGTGTACTGCGACTTTACCGTGGACTGGATCGCCCGCTGGCAGCTGTAAAAAACGATTTACCATCTTGACGCTTCCTGTCTATTGTGATAGACTATATTTGTCTAACGCAATAGACAAGAGGTTTTTTCATGGACGTGCCGGTGATCTACGAAGCCGAGTACAGGCTGGCGCAGATCGTATGGAGCTGCGCACCGCTCAGCACGCGCGAGCTGGTAGACAAGTGTTTTGCCCAGCTCGGATGGAAGCGAACCACCACCTACACCGTGCTGAAAAAGCTGTGCAGCCGCGGCGTGTTCCGCGCCGAGAACAGCGTGATCACCGTGCTGATTCCGGAAAAGCAGGTGCAGCTCAGCCAGAGCGAAGCGTTCCTCAAACGCACGTTTCGGGGATCGCTGCCCGGCTTCATCGCGGCGTTCGCGGACAGCAAGCGCTTGAGCGCCGAAGACGTACAGGAGATCCGCCGCATGATCGACGAATACGAGGGCCGGAGCGATGCTTAAGACCGCGTTCGTATGGATGCTCAACTGCACGCTGTGCGCAAGCGTCGTGCTTTTGTACATCATGCTCTTCCGCCTCGCCGTGCGCAGGTCTTCGCGCAGGTGGTGCTATCTGCTGTGGATACCCGCCGCATTCCGGCTTTTATGCAGCCGGACGCCCTTCTTTCTGCGCTGGCGCTGGTCCCTGCTGCCGCGGGCAGACTTCTTTCATACCGAAGCAGGCTCCGCCGGCACGTTGCTGTACGGGGCCATGAACTATACCGCGCACGGAGACGCCCTCACGCATGTGTATCCGGCAGTCTCTGAACAGGTGAACGCGGCGCTTTTGACTGCGCTCAGTCTGGTGTGGCTGCTGGGCATGGCAGCGTTTGCCCTGAAGGGCGTTTGGGAGTACAGGCGCCTAAACCGGAGCCTTTCCGGCGCAAAGCTGATCGAAGGCGGTCTGTACCCCGTGTACAGCTGCCCGTCGCTCACCGCGCCGTTTGCCATGGGCATCCTCCACAAGCGCGTGTATGTGCCTGATGGGCTGAACGAAAACGAGCTCTCGATGGTGACAGCCCATGAGCACACGCATCTGAGCCGCCACGATCCCCTATGGAAGCTCTTCGCCTACGCGCTGAAATGCGTCCACTGGATGAACCCGCTGGTGCACCTCGCCTGCCGCCTGTGGGGCGCAGACATGGAGTACACCTGCGACGAGCGTGTTTTCAAATGGATCAGCCGTGATCTGAAGGCGGAATACTGCCGCGCGCTTTTGAGCGTCAGGCAAGGTGTCCGCCCCATGCCCTGTCCGGTGGCCTTCTCTGAAGGCGGGGTGAAGGGCCGGGTCAAAAACCTGCTTTCTCCCCGCAGGCACCGGGCATTGTGGGGCATCCTGGCGGCGCTGATCGTATTCAATGTTTACCGCATCGGCTTCACCAGCTCCTTCGGTTTCACCGCCTGCCAGCTGCGGGCAGACGAAGGCATCCGCCAAAGACTTGAGTACGTGCTGGATGTCCTGGCGGACGACCCGGCAAACGCCAACGCGTCCGGGTACTTTTCGGTGGTCTATCACCCGGACGGCGACGGTCGGGGCAGGGTCCTGACAGACGATCAGGCCCCGATGGCCTGGCTGGGCGTGTTAGGCGATACCAATAGCATCGGCTGGTATCTGGCTGCCAATACCGACGAATCCGCCGGCAAAGGTGCGGTCATCGTAAGGCTTTTTAACAGCGCCGCGCCCGTAGACCCGGAAGGCATCGACCCGCGCCGGGATACAGGTAAGATCCTATATCTGAAGGATTTCACGCCGGACCTGCTGGATCGGATCTGGAATCTCGTGCATGACTGGGTCTATCTGTGGCAATACCATTACCAGACGGAGCGGGCGGAAGTCTTTGTGGTCCTGTATAACGACGGCATCTTCGAGCGCAATCCCGTTTATACGGTGCTTGGCGATATGATGGACCGCGTCCTCTCCCCCCTCGGGATATGAAGCCTTTCCCTTCCGGTCACGGATTCACCGCATTAACGGCGCCCGCGCTTTGACAGCGTTGGCGCCGTTGATGTTCAGGCGGTTTTATGATACAATATCCCCAACAGGATACCTGAACGGGAGGAAAACGGATGGACCGGCTGATTTCCCTGCTTTTGTCGCTGTTTCTGCTTTTTGGCAGCACGGGCGCGGCACCGCTTCGCCTGGATGTTTCGGCGCGCATGGACGCTGAAAAAACGCATGAAGCCCTGCAAGGCCCGTTCGCCTCGTCCCGGGATCAGCTTGACAGCCTCAGGCTGCTGGAAGAAGCGCTCAGCGTGCTGCGCATCCGTTTTTCCGCCTCCCCGCAGGCATTCAGGACAGACATCCTCGCCGGAGAAGAAGAGATCGTTTCCGCCGCCGTGCGCAAAATCGATAGCGGATACATTCTGGTGAGCTCCCTGATACCCGGCCTGTCGGTCTCCTTAAGCGAAAAAGAGGCCGAAAGCATCCTGGGGCAGAGCCCGAGCACGCCCGCACCCGTTCAGACGCCGGCTGCCGAAAGCCTGCTTCAGGACTTTCTCGATATCGTGCAGCACGATCTGTTCAGCGGTATCCTGGAAAGGGCCGGGGAGCCGGAAGAAGGCGATTTCTCTGTATGCGGATACGCCTTTACCGCCCGCACGCGGGTGGACATCACCCGGGAAGAGCTCGCGCTCCTCGCGCTGAACGCGGCAAAAAACGCCATGGAGACAGACGGCGTTCGCCGCTTCGCGGAAGCCGCCGGAAAGCTCTCCGGGACAGACCTCGTCTCCTGGTTTGACGATATGATCCTTCAGATGAAAAATACGGCGCCCGAAGACCGGACGCCTGCCGAAATGTATATTTACGACAACGAAGACGGCGAGTACTGCCTTTGGGTGGACGACGCGCTGCCCGGAAAGCCCGAAGCGGATGCCGTTTTGGGCGAAATCGCAACAGCGGCGGATCTGTATGAACTGTTTGGCTGGGACGATCCCGAGGGCGATCAGGCCAAAGACAGCCAGACCGGCATACTCACGCTGAACCCCGATGAGGGCGGAACGATTCAGGAGGAGAAGCTCAGCTTCTGCTTCGGCTCCATGGATTTGGCGTACCGCGTTTTCGCCGATCATACCGGTCGCTTCGGGGAGCGCGAAGCCTTCTCATGCGCTTACAGCCAGGACGGCAGTTTAGACGCGTCGTTTGACAGCGGCATGTATAAGGTCTCTTTCCGCATCGACGCTTCGGGCAGCTTCGATTTGAGCTTTTCCAGGCAGACAGGTTCCCAATATGCGCTGAGCCAGGATGAATCCGGGGCATGGACCGTGCAGGAACGGGAAGGTGTCACGCTGCTTCTGACAGCAAAAGGAGACCGCAGCATATACGGGCTGAACATCCGCTTCAGCGCCCTGGACGCCGGGAAAGAAGAGTTTCTGTGCATAGATCTTTTGACGGATCGCGATGAAACGCCTTACGCCTTCGACAGCGCGGAGGCGCTCACCGACATACCCTACGCTCTTCTTTCTTCCCCGGAAGGCTCCGCCAGCCGCTTCGCCCTCACATTCAACCTGCCCGGCAGCCTGAACATCGCCGCCGAGCGGTTTGCGCAGCATCTTCCGCCCGAAACGGCAGCAGCCGTAAAAGCATATTTCGGCAGTATCGTTTCTCAGCGCATCCGCCCCATGCTGAAGGAGTGGCGAAAATAACAGCCCGTAAAGGCTGTCGAAGCAGGAGAATCCTCCGGGTGGTTTAGAAAGGCAGCGCCCATCAAAATTCAATCCCGCCGGGGATGAAATCTCATTTCATTCCCGGCGCTTTTTTATTCCATCACCGGGACGTTGATGCGCAGGGTTTTGAGTATCCTGTGCGCCGCAAGGCCCCTTGCCGCCAGGAGCGCGAAGGACGCGTATAAGCAGACGTGCTGCAGGAAGCCGTCGTTTTCTCTCCGCAGGGAAGCCGCCGCCCGAAGCAGGCTTTCGCCTTTGGGAGCCGCGTCCGGCAGGGGCAGAAAGCCGTCAAACAGCCTGAGGGCAAGCCGCAGCGCCAGGGCCGCCAGGGCCGCGAGCGCCAGGATCAGCGCCCACATCTCCGGCACCCTGCTAAGCTTGTAGGTGCCCGCCCGCACGGAACGCGCGGTCGCTGCGATCTGCCGGAAGTATACCGCCATAACGGCATACGGCGCCAGCGTGACAAGCAGCAGCTCCAGCACGCGCCATAACAGGGGCGCCCTCTCCCCGCCCGCCAGCGCGGAAAACGCCAGCAGCAGCGCGCTGAGGATGCCTGCAAACAGAAGCACGCACAGGCACGCGAAGCGGACGGCGCATACCACGCCCGCCATGCGCAGGCCGCCCGGCGCGTCCCTGCGGAGCATGCGCATAAAGCCGGCGATCAAAAGCACGTTCAGCACCAGCGAAACGAGCGCCTGGGCCACCTGCGGCAGTGAAAAGCCGTCCGGCCCGAACAGCCCCACCAGGGTAAACATCAGCTGCAGGGCGATCAGGGCGGTCAGCGCCCGCACGCAGGAGCGGAATCCGGGCAGCGCGGTGATATTCATTGGTTCATCCTCCCAAGCCGCAGGCAGTCTATTTGCCGATAACGGGCGAAACCGGGAATACCGCCTGCCGGTAATCCGTCACCTGGATCTCGTAATCCGCGTCTTCGTCCTCCCCGTCTTCGCCGGCCACGAGTTCAAAGCGCGTCACGCTGCCGTCCCCCAGCTGGCCCCAGTCGTTGGAGCCCCAGCTCAAAAGCGTTCCGTCCAGGGTCTCAAGCACGATGAACGCGTCTCCCGCCGCGGCGCAGCGTACGCTGTCAAACAGCTTGACGGGCGCTTTTCCGTAACGGATCAGCGTTCCGTCCGCCGCCGCGTACAGGATCGATCCGTCCGCGGAGAAGGCGGTGTAATAGGAATACAGCGTGCCCCACATGTACAGTTCGTTATCTTCGGTCAGCGCGCCGGAGCAGCTCACGCCGCAGACCCCTTCCCTCGCCCGGCTCACGCCGTTGGGGACAGGTTCCTCGATCCAGTCGTCCGTGTCCAGGCCGAGCCTTCCCTCAAGGCCGGAAGCGCCCAGCGCGTACAGCGTTCCGTCTTCGGAGGCAAGAAGCGCGGTCTGGCCGGAGGCGGACACCCACTTAACGTTTTTCATCAGAGCCCGCGCTTGGCTTTCTTCTGCGCCCGCTTCCAGCAGAAAGGCCGTGCCCTCCCCGTCCGTCCACAAAACAAAGTCCATGCCCAGGGCCACAGACACGGCCCCTGAGGCTGCGGTGCGCCAGGCGGCGGAATCGAAATACCGCACCGTGCCGGCGCTCGTCAGAAGCGCCGCGGCGCCTTCGCAGGCGGCGATATGGGCGATATCCCCATCCAGCCGCACGGGCTGCCCGGCGCGCTGCGCCTCCGTGTTGTCCAGCATGCCCGCGGGCACAAGCCCCCACAGCCAGGCCTCCCCGTTCCCGGTAAGCGCCAGGGAAAACTGCCGTCCGCAGGCGACCTCCGCTGCGGAATCAAATACGCGCAGGGGCACGGGCACGCAGACGTCGTCTGACGCGCATGCGCTTTCGCCCATGTGGTTGGAGCCCCAGGCCCATACACTGCCCCGGTCGTCCAGGTACAGGGCATGGCTGCCCTGGGCCGCAAGCTGGCTCGCCCGGGCCGGAAGGCTCAGGAAAAGCACCAGCGCAAGCACCGCAAGCACAAGACGCTTCATCCTTTACCTCGCCCGCACCAGCTCGGTCAGCACGTCCACCATCGTTTCCATGTCCTGCACGCAGGCGCATTCCCGCACGCCGTGATGGTTGATGCTGCCGGTGGAGAGATTGGGACAGGGCAAGCCCCGGAAGGACAGCTGCGCGCCGTCCGTGCCGCCGCGTACCGGCGGGAACACGGGCGTTACGCCGCAGGCTTCAAACGCCTTCGCCGCGCGCTCCACCACGTGCATGTGGGGCCTGATGGCCTCGTACATATTGCGGTAGCTGTCTCTTATCTCCAGTTCGCAGCTGCCTTCGCCCCAGCGGGCGTTGATCATGTCGCGGCAGCGGGCAAGGTATGCCTTCTTTTCTTCCAGCTTCAAAGCGTCGTGATCCCTGATGATGTATGCCAGAAAAGCCTGTTCGGGCGTGGCGTCCACGCGCACCAGGTGGTAAAAGCCCTCGCGGCCCTCGGTATGAGCAGGCGTTTCAAAGGCAGGCAGCAGGGAGATGAACTCTCCCGCCATGAGGGCAGCGTTCTTCATGCGGTTCTTCGCACTTCCGGGATGGATCGAAACGCCGTGGAAGCTCAGCCGCGCCGAAGCGGCGTTGAAGTTTTCGTACTCCACCTCGCCCAGCTCGCCGCCATCCACCGTATAGGCAAAATCCGCTTTGAAGGCTTCAAGGTCCAGCTCCTCCGCGCCGGAACCGATCTCCTCGTCCGGCGTAAAGGCCACGGCCACTTCTCCGTGGGGCATGCCCGGGTCAGCCATGAGCCGCGCGCACAGCGCCATGATCTCCGCGACGCCCGCCTTGTCGTCCGCGCCCAGGATGGTCTTTCCGTCAGTGACGATCAGGTCCTTGCCCTTCCAGCGCTTCATGGCGGGAAATTCCTCCGGGCTCAGGGTCACGCCGGAACCGATCTCGATGGCCTCCCCGCCGTAGTTTTCCACCATCCGCTCGCGCATGGGATCGCAGGGTTCGTTGTTCACCACGTCCAGATGGGCGATCAGGCCGATGACGGGCTGGCCTTCGGCATTGGCGGGCACCCGGCCCCACACGTAGCCGTTATCGAAATTCCGGACGTCCTTTAGCCCCAAAGCGCGCATGTCCTCTTCCAGGGCTTTGGCCATGTGCATCTGGCCGGGCGTGCTGGGACGGGCGCCCGTACTCTCGTCGGACGCTGAGGGAATGTGGATGTATTTGCGGAAATAATCGATGACCTGTGACATGTTTTCCTCCAAATTTGCATAAAGCAGCGCTGCCGCGCTGAATCCAGGCGGCAGCGGAATAAATCAGAATCCCTTCTGCAGAAACAGGTTTTCCATCTTCGGGTGGCTTTGGCCCGTGAGCCAGTCCACGTCGTCGGTGAGCCAGTCCATGATCTCAAGCTGTTTGGTCTCCCAGGCTGCGGTGGCGGCCTTCTCCTCCGCTGTGGGTTCGTGATCGTAGCTCTTCACCAGTTCGCAGTAGCCGAAAATGTATGTGTCCAAAGCACAGCGGATGGTAAAATCGGTCTCCGGCCCGTCGGAGACTTTGTCTCCCCTGGCGTCGATCAGCTTCTGGTGGCGAGCCCTGTATTCTTCGGCGCAGCCACCCTTAAGCACCGTGGCGAAAACACGGCGGCGGATAAGGCTTTTATCCTGCCTGACCACGCCGATATCGTGGTACATCAGCCGCATTTCGTCCGGATCGGCCAGCTTTTCCAAATACAGACCAAGTTCTGTTTTGAAGCTCTCCAGCAGGGCTTTGAGACCACAGGCGCTGCCGTCCGCGGATTCCGCGTAAAAGTATACAAATTCATCCACGCACCAGGCGGAAGCATTTTGGATGCCCATGCGTTCGCAGGCTTCGTCGATATAGCGCGCGCCGCTCCAGATCACGTTCTGGAAGGTGGATTTCTGTCCGTCCTTCAGGCGGTACATAGCCGATTCGCGTTTCATTTCGGTTCAGCTCCTTTTTTGTGATCAGGCTGCAGGCGCCTTTATCGCCTGCGTCCGCCGCCGCTGCCGCTGGAATGTCCGCCGCCTCCGCGGGCGCCGCCGAAGCCGCTCGAACGGCTGGAGGAAGACGAAGACCGCGAGGAGCTGCTCCATCCGGAAGAGCGGGAGGATGAGGAGCTGCGGGAAGGGGAAGACGGATGGGAGGAACCGGAGCCGCCCAGGCCGCTCAATCCGCCGAACAGGCCGCCCAAGCCGGAAGGTGAGCGGTACTGTACCGGCCGAGCGGGTCTCGCCGCCCTGGGGCGCACGCCGCCGGTCATCCTGACCCGGGGCGCCACCACTACCGTAGGCGTGGGGTTTGCGGGCGGCACGATCACAGCGCCCCTGCGCCGGGTCTTCCGCCGGGACTTCACGATCGCCACGATGATGATCACGATGATGGCCAATACCACAAGGCCCATGATACCGCTTCCCTCCGAGGATTCTTCCGCCGTCACTTCCCTGTCGGCTCCGCCGAAGCCGACGGTCTCCCTGGTCTCGGCTTCGATCTTGCCGCTGCGAATCAGCGACTGTTCATCCTGATAAGCCAGGTTCAGGCCGTAATAGGACGTGAGGGTCTTAAACGTCTGCTCGAATACCTTTTCCACGCCTGCGGAGTAGTTTTTCGCCGCGAAATCCGCTTCCAGGTAGTCGTACAGCATATCGGTCACTTCGCCGGGCGTCATGATGGCGCCGGTGCCGTTGCCCTTCGTCATGTAATAATCGTCGTCGTCCACCGCCAGCAGCAGAAGAAAACCGTTGTCCTTCTTTTTGTCGCCAATGCCCCAGGCGTTGAACAGCTTGTTGGCGTAATTGCCGATCTCGTCGCGCCCGGTGGTGGGTATCACCGCCACCACGATCTCGGCGCCGCAGGCCTTGGCAAGCGCTTTATTGTTGTAGAAAATGACCGCCTCGGTCTCATAGTCAAGCACATTCGCGCTGTCGAAATAATAAAAGTCCTTCGACGCCTTGGGCATGCCCGAAGCAAGCGCCGTGCCTGCGCACAGAAGGAAAACCAGAAGAAGCGCAAAAGTTTTTTTCATACCGTCACCTCATGTTCAAACCGTTTTTGATCCGCCAAAAGCGCCGCGCGATCCGGCCCTGCCTGACGGCTGCCGAACCGCACACAACGCACAGCGCAAAAGCTCTTCCGGGGCTTCAGCTGCCGATCTTTGCGGGCATTTTGTCTATGCCGAACAGCGGGCCGATCACGTTGGCCGGAAAGCTCTCCCTGGCGGCGTTGTATTTGGCGGCTTTTTCCCAATAGCCGTTATTGGCGATATCCTTGTTGTAATAGGAATACAGATCGTCCCAGTCCTTGTATACCTTGTCGGACTTGTCGGGCTCCTTGCCTGTATCGCGTTTATATTCAGCCCTGTAGAGGTTGTACACTTCGTTGGCGCCGGCGTACATCTCCTCATACAGGCGCATGATCTCGTTTTCATCCGAGGCCTTGCCCAGCTGCTCGATGGCCTTGGTGAGCTTGCGGGTGGCGTCCGTCTCGCCGTAGCGGGCGGTGAAAGTGTTCAGTATATCCGTAGCCGCGCTGGACGACTGGCGGACATAGCCGGCTACGCTGTCCACGTACTGGGTGGACGTGCCGTTTTTGAACACCTTTTCCACCCGGTTGCGGTAGCCGTTCAGCTTGAGCGGCGCGATGACCAGAAGTGCCACCGCGATGGCCGCGGCCAGCACCTTTACGGCCAGGCGGCGGTTTTCGTTCACAGGCTTCTTGGCGTACGGCTGGGCCGCGGCCTTTTTGTCCATATGTTTTTCGACCTGTTTTTCGACGATCTTCGACATGACCTGACTCATGCGGAGCCATCCTTTCCATTTGCGCGCGTGCAGCGGCGCGTGTTTCACGAAGCGGCTTTATATCTGCGCCTTGTGCGCAGGCGCCGTCTTTCGGGAGGCGGGAGGGGCGAACCCCTCCCGCGCGTCGGGCATCAGCCCTTGAACTCCAGCAGCTTCTGCTTGAGCTCGGATTCGATGTTCTTGAGGGTCTCTTCGGCAGCGCGGCGCTTTTCCTTGCCTTCGTTCTGGATGCGCAGCACCTCGTCCATGGTGTCGATCAACTGCTGGTTGGTGTAGGTCAGGGTCTCGATATCGATGATGCCCCGCTCCGCGGCCTTGGCGGTCTCCACGGTGGCCATGTGCAGCGTGTCGGCGTTCTTCTTGAGCAGCTCGTTGGTCAGGTCGGTCACGGCCTGCTGGGCCTCCATGGCCTGCTGGCTGTGCTCGATGCCCAGCGCCATCACCATCTGGCTCTTCCATACGGGGATGGTGTTGACGATGGTGGACTGGATCTTTTCCACCATCACGGTGTCGGAGGACTGGATCAGGCGGATCTGGGGCGCCATCTGGATGGAGATGTTGCGGGTAAGCTCCAGGTCGTAGATCTTCTTTTCGAAGCGGTCGGCCTTGTCGTTTAAGTCCTTGGCGGCCTGGGCGTCCTCGGGCAGGCCGGTGCGCTTGGCCAGCTCCACGGCTTCGGCGATGGGGCCGTTGCGGAACTCTTCGAGCTTTTTCTTGCCCATGCCGATGTACACGGTGAGGGTCTTGAAGTACACCAGGTTCTCGTTGTACAGCTCGTCCAGCAGCACGATGTCGTTGAGCAGGGTGATCTTGTGGGAGTTGAGGGCCTGCACGATGGCGTCCACGTTCACGGTGGCGCCTTCATAGCGGGTCTTGAGCAGCTCGATCTTGCTCACGCCCTTCTTGAAGCGGGCGAACAGGCCCTTCTTCTTGGGCTCGTCCACGGTGAAGCCCTTGAGCTCGAGCACCAGCTTGCTGATCATGTCGCCCACTTCGCCCAGGTCCTTGGTCTTGACCTTGGCAAGCGCCGTGTCGGAGAAGCGGCTCAGGTCGTTCTGGATCTCCGCGCCGAAGGCGAACACGTCGGCAGTCTCGCGGATGTCGGTCTTCTCCACCTCGCGGATGGCGTCATAGACGGCCTTGCGCTCCTTGGCAAGAGCCTCGGGGTCCTGGTTGGTCTCGATCTCCACGTCGATGGATTTGAGGGCCTCCTCAAACTCGGGAATGATGGCGGTCGCGGCGGCTGCGCTGAAATTGGTCTCTGACATGGCGTTATCTCTCCTTTAATTGATTTTCACGCTTGGAAGGTTTTATCCCTGAGTGGCCTGGGCCACTTGCTTTTGTTCCATTTCCGCTTCCTTCTGCAGGCGGGACGTGATGGCGTCGATATCCGCCGTGGGCGCGGCGGAAGGCGCGTCGGTCTTGCCGGACAGGCCGTCCATGCGCAGCATGGTCTTGAGCACGTCCACGCTGGCCTTGATCTCCACGGCTTCGTTGCGGTAGAGCTTGTCCAGGAACTTGTCGAAGGAATCGGCCACCATGCTCAGGCAGCCTTCGATGCGGCGCTTGCTGGAGGCGGCGTTTTCGCCCTTGCCGCTCACGGCAAACTGGGTGTAATACGAAAGCAGCTTGTCCAGCGTGGGCATGTAGTAGCTGAAGAACGTGTTGGCGTCGCCCCGGTCTCCCTTGTCCTGGATGACCTCGTCGATGATGCCTTCGGCGGAGTCCGCGATGCGGTTGATCTGGCCGGCGATCTCGTCGTCGCCCGCCTGAACGGCGGCCTCGCGGAAGCGCTCGAGCACCTCGCGGCTGTACTTGATCTTTTCGTCAAGCTCCTTGTCTCCGGTGTACAGTTCTTCCACGATCTCCTCGTCCCGGCCGGTGAACACGAGCTTGTCCAGAAAGAAGTACGCGCCCGCGGCCAGGACCGCCACGGCGGCGAACCAGCCGAAACGGTATATGGGAAACAGGAGCGCTCCGATCAGCACGACGGCTGCCGCGCCGAAAACGGGCAGCGCGCTTTTGATGTGAACGACCGTGGTTTTTCTCTGCGCTTTCATATGTTCCTCCGCTGCTTAAATATCGATATCCAGGGAAACGGGGCAGTGATCCGAACCAAAGACGTCCGCGTGGATGCGGCTGTCCCGTATGCGGGAAACGAGGGAATCGGACACGATGAAGTAGTCGATGCGCCACCCCGCATTGCGCTCCCGGGCGCGCATGCGGTAGCTCCACCAGCTGTACGCGCCTGTCGCTTCGGGATAGAGGAAGCGGAAGCTGTCGGTAAAGCCGGAGGCCAGAAGCTCGGTCATCTTGCCGCGCTCCTGGTCGGTAAAGCCCGCGTTCATATGGTTGGTGTCGGGGTTTTTGAGGTCGATCTCCTGGTGCGCCACGTTCAGGTCTCCGCACAGGATCACGGGCTTCGACTTATCCAGCTCCTTGAGGTAGGCGCGGAAGTCGTCTTCCCACTTCATGCGGTATTCCAGGCGCTTCAGCCCGTCCTGGGAGTTGGGGGTGTAGCAGCACACCAGCTGGAAGCCGTCAAACTCCGTAAGGATCACGCGGCCCTCCGTGTCGTGCTCGGGGATGCCCATATCCTTCACGGTGCGCAGCGGCTTTACACGGGTGAACACCGCCGTGCCGGAATAGCCGGGCTTCTGGGCGGAATTGAGGGTGACCTCGTATCCGTCCATGCGGTTTTCGAACTGCTCGGGCTTGAGCTTGATCTCCTGCAGGCAGATCACGTCCGCGTCAAGAGCCTTCACGCTGTCGTAAAAGCCCTTTTCACAGCAGGCCCTCAGGCCGTTCACGTTCCAGGATACCAGCCGCATGCCGTCCTCCGATCCGCTTTCTATATATATCCGTTTGTATTATAGCAGGAATCCCGCGTTTTTACAATATATGCGCGCGAAAAAACGTTTCGGGCAAAACCGCCTTTTCCTCAGGCGTTTTTCCCTTCCGCCGCGCTCTGGAGCTTTGCCTTTTCTTCCGCCTCCAGCACGCGGTAGGCCACCTTGCCCACCAGGGTCTTTGGCATCTCCTGGCGGAACTCGATATCGTAGGGCATGGCGTATTTGGCGATGTTCTTTTTGCAGTATTCCATGATCTCCGCGCGGGTGCTTTCGTCAGCGTCCGCGCCGGGAACGAGCTTTACGAAGGCCTTGACCTTCTGCATCCTGTAGGGGTCCGGCACGCCGATCACGCAGCTCATCTGCACCTTTTCGTGTGCGTCCAGGATGTTTTCCAGCTGGCTGGGATAGACGTTGTAGCCGGAGGTGATGATCATGCGCTTGGCGCGGCCCCTGAAGTAGATAAAGCCCTCTTCGTCCATGCAGCCCAGGTCGCCGGTGTATACCCAGGTGAGGCCGTCCGGGTGGGTCCTGAGGGTCTGGGCGGTCTCCTCGGGATGGTTCATGTACCCCTTCATCACGGTGGGGCCCGCCAGAAGGATCTCGCCCTCCTGCCCGTAGGGCAGCTCCCGGTCCGTGCCCGGCTCCACGATCTTGACGAAGGTGTCCGGGAAGGGCACGCCGATGGAGCCTTCCTTGTGGGTGCGGGGCGGGGTCAGGCAGCAGGCGGTGACGGTCTCGGTGGCGCCGTAGCCCTCGCGCACCTGGATGGATGCATTATGGTCGGAAAGGAATTTGTCGAACTTCTTTTTGAGCTCTATGGACAGGCTGTCGCCGCCTGAGAACACGCCCTTCAGGCTGCTCAGGTCCGCCCCGTCCATGGAAGGCAGGCGCAGAAGCGCCTCGTACAGGGTTGGCACCCCCGCGATGAAGTTGCAGCGGTACTTCACGATCTGTTTGGCGTAGCTCTTGGCCGTAAAGCGCGGGATCAGGATGCAGCGCCCGCCCACGGCCAGCATGGTGTGCACGCATACGCCCAGGCCGAAGCCGTGGAACAAAGGCATGGCTGCCAGCATCCTGTCGCCCACCCGGAACATGGGATTTGCGGCCAGCACCTGCTGGGACATGGCGTTGAAGTTTTTGTTGGTCAGCACGATGCCCTTGGTGGTGCCCGTGGTGCCGCCAGAATACAGGATCACCGCCGGGTCGTCGCTTTTGCGCTCCACCCGGTACCTGTAAAAACAGTGGCGGCTCATCTGCAGAAAATGCTTCCAGCGGATGACCGGGGCCTCCTTGGGGATCTTTTTGATCCTGCGGCCCTCGGTGAGCATGTAGCCCGCGCGCACGTGGCGGCTCAAAGCGTCCTTCACCGAGGCGATGATGATGTTCACCACGCCGGTGTTTTCGCGGATGCTTTCGAATTTGTGGTAGAACTGGTCCAGGGTGATGGCCGTCACGGAACGGCTCTCGTTCAGATAAAACTCGATCTCCTTTTCGGCGGAGAGCGGATGGATCATGTTGCATATCCCGCCCACCAGGTTGACCGCGTAGAACATGTATATGGCCTGTGGGCAGTTTGGCATGGCGATGGTCACGCAGTCGTTTTCCCGCACGCCGATGGTCTTTAAAGCCCTGGCGCAGCGCTCGATCTCTTTGATCATCTGCCGGTAGGTGGTGGAACGGCCCATAAAGTCAAACGCCACGTTGTCCGGGTACTGCCGGGCAATGTGAGCCACTTTGTCGAACATGGAGCCTTCGAAATAGTCCAGATGCAGCGGCACTCCTTCGGTGTGTCCCGCCCAGGGCGTTCTGACCTTCGCCTGTTCCATATCAGCGTTCAACCTCCTCGTTCAGGGGCTTGTTTTTCGGATATGCCTTCTTCGGCAGGTTCTCGTAGGGCACCACGGTATGCAGGGGCAGGCGCACGGCCAGGTCCGTGACCGCGTCCATCAGCAGGCGGCATATGCGCGCGCGCTCGTCGTCGAGCTTGTTTTCGGGATCGAAGTATACGGGCGCACCGAAATACATGGTTTTCCGCGCGGGGCACAGGTACATGGGTACGAAGGCCAGCCGCTTCCCCGTTTTTTTGTGATACAGAAGCGCCGTGTCCACGAAGTGCGTCTGAAACTCGTACACGATATTGTTGTGCTTTTCGCGTTTTTCCGGAAAGATCACCACGCGGCAGCCCTGTTCGAGCCGCTGTACCGTTTCGCGGAAGGTGGACAGCACCCGCATGTCCCGGTACACGCCGATGGTGTTTGCGTCATTGAAGATCACACTGGACAAAGGCGCGATCACGTAGCTCAGCAGCCTGTAAAACGGCCTGGTCCAGGCGGGCTTATAGGACCAGAAGTCCTGATAGGCGTAGGCAGGCACCTCTCTGAGATGCATCATCTCCTGCGCGCACCAGGTATAATGCGGCCCGGGCGTATACAGCTCCGCCGCGATGGGTCCGTACATCTGCGAGTGGTTGCCCGCGATCACGCAGGCGCCTTCAGGCAGCAGTTCCTCCCCTTCCGTGACGAAGCGGGGCGAAAACGCCTTCACCAGCCGGCGGATCACCCGGTACAAAACGCGGGTCTTCTTTTCGTTCATGTCTTTTCGCTCGTTTGTGCGGTGAATTATGAAGGGATATTCCACATTCCCGTCCATTCTAATTATAACACAAAAAACCGCACACGGCAACGCAGGAAGCGGCCGCATATGTAAAGCTTTGCACGTTTATAACAAAAAAGCGCTCTGCGGCAGGAAGGTTAAATTCTCCTTTGGGCGGGCCGGGAAGCAAAGATTACAAAAATATTATTGAAAAATGACGGGAAGTATTATATAATACAGAAAAATGGGTGTTTATGCCGAAAGGAGGAACCGCGGTGCGCATACGGGTAACAGGGCGTTTTTACCTGATACTGCTTCTGATCGCGCTGATCGTGATCTTCCTGTTCCGGGGCAGCCTGTTCGGCAGAAGCGAGGTGGCCGTGATCTATCAGGGCACGGCCAGCGACGCGCGCACCGTGCAGGGCCTCATCGTGAGGGACGAAAGCGTGGTGAGCGAGACGCAGGTCACCCGCATGGACTTCCTGGCGGACGAATGCACCCTGGTGAACGAAGGCGACGTGGCGGCCTACGTCTATTCCCTGGAGTACTCCACGCGCCTCATCAACGAGCTGAACAACACCCGCAAGCTCATCCAGACATATCACAAGCTCGTGCTTGGCAACGAGCTGGACGCACAGCTGGAAGTGCTCACGCTCAACGTACAGCAGCGCGCCGAGGAGCTCAAAAGCCTGGTGAGCGGCAACAGCCGCGGTAACCTGCCGGGCATGGTGAGCCTGCTGAGCCGGGCCATGGAGGAAAGGCGCGCCTATATGAGCGCCAACAAGCGCTCGGACTCCAAGCTGATCAAGTATTACGACGACGAGAACCAGCGCTTGAACGCCATCGCCAGCTGGCAGATCCCCAAGACCGCTCCCCGCAGCGGACTGGTGAGCTTCTACCTGGACGGATACGAAAGCACCCTGAACGCGGACACGGTGATGAGCCTGGAGATCAGCGACGTGCGCACGGTGCTGGAGGGCGGCTCCCTGGCCGGCGCGGAAAGCCCCCGGGCGGCGAAGAACGTGTTCCGCGTGGCCGACCAGAACCACTGGTACATGGTGCTGGTGGGCGAAGACCGCACCTGGAACCCCACGCTGGACACCGCGTATTCCTTTAAAGTGAACGGCTACGACGAGCTGGTATACGACGGCACGGTGGTGAAGGTAACCAAAAACGGCGCCACGGTGATGGCGGTGCTGGAAGTGACGCAGCCCATCGGCTCGCTGTTTTACGCCCGCAGCGGCAGCGTGACCATCGGCGCCAACATGAACGGCATGCTGGTATCCCGCAAAGCCCTGGGCACCCTGAGCGGACAGACGGGCGTGTGGCTGTACGACGTGCCCGGCGGCACCTTCGTGCCCGTGGAGGTACTGGCCTACCGTTCGGACGGCACGGTTCTGTTCACCCCGCTGGTGGACGGCGTGCTGACCTACGGCTCCCAGGTGCTGATCAAGTAGCACCGAAAATAAAAAGCGACCTTTTGGGGGACAACAGATACATGGCTCAACCCAACGCATTCCTGGAGCTGCTGATGCGGCTGAAGATCCTGCGCGTGGACGATGCGCCGCCGGACGCGCCGCGCCGCACGGGCGGGCAGACACTGGACGAATCTCCTTCCATTTACGAGAACCGCTATTCCCACAGCCGGGGGCAGGACTCCGCGCCCCGCTACGGCAGCGAGAGGCGTACCCGGACGGGCGGGTCGAACGTGCCGGCGAACAAGCCCAGGCAGGATCAGCCTGTGCCCAGGCCGGACACCATGGTATACTACTTGAGCAGCCTGTCCGAGTGTGCGACGGTGATCCGTGACATCATCGCGGGCACCTCCGCCCTGGTCAACTTCGACGACACGGACGACCGCCTGAGCCAGCGCATACTCGACACGCTTGCCGGCGCGGCATTCGCCCTCAACGCGAAGGTGCGCAAGATCACCGACAACACCTATCTGATCGCACCGGAAAACGTAAAAGTCAACATGAGCCGACACGTGGAGAGGAGGTACTGACATGATCTTTTTCGGCGGGAGGCTTTCGCTGAACTCCATTCCCAAGATCCTGATCTTCCTGGTAGCGCTGTACGAACTGTGCATCATCCTGAGGGTGGTGGTGCGCATCATCCTGAGCGTTACCAAAATGCCCGAAGGGCGGGTATCCGACATCCTGTACCGCATCACCGAACCCGTGCTCTTCCCCGTGCGCACGGCGGTAAAGCCGGTGCTGGGCGGCCTGCCGGTGGACCTCTCCCCCCTGGTGGCGGTGATCCTGTGTGAACTTCTGCAATGGCTGATGCGGCTCGTTTTCCGCATCTGACAATATGATTTCCAACAACAAACCTCATGAAAGGACGGAACGAATATGTCGATCAAAGTAGACGAGATTCGCAGCAAGCGCTTCAAAACCGAGCGCAACGGCTATAACCTCAACGAGGTGGACGATTTCCTGGACGCGCTGGCCGACCAGACCGAAGACCTGGCCCGCGAGAACGTGCGCCTGACCGAAGAAGCCAAGGCTCTGAAGGAACAGCTCGCCGATCTGAACAAGACCCTCGAGGCCAGGCAGACCGAGATCGAGCAGCTGCACGCCGCGCTGGAGGCCGAGCCCAAGGCTCCCGAGCAGAACACCGACGTGCCCGCCGTGAAGGAAGAGGCCGGCCTGCCCACCTTCAACGAGCCCAGCTACTTCAAGAACCTGGAGACCACCCTGCGCGAGACCCTCATCAGCGCCCAGCGCATCGCCGACGAGACCATCGACGACGCCCGCAAGAAAGCCCGCCGCATCGTGACCGACGCCGAGGAGCAGGCCGCCGCCCTGGAAGCCCAGAGCCAGCAGAAGCTCAGCGAGATGCGCGCCGATTACGAGAGCATCAAGAGCAAGGGCGAAGAGTATCACCGCAACTTCTCCAAGCTCGTGGAGGAGCAGAGCCGCCTTCTGAAGGACAGCCCCCTGTACACGGTGGCCGAATAAGGCGCGTCTTTTGCTGAAAGCAGGCGCTTCGGCAGGCATCCCGTTTTTGCCGGAGCGTCTGTTTGCGTATCATTAGCCGGAAACGGCAGCCCTTTTGGACGGTATCTTTTTATGTCGGCAGCAGCGGTTTGGGAAATAAACGGTTCGCCCGCACGTCTGTGTTTATTGGCAGCGTCCGCGAGCGCGCTGGTGATCGCGCTTGCGGACGGCCTGTCGCCCCTGTACGAAGAGGGCACGCGGCTGATCCCGGGCGTCGCCCATGTGGAACACGCTTTGAACACGGGCGTGTCGTTTTCCTTTCTTGAGGCCCATCCCGCGCTGGCGGCAGTTTTCAGCGTGCTGGCGCTCATTTGCCTTTGCGTCTTTGCGCTTTTTGCGCCCATGAGCCGCCCGAAGCGCTTGCTTCTGTCCGCCGCCTGGGCGGGCGGGGCCTGCAACCTGTTCAGCCGCCTGCGTTTTGGCTTCGTACGGGACTGGATACGGCTGGACTTCGTACCCTTTCCCGTGTTCAACTGCGCCGACATCTTCATCACCGCGGGGCTTTTGCTGTTTGCCTTTTCCATCCTGATACGAAAAGAGGGATCGCGTGACGCCGTATGAATGCCGTGAAGGCGGTCGGCTGGACGTTTTTCTGAGCCAGGCCGCGGACATTACCCGTTCCCGTGCGGGCGCGCTGATCCGCGAAGGCCGGGCCAAAGTGAACGGAAGCGTTCAGACGAAGGCGGGCTATGAGTTAAAGCCCGGCGACCGGGTGCTTCTGGACATTCCCGAGGCCGAGCCTTCTGACGTGTGCCCCCAGGATATCCCGCTTTCGATCGTATACCAGGACGAGGATCTTGCCGTGGTGTACAAGCCCAGCGGCATGGTGGTGCATCCCGCCGCGGGCAATCCCGACGGCACGATGGTGAACGCGCTTCTGTACCGGCTGGACGGCCTAAGCGGCATCGGCGGGGTCACCAGGCCCGGCGTGGTGCACCGCATCGACAAAGACACCAGTGGCCTTCTGCTGGTGGCAAAAAACGACAGGGCGCATCTGAGCCTTGCTTCCCAGATCGCGGAGCACTCGGTGGACCGGGCGTACCGCGCCATCGTGATCGGACATATGAAGCAGGAGAGCGGCACGGTGGACGCCCCCATCGGCCGCCATCCCACCGACCGGAAAAAGATGGCCATCGTGCCAAACGGGCGCAGCGCGAAGACCGGCTGGCGCGTGCTCAAAGAGCTTCGGGGCGCAAGCGAGCTGGAATGCGTTCTATCCACGGGGCGCACCCACCAGATCCGCGTGCACATGGCGTCGCTCGGGCATCCCGTGCTGGGCGATCCCGTGTATGGCCCCAAAAAGAGCCCATATCCCGTGGAGGGCGGGCAGCTGCTTCACGCGGGGCGCATCGGCTTTACGCATCCCGCCACAGGGCAGAGAATGACGTTCGAGGCGGAGCCGGAAGAACGCTATCTGTACTGGCTGAACAAACTCGAACAATAACTTTCCAAAACAGCAAAACGCCCGGAGTTCCGGGCGTTTCGCCGTTTTGGAAAGATCAGAGTTTCGGCAGCTGGGCGATGCTCTTTGCGAGCTCTTCGTCCGTGGGGATGTAGTCGTCCATGACGCCGTCGTTGAACTTCTGGTAGGCGACCAGGTCGAAGTAGCCGGTACCGGTGAGACCGAAGACGATGTTTTTGGCCTCGCCGGTCTCCTTGCACTTGAGGGCTTCGTCGATGGCCACCTTGATGGCGTGGGAGCTTTCGGGCGCGGGGAGGATGCCCTCGACCCTGGCGAACTGCTCGGCAGCCTTGAATACGTCGGTCTGCACAACGCTCACGGCTTCCATATAGCCGTCGGCGTACAGCTGGCTCAGGATGCTGCTCATGCCATGGTACCTGAGGCCGCCCGCGTGATTGGGCGCGGGAATGAAGTTGCTGCCCAGCGTGTACATCTTGGCCAGCGGGCACACCATGCCGGTGTCGCAGAAATCGTAGGCGTACACGCCGCGGGTGAAGCTGGGGCAGGAAGCGGGCTCGACCGCCACGATGCGGGCGTTGAGCTTGCCGTTGATCTTGTCCCGCATGAAGGGGGAGATCAGGCCGCCTAAGTTGCTGCCGCCGCCTGCGCAGCCGATGATGACGTCCGGCACGATATCATACTTTTTGAGGGCTGCTTCCGTCTCCAGGCCGATCACGCTCTGATGCAGCAGCACCTGGTTCAGCACGCTGCCCAGCACATAGCGGTAACCGGGATTGCTCACGGCCACTTCCACCG
>JAFZPV010000057.1 GCA_017552535.1 Clostridia bacterium
AGACCTCCGTGGAGGTCCACGTGCTCCAGGGCGAGCGGGAGATGGCCCAGTACAACAAGGAGCTGGGCCGCTTCCACCTGGACGGCATCGCTCCCGCTCCCAGAGGCGTGCCGCAGATCGAGGTCACCTTCGATATCGACGCCAACGGCATCGTGCACGTGAGCGCCAAGGACCTGGGCACCGGCAACGAGCAGAACATCACCATCACCGCTTCCTCCAACATGAGCGAGGCGGACATCAAGAAGGCCGTGGACGACGCCGAGCGCTACGCCTCCGAGGACAAGAAGCGCAAGGAAGAGGTCGAGACCCTGAACCAGGCCGACAACCTCATCTACCAGACCGAAAAGACCATGAAGGAAATGGACGGCAAGCTGGACGCGGCGGACAAGGCCACGCTGGAGACCGAGATCGCCGATTTCAAGAAGGTGCGCGAGGGCAACAACGTGGACGAGATCAAGGCGGCCATGGAGAAGTTCACCCAGAAGACCTACGAGATCTTCGGCAAGGTCTATCAGCAGGCCCAGCCCAACGCCGGCCAGCCCGGTGCGCAGCCCGGCGGCATGAACGACGACGGCACCGTGGACTCCAACTTTACCGACAACAACTGATTTATTGGGTGCGCCCGGCCGCGTTTGCGGCCGGGCCTCAGCCCAAATCAGGCGAAAGCCGGGCGGCTTTCGCTTCTGTCCTGTTTATAACGCATTCAGCAGATAAGGAGGTGTTACAGCTTGGCAAAGCGGGACTATTACGAGGTACTGGGCGTGGAGCGCAGCGCCGATGAAGCCGCGATCAAAAAGGCGTACCGCCAGATGGCCAAAAAGTATCACCCTGACATAAACCCCGGCAACAAAGAGGCCGAGGAAAAATTCAAAGAGGTCAACGAAGCCTACAGCGTGCTGTCCGATCCGCAGAAGCGCTCCCGCTACGACCAGTTCGGCTCGGTGGACGGGCCCGAGATGGGCGCGGGCGGCTTCGACGCGGGCGGTTTCGGCTTTGGTGGCGGCGGTTTCGGCTTTGGGGGCTTTGAAGACATCTTCAATATGTTCACGGGCGGCAGCGCCTCCGGCCAAAGGCGCAACGTGCCCATGCAGGGCGACGACATCCGCATGAACCTGTCCCTCACCTTCGAGGAGGCTGCCAAGGGCTGCCAGAAGGAGATCAACCTCTCCCGCGTGGAAGTCTGCGATGTGTGCGGCGGCACGGGCTGCAAGGCGGGCACCAAGCCCCAGACCTGCACCCGCTGCAAGGGCACGGGCGTGGAGACCGTGATCTCCAATACCGCCTTCGGCCGCGTGCAGCGGCGCATGGAATGCTCCCAGTGCCGCGGGCGCGGGCAGACGGTTTCCGATCCCTGCACCAAGTGCGGCGGCAACGGCAAGATCCGCACCACCAAGCGGCGCAGCGTGAACATCCCGGCGGGCGTGGACGAAGGAAACGTGGTCAACATCCACGGCCAGGGCCATGCCGGCGAAAACGGCGGACCGGCGGGCGACCTGCAGCTGGTGATCAGCATCAAGCCCCACAAGCTGTTTACCCGCAAGGGCGCGGATATGTTTATCGAGATCCCCATCTCCTTCTCGCAGGCGGCGCTGGGCACACAGATTGACGTGCCTACGCTGGACAAGCCCGCCAAGCTCACCATTCCGGAAGGGACCCAACCGGGCGAGAGCTTCCGCATGAAGGGCCTGGGCATCCCCTACGTGCGCTCCGGCAACAAGGGCGACCTGTACGTGACCGTGCAGGTGGAGGTGCCCAAGAAGCTCACCGACAAGCAGAAGGAGATCCTGCGCATATTCGAGGAATCCACCACGGGCCGCGAATACGAAAAAAAGAAGTCCTTCCTGGATAAGCTCAAGGACGCGTTCGGGGGTTAAACCGATATGGACTGGATGCAAATAACCGTTCTGACCACCACCCTGGGCAGCGAGCCGGTCAGCCAGGTGCTTCTGGACGCGGGCAGCGCCGGCACGGTGATCGAGGATAAAAACGACGTGCAGCTCAACCAGCGCCCCGAAGGGCAGTGGGACATCATTGACGAAGAGATTGCCCGCCGCATCGGCGACGACGTGAAGGTGACGGGCTACTATCCCATGGACGAAAGGGCCAGCGATACCCTGGCTGCCGTGCGCCAGCGCGTTGCCGAACTGCCCCGTCTGGCTCCCGGCGTAGACCTGGGCAAGCTTGAAGTGCTGGCGGGCAGCGTGGACGACGAGGACTGGGCCGAAAACTGGAAAAAGAGCTATAAGCCCTTCCGCCTGGGCAGGAGCATCGTGATCAAGCCCGGCTGGGAGGAGTATTCCCCCGAGCCCGGCGACAGGATCATCACCATCGACCCCGGCATGGCTTTCGGCACCGGCACCCACGAGACCACCGGCATGTGCGTGGCGCTGGCCGAAGAGTACGTGCGCCCCGGCATGCAGGTGATGGATATCGGCACCGGCACCGGCATACTGGCCATCACCGCCGCCCACATGGGCGCAAAGGAAGTTCTGGCCAGCGACATCGACCCCATGGCGGTGCGCGTGGCCCGGGAAAACGTGAAGATCAACGGTTTTGAAAACGTGATTCGCTGCGAGTGCGGCGACCTGATGGAAAAGGCGCAGGGCAAGGCGGACGTGATCATTGCCAACATCATCGCCGACGTCATCATCCATATCTGCGCCCCCGCGAAGGCGCTTCTGAAGGACCAGGGCGTGTTCATATGCTCCGGCATCGCCCGCGAGCGCGAAAACGATACGCTGGATGCCCTGAAAAAGGCGGGCTATACGCGCCTGGACATCCGCCATCAGGGCGAGTGGACGGCCATCGCCTGCCGGGAATAAGATGCACAGGTTCCGTATCGCGCCTGAAGACGCGCCCCTGGGCAGAGCCAGGCTCAGCGAAGAAGAAAAGCAGCACGCCCTGAAGGTGCTGCGCCTTGCATCCGGCGACCCTGTGGAAGCCACGGACGGATGCGGGCGCGCCTGGGAAGGCGTGATGGACATACATGGAGAGGACGCGTTCATCCTGCTGGGCGCGCCAAAGCCCTCCACCGAGGCGCCGGTGCGCCTCACGGTGTTTATGGGCATCCCCAAAGGCGAGAAGCTGGAGCTGATCGCCCAGAAGCTCACAGAGCTGGGCTGCGCCCGGCTGGTGCCGGTGCGCATGGAGCGCTCGGTAGCCAAAATCGCCCCCGGCGAGGCGGACAAAAAGCTTTCCCGCGCCCGGCGCATATCCGCCGAGGCTATCAAACAGTGCGGCCGGCAGGCCGAAATGGAGATCGCCGATCCCATCGATTTCGGTATTCTCAAGAAAGAGCTTCCTTTGTGCGGGCGCTCGTTTTTCATGTGGGAAAAAGCGTCCGGCGACCGGCTGGCGGACTTTTTTGAGCGCGAACCCCTTTTAAACGACATCGGCTGCGTGATCGGCCCCGAGGGCGGCATCAGCGATAAAGAAGCCGAGGCGCTTTGCGCTTGCGGCGCCTTGCCCGTCACCATGGGCCCCCGCATACTGCGGGCGGAGACCGCCGCCATTGCCGCCTGCGCCCAGATCATGACGCTCTGGGGGGATATGTGATGCCTACTGTCGCCGCGAAGACCCTGGGCTGCAAGGTCAACCAGTACGATACCGAGGCGATGCTGGAGATCCTCGAAAGAGCGGGCTACAAGACCGTGCCCTTCGAAAGCAGCGCGGATGTATACCTGATCAACACCTGCACCGTGACGGGCACGGGAGACCAGAAGTCCCTCAAGCTCATCCGCCGTGTGCATCGGGAGCATCCGGACGCCGCCATCATCGCGGCGGGCTGCCTCACCCAGCGCACGCCCCGGGCGCTCTGCCTGCCTGGCGTAAAGCTGCTGATCGGCGTACAGCGCCGGGGCGAAGTGGCCGGACTGCTTGAAAAGGCGCTGGCCTCTGATGCGCCGATAGACGCCGTTTCGGGCCTTGAAAAAGCGCCTTTCGAGATGCTTTCCGTGTCCCGCCACGAGGGCAGGACCCGGGCCGTGATGAAGATCCAGGAGGGCTGCGACCGCTACTGCAGCTACTGCGTGATCCCCTATGTGCGCGGCCCCGTGAGGTCCATGCCCCTTTCCGACCTGCGCGCCGAGGCGTTCCGCCTGGCCGAAGCGGGCTACCGGGAGATCGTGCTCACCGGCATCCACCTGATGAGCTACGGCCTGGACACGGGCGAAAGCCTTTTGGACGCGGTGCGCGCCGCGGCCTGCGCCGCAAAGCGGGTGCGCCTGGGCTCGCTGGAGCCCAAAAACATCACGGCTGAATTTGCCCGGGACTTGAGCCTCATCCCCGGCGTGTGCCCGCAGTTCCACCTTTCGCTGCAAAGCGGCAGTGAAACTGTGCTTAAGCGCATGAACCGCCGCTATACCCCGGAAGACTATCTTGCCGCCTGCGAAAACCTGCGCCGCTTCTTTCCCGGCTGCGCCGTGACCACGGACGTGATCGTGGGCTTTCCCGGTGAAACGGAGGAGGAATTTATCCAGACCCTTTCTTTCGTCCGGCAGGCCCGCCTCGCCAGGCTCCACGTGTTCCCTTACTCCCGCCGCAGCGGCACCGCCGCCGACCGGCTGAAGGGACAGGTAAGCGAGGATGTAAAAAAAGGCCGGGCGGAGCGGCTGATCCGCCTGGGTGAAGAACTGGAGGAGCAGTATTGCCTTGACAGCGTCGGTCAGACGCGGCCCGTGCTGTTCGAGGCCTGTACGGAGGACGGCCTGTGCGAAGGCTATACCGACACCTACGTGCGCGTGCGCGCTGCCGCCCTGCCCGGAGACATCCGCGATGTGCTGATCACCGAAGCTAAGCAAACGCTGTGCCTCGGCCAAATAACGAAATGAGGTAACGAAAATGGACGATTGCCTGTTCTGCCGCATCATCAGGGGCGAGATCCCTTCCGCGAAGGTATACGAAGACGACCGGGTGTACGCCTTTCGCGACATCAATCCCCAGGCGCCCGTACACGTGCTGGTGGTGCCCAAGGCCCACTATAAGAACGTGAGCGACTGCGCCGGCAAAGACCCCGGCCTCACCGGCTATGTGTTCAAGGCCTGCACCGACATCGCCCGCGCCGAAGGCCTGGAAAACGGCTTCCGCCTGACCACTAACAACGGCCCGGACGCCTGCCAGAGTGTGGAGCACATGCATGTGCACATCCTGGGCGGAGCGAAGCTCACCGACAAGATGGGTTAAAAAGTGCCTCGGAACGCGCCGCTGCCCGCCTGCAGACGGGGAACGGCGCTGTTTTATCGTATGTGGCCCCAAAAATCTCCCAAAAACTTGAATTTTCTATTGCAAAATCGTGAAAATCATGGCATAATAATGCCATTCTACCCGAAAGGAAGCGAAACGTTCACCCCATGGACGATATCCCCCGAAGTATTCTGCTGATCTTATGCCTTTTGCCCTTTGCCGGTTTTTTCGCGGGCAGCGAAACGGCCTTTTCCTTCTGCAACGAAGCACGGGTGCGCGCCCTGGCCGAAAACGGTTCACGCCGCGCCAGGCGTCTGGTTAAGCTGCTGGACGATTTTGACCGCACCATCGTCACGCTACTGATCGTCATCAACATCGTTTATATCCTGATCTCCGCCGTGGCTACCGTTGCGGTGGTGGAGCTTTTGCGCTCGGACGCCGGTTCCGTGGTCGCCACCGTCGTGGCCACGCTGCTGGTATTCCTGTTCTGCGAAACGATCCCTAAAAACATCGCCAAGGTGAACGCCGACACCTGGGCGCTTATCGCCGCCTACCCCATCAGCTTTTTCAAGCTCCTGCTCTCGCCGCTGAGCGCCTTTTTCACCTACATCGGCGAGACCGCCAAGAAGATGCTGCCCCACAAGGAGTCCCTGCCGGACGTGACCGAGGACGAATTTGAGGAGATGGTGGAAAACGTAGGCGAAGACGGACTGATTGAGCCCGTGGAAACGGACATCATCAAGTCCACCATCCACTTCGGCGACATCCTTTCCGGCGAGATCATGACGCCCGTGGACCAGGTGGTCATGGTGCCCCTGGACGCTAGCGAGGAGGACCTGAGGCAGCTGCTTCTGGAAGAAAAATACTCCCGCATCCCCGTGATGGACGGCTCGGTGGACAACATCGTGGGCGTGCTGCCCGCGTCCAAGGCCCTTTCCAGGCTCACGGCGGGCACGTTCTCCGGCGTGAGCGACCTGATGGCGCGGCCATATATCATCCGGCCCGACATCCCCGTGAGCAAGGTGTTCGAAGGTATGAGCGGCCGCCGCACCCACCTGGCGGTGGTGGCAGACAGCGGCAGGACCCTGGGGATCGTGACGATGGAGGACATCCTGGAGGAGATCGCCGGCGAGATATACGACGAGGACGACGAGAAGGGAGGCCAGACAGATGGCCGTTAAGCTCATCGTCATCGCGCTGTACGCGCTTCTGATCGGCCTGAGCGCCTTCTTCTCCAGCTGCGAGATCACCTTCGCCCGCGCTAATAAAAAGCGCGTGGAAAACGACGCGGAAAAGGGCGACCGGCGCGCCGCCGGCGTTAAATACGTACAGGACAACTACACCCGGTCCCTGAGCACCATCCTTGTGGGCAACAACCTGGTGAACATCGCCGCCTCTTCCGCCGCCACGGTGTTTTTCGTGCGGCTCCTGAACATGAAGACCACGGGCGAGGTGTACGCCACCGCCCTCACCACGCTTCTGCTCATCATCTTCGGCGAGACCATGCCCAAGATCATCGCGGCCGACCGGCCGGATCAGCTCTCCCGCCGCTTCGCGCTGCCGCTGAAGGCCGTGATGGGCGTATTCAAGCCCCTGGTGACCGGTGTTGAAAAGCTGGTAAACAGGCTCGCCCCCATCTGGACGCCCAAGGAAAAGGCGCCCCAGACCACCACGGACGAACTGCGCATCATCCTGGAGGACGCCGAGGAGCAGGGCGTGTTCACGGAAGAAGAGGGCGAGCTCATCAACAACGCCATCGAATTTTCAGACACCATGGCCATGGAGGTCATGACGCCCCGGGTGGACATGGTGGCGGTGGATATCGACAAGCCCCTGGGCAGCCTCACACCGGAAATGCTGCGCCACTCCCGCCTGCCCGTCTACAGGGACACCGTGGACAACATCATCGGCGTCTTGCCCACCAAGACCTACATGAAGCACCGGCTTCAGGGCGACGACACGCCCCTGTCCGACATGCTGGTGCCTGCCGTGTACGTGCACAAGACCCGCATGATCTCCTCCATCATCCGCGAATTCCGCCGCCACAGGCTGCAGATGGCCGTGGTGCTGGACGAGTTCGGCGGCACGATGGGCATACTCACCATGGAGGACATCATGGAGGAGATCGTTGGCGACATCTTCGACGAGCGCGACGACGTGGAAGAGGAGTGCGTGGAAGTGGGCCAGAACACCTGGCAGCTGAGCGGCTCCATGAACATATACGACTTCTTCAATGCCGTGGAGTACGATCCGCCCGCTGATTTTTCCACCCATTACACCACCGTGGGCGGCTGGGCTACCGAAAAGCTGGATCGCTTCCCCGCAGCCGGCGACACCTTCACCTACGACCGCATCACCCTCACGGTGCTGGAAGCCGGCCCTCACCGGGTAAACACCGTAAAAGCCGAACTGGAGCCCCTGAAAGAAGAAAATGAATAGACAAAAAGCCGGAAATGAAATCCCATTTCCGGCTTTTTGCTCTTTACGGAAAACCAGGGAGTGCTCGTCCAACATCCCACCTCATCACCGCCTTCGGCGGAGCTTCCCCTCAAGGGGAAGCCTTATATGCCTTCTCCTTGAGGAGAAGGTGGGCCGCGAAGCGGCTCGGATGAGGTGGAAATGCGGGTAAATAGGCGCTTCCCTCCAACTTCAATCCGCACGGCCGGCTTTGCCGGCCCGAGGAAGAAAAATCACGAAGGGCAGCTTGCCGCCCGGGAGTGATTTTTCTGTCCTTACAGTTTTTTCGCCCGGAAATGCCCGCGGGCATTTCAGAAAAAACTGAAAACCTGTCACTGGAGGCGGAGAAGCCTGACGTTTCAGAAAATCAATGATCAAAAGGTCCCAAAAACCAAACCGCCGGGAATGAAACAAAGTTTCATTCCCGGCGGTTTTTTACAGCTCGCTCAGTTCCTCCTGTTCAACCAAACGGACGCCGGCGATGCGCATGGCCTGCTCGGCCTTTGCGTCGTCCGCCACCTTCAGGATCATGTAAGCACTGTCCTTTCTGCCGCCCACGAAGGCGTAGATGTATTCCACGTTCACTTCCGCTTCCTTCAGCACCTTCAACACCCCGCTCAGTCCGCCGGGCACGTCCGGGATCGCCACGGCCAGCACGCTGCTGACGGAATTGATGAAGCCTGCCTCTTTGAGCACGGTGGTGGTCTTGTACACCTCGTCCACGATTACGCGGGCGATGCCGAAATCGCTGGTCTCCGCCAGGGAGAAGGCGCGCATGTCGATGGCGTTTTCGCCCAGCACGCGGGTCATCTCGCACAGGGCGCCGGGGCGGTTTTCCAGAAATACGGATATCTGCTTTACGCTCATATCGTTACCTCCTCAGATCTTGCGTTTGTCGATCACACGTACGGCCTTGCCTTCGGAGCGCACGATGGACTTGGGCGCTACCAGCGTGACTTTGGCGGTGAGGCCCAGCATGGAGCGCAGGCCTTCCACCAGCTTCTTCTGGCGCAAGGCGATCTCGCCCATATTGTCGGTGAACATCTCGGGCGTCATCTCCACCTGCACGTCCAGGGTGTCGGTGTGGTTCACGCGGTCCACGATGATCTGGTAATTGGCGGGATAGCCCTGGTTGATGAGCACGGTCTCGATCTGGCTGGGGAACACGTTCACGCCGCGGATGATGAGCATGTCGTCGCTGCGGCCGCGGGGTTTGCACATTTTCACGTGAGTGCGCCCGCAGGGGCACTTTTCGCGCGTGAGCACGCAGATGTCGCGGGTGCGGTAGCGCAGGAGCGGGAACGCTTCCTTGTCGATGGAAGAAAACACCAGTTCGCCCTCGCTGCCATCCGGCAGCACCTCTTCGGTAACGGGGTCGATGATCTCGGCGATGAAGTGATCCTCGTTGATGTGCATGCCGCTCTGGGCGGAGCACTCGAAGGCCACGCCGGGTCCGCTGATCTCGGTCAGGCCGTATATGTCGTAGGCCTTGATGCCCAGGGTCTTTTCGATGTCGCGGCGCATCTCCTCGCTCCAGGCTTCCGCGCCGAAGATGCCCGCCTTCAGCGGGATCTGCTCAGGCGTCAGGCCCATCTCCTTCATGCTCTCGCCCAGATACGCCGCGTAGGAGGGCGTGCAGCACAGGATGGTGGCCTGCAGGTCCATGATGAACATGATCTGGCGCTCGGTGTTGCCGGAGGAGGTGGGCACGGTGAGGCAGCCCACCTTGTGGCTGCCGCCGTTCAGGCCAGGGCCGCCCGTGAACAGGCCGTAGCCGTAAGCCACCTGGCATACGTCCTTGTTGGTGCCGCCTGCCGCGGTGATGGCCCTGGCGCAGCATTCTTCCCACAGGTCCACGTCGTGCTGGGTGTAAAACGCCACCACGCGCTTGCCCGTGGTGCCGGACGTGGACTGGATGCGCACGCATTTTTCAAGCGGCTCCGCCAGCAGCCCGTAGGGATAGGCCTCGCGCAGGTCGTACTTGCTCAAAAAAGGCAGCTTGTACAGGTCATCTGTGGAGCGGATGTCGTCCGGGGTGAGGCCCTTTTCTTCCATTTTTTTACGGTAGTAGGGCACATTGTCCCATACGTGACGGACCTGCTTTACCAGGCGCTCGTCCTGCCAGGCCTTGATCTGCTCCCGGGATGCGGTCTCGATTTCGGGCTGATAATAACGTTCCATGGGTTTTTGTCCTTTCGTAGTCTGTGATTGGAAAAAACGGTTCGGCTCAGTCCTTCTTGGCCAGGCCCTCGCGCTCGATCACGTCACGCATCGCGCCACCGGTCTCACTGTCCAGGATGTTGCGGCGCACGCGGCTCACCGTGGCGCTGGAAGCGCCCGTTTTTTCCACGATGTCGGTGTAGACGCTGTCCTGCATCAGGTACACCGCCACGTCGAAGCGCTGCTCCATGCTTTTCTTTTCGCGGGGGGAGCACAGGTCGTCAAAAAAGCGCTTGCATTCGTCCAGGTCGCGCAAAGCGAGGATCGCCTTGTACATTCCCTCGCTGCACGGTTTTTTGCTGCTTCTCGCCACGCCGATGACCGTCCTTTCCGTTTGGCATATGCGGAATCCTCCGCCGTTTTTATTTTAGCACATTAAAGCACGGAAGTAAACCGCGTGCCAAAGATTTTTCACAAACTTCGCCGTAACCGACCTGTCGGCAGGCAGCCGCGCTTGCCAAAAAGGCGATTTTGATGTACAATAGGTTCAGATCACCGCAAGGAGGCACATACATGATACTGGATAGCTTTTCCCTGAAAGGCAAGATCGCCTGGATCACCGGCGCCAGCTACGGCATCGGCTTCGCCATCGCCACAGCGTTTTATCAGGCCGGCGCGCAGATCGTGTTCAACGACATCAATCAGGAACTGGTGGACAAGGGCCTGGCCTCCTACGCCGAGGCAGGCATTCCGGCCAAAGGCTACGTGTGCGACGTTACCGACGAAGACGCCGTGAAGGCGCTGGTGGAGCGCATCACCGAAGAGGTAGGCGTGATCGACATACTGGTGAACAACGCCGGCATCATCCGCCGCATTCCCATGTGCGATATGAGCGCGGCGGAGTTCCGCAAGGTGATTGACGTTGACCTGAACGCGCCTTTCATCTGCGCCAAGACCGTGATTCCCTACATGATCAAAAAAGGCCACGGCAAGATCATCAACATCTGCTCCATGATGAGCGAACTTGGCCGCGAGACCGTGAGCGCCTACGCTTCCGCCAAGGGCGGCCTGAAGATGCTCACCCGCAACATCTGCGCGGAGTACGGCGAATACAACATCCAGTGCAACGGCATCGGCCCTGGCTACATCGAAACGCCCCAGACCGCGCCCCTGCGCGTGCCCGGCCATCCCTTCAACAACTTCATCATCGGCAAGACCCCCGCGGCCCGCTGGGGCACCACGAACGACCTGATGGGCCCCGCCGTGTTCCTGGCCTCCGACGCCAGCAACTTCGTAAACGGCCACGTGCTCTACGTGGACGGCGGCATCCTGGCCTCCATCGGCAAACAGCCTTAGACATATCAGCACAAACCGGTTACATGGCGGCTGCAGAGTATTCTGCAGCCGTCAGTTTATCGCAGAAACGAATTCATCCCGATATGAAAAGCGGCGGGGTCTCCCCCGCCGCCTTGTTCAGGAAAACAGTGATTACTTGTTGGCGTACCAGTCGTTGGCTTCATCGTGGAGGGTCTGTCCGCCGATGGCCATGTACTCGGCCACATAAGCGTCCCAATCCTCTTCCAGGTTCTTCTCACCGTGGATCACGGCGTTGAAGTACTCGTCGCGCAGGGTGTTGAGGTCAGTGAGCAGGGTGCCGGCAGAGGGCAGGGTCACGCTCACAGCATCCTGGATGTAGCTGTTGTACTGGTCGAGCTTGAAGTAGTTCAGGCGGTTGGCGATGGAGGCGTCATTGTAGAAGGCCAGGTTGTAGGCCAGCTCGCTGAACGCGCGGTCCGCGCCGTAGAGGCTGCGGCAGCCCCATACGCCCACTTCGTTGAAGTCCGCGTTGGTCATTTCGGGATTGCGCACAGGCTTGCCGTCCACCATGGTGTACTGCTCGCCCTCGATGCCCCAGGCGGCCAGCATGTAAAGCTCGTCGTCGGTGGCAAAGGCGTTCATGATCTGGAAGATCAGCGCCAGCTTGTCGGGGTCCTCTTCCAGCGCCTTGTTGTACACGGCGCTCTCGCTCACGGCTACCGCGTAGCCCACGGCCCAGCCGTAGTCTCCGTCGGGGCCGGCCGGCCAGGGCGCGTACACGAAGGTAGCGTCGTCGCCGTTTACTTCCCAATAGGTCTTCGCCACGGGTCCGCCGGCATCATTCAGCACTTCCTTCAGGCGGAAGTGGTCGATGGAGGCGTTGGCGGAGGCGCCGTACAGGCCGTTGATCAGGCCCGCGGAGGCCGCCCAGTAGGCGCCGTCAGCGGATTCCTTGCCCTTGACGTACTCGGGATCGATGGCGCCGTTTGCGTACATCTCAGCCAGGATGGAGAGCACTTCCTTGCTCTTCTCGCTCACGTCGGGGCTGACAACTTCGCCGTCGTCCACGTACCAGTAGCTGCTGCCGCCCAGGAAGCCGCAGCTCATGCCGTAGGCACCGAACAGGGCCTTCATGCCGGTGAGGCTCATGCCGTAGGTGTCGTTCTCGCCGTCGCCGTCGGGATCGTCGTTGGTGAAGGCATACATGAGGTCAACAAAGTCGTCCACGGTCTTGGGAAGCTCAGTCACGCCCAGCTTCTCGATCCAGTCGCCGCGGTAAATCAGGGTCTTGTAGGGCATGTTGCCGTCGGGCTTGAGGGAGGGCACGACCACCATCTTGTCACCCTTGGTGGCGTACTCCAGCCACATGTCGAACTGGCTGGCCAGATCGCCGTTCACGCCGCCGGCCTCCACGAAGGCCCATACGTCGGGAGCGTTCTCCTTGAAGAAGTCGATGTCCCAGGAAGCGATGACGCCCTGATCGTAGTAGGTGTCCAGGGTGTTGGAGCTCAGCGCCAGGAACACGTCGGGTGCGGTGCCGCCGGCCAGGCGGGGCGCCATGATCTCGGAATAGTTGGCATACTCAACGTATTCCACTTCGATGTCCACGTTGATGCCGTGCTTTTCCTTGAGCATTTTCTCGACGGCGGGGGTGACTACGTCCTTCTCGTCGTCAATGGGGCCGAACATGTAGCCGGCCACGGTGATCTTGGTGGGCGCTTCCTCAGCCGGGGCGAAGGACATGAGTCCCAGCGCCATCACGACCGCCAGAAGCAGGCACAGAAGCTTGCGGGTCATAAATCTTTCCTCCTTTTTGATATGGTTTAACGCTCTTGGCGCCTAACCTTTCAGGGAACCGACCATGATGCCCTTTACGAAATACCGCTGCAAAAACGGATACACGCAAAGGATGGGTATCGTGGCCACATAGATGCTGGCGGCCTTGAGGCCCTCCGGGCTCACCAGCGGCTCGTCCGCCACGGAATGGGCGGAGGCGTCAGTATCCAGCTCCTGGGTGCCGGTGACGATGATGTTTCTGAGCACCACCTGCAGCGTGCGCTTCTCCTTGTCGGAAATGTAGATCAGCACGTCGAACCAGGCGTTCCAGTGTCCCACCGCCAGCCACAGCGCCACTGTGGCAAGGATGGGCGTGGACAGGGGCAGGATGAATTGCCAGAAGATGCGCATGCGGCCCGCGCCGTCGATCATGCAGCTTTCCTCGATCTCCTCCGGCAGGGACTGGAAGTAGTTGCGCATGATGGTCAGGTTGTACGCGCTCACCAGGCCCGGTATGATCATGGAGGCGTAGGTGTCGATCAGCCCCAGCCGCTTGACCAGAAGGAACGTGGGGATCAGGCCGCCGGAAAAGAACATGGTGAACACGATCAGAAGCGTCCAGAAGCTGCGGTGCGGAAAGTACTTTTTGCTCAGCACGTACGCGCCCAGGGCGGTGACGATCAGCTGCAGGCTCGTGCCCGCGAGGGTGCGGATGAGCGTGTTTTTATAGCCCAGCCAGATGTAGCGGTTTTTGAACACCTTCATGTAGTTGTCGAAGGTGATGTCTTTGGGGAACAGCAGAAGCCCGCCCTTGGTGGCCACGTAGTTGGGGGAGAGCGATATGCTCAGCAGGTGCATGAAGGCGAATACGATCGTCAGGCACAACAGCGCCAGCAGAACGTAGATGAGAACGTCGCCCGGGCCGAATCTTTCTCTGCGCACGCGATCGCCTCCCCTACCAGATGCCGTTGCCGCTGATGCGCTTGGCAATGGCGTTCGTCGTGACGACCAGCATAAAGCCGATCAGGTTCTTGAACAGACCGATGGCCGTGGAAAGCTTGTAGTTCCAGTCCACCAGGCCTACGCGGTACACGTAGGTGTCGATGATGTCGCCGGTCTCGTATACCGCCGAGGAGTACAGGTTCAGGATCTGGTCGAAGCCCGCGTCCAGTATGCTGCCCAGGTTCAGGATCAGCATGATGGTGATGGTGGGCATGATGCAGGGCAGGGTGATGTAGCGCACGCGCTGCGGGCGGGACGCGCCGTCGCATATGGCGGCCTCGTACAGCGTGGGGTCGATGGAGCTGATGGTGGCCAGGTACAGTATCGAACCCCAGCCCACGCCTTTCCACACGTCCGATACCACCGCCGTGCCGCGGAAGTAGCGGTTGTCCAGCAGGAAGGAGATGCTCTCTTTGCGGCCAAACCAGTTTTTGAGCAGGGCGTTCACCGCGCCGTTGTTGGGCGAGAGCAGCTGGGTGAGGATGCCCGCCATGATGACCCAGCTCAAAAAGTGGGGCAGGTAGCTGATGGTCTGCACCACGCGCTTGTAGGCGCTGTGGCGCACCTCGTTGAGCAGAAGCGCCAGGACGATGGGCGAGGGAAAGCCCACCGCCAGCTTGTACAGGCTGATGATCAGGGTGTTGCGGATGGAGCGGATGAAAAACCGCGTCTGGAATGCCTGGATAAAGTTCTCAAAGCCCACCCACATGCTGCCCGATATGCCCAGGCCCAGCTTGTAATCCTTGAAGGCGATCACGATGCCGCCCATGGGGATGTATTTGAAGATGATAAAATAGGCGATAACGGGCGCAAGCATCAGGCACAGGTCCCAATACTTCACGTACTTTTTGAATTCCGCCAGCGCCGGATGTACCGTCCGCCCGTGTCCGGTCAGACCGGATGTCACTGCCCGCCGCCTCCCTTCTGTAAACGCCGAAAGGAAAAGGAATATCCCCCTTTCCCGCGTGCCCGTCTGGTCAGGCTCCCGCTTCCTCCATCGCGATAGCGCAGAAGCGCTGGAGCCTGCTTACGTCGTATCTCACGGTGGAAACGTCCTTCAGGATCATCTCCAGCGTTTTCCCGTATTTCCGCGCGGTCTCGACGGTATAGCGTATGTCCGCGCGCACCGTGTCTTCGTCAAAGCCGTCCCCGGCCAGAAATGCGGGGTTCGGCTTGTTGCTCATGATGATGGAGGCGGGCAGCTTTTCCGCAAAAGCCTCCCGGTGGCTCCAGGGGCTGCAGGACATCTTTCGCACGTTGGGCAGGGCGCTCACGTATTCCATCCTGTCGTCCAGCCGGTCGCAGCAGCCGTAATAGATGTTTTTAAAGTACGGAAACACGCGCTTCATGTACGCGCACTCGAATTCCTCCGTCACTTTGGGCGAAACGGACGTAAACGGCTGCGCCAGCCCGAAGGCCCAGCCGCCGAAGGTGGTGCCTTCCCGGTCGGGATCGTCGCCCGGCATATAGGTCTGGGAGCAGTGGCAGTAGTTTTCGCAGGTATCGTACAGGCCGTACTGGTTGAACTGCCTGATCTCGGCGAAGTACGTCCGGGTCATGCGCTCCATGATGGCGTGCATCATCTCCGGGCGGTCGATCAGCTCGATGTACAGGTTCTCCACGCCCATCCAGTAGGCGATGTTGTCCCACGCGCCCAGGTGCATCACCGGTCCCGTAAAGCGCCAGGGCAGGATGCCTGAAAACAGCTCGTCCGCCGTTTCGGAGACCTCGCGGCGCTTTTCGGGCAGCGGCTCGATTACGGGGTCCAGGATCTTCTCCGCGTCTTCCGGTTCGTTTAAGATGCACTCCATCTTCTGGCTGGCCACGTCGCCCTTGGCGTCCAGCTTGAGCTCCGTCACCCGGCTGGAAATGCCCCGGCCGCTGTGGCGGTAAGGCACGGGCAGCTTTACGTAAGGGTCCACCACCGCGTCGGTCAGAAGGTTTTCGGCCTTCCAGATCTCGCGCTTCATCCAGATCTCCACGCGCTTCCAGTAATCGTCTCCGATCACGGCGTTCGCGCGGTCGCAGGCGGGGTCCAGCTCGTTCCAGGGCAGCTGGTCCGCCAGAAACATCGGGCGTTCGCCCTGAAGCGTATTGTGCTTTTCCCACAGGCGTCGCCTGCGGGCATGCTCCGGCCTGGCGGCGATCTCCGCCAGGCGGACGCACAGGGTCTTCAGAAGCTCCTTCTCGTTCGGTTTGAGTGCCATATACGCCTCCGCCGCGGTAACTGCGGCGATCGGATGTTAATTATTCTTATGCAGCTGTTAATTTATTAATTTAATTATAATCGTTCGGCTTCTGAATTGCAATATACGGCCAGTTTTATTAACCTAACGCTAATAAAATAAGTGTTTCCGCGCAGTCCGGAGAAACGGCGGCGCAACGGTTGACAATCATTTGGGTTTTGTGTAGACTAAACGCAGGAATGACACTGCGATGCGGGGTGAACATGATGAGACCGTCGATATTCGCGTCTTTTTTGCGGGCCGTGAGGGCCGGCGGCCTCCGGGACGCCGACACCTGCGTCCGGCTGTGCGCCGAAACGGGGTTTGAGTACCTCGATTACTCCCCGGATTTTTCCTCTGAGGACTGGCTGGCGGAGACGCGCCTGGCTGCGGACGCAGCCGAAAGATACGGCATTCGCATCACCCAGTGCCACGCGCCGTATAATTTCTACAAAAAGGAGCCCGTTGAGCGGTTCCGCCTCCTTCTGGACAGGGCCGCCGAAGGCGCGCGCATCCTGGGCGTAAAGGACCTGGTGTTCCACTTTGACGAATACCATCCCGCCCCGGGCGAAGCCTTCGACGCCGAAAAGGGCCTCGCCCGGGCCCGGGAGGTGCTGGAAGATGCCATAAACAAAACCGTTTCCTTCGGCATCAACGCGGCGCTGGAAAACCCCTTCGAGGACCATCACCGGGTGGGCCCGGAAGAGCGCTCCCATCTGTGCGCCGAGATCGAAGAGCTCGAAAGCGCCATTCAAATGTTCGGCGACAGCCGCGTGACCTGCTGCTGGGATTTCGGCCACGCCCACCTGCAGTTCGGCGCCCTTCAGGCGGACATGATCCGGCGCATGGGCAGGCGCATCACCTGCACCCACGCGCACGACAACTACTACGGCAAAGACCTGCACCTGATGCCCTTCTACGGCCAGCTGGACTGGGAAACGCTGATCCCCGCCCTTCAAAGCACCGGCTACAGCGGCACCCTCGCCTTCGAGGCGGGGTACGGGCGCTTTCCGGACGAGATCCTGGGCGAATTCCTTTCCCTGTCCCGGCACGCGATGGAACTGCTCTGCGGGTATGCCGATTCCCCCAATTGATCCGGATGCGACGTTAAGCCAATAAATGTCGGAAAAGGCATCGTATATGGTATCACTCAGGCATTTCCTTCCCGAGGACGCGCGGTCCGTCCGGGTAAATCTGTATCCGGACATGACCGAATCCCAGATCCGGGATATGATCGACGAATGGAACACCTGTCTGTATAAAGGCCGTTACTTCGAAATGTTCGCCGTCGTATCCGATCAGCGGATCGTGGGCTGCGTTTCCCTGTACGAACATAGCCGAAGCATGGTGTCCGCCGGCGCGGAGATATACCGCACAGAGCGGCGAAAGGGATACGCCTCCGAGGCGTATTGCCTGCTGATGGCCCACGCGGCCCGAAAAGGCTACCGGCTGGTCCTGGATCAGGTAAGCACAGACAACCCGGCCAGCATCCGCCTGCACGAAAAGCTCGGCTTTGAAAAGGACGATCCCGTCTGCGTAAACCGGCGGGGGCACGAGGTGTTCCTGTACCTGAAGCCGCTTTGATATGCACAGGCCCCGGCACGACCGGGTCCTGATTTTTTGCCGCCGTTTTGGAAAACAGGTTCGCCTGCAGCGTTTATTCTTTATGTTCTATAACCCATTCAAGCAGCGCTTCATAGCCCATGCATCCGCCTGCCACAGACAGCCCCACGTGGACCAGCTCTTCGTCCGTACAGCGGATACGGATGCCGTTCATTTCGAGAAAGGAAAGCATCACATATACGCCGATCCGCTTGTTGCCGTCCACAAAAGCGTGGTTGGAGATCAGCGTGTAACCGAGCCTTGCGCCCTTTTCCTCTTTGCTGGGATAAAACTCCCGATCGCCGAAGCCCGCGAACGCTCCTTCCAGCGCGGAGTCCAGCAATCCTTCGTCCCGCACGCCCACGCTGCCTCCTGTGGCTTCCGCCAGGAGCTTATGGAGGAGCAGCACCTTTTCCTTTGAAAACCTGATCATTTCGCCAGCTCCTCAAACGCAGCCCTGTGCTCCCGAAGGATACGCGCCGCCACAAAATCGATCTTTTCGTCCTCCGTCATCTCGATCTGCGGTTCCGTATCCAGATCGATCACGAGCAGCTTGGGCCTGTTGTTCTTGAACACCACCACGCGGCCCTTCTTTTCCGCCATTTTCGCCACCTTCGAAAAATTCTGGTTCGCCTCGGTCGCCGTGACGATGGCATTGGTATCTATCTTCATAAAATCGCCTCCGCCGGTATTATACCATATTATAGGCAAATATCAACCTATATTTTATCCTACTTCCGGAGATTATTCCGGCAGATCATTGCAAATAACAAAAACCTGCCGAAAACTGTTGGCTTCCGGACAAATCCGGCTATAATAGTGGCAGGATGTAAAAGCGGCATACTTTGCCTTTACCGGTGACGCAGCGGGATTTGGAAAAGCGCGTTCATCCGGATCGAAGGAGGGATCCTATGGAGCTTCTGGACCTGAAAAAACGCGAGGTGTTTTTTCTCGGCCCGCGGGACAGCGAATGGCTCTTCATCCAGCCCGTGGACGAGCACGACCGGGCGATGCCGGAAAGCGAAAAGGAGAAGATATCTTCCCTCGCGCCCGGCCTGAGCTTTGCTTTAGCCGCCTTTTCGGCGGACTGGGACAGCGAGCTCGCGCCCTGGGACGCCGAGCCGGTGTTCCGGGGACAGAAGCCGTTTTCGGGCGGCGCGCGGACTACTTTGACCTATATCGAAGAAGAACTGCTGCCCGCCCGTTCCCCCTGCGGCGCACGGGGCGTGATCCTGGGCGGCTATTCGCTGGCGGGCCTGTTCGCCCTGTGGGCAGGATACGAGAGCAGCCGTTTCCGGGCCGTCGCCGCCGCGTCGCCGTCCGTTTGGTTTCCCGGCTATACCGATTACGCCGCCGCCCGTTCCTTCCGGGCCGGGGCCGCGGCGCTGTCGCTGGGAGACAGGGAAGACAGAACGCGCCACCCCCTGATGTGCACGGTGGGCAGCGCGCTGAAAAAGCAATATGAGCTGCTGGCGGCGCAGGGCATAGCAGCGGACCTTACGCTGCACCCCGGCAACCATTTTGTGAACGCGGACGGGCGCATGGCCGCCGCCTTTGTGAAGGCCACAGAACTCGCCGATCGCTGGAAATGAAATGGGATTTCATTTCCAGCGGTTTGGTTTGGGTCCTTTTGATACTTATTTTTTGGAGACGTCAAATTTCTCCAGCTTCAGTGGCAGGCTTACAGTTTTTTCTGAAATGCCTTCGGGCATTTCCGGGCGAAAAATCTGCAATGTAAGAAAAATCACTCCCGGGCGGCAAGCAGCCCTTCGTGATTTTTCTTCCTCGGGCCGGCAAAGCTGGCCCTGCGGATTGAAATTGGAGGGGCGCTGCCCCTTCAATCCTCCCCAGATTTCCGCGAGCTGTCATGCGGCTTTTCAGAAAAGCGCGGCGAGCTCTTCCTCTCCGCCGAGGGCAAGCGCCTTTCGAAGGTCCTCTTTTTCGAAGCGCACGCCCTTCAGCAGGGCCGAGATCCTCTCCGGCGCTTCCGTGTCCAGGCTGTCGCTGTACACGCGGCAGCTCTGCACCGCGCCATGGGCCACATTCAGGCACAGGCGCACGGTGCCCCAGCTCACACGGCCTTCACAGGTGATATCGAATTCGGGCGTCTCCCCGGCGAGCCAGTCGCGGGAGGCGTGCTTTTGTCTGAGAATAGACAGGCGCGCGAGCTGATCCGCATTAAGCGCATACGGCTGCGGGCATCCGTATTCCGTCCCGAAGGCAGCTTTGAGCGCCTCCGCGGTCCTTTCCACCGTGAGCCCCGGCACCAGCTCGTTCAGGTTTCCCACCCGGGCGCGCACGCTTTTGATGCCCTTGGCCTGCAGCTTCGCTTTCGGGGGCGTCAGGTAGCGGCCAAACACGTCCAGCCGGGAGCTGATCAGAAGCGTGCCGTGGTGCTGGCAGTTGTGCCCGCGTTTGGCAAAGGCGTTGCCGGAAAACTTGAGGCCGTTCACCGTAAGGTCGTTCCGACCGCTGACCTGGGCGCGTATGCCCAGCGTTTCGAGCGCCTTCAGGATCACGCCCGTCTGGCGCGCCTCGTCGTAGATATCCTCTGAGGCGATAAACGAATAGTTCAGGTTCCCCGCGTCGTGATACACCGCTCCCCCGCCCGAAACGCGCCTGACCAGCTGCACGCCGTCCTCGTCCATCCGCTCCAGATCGCACTCCATATAGGGATTCTGGTTCCGGCCGATGATCACCGCGCCGCTATTGACATACAGGTACAGAACGACGCTGTCCAAAGCCAGCTCGTTCAGAATGAGCTCGTCCCTCGCCAGGTTCTCGTACGCGTCGCCTGAAGGGGCGATCAGAAAATAGCTAACACTCATCTTATCAACCGTCAAATGCAATAATTCCCTGTCTGTGCTGCAGAGGAAGCTTCCTTGCAGTCTGCGCCACGCAGATACCGTGTATCTGCAACGTACCAGCACATGTTCTTTCCGTGCAAAGCGTATCACATTTGCACTTTCAGGTCAAGGAGAAGGTGCAAAATTTGCACCCTATCCGCTCGGCAAGGTGCAAAAAATCATAATTGCGCTGATCAGCCTTGGCTTTTCCGCAAATATGCCCGGAACGGCGCTTTGATGCGGACCGTTCCGGGCGGAGTTTTCCGCGCCCGAATGGGCGCAGGGAAACAGGTCTGTTATACGCCTGCCTTCAGCCTGCGCTCCAGCTCCACGTCGCTGGCGGCGTTCTGGGGCACGTAGCCGGGAATGGGCACGATGCGGGTGTGGATGGCGTCCAGAATCCAGCTGGGCTGCGGGAAGAAGAACTCGTCGAACTCGAAGGGCGGGGTGATCCAGTTGCGGGCGCCCACCACAACGCAGGGAGCGTCGAGATCGTCGAAGCACAGCTCGGTGATGTTGGCGGCCACGTCATTGAGGAAGGAGCCCCTCTGGCAGGCGTCGGACACCAGCACAACGCGGCCGGTCTTCTTCACGGAAGCGATGATCTTCTCGTAGTTCAGCGGCACCAGAGAGTGCAGGTTGATGATCTCGGCCTCCATGCCGTACTTTTCCTTCAGCTCGTCGGCGGCAGTCACAGCGCGGTACAGCGCGGCGCCCACGGTGAGGATGGTCACGTCCTTGCCCTCGCGGATCAGGTTGGTGTCGCCGATCTCGATCTCGTAGCTCTCCTTGGGCACGCCGCCCTCGTGGAACATTTCGCCCATGTCGTAGATGCGCTGGCTCTCAAAGAACACCACGGGATCGGTGCCGTTGAGGGCGGTCTGCATCAGGCCCTTGGCCTCCCAGGGGGTGGCGGGGAAGCAGACCTTGAGGCCCGGGATGTGGGCGCACAGGCTGGTCCAGTCCTGAGAGTGCTGGGCACCGTACTTGGAGCCCACGCTCACGCGCAGGATCACGGGCATCTTGAGGATGCCGGCGCTCATGGCCTGCCACTTGGACATCTGGTTGAAGATCTCGTCGCCGGCGCGGCCGATGAAGTCCGCGTACATCAGCTCTACCACCGCGCGGCCGCCGCACATGGCGTAGCCAACGGCGCTGCCTACGATGCAGGCCTCGGAAATGGGGGCGTTGAACAGGCGGCTGTGGGGCAGAACGTCCGGCAGTCCGCGGTACACGGCGAAAGCGCCGCCCCAGTCGCGCACGTCTTCACCGTAGGCGACCAGCGTGGAGTCTTCATAGAACTTGTCGATCAGGGGGTCGAAGATGGCGTCGCGGATGTTGAAGGTCTTCATCTTGGAAACGGCCTTGCCTTCCGCGTCGAAAGCGCTGCGGCTCTTGCCCGCGATCTGCTGTACCCTGGGGCACTCCTCCTTGGGCGCGAGCACGTTGCTCTTCCCGGTTCCGAAGGCGGGCACCTTCTCGTTGGAGAACATCAGGCGCTCCACCACCATGGGATCGGCCTTCATGTCCGCGTAGGGGCTGAATTCCTTGTCCGCGGCGTGGCGGCAGATGTTGGTCATGCGCTCTTTGGTCTCGGCCAGGATCTCTTCAAACTTGCTGTCGGGAGCCACGCCGGCGTCCACGAGGCCCGCGCGATAGGTGATGATGGGATCGACGGCCATCCAGTCGTTGATCTCGTCCTTCTCGCGGTAGGCGTTCTGATCGGATACGCTGTGGCCGCAGAAGCGGTAGGTGAGGGTATCCAGCAGCACCGGGCCGTCGCCGCTCTTCAGGATCTCGAGCTTGCGCTTCATGGCGTCGATCACCGCCAGGGGGTTGAAGCCGTCCACGCGCTCGGCGTGCATCTGGTTGGGGGTGAAGCCCGCGCCCAGGCGCGCCAGCATGTCGTAGGCCATGGTCTCGCCCTTGGTCTGGCCGCCCATGCCGTAGCCGTTGTTGAAGATGTTGAACAGGATCGGAAGCCCGGTGGCGGGTCTGCCGTCGTCGGTCCACAGGGTGTGGAACTGGTCCATGCAGGCAAAGTTCAGCGCTTCCAGCACGGGGCCGCAGCCCAGGGAGCCGTCGCCGATGTTGCACACCACGAAGCCGTTTTTATCGTTGCACTTTTTGTACAGCGCGGCGCCCGTGGCGATGGGGGCGGAGCCGCCCACGATGGCGTTGTTGGGATATACGCCGAAGGGCAGGAAGAAGGCGTGCATGCTTCCGCCCAGGCCCATGTGGAAGCCGGTCTTGCGCGCGAAGATCTCGGAAAGTGTGCCGTAGAGGATAAAGCGGATGGCCAGCTCCTTCACGGAGGAGGTGGGGCCCATCTTTTCCACGGCGCGCAGCGTCTGGCCGCCCAGGAAGCTCTCCATGATCTTCAGCAGTTCTTCGTCCGACAGCTTCTGGATGGAGGACAGCGCCTTGGCCAGGATCTCGGAGTGGCTGCGGTGGGAGCCGAACTGGTAGTCGTTGGGGGTCATCAGGTAGGCCTGGCCGACGCAGGCGGCCTCCTGGCCCACGGACAGGTGCGCGGGGCCGGGATAGGTGGTCTCCACGCCGTTGTAGACTTTCTGGGTCTTGATGGAGGTGAGCATGCTCTCGAACTCGCGCAGGATGGTGATATCGCGGTAGATGCGGATCAGGTCCTCGTCCTTGAAGTTCTGGCGCTCTTCGGCAACGGTCTTGTTGTAGGAGTTGACGTCGATGTCGGTAAAGTGGATCGTGCTTTTGGCGCGGATCTCATTTGGACCGTAGTATAAAGACTTAGGCATAACAATTTCCCCTTTCCTTGATTACAGCTTGAATATGGCTTCGCGGATGACTTCGCACACGGTGGGATGCGGGAACACGAACTTCTTGAGCCTCTCGGGCGGCAGCTCGGTGTCCACCATCATGGCGGCGGACAGGATCATCTCGGAGGCGTAGGAGCCCACCAGGTGCACGCCCACCACGCGGTTTTTGTCCTTGTCCAGCACGATCTTGCAGAAGCCCTTGCCGCCGTCCACTTCGGCCACGTAGCGGCCCGCATACATCATGGGCACGTTGACTTCCTTTACGCTCAGGCCCGCCTTCTCGGCAGCTTCCTTCGTGTAGCCCACGCTGGCCACCTCGGGATCGGTGTAGATGACCGAGGGAATGGAATTGTAGTTGATCCTGTCTTTTTTGCCCAGGATGTTGTTTACGGCCACCTCAGCCTCGCGGTAGGCGGTGTGAGCCAGCATGATCTTGCCGTTGCAGTCGCCCACGGCCCAGACGTTGGGAACGCTGGTGGCCAGGGTGTCGTCGGTGACGATGGCGCCGCGGTTCATTTCGATGTTCAGGCTTTCCAGGCCCACGCCCTTGGTGGCGGCCCGGCGGCCTACGGACAGGAGCACCTTGTCGCAGGGGCACTCGTGCTGGCCGTCCTTGTCTTCATACACCACCGCGCCGGGCTTGACGGAAAGCACCTTGGCGGAGAGCTTGAAGATCATGCCGCGCTTTTCGTACTCAGCCTCAAGCACCTTGCAGATGTCGCTGTCGGTGGGGCCGGCGATCTTGGGCATCATTTCGATCACGGTGACCTGCACGCCCACGGAGGCGAAGTAGCATGCCATCTCCAGGCCGATCACGCCGCCGCCGATGACCGCCAGGGTCTTGGGCAGCTGGGTCTCGTCCAGGATCTCGCGATTGGTCATCACGAAGCCGCTCTCCACGCCTTCCTTCACACCGGGGATGGGCGGCACCACGGCTTCGGAGCCGCAGGCCAGGATCAGCCGGTCGCTGAAGTAGTCCTTGCCTTCGGCGCTGACTTTGAACTTGCCGTCCTGCTTGCCGTTCACCACGGCAGAAGCGCTGACCACGTTCACCTTGTTGGCGCTCATGGTCATGCCCACGCCGCTTACCAGCGTCTTGACCACCTTGGCCTTGCGCCTGATCACCTGCGCATGGTCGAAGGTCACGTTTTCGCTCTTGACGCCAAAGTTCTCGCTCTCGGTGGCGTGGCGGTAGAGCTTGGCGGAGTTGAGCAGGGTCTTGGTGGGGATGCAGCCTTCGTTCAGGCACACGCCGCCCAGCGCCCTCTTCTCGAACAGGCAGACCTTCAGCCCGCCCTGCGCGGCGCGCTCCGCGGCGAGATATCCGCCGGGGCCGCCGCCGATCACGATGAGATCAAACAAATCCATATCGCTATCTCCTAAAGCAGATTATTTTGCCAGAAGCAGGGTGAACTGTTCCAGGTTCTTGCTCAGCGCCTGCACGAACTTGCTGGCGGGAGAGCCGTCCACCGCGCGGTGATCGTAGGTGAGGGAAAGGCCCATGGCGGGATAGAGTTTGATCTGGCCGTTCTCCTCGCGCACCCTCTGGGTGATGCCGCACACGCCCAGGATGGCGGTCTGCGGGGGATTGATGACGGGGGTGAACATTTCAACGCCCGTGCTGCCCAGGTTGGACACGGTGAAGGAGCCGCCCGTGAGCAGGTCGGGGCTGATGGCGCCGGAGCGCGCCGCCTCGGCCAGGGTCTTCACTTCCCTGCTGATCTCCAGCAGGCTCTTGGTGTCGGCGTTGAAGATCGTGGGCACCATGAGGCCTCTGGGGGTATCCACCGCCACGCCCAGGTTGACGTGCCTGAAGCGGCGGATGGTGTTTTCGTCGATCATATTGGCGTTCAGGTCCGGGAAGTCCAAAAGCGTACGGCTCACGGCGTAAAGCACCATGTCGCCCAGGGTGATGCCGCCCACGTCGCCGCCAGCGGCCTTGCACTGCTTGCGGAAGGCCTGGATGGAAGTGGCGTCGAAGGTGTGGTGGTTGGTGAGCTGGGCCATGGAGTGCAGGCTGTTCATCATGCTCTTGGCGATCGCCTTGCGGATGCCGGAGAACTTCACGTCCTCGTATTCCTGCGCGGGCGCGGCGGCAGTGGGCTGAGCAGCGGCGGCTTCTGCCTTCGGCGCAGCCTCGGCAGCCGGCATGCCGGTCTCCATGAGCTTGCGCACGTCGCGCTCGATCACACGGCCGTTGGGGCCGGTGGGCTCGGCGTACGCGGGATCGACGCCCGCCTTTTCGGCGAGATTGCGCGCCCTGGGAGAGACCTTCAGCGCGCCGTCTTCGCTTTTCGTGCTGGGGGCAGCCGCCTTGGGCGCTTCCTTGGCCGCTTCGGGCTTGGGCGCTTCTTCCGCCTTGGGCGCTTCCGCCGCGGGGGCCGCGCCGCCGGGGATCAGGTCGTCAAATTTTTCGCCCTTGGCGCCGATGGCGCACACGTTGGTAAAGCAGGGCACCTCGTCTCCGTCCTTGAAGAAGATGGCCAGGATCTCGCCCTCTTCCGTGCTTTCGCACTCGAACGAAGCCTTGTCGGTCTCGTAGGTGTAGAGGATGTCCCCCACCTTTACCTGGTCGCCTACTTGCTTGAGCCACTTGCCGATGATGCAGGATTCAACCGTGATGCCCGCCTTCGGCATGATCACCGCTTTTGCCATTTTTTACTCTTCCTCCTTCGCGAGCGTACTGAGCAGATAGTCTTCGGCCTCTTTGTTCCACAGGCCGTTGGTTTTGGCGGTCAGCTCCGCCAGGTGCGCGTACATGGGATCGGTCTTGCCCTTTTCTTCAAAGTCCGCAATGGCGGTCAGGGGCATGTTGATGTGGGTGTAGATCAGCTTTTTGCCGCCCGGGATCTTGGGCAGGTTCAGCGTGGTGTCGATCACCGCGTCGATGCCGCCGATATGGGTCACCAGCGCCGCGGGCGTGAGCTTGCCCTCGCCCATCATCTTCAGGCACTCCGCCATATCGTCGGTGTTGCCGCCGGAGGTGCCGCAGATGTGGGTGGAGCCGTAATGCACGTTGTAGAAGTTCAGTTTGGCGTAAAAGTCCTTGCGGGCGGGGCCGGCAAAGAAATTCAGGCAGCCGTCCGTGCCCAGGATGGCGTCGGCCTGCTCCACCACGGGGGTGACGGGCGCAAAGCACACCACGTCGTCGTAGCCGGTGCCGCCCGTGAGCTCGCGCAGCGCGGCCACCGGGTCTTCAAACTTGCCGGTGTTCACGTAGTGCAGTTCCACGCCCTGCTCTTTGGCCTTCTCCACGGTGTGGATGGACGCCGCCCGGTCCAGGCGGGACTGGTCGATATCCGTGATCACCAGAAGCGAAGGACGGCGCTCGGTGTGCAGGATGTAGTCGATGGCGGCCAGGCCCATGGGGCCGACGGACGCCAGCAGGGCCATCTTGCCCTTTTCACGGATGCCCATGAAGTGCTCGTAGCAGCCGTTCCTGGTGTGGTACATGGCCTTGAAGGTGCCCGCCACGCAGGACAGCGGCTCAGACAGGGACGCGCCGAAATAGTTGTCGCCTTTGTACTCCAGCAGGCAGCCGGTCTCCATGAACTCCCGCGGGATCACGATGTAGGTGGCGTCGCCGCCGATGGTGCGGTAGCTGTAGCCGGGGGCCCACATGGTGCCCTTGTAGTTGATGTTGGGCTGGATGGCGAAGCGCATGCCCACATGGTATTTGTCCTGCCACTCGCTGCCCACCTTCAGGATCTCGCCGCAGAACTCGTGGCCCATGATCGTGGGGTTCGTGGCCACGTCCTTGGGCACGCGCTTGTGCTCGGCGCCCTGCTCGGCGCACTTGTAGGTGGACATGCAGATGGAGTCGCAGATGACCTTGGCCAGGATCTCGCCGTCCTTGATCTCGGGCAGCTCGAAGGATTCCAGCCGCAGGTCTTCCTTTCCGTAGAGTCTTACCGCCTTGGTTTTCATGTCAATCCTCCCTGATCTCCTGTTTTACCAGTTTCCACGCGGCGTCCACTAAATGATGAAACATGGGCTCCGCCAGTTCCTTGCATATGAAGCTCTGCCGGGAGGAGTTGATGTCCTCGCCGGAGATCTGCGTAAAGCCGTATTCGCCGCACAGGCCCATCAGCCTTTCCAGCTGGGCGCGGGTATTGCGGCTGGGCATGAAGGTGACGCCCTTCACCCCCGCTTTCCTGAGGTAGGAAAGCAGCTCTTCCAGATAATCGTCCTCAAACTTCTGGGCCTTTTTGTCGCCCGTCACGCTGTCGCCCACGTCGCCCAGGTACGCGTAGCACAGGGTGGCGCCGATGTCGTTTGCAAAAGCGACCGCCTCGGAGAGCGTCATCATCTCCCGGTCCGCGGGGATATAGGTGCGCTGGTTCAGCTCGCTCTTCATCACGCCCAGCAGGTCGTAGGCGAAGTGCTCGCTTTTTATATCCTTCAGGCGCTGCTGTATCTTTTCGGAGGGCGTGATCTTCAGTTCGTCCGTGAGGAAGGAAAGCACGTTCTGCGCGCCGACTTTTTCGATGAGCCTGAGGCTCAGCGCGTACAGAAGATGCCTCTCGGTCACGGTGCCGCCCTGCTCGTACATGCTCAGGGGAAGCACGTCCCGGTCAAAATCCAGGCTGAAGCCGTAGGGGCGCATGACAGAGTTGATCTTATCGGTCATCAGGCGGTTGCGGTCGTTTCTGAGCGCCGCCAGGGCGTGCAGCTTGCTTTGCGCCTTTTCAAAGCTTTCACAGGGCACGGAGTGGAAAGCCATGTACGCCGCACCGGCCTGGTCGGGATGGTTGGTGCGCCGGTTTTCAAAGGGCGTGCCCTTCAGGGATACGCGGGCCTCGAAGCCGCAGGTGGTGCCCATGCCCGCGATTTTTCCCGCCTCGCGGAATTCCTCCGCTCCCGCGATGGAATCGTGGTCCATGATGCCGCAGGTGAGCAGGCCCTCCGCCCGGGCGAAGTACACCGCCGCCGTAGGCGAATAGGGCGAGAAGGAATAGGTGGTATGGATGTGGTTGTTGGCGAACTCCGGCCGGGCAACGGGCTTTTCGGTCTCGGCAGAGATGATCTTCCTCAGGTTGCCGAGCCGCTCCTTGGCCGAAGGCGCGTTCAAAAGCGAAAGGATTTCCTGTTTGTTCATATATGATCCCTTTCAGAAAAGGATTGCTGGAGAGTGCGGAGTGCAGAGTTTTAATGGTTAGTGTGCACCAAAAAGCATTCAAAACTCCCGACTCCTAACTCCCGACTCCAAACTAATTCAGCATCACCTGGCCGCCGGTCACGGGGATGGCCTGGCCGGTCTCGTACTTCTGCTCCACGCAGTAGGTCAGGGCCAGGGCCACGTCGCTGGGCAGGCAGCCGCGCTTGATCAGGGACTTGGAAAGGTAGTAGGCCTTCACGTCCTCCACGGTCTTGGCTCCGGGCACCTTGCCCGCGTTCAGATACTGCACGAACAGGCCCTTCACCGGATCGCTCCACAGCGGCCCGTCGTAGTAGTTGCCGGGGCAGATGGAATTGACCTTGATGTTGAAAGGCGCCAGCTCCAGCGCAAAGGACTGGGTGAGGCCGATGCCGCCGAACTTGCCGCCCGCGTAGGCGAAGTTGTTCTTGCTGCCCTCCAGGCCGCTCTTGGAGTTGATCTGGATGATGTCGAAAAACAGGCTGCTGTCCGCCTCGAACTGCGCCTTCATGATGCCGGAAGCGTATTTGGCGCAGAGGAAATAGCCGTTGTAATTGATTTTGGTCACGAAGTCGAACTTGGCGGGGATCATTTCGTCCAGGCTGCCCGCGATGGCGACGCCCGCATTGGCCACCAGGATGTCCAGGCCGCCGAAGACCTCTACGGTCTTGACCACCATCTGCTCCACGCTCTCGGGATCGCTCACGTCCACCTTGGCCCAGGTGGCGTGCTCGCCGAATTCCTCGGCCACCTTGGCGGCCAGCTGGTCGTTCAGGTCCGCAACCACGATGGAAGCGCCTTCCTTCAGCATCTCCTTGGCGATGCCGTAGCCGAAACCCTGGGCCGCGCCCGTGACGATGGCGATCTTTCCGGCCAGGCGTCCGCTGGTCGCCGGGCGGACGTGCACGTTCTTTGCCGCAAGTACCTTTGCTTCTTCGAAAGTCATTTTTCTGCCTCCGTTATATTGGTTCCCGGTTTATTTGGTTACCGATTTGCGGTAGCTTTCCACTTCCCAGCCCACAATGAAGTCCACCAGCTCCTGGTCCATGGGCTTCGCGCCGCCGAAAGCCTCGGCGTACACGACGATCTTCATGGCGTCCTTCACCAGCGTCATGCAGTTGTCCGCGGCCTTCTGGGTGTCGCCCAGGGCGTAGATGCCCTTGCCGCGCATCACGATCACGTTGGCGTCGATGCTGTTCAGGCAGTTTTCGCAGTTGGCGAATTTCACGCGGGGGCCGCAGTACACGATCTGATCGGGGTTGAAGGGCTTCATGATGGGCGCGGCAGCCTCGGGGCTGGCGGCAAAGCGCAGCGCGGTGGGGCTGGCGTTGAAATTGACGTACTGTTTGCCGCTGAAACGGCGGATCTTATCCTCGTAGCCGGGCTCCTCGGCGTCGGATTCCACGTCCGGCTTTTCCTTCACGCAGGCGTTCAGGGCGTTGAGCATGCCGTTCAGGTGCACGGCCAGGTCTTCCACGGTGTCCGCGCCGAAGAACACGCCGTGGTTCTCCAGCAGCACGGTCTTGATGGGCCGGGCAGAAGCGTCGAACACGTCCTTCATGATCTTGGCCAGCGTATAGCCCGGCTTGCAGGCGGGAACCCACACCACGCTGTCGCCGAACAGGCGGCGGCACTCGCTTTCGCCGTTTTGAGAGCAGGTGAGGCCGTTCACCAGCGCCGGATGCAGGTGCAGAACGAACCTCTGAGGGAACAGCGCGTGCAGAAGCGCCTCCACGCTGGGCCGCTTGCTCTCCTCGCCGGGCAGCTTGGCCAGGGCGCAGTCGTGCACGAATTTCGCCTCCCGGGCGGCGTCGTCGGCGGGGTATTCCTCGTCAAGGATGCCCAGGAGCCTGCGCATGTCCATGCCCACGAAGGTATCCGTCACGGCGTCCTTGAGGGCGGTGCCGGAGCCCTTTACGTACATCAGGCCGTTTTCCTTCATGGAGGTGTTGCCGCCTCCGCAGGTGACCAGTTCGGCGTTGGCGCCGTAGAGCCTTGAAAAATAAATGAGCGGTGAAAGATTCATGTTCTTTTCCTCCCCTCGGCGCAGATGAGTCTTACGCCGCATTTGTCGAGAGCCTCGCGCCACTCGGAGCCCGGCTCGGTGTCCGTTACCAGGTAGTCGATCTGATTGAGTCCGCCGATGCCCGCGAAGGCCACCCGGCCGAACTTGCCGTGATCCGCGGCCAGGATCACCTGCTTGGCCGAGGCCATCATGGCGCGCTTGATCAGCGCCGTGTCCTCGTGCCGGTCGGTGAAGCCCGCCTCCATGTCGAGGCTGTCGCAGGATATGATCGCCTTGTCTACATGGTAGGAGCGCACCATGCTCTCCGCCTGATGCCCGGCGAAGGACGGCGCGCTGGGACGCTTGAGCCCGCCTGTGCACAGCACCGTCCAGCCCTGCGCGTTAGCCAGCTCGCTTACGATCTCCATGGAATTGGTGATCACGGTAATGTCCCTCAGATGCCTGAGAGCGGAGGAAACAAAAAACGAGGTCGAACTTTCATCCAGCATGATATACTCGCCGTCCGAGATGAGTTCCGCCACGGCCCGCGCAATGGCGGTCTTGGCGTTCACATCCGCGCGTTTGCGGATATCATACGGGGTCTCCTTGCGTTCGTCCTCGTTGTACAGCGCGCCTCCGTAGGTGCGGCGCGCGATGCCGTCCTTTTCCAGCCGTTCCAGGTCGCGCCGGACCGTCTCCTCCGAGACGCCCAGGACGCGGCTGAGCTCGCTTACAGACACGCGCTTTTCGGTCTTCAGCGTTTCCGCCACGCGCTGCCTGCGCTCCAGTGCGAGCATACGGCCACCTCCCCCATGATCTGCGCATGAAAGCGCAGTTTCATTCTATCATATCCCCTCCGGAAATGCCATATCCCCTGACCGGTTTTGTGTTATTTTTTGATGTTTTTTGTGGGATTTTGTGAGATTTGGCCTGTTGCGGCTGCGCAGCAGCCGCAACGGAGTGTGGAGTCGGGAGTTAGGAGGGAGGAGTTTATATACTTTGCTGGCGCAGCAAAGTATTGTTTCCCGCTGCTACCTGAAGGTGATATTATAAAAGTAAAGAAGAATCCCCCGGTAATGGGCTGTTTAGCAGCCCCAACAAAGTCTGGATTCAGGAGTTAATGGTTGGATGCGTCAGCTACAGTATTCAAAACTCCTCACTCCTAACTCCTCACTCCTACCTCCTCGCTCCTAACTCCTCGCTCCTCACTCCTCACTGAACGAGATCGGCGGTGAAGGCCCTGGCCTTCACCGCCGATCTCGTTCACCTTTTCTCCCGTATCGTTCTCAGCACCGCCTCGAATATGACCGCGGCTGCCTGTACCCCGCCGCGTTTTCCGCGGGTGACGATGTGCGCCATGTCGCATTCGCGCAGGCGCTCCTTGAGCTGGATCGCAGCGGCGTAGTTGTTTACGGTGCACAGCAGGCTCACGTCCGTCAGCGGCTCGTGCTGGCGGTGGGCCAGCAGGCGGTTCAGGGCGGCGGGTGCGGAGCCGATGATCAAAAGCTTGAGCCCCGGCTCGCTAAGCGCCATGTCCAGCGCCACTTCTGCGCGGGTGGTGTGCATGCTGGTGGCCCGCAGGAGCACCTCCGGGTCGTCGATAAAGCACTTTACCTGCACGCGCTTTTCCCCGCCCAGCGACTGGGCAACGGAGGAGGCGATGATGCCGGTATCCGTTATGACAGAGCCGCCCTCCGCAAGGAGGCGGCGGATATTGGAGATGACGGTGGGGCTGAACTGTATGCTCCTGGCGAGCTTTTCGTCCCCCAGCAGCTGGCTGACGCAGGCGACGACCTTCTCCGTCTCCTCGCTCGTAAAGCTGAGTCCGGAGCGGCGTACATCCGGTACCCGGCGCGTTCTTCTGATCATATCGTAAACACCTCAGAGGGCAGAAACTGCACACTTGCAAATCATATCAAATCATATCCAAATGTTAATTCACCGTCAAGCGACCCGTTCGGCGCCGCGGTTTCATCCCTTCCCGCATATGTAAATTTGACGTGAGCATTCCATGATATCTGTATAAATTCCGTCAAGCTCCCAAAATGGAACTCTCCAAAAAATACCCCTTTCCGGGGCTTTGGGAAAGCATTTCGCGCCGATTTTTCAGCGCTTTGCGCGCCGGGAGCCGCGCGTTCCGTCAAGTGGATTTCCGCCGAATTTTAACATGAAATCAAGCGCCGGCACTTGTCTGGGGCAAGCAAAAACCCGCGGAGGATGCCGTGATCCCCCGCGGGTGCAAACAGGATATCCGTTTCTTACTCTTGCGGCTCAGCGGCCCGTTTCGATCTGCACGGGCTCGCCGCTCTTCAGGTACAGTCCGCCCTCGTCCGCGTCGATCAGCGCCTCGCCGCCTTCCGCCACGTCGCCCCGGATGAGTGCCTTGGCCAGAAGCGTTTCGATGTTGCGCTGGATGTAGCGGCGCAGGGGCCTGGCGCCGAACTCCGGCGAATACGCCTCGGCGATCAGTTTGTCCATGGCCGCGGGGGTCAGGCGCACGCGCACGCCCTTTTCCTCCAGTCGCCGGTTCACCTCGTCGATCATCAGCTGGGCGATGCCGCTGATCTGCGCGCGGGTGAGGCCCTTGAAGTAGATGATCTCGTCCAGGCGGTTCAGGAATTCCGGCCTGAAGCTCTCGTGGAGCATCTCCTCCACTTCTTCCTTCGCCTGGCCGGTAAGCTCGCCGTTTTCGCCGATGCCGTTCAGGATCACGTCGCTGCCCAGGTTGGAGGTCATGATTATGATGGTGTTGGCGAAATCCACCGTGTGACCCTGGCTGTCGGTGAGCCGGCCGTCGTCCAGCAGCTGCAGAAGCACGTTGAACACGTCGGGATGGGCCTTTTCGATCTCGTCGAACAGGATCACCGAGTAGGGCCTTCTGCGCACGGCTTCCGTGAGCTGGCCGCCCTCGTCGTAGCCCACATAGCCTGGAGGCGCTCCGATCAGGCGGGACACGGAGAACTTCTCCATATACTCGCTCATGTCGATGCGCACCATGGCCTTCTCGTCGTCGAACAGCGCCTGGGCGAGGGCCTTGGCCAGCTCCGTCTTGCCTACGCCCGTGGGGCCAAGGAACATGAATGAGCCCACGGGGCGCCCGGGCGCCTGGATGCCGGCGCGGGAGCGCAGGATGGCTTCGCTCACCAGCGTCACCGCCTCGTCCTGGCCGATCACGCGCTTATGCAGCTGGTCGTCCAGGTGCAGAAGCTTCTCCCTTTCGCTTTCCATCAGCCGCGTCACCGGGATGCCCGTCCAGCGGGACACGATGCGGGCGATCTCGTCCTCCGTCACCTTGTCGCGCAGCAGCGTGCGGGCGGACTTGTCCTTCTCGGCGTCGCTCTCGGCCTGCTCCAGCTGCTTCTGCAGCTCGGGCAGCCGACCGTACTTGAGCTCCGCGGCCTTGTTCAGGTCGTAGTTCCTCTCCGCCATCTGGATGTCCGCGTTCACCTGCTCGATCTGCTCGCGCAGGGCGCGCACCTTGTGGATGCTTTCCTTCTCATTTTCCCAGCGGGCCTTCATCTCGTTGAACTCGTCCCGCTTTTCGTACAGCTCCTGCCTGAGTTTGCCCAGGCGCTCCACACTGGCCTTTTCGTCCGGTTCGTTGGCCAGGGCCACCTCTTCGATCTCCATGCGCATGATCGTGCGGCGGATCTCGTCCAGCTCCTGGGGCATGGAATCCATCTCCGTGCGCACCATGGCGCAGGCTTCGTCCACCAGGTCGATGGCCTTATCCGGCAGGAAGCGGTCGGAGATGTAGCGGTTGGATAGCACCGCCGCCTCCACCAGCGCCTGGTCGGTGATCTTCACGCCGTGGAAGACCTCGTACCTTTCCTCCAGGCCGCGCAGGATGCTGATGGTGTCCTCCACCGAGGGCTCCTCCACCAGCACGGGCTGGAAGCGGCGCTCCAGGGCGGCGTCCTTCTCGATATACTTGCGGTATTCGTCCAGGGTGGTTGCGCCCACGCAGTGGAGCTCGCCCCTGGCCAGCATGGGCTTTAAGAGGTTGCCCGCGTCCATGCTGCCTTCGCCCTTGCCCGCGCCCACGATGTTGTGAAGCTCGTCGATGAACAGGATGATCCTGCCCTCGGCGGAGGTGACTTCCTTGAGCACGGCCTTCAGGCGCTCCTCGAACTCTCCCTTATACTTCGCGCCGGCGATCAGCGCGCCCATGTCCAGGGAATACAGCTGCCTGTCCTTCAGTGAGGAAGGCACGTCCCCCGCCACGATGCGCTGGGCCATGCCCTCGGCGATGGCGGTCTTGCCTACGCCCGGCTCGCCGATCAGCACCGGGTTGTTCTTGGTCTTTCTGGACAGAATGCGGATCACGTTGCGGATCTCGCTGTCGCGGCCGATTACGGGGTCCAGCTTCTGCTTTCGGGCCATATCGGTCAGATCCTGGGCGTATTTGCCCAGGGCCTCGTAGGTGTCCTCCGGCGAGTCCGTGGTCACGCGGGTATTGCCCCGCACGCTCTGCAGCGCGCCCAGCAGCTTGTCCTTCGTCACCCCGTGGTTTTTCACCAGCGCCGCCACCTGGCCCGCCGCGCACTCGATCAGGCCCAGAAGCACATGCTCCACCGACACGTAGTCGTCCTTCATGCGCTCGGCCTCGCTCTCGGCGGCCATCAGGGCGTTGTTCACGTCCGGCGAGATATACACCTTGTCCATCTCCCGCCCGGAGCCCGACACCCGGGGCGTGCGCTCGATCACCCGCAGGCATTCCTGGGTGAAGCGGCTCACGTCCACATTGATCTTCTTGAGTATTTCCGGCGTCAGCCCGCCGTCCTGCGTGAGCAGCGCGTACAAAAGGTGCGCCTGCTCGATCTGCATATTGCCGTATCTGAGGGCGGTCTGCTGAGCCGATTGCAGCGCTTCCAGCGACTTCCTCGTAAATTTCTCAGCGTTCATGCAATCCCCTCCGTTTCTGATCATATCCGTATGAAGGTCTTGTTTGACCTTCTTTGACTATTATATGCAGGCGCGGCGCTTTTGTCAATATGCCGTATATTAAGCCCGCGTAAATGTTGCCGCCTCCCGGTACGCTTCCGCCAGCCAGATGTCCGTTCCGCGCATATGCATGCGCCGCATGGCCGAGCGGAACTGGCGGCGGATCTCCTCCGGCAGGGCGGGCGCGTCCGGCCTTCTCCGCCTCAGGGCGGCGTAGCCCTGGATCTCCTCTTCGATATGCGTGCGGGTGAGATAGACGTATTCGACCTTTCCGCCCGGACGGCATACGGCGGCATAGAAGCGGTCGGCCCACAGCCACGCGCCGCCCCGGCGCTTCACCACCGGCTGCGGGACCGGATCGGACCAGGCCTCGAACAGTTCCGTCCGCCCCACGCGCTCCACGCCCGTCTCGTCTGCCAGCAGATTCGCCAGGCGCAGAAGCGCCTTAAAATCAAGCGCCGCGCATTCCATCGCCGGCCTCCGATATCACGCGCTGCAGCTCCGCCAGGCCCCGGGCCCTCCGGCTGTGGTAGCCGGACACCGACAGGTTGAGCATGGCCCGCACCATATCCCGCTCCGCGCCGTCCACATACCTGAGCTTCAGCACCAGCGCGTCCCCCGCCGAGCGGCATCTTTCCAGCAAAAGCGTCATGCGGCTGCACATTTTGTCGAGCTCCGCCTTTTCACGGTCAGCTTCGGCGCGCATGGTGCCGGCACGTGCCAGCATGTCCTCCCTGAAGGCGCCGTCTTTCCCTGCAGCCGGGCGTGAGGCCGCCCTCTCGGTCATGCGCGCCCGCTCGTACATCGCCTCCACGTTCATGCGTTTGGCCAGCACGCGCTCCAGCGCGCGGCAGGCGTCCGGGTATCTTTCCTGCATCACACACATCTCTCCCTTCATCTCCTGTTCGCCTGTACGCTTACAGGCGAACAAAACTTCCATAAAAAAGAGTTGACATCGTCAACGTCCCGGCATATAATGTGAGTCGCAATTCGGTTACGACTCGCAATTATATCGCAATTCAATTGCGGTGTCAACAGCCCTGTGTCGAGATTATTTTGCGGCTTTTTTGTGCCGAATCCACAAAAGCCCGGGAGATGAACAAATGAGGTTCTGCGAAAAACTGCGCCTGAAACGCACCCAGGCGCACATGACCCAGGAGGAGCTGGCCCGCCGCCTGGGCCTTGCCAAGCGCACGGTGGAAGGCTACGAGTCCGGACAGTTCTACCCCCGCAAGCGCGAGGTCTACACGCTTTTGAGCGATCTGTTCGGCGTCGACAGGAACTGGTTCCTCACCGAGGACGAGCCCCCGTCTCCGGCAGACGGCAGCCGCGGCGAGGCGGAAGAAGTGCTCAGCCGGGTCAAAGCCCTGTTCTCCGGCGGAAGCATGAGCGAAAGCGACAAGGACGCCCTGGCCAAGGCCCTGATGGAAGCCTACTGGCTGGCGAAAAAGAAAAACGCGGAGGACGGCGATGTTTGAACTGCACTCCGATTTTACGCCCCGGGGCGACCAGCCCGAGGCCATAGACGCGCTGGTGAAGGGCATCGAGAGCGGCATGAAGGACCAGGTGCTCCTGGGCGTGACCGGCTCCGGAAAGACCTTCACCATGGCCAACGTCATCCAGCGCCTGCAGCGCCCGGCCCTGGTGATCGCCCACAACAAGACCCTGGCCGCCCAGCTGGCCGCCGAGTTCCGGGACTTTTTTCCGGACAGCGCCGTGGGCTACTTTGTGAGCTATTACGACTATTACCAGCCGGAGGCCTACATCCCCTCCACCGATACCTTTATCGAAAAGGATTCCTCCATCAACGACGAGATCGACCGCATGCGCCACTCCGCCACCAGCTGGCTGAGCGAGCGGCGTGACGTGATCATCGTGGCCTCGGTAAGCTGCATCTACGGCATGGGCGACCCGGAGGAGTATCGCGGCCAGAGCGTGAGCCTGCGGGAGGGCCAGCAGATCGGCCGGGACGAACTGATCCGCCGCCTGGTGGACATCCAGTATACCCGCAACGACTTCGAGCCCAAGCGCGGCTCCTTCCGGGTGCGGGGCGAGATCGTGGAGATCATCCCCGCCTCCCAGCAGGACAGTGCGCTGCGCATCGAGTTCTTCGGCGACGAGATCGAGCGCATCAGCCAGACCGACGCCCTCACGGGCAAGGCGGTAAAGCTGTTCAGCCACGTGATCCTCTACCCCGCCTCCAACTACGTCACCTCCCGCGAGAAGCTGGAAAACGGCATACGCATGATCGAGCAGGACCGGGACATCCAGGTGAAGGAGCTGGAAGACAACGGGCGGCTGATCGAAGCCCAGAGGCTCAGCCAGCGCACCACCTACGACCTGGAGATGCTCCGGGAGATCGGCTTTGTGAGCGGCATCGAAAACTACTCCCGCTACTTTGACGGCCGCAGGGAGGGCGAGCCGCCCTTCACGCTGCTGGATTATTTCCCGAAGGACTTTATCGTTTTCATCGACGAAAGCCACGTGACCATCCCCCAGATCCGCGCCATGTACAACGGCGATTTCGCCCGAAAATCCACCCTGGTGGAATACGGCTTCCGCCTGCGCAGCGCCTTCGACAACCGGCCCCTCAAATTCTTCGAGTTCGAAGAGCGCATCGGCCAGACCGTGTACGTTTCCGCCACGCCCGGGCCCTATGAAAAGGAGCGCGCCTGCCAGACGGTGGAGCAGCTCATCCGCCCCACGGGCCTGCTGGACCCGGAGGTAAGTGTGCGGCCCGCGGTCAATCAGGTGGACGACCTGCTGGGCGAACTGCGCCTGGTGGCGGAAAAGGGCGGCAGGGCGCTGGTCACAGCGCTTACCAAGCGCACCGCCGAAAGCCTCACGTCCTACCTGCGGGACATGGGCGTGAAGGTGGAGTACATGCACTCCGATGTGGAAACGCTGGATAGGATAGAGCTGCTCAAGAACCTAAGACAGGGCGCTTTTGACGTGCTGGTGGGAATAAACCTGCTAAGAGAGGGCCTGGACCTGCCCGAAGTGGAACTGGTGGCCATCCTGGACGCGGACAAGGAGGGCTTCCTGCGCAGCGAGACCAGCCTGGTGCAGACCATAGGCCGCGCCGCCCGCAACGTGGACGGGCGGGTCATAATGTACGCGGACAGCGTCACCCCCTCCATGCAGTTCGCCATAGACGAGACCACCCGCCGGCGGGAGGTGCAGTCCCGCTTCAACGAGGAGCACGGCAT
>JAFZPV010000058.1 GCA_017552535.1 Clostridia bacterium
CAATCCGCAGGGCCAGCTTTGCCGGCCCGAGGAGCGATTTTTGCGAAGGCGAGCTTGCCCGCCGAGAGCAAAGAATCGCTACTATGCAGTTTTTTCGCCCGGAAATGCCCGCAGGCATTTCAGAAAAAACTGAAAACCTGTTGCACAAGCTGGCGAAAGATTGACGTTTCGGAAAAAAACGGTTCAAATGTGTCCAAAGCTAAACCGTTGGAAATGAAATCTTATTTCATTTCCAACGAGGGGCTGTGCAACAGCCCCTTTTGTTGAGTCGACGTGGACGAACTATCCGTTCTTTCTGCGGTACTTTTCCGCGCAGCCGTGCACGATGGCGTCCATGGCGTCCAGCTTTTTGAGCATGTCCTTTGCCAGGGCGATCTGGCAGCGGGTGCGGATCACGTTGTGGTGGTCCTTCTTGACCTTAAAATACTTGTCGCCCACGATATAGTCGTCCAAAAAGCGCGTCGCCAGCTCGCAGGCCAGCACGAAGCCGCTCAGGGCCAGGGTGTCGATCTCGTTTTCGGTGAGCATGTTCGCGGTCTGGCTTAGGAACCCGTCCGCAAACGCCCAGAACACGTTCAGGTCCACGCCGGTCTTCGAGGTGTCCTCGCTGTCTTCCTCGGTGAAGTTTGCGGCAAAGCGCACCGCGTCGCCGAAATCGTGCGCCACCAGGCCCGGCATGACGGTATCCAGGTCGATCACCACCAGGGCGCGGCCCGTTTCTTCGTCAAACAGTACGTTGTTGATCTTGGTGTCGTTGTGGGTCACCCGCAGGGGCAGCTCTCCCCTGTCCAGCATGTTCGTCAGCCGGCAGGCGATGTCCTGCACGGACAGAAGATAGTCCAGCTCCTCCTTGACGGATGCGACGCGGCCCAGTTCATCCTTTTGGGCGTCCGCGATCAGGGTCTCGTACCTTTTGCGGGTATTGTGGAAGTCGGGTATCGTATAGCTCAGCTGCGAGGCGTCGAACTCCGACAGGATCATCTGAAAATCGCCGAAGGCTTCCGCTGCACTGCGCACGATCTCCAGGTCGTCGCAGCTGTCGTAGGTCACCGAAGGCACGTAATTGCAGATGCGCCAGAACTCGTCCCCTTCAAACAGATACGTTTTGCGGTCAGCGGTATGGTGGAAGTGCAGGCAGGTCTGGCCGGGCCGCTTTTGATGGATGTATTCGGTCACCTTGTCGATGTTGTCCATCAGGCCTACCGGGTCGCGGAAAGCGTAGGTGTTCACGCGCTGCACCAGGTAGCTTTTGATCCTGGCCATGCCCGTGCCGTCGTCGCGGATATAGTCTGCGCGGTAGGTGTGGTTCACGTTGCCCGTGTGGATCTCTTCATAATTGAAAAAAGGTCCGGGCAGGTTGAAGTGTTCCCCCACCTGCTGCAGCTTGCGCGCAAGCTTTTCGTCCATAAGATTTCTCCTTCATGTTTCGGGTTGTGATATTCATATGCATCTATTATACAGGATACCTAAGGCAGAAACAAGCCATACCCAAAGAGATAACCATATCATTAAACGGAATCAATACAGCAAAATGCCTCTCCGGGCGGAGATGCACTTCGTTAATTCGGCTTTCCGGTGTACGTCACAGTTTACCTGTCACATCCAAGTTCAGCCAGCATGTCTTTGACCAGGGTCTTTACGCTGTCCAGCGCCAGGCCGGCCTCCACCTTTTCCAATAAGCTTTTGTCGCGCTTTGAGATCTCCACGGTGCCGTTTTTAAGGCCCTTGGGGCTCACCACCACCCTCAGGGGGATGCCGGTGAGATCGGCGTCGGAGAACATCACGCCCGCGCTCACGGGACGGTCGTCGTAGAGCACCTCGATGCCCGTGGCCTGCAAATCCTCGTAGAGCTTGTCCGCGAAGGCGCGCACCTCCTGGTCGTCCGCGCGCAAGGCGCACAGCTGCACCTGCCAGGGCGCGATGCTCATGGGCCAGATGGGGCCGTAGTCGTCGTGGTGCGCTTCGCACACGCTGGCCGCCAGGCGGCCCACGCCGATGCCGTAGCAGCCCATGATGGGCGTTTTGAGAGTGCCGTCCTTATCGATGTATTTCATGCCCATGGAGGACGTATACTTGTCGCCCAGCTGGAAGATGTTGCCCACCTCTATGCCGCGGGTGAGGGACAGGGAGCGCTTGCCGCACACGGGGCAGATGCCGTCCTGTACGGCCTTGCCAATGTCCGTGTACTCCACGCTGCCCACATCCCTGTCCATATTGAGGCCAGTCAGGTGATAGCCCTCTTCGTTGGCGCCGCAGATCAGGTCCGGGCAGGTCTTCAGGGAAATGTCGTACACCGCCTGCACCTGGCTGCTCAGGCCCCTGGGACCGATGAAGCCCGCCGCGAGGCCCGCCTTTTCCAGTTCCTGGGCGGGGTAGATCTCGCTCTTCAGATAATTGCGCAGCTTGACCTCGTTCACTTCGATATCGCCGCGCACGAAGGCCACCACGTATTTGTCGTCGGTCTCCTTCTGGTATACCACGGCCTTGACGGAACGCTTCGTGTCCGCGCTTAAGAAGGCGCACACGTCTTCGATGGTCTTCATCTCGGGAGTGGCGACCTTTTGAAGCTCCTTCATCTCGCCGCCCAGGTCGTCGTACACGCACTCGGCGGTCTCCATGTTGGCGCGGAAGTCGCACTCGCGGCACACCACCAGGGAGTCCTCGCCCACCGGCGTGCACAGCATGAATTCGTGTGCCACCTTGCCGCCCATCATGCCGCTGTCGCTCTTCACCGAGATCACCTCCGGCACGCCGCAGCGGGCGAAGATGCGCTCGTAGGCCTTGTAGCAGCGCATGTAGTACTGCTCCAGGTCTTCCTTGGAGGTGTGGAAGGAATAGGCGTCCTTCATGGTGAACTCGCGCACGCGGATCAGGCCGCCGCGGGCCCTGGGCTCGTCGCGGAACTTGGTCTGGATCTGGTAGATCATGAAGGGATACTGCTGGTAGCTGTCCGCAGTCTCCCGGGCCAGCTGCACGGCGGCCTCTTCGTGGGTCATGCCCAGCACCATGTCGTTGCCGCCCCTGTCCTTAAAGCGCACCAGCTCGCTGCCGATGGCGTCGTAACGGCCGCTCTCCTTCCAGATGCCGGCGGGCATCGCCACGGGGAACAGCACCTCCTGGCCGTCGATCGCGTCCATCTCTTCCCGCATGATGCGCTCGATCTTGGATGTGATGCGCTTGGTGATGGGAAACAGCGAGTAGATGCCGTTGCCCACATTTTTCATATAGCCGCCGCGGATCATGAAGATATGGCTGGCGATCTGGCAGTCTGCAGGCGTATCCTTAAAGCGTTTGGTCAGCATGGCTGTGAATTTCATAAATCTGCCACCTCTGCAAAATGATATCAAGATTATAGCCTTTTTGCGCCCGCAAGCAAGCATTATATTGTAAAGCGTAGCCCCGCCGGCGCTTTTTCGCCCGTTTTTGCGCTTTCCCGCCGGCGCACGGTCAAAAATCCGCCAAATCGCGCAAAAGCAATTGCAAAGTGAGGCGAAACGTGATAAGATAAACAAAAAATCAGTCGGAGGAACCGCTATGAAGATTCAAAACGTCACTTCCCGCGCCTTTCGCGCCTACGGCCGCGTGATCAAGGGCTACTACCTGCGCTCCCTGACCGAGGCGATGGAAAACACCGAGTGCCCCAAGGACAGCGTGGTGTACTATCCTTCCGTTCCGGAGCTGGAAAAGCTGAAGATCTTTCAGCAGTTCAGCGAGGAAGCCTACGGCGGAATGCCCATCCAGATCGGCTTCTGCAACGGTCACAACCATCTGCTCAACGCCGTGGAATATCACCGCGACAGCGAACTCAACTACGCCTGCACCGATATGATCCTGATCGTGGGCAAGCGCAGCGACATCGGCAAGGACTTCAGCTACGATACCTCCAAAATGCAGGCCTTCCTGGTAAAGAAGGGCACGCTGGTGGAGATCTACGCCACCACCTTGCACTACGCTCCCGTGTCCACCACCGAAAAAGGCACTTTCCGCTGCACCGTGGTGCTGCCCAAGGGCACCAACGAACCCCTGCCCAAGCGCGGCAAGGCGCACACCGCCGAGGACAAGCTGCTCACCCACGTGAACAAGTGGCTGATCGCGCATCCCGAAAGCGGCCTGGGCGACACCGGCGCCTTCGTGGGCCTGAAGGGCGAAAACATCCGCCTGTAAACCGCGTCTTCCGCTCCCAGGCCTCCGGGAGCAGGCATACCAGCACACAGCCGTTCCGGTGCCAGCGTCGGAGCGGCTTTTCAGAAAAATCATGTCCGAAACCGCCGCCAGCATTATTGAAGCCATTTCCGGGATACGGCTGGGAAGCGTCCCCCACGAGGACGATATCCACAGCCTGATCGCGGACGCGCTGAATCGAAATGGCATCTCCTTCATCCACGAGGCCAGGCTCGGCCCGGGCCGGCGGGCGGATTTTTTGGTAAACCGCGTGGCGGTGGAGGTCAAAAAGGGACGCCCCGCCCCCGCGGCGCTCATTCGGCAGATGACCGAGTATCTGAAGCATCCGGAGGTGGATGAAATCGTGGTCGTCTGCCAAAGGAAGGTCAGGCTGCCGGAAAAGATTGGCGGCAAGCCCGTATACCAGATTTCTCTCGACCGGCTTTGGGGGATCAGTCTCAAGTGAAGGAATATCCCGCGTATCTGAACAGTCCGGACGAAGGCGCCCGCACCTACGGCACCCTGTCCTACAACAGGCGCTCGCGCTCGTGGACCATCAGGGGCGATCCCTGCGTGACGGAGCTCGCCAAGCGCCTCTTCCCCGGCTGCGACGGCCGGGGGCGGGGCGTTGCGCGCTTTACGGCCCACCGGCGCATCATCGGCGACCTCAACTGGCTGATGCTGCGCTATCCCCTGGAAATCAAGGAAGCGGACCGTACGCGCTGGGAAGCCGCCCTGGAGGACGCCCGGCGCTATGCCGTGCAGAGGGAGAAGAGCCTGAACGCGCCCCAGCGCGCCCAGCCGCCTTCGGACGCCTTCAGCGGCAAACTGATGGAATTCCAGCAATACGGACTGGCCTTCCTATTAAATAACCGCCGCACGCTCCTTGCGGACGAGATGGGCCTTGGAAAGACCGTGCAGGCACTGTCCTTCATCGCCAGCGCGGACGCCTATCCCGCCGTTGTGGTGGTGCCGCCGCATCTCGTGCGCAACTGGGTGAGCGAGGCGGAGCGGTTTTTGAAGCCGGACGGCAGCCTGCGGGTGCACGTGATCCGGGGCCTTACGCCCTACGACCTGCCCGAGGCCGACGTGTACATCATACACTACCTGCTTTTGCGGGGCTGGAAAAACGCGCTTGCCGACGGAAGCTTCGGCTGCGTGATCTTTGACGAGATCCAGGAGCTGCGCCACAGCGGCACGGAAAAGTATTCCGCGGCCAGCCTGCTCTCCCAGACCAGCGAAAACGTGATAGGCCTAAGCGGCACCCCCATATACAACAACGGCGGCGAGATCTGGAACGTGATCAACATCCTGGATTTCCACTGCCTGGGGGACTGGGAAAGCTTTACGCGGGAATGGTGCTACGGCTACAACAACAAGATCGTGGCCAAGCCCGAGCTTCTGGGAGAGCATCTGCGCCGCGAGGGGCTGATGCTCAGGCGCACCAAGGACGAAGTGCTCTCGGAGCTTCCGCCCAAAAGGCGGCTGGTGCAGTACATCGACTTTGACGATAAGCTCTACGCCCGGCTGATGGAGCCGCTGAAGGAAAAGTTCGCCTGCCTGCGCCTGGCCGCCACCCCTTCCCAGAGGGCACTCATCGAGGACGACATCTGCCAGATCCACCGCCAGGCCACCGGCGCGGCCAAGGCGCCCTACGTGGCCGCCTTCGTGAGCGCGCTGCTGGAGGGCGGTGAAAAGGTGCTTCTGATGGCCCATCACCACGCGGTGATGGATATATACAAAAAGGAACTGAAGGCCTACCGGCCCGTCTTCGTCACCGGTCGGGAAACGGACGCGCAGAAGGCAAAGAACGTGGACGCTTTTATGAGCGGAAAGACGGACCTGTGCGTGGTATCGCTGAGAAGCGCCAGCGGCTTAAACCTCCAGCGGGCCAGCTGCGTGGTGTTCGGCGAGCTGGACTGGTCCCCCGCCGTGCACTCCCAGGCAGAGGACCGGGCGCACCGCATCGGCCAGAAGGACAGCGTGCTGTGCTACTATCTGGTGTCCCCTTCCGGCTGCGACAGCGAGATGCAGGACGCACTGGGCCTCAAGGTGAGCCAGTTCGTGGGTCTGATGGGCGACGAAAAGCCGCTTGAGGAAGACCGCTTCCTCAGCGAGAGCCAGGCCCGGGAGCACTTGAAGCGCCTTGTGGGAAAACTGGCCGCCCGATACGGCGAACAGGATTTGTTCTGACGAGGAGCGGAAGCGTATGGCATATCACAGCGGAAAGCAGCTGACCCTGAAACCCTACCGTACGCTTACGCCCAGGCAAAAGCGCATCTTCCTCCTATACATCGCGTCATGGTTCATACCGGTCATCTAAGGCGCAGTAACGATATTCATACTGAAAAAGCGCAGCATGGCGTACCTGTACGCCACCTGCGCTTTGTTTGTTTTCCCCGGTACGATGAACGACATCGCCGAAAAGGCCGGCGTCATCGTAAAGCGGAAGCGGTAGGTTTACTACGGTTGGACAGACGACGGTTCCCCATGCTCCGGCGCGAGCCTGTAAAACACGTCCGTGTCCCAGTAGCGGCCCCGGTAGAAGATCTCGTCTTTCCGGCTCCCTTCATACGTCATGCCGCATTTTTCCATCACGCGGCGGGAGGCCGTGTTTTCGGCTATGCAGGCGCAGAACACCTTGTGTACGCCTTTTGAAAACAGGTATTCCGTAAACGCCTTCAGCGCCTCGGCGCACAGCCCCCGGCGCTGGAACTTTCTACCCAGCGCGTAGCCGACCTCGCAGGCGTTGAATACGGGGTTCGGCGCGGAGCACATCAGCATCATGCCGCACACCTCGTCCGTCTCCTTTTCAACGAGCGCCAGGATGTGCTTCTTTCCCGCGCGGCAGGCTTCGATGGAGCGCTCCATGGTGAAGCCGCTCCTTTCTTCCGCGTAGGGCATGATAAAGTATCTGAGCACGTCCCGGTCGTGGGCGATCAGGGCGTACATCGCGTCGTCGTCCCCGACCGTCAAAGGGCGCAGGACCAGGCGCGGCGTGGTCAGACGGATATTCTCTTCCAATTCCCAGTTCATAGGCATAAAACGGCCTCCGCCCGGGCGGAGGCCATGCTTTCACAGTTTATTTTGTGATCTTGTCTGCGCCGTAGAAGGGTCTGAGCACTTCGGGCACGATCACGCTGCCGTCGGGCTGCTGGAACTGCTCCACGATGGCGGGGATCAGGCGGCTGGTGGCCAAGCCGGAACCGTTGAGCGTGTGCACGAATTCGATCTTCTTGGTGTCGTCCCTGCGGAAGCGGATGTTGCCGCGGCGCGCCTGATAATCGTGGGCGTTGGACACGGAAGAGCATTCCTTGTATTCGTTCATGCTGGGTATCCAAAGCTCGATATCGTAGGTGGTGGCCATGGAGGCAGAGCAGTCTCCCGCCGCCAGCTTGCTCAGCTGGTAGTGCAGGCCCAGGCCCTCCACCAGGCGGCAGGCCTTGCCGATCAGCTCCTGAAGCATCTGGTCGCTGTCCTCGGGGCGGGTGTAGCCGAACATTTCCACCTTGTTGAACTGGTGGCCGCGGATCATGCCCCTCTCGCTGGCGCGGTAGGTGCCCGCCTCGCGGCGGTAGCAGGGCGTGTAGGCGAACAGGCGCTTGGGCAGATCGCTCTCCGCCAGGATCTCGCCCCGGTACAGGTTGATCAGCGCGGTCTCGGCGGTGGGCAGCATGAAGCGGAAGCTTTCCTCGTTCAGGCGGTATACGTCCTCTTCGAACTTGGGGAACTGTCCGGCGGTCAGGCCGCACTCGTAGGTGAGCATGTGCGGAGGCAGCATGAAGGTGTAGCCGTCCTTGAGGTGCTCGGTGATGAAGTAGTTGAGCAGCGCCCACTCCAGCTGGGCGCCCTTGCCGGTGTACAGCCAGAAGCCGTTGCCGCCCATCTTTACGCCGCGCTCATAGTCGATCAGGCCCAGAGACGTGCACAGATCCACGTGGTTCTTGGGCTCGTAATCGAACACCGGCTTCTCTTTGAAGGTCTTGATGGCCCGGTTGTTCTCCTTGCCGCCGGCAACCACGTCCTCGGCGGGGAGGTTGGGCAGGGACAGCATGAAGCGGCGGATCTTTTCTTCCAGCTCGCCCTGCTCGGCGTCCATGGAAGCGATGCGCTCCTTCAGGGTCTTGAGCTCCTCCAGAAGCGCGCCGGCATCCTTGCCCTGCTTTTTGAGTACGGGGATCTCCTTGCTCTTTTTGTTGACTTCGGCCTTACAGCCCTCGTTCTCGTTGAGCAGCGCGCGCCTGCGGCTGTCCCACTCCAGGAATTCGGTAAAGTCAACCTCATATTCGCGCTTTTTGAGCGCGTTTTTCACATATTCAGGGTCGTTCCGGATCAGATTGATATCCAGCATTCGTTTTCGCCGTCCTTGTTTGTTTGATTGCGTATTATTATACCACAAAGCGCTTTTGGCGGAAAGCCTCAAAGCGCCTGAAGCAGAAAATTAACTGCTTTCCCTTTACTGTGCCGCGTCTTCGCCGTATTTTACCAGCTCTAGCCCGGATTCATTGATGATCTCGCGGGCAAAGTCGTCCGGGTAGCCTTCCCGGTACACCACGCGCTTGATGCCCGCGTTCACGATCATTTTGGAGCAGATCGTGCAGGGCTGGTGGGTGCAGTACAGCGTGGCGCCGTCTATGGACACGCCCAGCTTCGCCGCCTGGATGATGGCGTTCTGTTCGGCGTGGGTGGCGTAGCAGATCTCGTGCTTCGTGCCGGAAGGAATGCCCAGCCTTTCCCTAAGGCAGTAACCCCTCTCCACGCAGGTCTTTACGCCAGCCGGCGCGCCGTTGTAGCCCGTGGTCATCACGCGCTTGTTCTTCACGATCACGCAGCCGATCTTGCGGTTCTGCTTATAGCAGCTCGCCCAGGTGGACACGAGGTCGGCCATCTGCATAAAGCGTGCGTCCCATTTATCCATATCGTTTCGCCTCCTGGGCGTTAGTATAGCATAAGCGCATCGCTTCTTTCGCAAATTAACACAAAATTTCCTCTATTTAACGGTTTAGGGTATTGCGTTTTTTTGCCCGGATGAGTAAACTATCAATCGTGGTTTAGCACTCAGCTTTTATGAGTGCTAACAATACCAAGACAGATTGGGAGGCATCATTATGAAGATCAAGCCTTTGGGCGACAGAGTTGTTATCAAGAACATGGAGGCGGAAGAGACCTCCAAGGGCGGCATCCTGCTGGCTGGCAGCGCCAAGGAAAAGCCCCAGCTGGCCGAAGTGCTGGCCGTCGGACCCGGCGGAAATGTGGACGGCAAGGAGATCACCATGTACGTCAAGGCCGGTCAGAAGGTGTTCTATTCCAAATACGCGGGCACCGAAGTGAAGTATGACGGCGAAGAATACATCATCGTGCGCCAGAGCGATATTCTGGCCATCGTGGAATAAGCAGGAGGCATCATCATGGCAAAGCAGATTAAGTACGGAGAAGAAGCCCGCCGCAGTCTGGAAAAGGGCATCAATACCCTGGCTGATACCGTAAAGATCACCCTGGGCCCCAAGGGCCGCAACGTCGTTCTGGACAAAAAGTACGGCGCTCCCCTGATCACCAACGACGGCGTGACCATCGCCAAGGACATCGAGCTGGAAGACCCCTTTGAGAACATGGGCGCCCAGCTGGTAAAGGAAGTCGCCACCAAGACCAACGACAAGGCCGGCGACGGCACCACCACCGCCACCCTGCTTGCGCAGGCTGTGGTACGCGAAGGCCTGAAGAACGTGGCCGCCGGCGCCAACCCCATGGTGCTCAAAAAGGGCATCCTGGCCGCCGCTGACACCGTGGTAGCCCACCTGGGCACCATCTCCAAGCCCATCGAGAACCGCCAGGCCATCGCGCAGGTCGCGGCCATCTCCTCCGGCGACGAAGAGATCGGCGAGCTGATCGCTGACGCCATGGAGAAGGTCGG
>JAFZPV010000007.1 GCA_017552535.1 Clostridia bacterium
AGCAAGAGGGAACCACCTGTACCCATCCCGAACACAGAAGTTAAGCCTCTTAGCGCCGAAGGTACTTGGCTGGCAACGGCCCGGGAGATCAGGACGCCGCCGGATCCCATCAAGGCAGAAGCGTGAATGCTTCTGCCTTTTCCTTTGCAGGCATTGACACTCAGGCAGCCAGCCGCTATCATATAAGCGGCTGGTTTTATTTTTGGAGCAACTGGGAGGGACCTATGAACCGGTATATCGCTTACTGCGGACTGAACTGTGAGACTTGCGAAGCGCGGCTGGCTACGAAAAACGGCGATCAGGCGCTGCGGGAAAAGGTGGCGGCGCTGTGGTCGGAGCTGAACGGCGTAACGATTACGCCGGAGATGATATCCTGCGACGGCTGCCGGTTAGACGGAGCGAAGACGCCCTACTGCGATTCGCTGTGCCCGATCCGTCAATGCGCCCTGGCCAGGAACGTGGAGACCTGCGGAGACTGCTGCGAAATGGACGCGTGCGGCAAGCTTGCAGCCATCACCGCCAACAATCCTGACGCGCTTAAGAACCTGAAGGAAAAGCCGCAATGAGGATCGAGACCGAGCGGCTTTGCATCGCGGTTTTGACGCAGGATATGGCGCGGGACGTACACCTGAACTCGCTGGACGAAGACACCGCCCGGTTCGTACCGGACGAAGTGTTTGAAACGGAAGAGGCGGCGCGCGAGGCCATCGGCTTTCTGGCGGGCCGGTATGCATCGGCGGAGGGACCCTTCGTATACGCTGTGACTGAAAAGGAAGGCGGGCGGTATATCGGGTACCTGCAAATGGTCCGGATAAGCGACGGCGCCTGGGAGATCGGCTACCAGATCGGGAAAGCGCACAGAGGCCGCGGATTCGCTTTGGAAGCGGTACAGGCGTTTCTGCCGGCCATGGCAGAAGCGCACGGCATACGGGAAGTTTTCGGCGTTTGCCTCGCGGAGAACAAAGCGTCCCGCCGCGTTCTGGAGAAATGCGGTTTTGAAAAGATATATGAAGGCACGGGGGAGTATCAGGGCAGCTCACGGGAGATCGTAAAGTATCTACGGAAAATTTAACAGCACGGGCGCGATGCCGCGTCCGTGCTTAAAAGAGACGGGCTGCCTTCCGGCTGTTACAGTTCGTCTGCCAGTTTTTTGCAAAGCGCTACCAGGTCGTAGCGGATGCCCTTGCGGCTGCGCCAGCTGCGGGAAGACCATTCCTGGCCGGTCAGGTCGTCTCCGCCGTAAATGAGGGCGGCGTAGGAGAAGTTCCGGAAGCGGGCCACGGCGATGCATCCGGCCTGCTCCATCTCCACCATCTTCGCGCCTTCCGCCCTGCGCAGGGCGATCCTGTCCGCAGTCTCGCGGAAGATGGCGTCGGTGGTCCAGGTGAGCCCGCGCAGATAAGGGATATCGTGGGCGTCCAGGTATCGGGCAATTTTCTCGGTGTCTTCCGGCCGGTTGTATATCACGCGGGACGGGGCAAAATAATGGTAGGAAAAGCCTTCGTCCCGGATGGCGCCGTCTACCAGCAACAGCCGGCCCACTTCGATGGTTTTGTCCAGTACGCCTGCGCCCCCGCAGAACACCGCGCGGCGTATGCCCATGGCGTTAAAAAGGTCCAGGTTTCCCGCGCAGGCGGGGCAGCCGACCTGGCCCAGGGTGATGAGGATATCCGGGCGGTCGGCAAAAGCATAAAGCTGCACCGGGTTTTCGCCCGGGATCTGCCGGCAGGGCAGTATGGCACCCTCCGACAAAAGGGCGTCGAGCACTTCCGGAAAAAACGTGATCACGAGCCTGTCGGTGTCAAAGGGAACGCTGCCGAAATCGCCGGGATTCAGTTTGGCGACGGGCACGTCGTCGAATTCCAGTATGGGCGCTGGATTACGTTCTATCAAGGCGGTACCTCCCCGGTATCTGGCAAGGCTGGCTATTGCCGGCCGTTTCGCTGCTTAGCGAACTCTAGGGCGTGCTTTTTGAGGGCTTCAAAGGTCTCTGCGCTGATGACGTGCTCGATGCGGCAGGCGTCTTCCACGGCGTTTTCGTGGGAAACGCCCAGAGAAACGAGGCAGTCGGTGAGCAGATTGTGGCGCTCGTACATGCTTTGGGCGATGCGAAGGCCCTTTTCCGTGAGGGTCACGTGGCGGTTGCCGTCCACGTTGATGTAGCCGTCCTGCTTTAAGTATTTCAGGGCGCGGCTCACGCTGGGGCGGGAAAAACTCATATACTCGCAAATATGGACGGCGTGCACATCCTGCTGGGTCTTGGACAGGATGAGGATCGTTTCCAGATACATTTCGCGGGATTCGGACATGGCTGACATGGGGGATACCTCGTGTTTTCATCGATTTTTCCCCATAGTAACATAAAAAGGAAGAAATTGCAAGCTCCCCGCGCCGCAGCGCGTTCCAGGCCGGACAGGCGGGCGGATAGGACCAAACTGAGCCGTAGACGGGAGGCTCGGAGAGCTTGGCTGTTTTACAGAAAGAAGGAGGCGGGCGCATGAGGATACTGGTTTTGGGCGGCACTGGAGTGATCAGCCGGGCGATCGTCCGCGAAGGACTCTTGGCGGGGCATGATATGGTGATGCTCAACCGGGGACGGCGGAAAGCGTCTTTTGATTTTCAGCCGGAGACCATTGCGGCGGACTGGAGCGATCCGGAGCAATTTTGCGAAAAGACCGCGGGCGTGGAGGCGGACGCGGTGATCGACATGCTCAGCCGCACGCCCGAGGACGCCCGCCGCACGCTTACGGCCTTTGGCGGCGAGACCGGGCAGTGGATATTCACCTCCACCACCTGCGCGTACAAAAAGCCCTTCGCGAAGTATCCGATCCGGGAGAGCGAAGCGGAGCGCTGGGACGATCCCGCGTATCCGTACGCCTACGGCAAGGCGCGCATGGAGGAGTACGTGCTGGGGCAGGACCGGGCTGCGTGCGCGCCCGTCACCGTCATAAGGCCGTCCCTCACCTTCGGGGAAGGCTGCGCAAATATCGGCCTGCTCAGGCAAAACGCCAACATCCTGCGGCGCATACGGCAGGGCAAGCCTCTTTTGCTGTACGACGACGGCTGCACGGCTTTGACCTTTACCTTTGCGCCGGACCTGGCGCGGGGATACCTGGCGTGCTGCCTGAATCCCAGGGCATACTGGCAGGACTTTCACATCACCAGCCGCAACTGCGTGCCTTTTTACCGGCTGTACGAGGCCCTTGGCAAGATCGCGGGCCGCAAGCCGCATTTTCGCTATATGAAAAGCGAAAAGCTGTTTGCCCTCGACCCGGCACGTTTCGACCACGTCTGGTACGAAAAGCGGTTTGACCATATCTTCAGCCTGGACAAGATCAAAACCGCCGCGCCGGACTGGAAACCGGTGATCTCCCTGGAAGCGGGGCTCAAGCACATGGCGCAGTGGTGGGAGACGCTGGATGACCCGTACGACGATGAAAAGGACGCGCTGGAAGACCGGCTGTGCGCGATGGCAGAAAGCAATGACTGACGAAAACGGTTTTCCAGGAATCGGAGGGGCACCGCCCCTCCGATTCTTTACGATTCTGCGAAGGCACGCAACCTTTCCGTTATATTTATATAATTTGCGTTTTTTTCTGCAATGCGATATAATACTATAGAAAATGTGTGCTTTTGCACCCGGAGGTACGGATGGAGCGAAAGATCGCGCTGATCGACGGTTACAGCCTTTTGTTCAGGGCCTTTCACGCGCTGCCGCTGATGGACAACGGCGAGGGCGAGTATACCAATGCGGTATACGGCTTTATGAGCATGCTGCTCAAGGTGCTTCAGACCGAGCAGCCGGACGCGCTGGCCGTCGCTTTCGACGTGGACAAGCACACCTTCCGGCACGAAAGCTACGACGGATACAAAGCCGGGCGCGCGCCCACCCCGGAAGAGATGAAGGGGCAGATCGACCTGGTAAAGGAACTGCTTTCGCTGATGGGCGTGCCCATGCTGGCGGTGCAGGGCTACGAAGCCGACGACGTGCTGGGCACCGTGAGCCGCATTTGCGAGGAAGAAAAGATCCGGGCCCTCATCGTGACCGGAGACCGGGATTCCTACCAGCTGGCGGGAGAATATACCTCGATCCTCTACACAAAGAAGGGCATCACCGAGACGGAGCTCGTGACGCCCGAATGGATAAAAGACAAATACGGGCTTGCCCCTTCCCAGCTGATAGACGTAAAGAGCCTGATGGGCGACGCCTCCGACAACATCCCGGGCGTGGCGGGCATCGGCGAAAAGACGGCGGTCAAGCTGATCGGCCAGTACCGGACGCTTCAGAACGTGCTGGACAGGGCGCCGGAAGAACAGAAGGGCGCGCTGCGCGAAAAGCTGATCTCCGGGCGGGACAGCGCTATGATGAGCCGGTTCCTTGCCGAGATCAACCGCTATGTGCCCCTCGCGTTCGATTTTGACGCCTGCAGGGTAGGCTCATTCGAAAAGGCGCTGCCGCTGCTTGGGCGCCTGAAGCTGCGCTCTGTGATAGACAGGATGCATGAGGCGGGCCTGTGCGAAAAGCAAAGCGACGCTGCGGAAGCGGCTGCCCCTGCTTTTGAGCCGGAGACCGTAAGCGCCTCAGACCTTCCGCAGGCACTGTCGCGTCTGGCAAAAGGCGCGAAGTATATCGCCCTGGACGTGGGGGCAAAGTTCAGCGCCGCCGCCGATACGGGCGCGTGCCTGTGCGCGTCCCTTGGGGGAGACCTGCTGGACCCGGGCTTTGGCGAAAAGGAGCTGTTCGAAATCCTGGGGCCCGTGCTGGGCGACAGAAGCGTCACCAAGCTCGCCCACAACGTAAAGGCGCTGGAAACGGACATCGGCGTTATGGAAGGCCATTGCGAAGACACCATGCTGGCGGCTTACGTGATCAACCCCCAGGCGGACTGCCGGGGCCTGGCGGACGCCTGCCGCACGCTGGATGTAAAATGGATCGAGGCCTGTCCTGCCCAAAGCGTGCTTACGCTTTGGCAGAAGGCGGAAAAGCGCCTGGAGGCAGACGGCCTTATGCGCCTGTACCGCGAGGTGGAGCTGCCTTTGTGCTTCGTGCTCAGAAGCATGGAAAACGAAGGCTTCCGCGTGGATACGGAGTATCTGAAGGAACTGGGCGAGATATACAAACAGCGCATCGAAGAGGAGAGCCAAAGGATATATGCCCTGGCCGGGCGCAGCGTGAACCTCAATTCCCCCAAGCAGCTCAAGCAGCTTCTGTTCGAGGAGATGGGGCTTCCCGTGCCGGGCGGAAAGAAAAACGCGGGCAGCACCGCAGCGGACGTGCTGGAGGTGCTGGCCGGCGACTATCCCATCTGCGCCCGCATCCTGGAATACCGCAAATACCAGAAGCTCTATTCCACCTATGTGGAGGGCCTTCTGTCCCAGGTGGGCGGTGACGGGCGCGTGCATACGCGCTTCGAACAGGCGGTAACGGGCACGGGGCGCATCAGCTCCCGCGAGCCGAATCTGCAGAACATACCCGTGCGCACGGAGCTGGGCCGGGAGATCCGCCGCGCCTTTATCCCCCGGGAGGGCTGGGTGCTGGTGGACGCGGACTACAGCCAGATCGAGCTGAGGGTGTTGGCCGCCATGAGCGGAGACGAGACCATGCGCCGCGCGTTTTTAAGCGGGCAGGACATACACGCCTCCACCGCCGCGGAGATATTCAAAACGCCCATCGAACAGGTGACGGGCGAACTGCGTTCCCGGGCCAAGGCCGTGAACTTCGGCGTGGTGTACGGGATCAGCGAATACGGCCTGGCCAAAAACACGGGCGTGGGCGTAAAGGAAGCCGCCAGCTTCATTTCGTCTTACTTTGCCCGGTATCCGGCCTTAAAGCGCTTTATGGACGAAAAGGTGGCGGAGGGAAAACAAAACGGCTACGTCAAGACCCTGATGGGCCGCCGCCGCTATCTGCCGGAGCTGGCTTCCGGGGCGTATCAGATGCGCTCCTTCGGCGAGCGCGCCGCCATGAACAGCCCCATACAGGGCACCGCCGCCGACATCATCAAGCTGGCCATGGTGAACACCGCCCGGGAGCTCAAAAGGCAGGGGCTGAAGACGCGCCTGATCCTGCAGGTGCACGACGAACTGATCATGGAAGCGCCTGCTGACGAAGCGGAGCGGGCGATGGAGATTTTGAAAACATGTATGGAGGGCGCTTTGGACCTGCCGGTGCCGCTCCTGAGCGAGGCGAAGATGGGAGGCAACTGGAATGAGTGCAAACCGTAGCATATATATCGTGGGGCTTACGGGAGGCATCGCGTCGGGCAAATCGGAGGCCGCGAAGTATCTGGAGGGGCTGGGCGCGCACTGCGTCGACGCCGACGAGATCTCCCGCGCCCTGACCGCGGACGGCGGCCCGCTTCTGCCTTCCATCCGCGAGGAATTCGGCGACGGCGTGTTCTTTCCGGACGGCTCGCTGGACCGCCCCGCGCTGGCAAACCTGGTGTTCTCGGACCCCGAAAAGCGCCGCCGCCTGGACGCGCTCACGCATCCTTCCATCCAGAAAGCCATGCTGGACGAGGTGGACGAAGCGGAGCAGGCGGGCGAGAAGCTGGTGTTTCTGAACGTGCCGCTGCTGTTTGAAACGGGCATGGACGTGCTGTGCGACGAGACCTGGCTGGTGAGCGCGGACGAGGACGTGCAGAAGGAACGGCTCATGCGCCGGGACCACATGTCGCTGGATGATGCCGAAAAGCGCATCGACGCGCAGATGTCACTGGAAGAAAAGCTCCGCCGCGCCAAAGTGGTGATCGACAACAGCCGCTCTATCGACCGCATGTACGGCGAACTGCAGAGCCTGTATGCCGGCCTGCTCAAGCGGGTGAGCCGCATGGAAAACGATAAATGAAACGAATACTGACTTTTTTCCTTTTGCTGGCGCTGCTTTTGTGGGTGCCGGGCGAAGCGCGCGCGGCCACCGAAGAAAAATTCATCTTCGGCATGGTGTACGAGGGCGGCGCGGCCATCAACCCGCTGTACTGCAACCAGCGCGACCTGACGAGCCTGAACGAGCTGGTGTTCGAGAGCGTGGTCACGCTGGACGACGAGCTGAAGCCCGTGTGCGAGCTGGCCCTGTCCTACACCGTAAAGGACAGGGAATACACCTTCGAGCTCAGGCAAAACGTGCGTTTTCACGACGGCACGTATATGGGCGCCTACGACGTGGTGGCCACCTACGAGCACATCATGAGCCTGGGCAGCCGCTGCCCCTACTACGCGCGCTGCTCCAACATCAGCAAGATCGAAGTGGTGGATATGTACACCATCCGGGTCACGGGCAAGCATAAAAGCTTTCTCACCATGTACGCCATGACCTTCCCGGTGCTGCAGCACGATTCGCTCACCATGAACCTGCCCACCGGCACGGGCCCCTACTGGTACATGTACTCCGACACCGAATGGGTGCAGATCGACGCCAATCCCTATTGGTGGAAGCGCGCGCCTGTAGTGGACACGGTGTACGTGTTCCGCTACGACGACACAGCCTCAGCGCTCAGGGCCCTGAGCACGGGCGAGGTGGACGCGGTGCCCACGCGCTCCCAGACCGCGGCGCTGGGCAGGCTGCTCAGCGATCGGATGAGCGTGGACTATTCCACGCTGACCTACGAGATGCTGGTGCCCAATATCCGCAGCGAGCTGTTTAAAGACGTGCGCACCCGCAAGGCCCTGATGTACGCCATAGACGTGAGCACCGTCGCCCAGAACATCTATATGGGCATGGTGATGAAGAGCGAGGTGCCCGTGATCACGGGTTCCTGGCTGTACGAGCCGCAAAGCGCCATATACTACCATTCCATGGAGCGCGCGCTGCAATTGCTTTTGGAGGCGGGCTGGGGAGACTACAACGGCGACGGAATCCTGGACAAGGTCGTAAACGGCGTACTGGAGCAGCTGGACTTTACGATCCTCACCTATGTGGACGACGCCGCCAACACCCGCACCCACGCCGCCCAGCTGATCGCAGACCAGCTGGCACCGCTGGGCATACACATCGAGGTCAAGGCCCTGTCCAAAAGCTCGGTGCAGAAGAGGCTGAAGAACCGGGACTTCGACATGGTGCTGTGCGGCATCAATATGGCCATCACGCCCGATCTTTCCCATCTGCTCAACGGCGGAGACACGCTGAACTATTCGGGCTACTACAGCACAGCCATGAACGAGCTGATGCAAAAGCTCTACGAGACTACGGACGAGGCGGAATTCAAAAGCCTGATGAGCCGCGCGCAGATCCTCCTGGCGGACGATCTGCCGTTCCTGGGGCTGTTTTTCCGCAAGGGCACGCTGATGACCACGGCGGATATCAGCGGCCTGTCTGCGGTGATCGAGGGAGACGTGCTGAGGGGATTTGAATACATCCAGTTCCAGCAGGTCAAAAAATAACGCAGGAGAGAACAACATGGATCTCAAATATCTGTACGGTTCCGAAAAAGCCGCTTTGATGCAGCAGGCGCGCTTTGCGGTCATGCGGGAGCGCTTCGCTGAAAAGTTTTCCGGCGCGGACGGCGCGGTGTTCGTATCCGCCCCCGGACGCACGGAGATCGCGGGCAACCACACCGACCACAATCACGGCTGCGTGCTGGCCGCCAGCGTGGACATGGATACCGTGGCCCTGGCCAGGGCCAACGGCACCGATCAGGTGACGCTGTATTCGGACATGTACGCCGAGCCCTTCCGCGTGGACCTCAGGCAGCTCGAACCCGTGCCGGAGGAAAAGGAGACCACCCTGAGCCTCATCCGGGGCGTGGCGGCGGGGCTGAAGCAAAAGGGCTATGCCGTGGGCGGCTTCGACGCCTGGGTCACCAGCACCGTGCAGAGGGGCAGCGGACTGAGTTCTTCCGCGGCCTTCGAGGTGATGCTGGCCAAGATCTTCAGCGTGCTGTTCAATAACGATACCCTGCCCGCCCAGGAAAACGCGAAACTGAGCCAGTGGGCGGAGAACCGCTTCTTTATGAAGCCCTGCGGCCTGATGGACCAGATGGCGTCGGCTGTGGGCGGACTTGTATATATCGACTTTGCGGGCGGTTCCGCCCAGGTGGAGGCCATCTCCTACGACTTCAGCCGCAGGGGACTGGGCGCCTGCGTGGTGAGTGCCGGCGGCGACCACGGAGACCTGACCAACGAGTACGCGGCTATTCCCGCCGAGATGAAGGCCGCGGCGCATGTGCTGGGCGGCGAGACGCTCAGGGACGTGGAAAAGAGCATCCCCTCTTCCGTTGCCCTGCTCAAGGGCAGGGTGCCGGACCGGGCGATCCTGCGGGCGCTGCACTTTGCGGACGAAAACGCCCGGGTGCGCCGCATGGCGGAGGCGCTCAGAAATGACGACATCGACGCCTTCCTGCAGGGTGTGATCGCCTCGGGCGAGAGCAGCTGGAAGCTGCTGCAGAACCTGTACGTGCCTTCCGGAAGCAACCAGGAAATGCCCCTGGCGCTGGAGATGAGCCGGCGCTACCTGGAAGGCAGGGGCGCGTGGCGCATCCACGGCGGCGGCTTTGCCGGAACGATCCTGGCTTTCGTGCCCCTGGACGACATGGCCGGGTATACGAAGTACATGGAAGACGTGTTCGGCCCGGGCTCGGTAAAGCCCCTGTTCATCAGGCCGGAAGGCGCGGTCAAGCTGTGAGGCTTTTGAGCCAAAGCGCGGAGGATACCGCAGCGATCGCCGCGATTCTGGGAAAGGAACTGGTCTCGGGGGATACGGTGCTTCTGTACGGGGACCTCGGCGCGGGCAAGAGCGTGTTCGCCCGGGGCTGTGCCGGCGGCCTCGGCGTTCACCAGACCATGGCGAGCCCCAGCTTTACCCTCATGCAGCCCTACCGGGGCGACAGGGAAGAGGTGTACCACTTCGACCTGTACCGGCTGAGCAGTCCGGACGAACTGTACTTTTCCGGACTGGAGGAGCACATCGGGGGAGAAGGTGTGGCTTTGATCGAGTGGCCCCAGATGGGGGACGTGGAGCCGGACAGGCGGGTGAGCGTGGTCATTTCGCGGGGACGGAACGAACAGGAGCGCGTGATCGACCTGATGCTGCACGGCATGGAAGACCGGGCGGAAGCCATATACCGGGCGCTGAGCCCGTTTGAAACGGATACGGAGAAACAAGCGTGACCATATTGGGTATAGACACCTCCTCCGCGGCCTGCTCCGCCGCCCTGTGCAGGGACGGAAAGCTGCTGGGAGAGACGGTGATGAATTCGGCCCTCACCCATTCCCAGACCATCATGCCCGCCGTGGAGGCGCTTTTGGAAAAGGAGGGCCTTACGCCGAACGACGTGAACGTGTTCGCGGCGGTGGCGGGGCCCGGCTCCTTCACGGGCGTGCGCATCGGCGTGTGCGCCGTCAAGGCGCTGTGCCTGGCTGCGGGCAGGCCCTGCGCCCGGGTGGACGCGCTGGAAGCCATCGCGGAGGGTGCGGCGTACGAAGGCCTGATCAGCCCGATCCTGGACGCCCGGCGCGATCAGGTGTATACGGCGCTGTTCCGCCGCGAGGGCGGAAAGCTTTCCCGCGTCTGGGAGGACCGGGCGGAAAAGCTGGACGAGCTGCTCAACAGCCTTCCGGCGGATGAAACGGTATACTTTACCGGCGACGGCCTGAACACATATGAAGGCCGCATACGCGAGAAAATGGGCGAAAGGGCGCTTTCGGCGCCGATGCACCTGAGGGTGCTGCGGGCTTCCGCCGCCTGCCTGATCGCCATGACGCGGCCTGAAACGATCATGGACGGCTCGCGCCTGACGCCCGCCTACCTGCGCCTGCCGCAGGCGGAGCGCGAGCGCAACGAGCGCCTCGGCAAAAGCGCCCCATGACGGATATTCACTATATCCTGGACGACCGGGACCTTGCGCGCATGATGGAGATCGAGCGGGCGAGCTTTCCCTCCCCCTGGCCGGAAGAGGACGTCAGGCAGGGCATACAAAGCAAAAACGCCCGCTGCCTCGGCATATTCGAAAACCGGACCCTGGCGGGATGGGGCATGGCGTTCGTGGGCCTGTGGGAAGCGCACCTGATGACCATCGCCGTGCATCCGGACAAAAGAAGGCAGGGCCTCGGCAGAAAGCTTCTGCGCGCCCTCATGCAGGCGGGCGCGGACGCGGGCGCCGCGTATATGGAACTGGAATGCCGCGAGGGGAACCTGGCGGCGCAAAAGCTGTATGAAAGCGAAGGTTTCGTGCGCGCGGGCGTAAAGCGCGGCTACTATCAGGACAGCGGCGAAGACGCCTGTGTATACGTGAACCAGGACCTCCCCGAAGGGAACGAGGAGAACGACCCGTATCTTGTACGGGAGTGAGAGTTAGGAGTTAGAAGTTAGGAGTTAGGAGTTGCGGTGGAAATGCCTTCGGCATTTCTATAGGTTTAAAGGGGCTGGTGCCCCGTAACCCTTTGATCAAAGAAAAGCGGTACGCTTTTCTACCAGAACTCCTGACTCCTGACTCCACACTCCATACTCTTCTTCTCCCCTCCTCTCCCAATTCTTACCAATAAAGGAGCAGCCGGTGGAATTTCAGCATAACGGTATCCGGATGTACTACGAAACGCAGGGAGCAGGCGCGCCCGTACTGCTTTTGCACGGCTGGGGCGGCTCTTCCCAGAGCTGGCTGCCCGTTCAGCGGGACCTGGCCGGCACGCGCCGCGTGATCAATCTGGACTTTCCGGGCTTTGGAAACAGCGCTGAGCCGGACGCGAACTGGTCGATGGACGAATACCGGGATATCGTGCTGGCACTTCTGGACGAGCTCCGGGTGGAAAGCACGGACCTGATCGCCCATTCCTTCGGCGGGCGCGTGGCCCTCATGATCAGCCAGATGCAGCCGCACCGCATAAGGCGGCAGGTGCTCACGGGCTGCGCGGGGCTGATCCCCAAAAACGACGCGCCCCGGGGCGGCGCCGTGCACTCTCTGAGCCGCTTGTACGACAATCCCCTGAGCCGCAGGGTGCTGGGGGACAGGGCGGTGAACGGATTGCGGGATTTCATCCGCAGCCACGTGGGCAGCGCGGATTACAAAAACGCCTCCCCGCGCATGCGCGAGGTGTTCAAAAACGTCATCGCGCAGGACCTGTCGTACTGCCTGGAGAGCGTGAAGGCGCCAACCCTGCTCATCTGGGGCGAAAACGACACCGCGACGCCCCTGTGGATGGGCCGCGAAATGGAAAAGCGCATTTCCGACGCCGCGCTGGTGCTGTTTGAAGGCTGCGGCCACTTTGCCTATCTGGAGCAGTACGGGCGCTTTATCGCCATCGTGAAGAAATTTTTGGAAGACTGACGGAGGAAGAGTGTATGTGGGGATTGCTCATCGCTGAACTGGCGCTGGCATTCATCGCGATCCTGGGCGCGTCTGTGCACTATATGCATATGCTGCAGCTGGAAAGCTATCAGCTGGACGGTTATCTGCGCCACCTGAAGCGCTACAAAGAGGAATGGAAGGGCTGGACGCTCTATACGGGCGTCTTCGCGCTGCTGGCGGCGCTGGTGCTGCCTGTGATCATGACCATGTTCACGGGCGAGCGCACCAATTCCATGATCGCGGCGCACGTAGTGATCATGGCGGTCTACGCCGCTTTGGCGGGCTATTACATATACAAAGAGCTCAGAACGCCCAAAAAGAAGCCCCTGGTGTTCACCAAGCGCATGAAAAGGCTGTGCGCGGTGCACGCCGCCGCGGTGCTCTTTGCGCTTCTGATCGCGCTTTTGATCCTGGGCTATACGGACACCGAAAGGCGCCTGCACCTGATGCGCATCACGCCCCTGGCGCTGATCGCCGCCGCGCCCTGGCTGCCCCTGGCCAGCGGATATCTGGCTGCCCCCATCGAAAACCGCATCAACAAGGGCTTTTTCGAGCAGGCGCGCCAGGCGCTTCAGGCGCGCCCGGACCTGATCAAGATCGGCATCACCGGCAGCTACGGAAAGACCGGCACCAAGTTCGCGCTGGCCTCCATACTCTCCGTAAAATACAACGTGTTCACCTCCGAATCCTCGGTCAACACGCCTATGGGCTTGAGCAAGCTGATCAACACCCGCTTAAAACCCGAACACCAGGTGTTCATCGCCGAGATGGGCGCGCGCCACACGGGCGACATCAAGGAGCTCACGGTGCTGGTAAAGCCCACCATCGGCCTGATCACCTCCATCGGCCCCCAGCATCTGGAGACCTTCGGCGACATCCGCACCGTGGCCGCCACCAAATTCGAGCTTCTGCAGGCACTGCCCAGGACCGGCACGGCCATCGTGGCTTCCGACGGGGCCTGGGCCAACAAGCTGTACGAAAAGGCCGCCTGCGAAAAACTGCTTACGGGCGTGGGCGAGGGCGAATTCGATATGAGCGCGGACGAGGTGGAAGTGGGCCCGTTCGGCTCCCGCTTCACCCTCAGCGACAAAACGGGCGAAAGCGTGCGCTGCGAAACGGCGCTGCTGGGCCGCCACAATATTTCGAACCTGGTTTTGGCCTGCGCCTGCGCGCGGAAGCTGGGCATGACCATGAGCGAGATCGCCGAGGGCGTAAAGCGCGTAAAGCCCGTGGAACACAGGCTGCAGCTGATCCCCGGCGAGCTCAACGTGATCGACGACGCCTTCAACTCCAATCCCGTGGGCGCGAAGGAAGCCCTGCGGGTGCTGCACGATTTCCCGGGCCGGCATCTGATCATCACCCCCGGCTTCGTGGAGATGGGCGAGGACGAAGACAAGTACAATTACGAGCTGGGGCGTGAGATCGCCTCCGCCTGCGACGCGGCCATCCTCGTGGGTCCGCGCCACACCAAGCCGATTTTGCAGGGCCTGCTCAAGGAGGGCTTCGCGGACGCCAACATCCGCACCGTGAACAGCCTGAGCGAAGCCACCGCCATCATACGTCAGTTCGTGGGCGCGGGGGACACCGTGCTGTTTGAAAACGACCTGCCGGACAATTACGCAAAATAACCCAAGTAACGCCGCGCGGAGGCTGATCCTGCGCGGAACGGAAAGGAAACGCATATGAAACTCAAGGTAGCCGTGATCTACGGAAGCCGCACCTGCGAACACGACGTGTCCATCATCTCCGCCATGCAGGCCGCTTCGAATCTGAACAAGGACGAATACGACATCGTATACGTGTACATCGACCGCAAGGGCGACTGGTACAGCGGCTGGCGGCTGGGCGACATCAGCGTGTACCGCTCCTTCGACCCCTCCGTGGCCACCCGCGTGATCCCCATGGGCGAGAACGGCAAGCTGGTGCTCATGCAGCATCCCGCCGACAAGCTCCTGCCCGTAGGCCATTTGAGGCGCGTGGCGGAGGCGGACGTGGCGCTCACGGTGATGCACGGCATGAACGGCGAGGACGGCGCCCTGCAGGGCATGCTGGAGATGTGGCAGGTGCCCTACACCTCCTCCGGGATCCTCGGCAGCGCCCTGGGCATGGACAAGATCGCCATGAAGCAGGTGTTCCGCGCCAACGGCCTGCCCGTGGCGGACGACGTGTGGGTGGACCGCAACAGCTGGAAAAACGCGCGCGAAGACACGCTGGACCGCATCGAGAAGGCGCTGGGCTATCCCGTGTACGTAAAGCCCGCGAACCTGGGCTCCTCCATCGGCATCAGCCGGGCGGAGGACCGCGCCCAGCTGGCAGACGCCATGGACGTGGCCGCCGCCTACGACAGGCGCATCCTGATCGAAAAGGGCGTGGAAGACCTGATGGAGATCAACTGCGCCGTGCTGGGCTTTGACGGAAAGGCCGAAGCGAGCCTTACCGAGATGCCGGTAAAGTGGACGGAGTTTTTGAGCTTCGAGGACAAATACCTGCGGGGCGGCAAGGGCTCGAAGGGCGCGCCCTCCAAGGGCGCCGGTTCCAAGGGCGGCATGGCTTCCCTGAAGCGCAACATTCCCGCGCCCATCGGCGAAGAAAAGATAAGCAAAGTGGAAGAGATGGCCGTGGCCGCCTTCAACGCCCTGGACTGCAAGGGCGTGGCTCGCGTGGACTTTCTGTACGATCAGGCCAACGACGTGATCTACGTGGGCGAGATCAACACCATTCCCGGCTCCCTGAGCTATTACCTGTGGGAACAGAAGGGCATCTCCTTTTCCAAGCTTCTGGACAGGCTCATCGAGTACGCCTTCCAGGCCGCCGCTGAAAGGAACGCCAACGTGTTTTCCTACACCTCGCCGATCCTGAACGGCGCTTCCGGCGCAAAGGGCGGCAAACGCTAAGAACAGGCGCCCCTTGCGGGCAAAAGACATACAGCGCCGGGAGGGCACGCATATGAAACGCGTCATTTCCGAGCTTAAGCCGCTTTTGGCGGATATCTACTCTCCCCGGGACGAACACTCCCGGGGACGGCTGATATCGCTTTTCAGCAGCCTGATCACTTCCTTCTACAACGTTTTTATCACGGGTATATTCTACACGGGCTTTCTGTCCATGTACGGCATCAGCATCACGGGCGTGGGCATCGTGTCGTTCATTCCGTACATCGGCGGCTGCTTCGCGCTGTTCAGCCCGTTCGTGCTCAGGCGCTTCAAAAAGCGCAAGACCGTGATGCTGGCCAGCAAGATCACGTTCTACGCGCTCTACATCGTGGCCACCACCCTGATGCCCCAGTTCGTCACGTCCGCCCGCGGGCGGCTCACCTGGCTGATCGCCATCCTGTTTGTGGCCTACGCGCAGTACGCGCTGTTCAGCCCGGGCATCACCGTGTGGTTTTACAATTTTTACCCCAAGGACAACGAGCGCCGCACGCGCTATATCTATTTAAACCAGATGTTCTCCTCCATTATGTCCAGCGCGGTGCTCCTGATCAGCGGCATCGTGACGGACGCCGTGGCGGCGTCCAGCCGGGCGGGGGAGCTGATCCTCGTTTTCCGCTACGCGGCGTTCGCGCTGGTGCTCATCGACGTATCCGCCCAGTGGCGGGCAAAGGAATATCCCTACGAAGAAAAGGCCAGGCTGCGCCTGGCGGACATTTTCACGATCCCCCTCAAAAACCGCAAGTTCATGATGTGCATGGTGCTCATGTTCTTCTGGAACTTCATCTGCACCCTGAACAACGGCACCTGGAGCTATCACCTGCTCAACCACATGCAGTACAGCTACACGCTGATCAACCTGATGAGCGTGATGTACACGGTGATTCTGGCCTGCTCTTCCAAGATGTGGCGAAAGCTGCTGCGCCGCTACTCCTGGGTAAAGACCTTCGGCATATGCAACCTCCTGTTCATTCCCACGGAGCTTATCTACTTCGCAATGAGCCGCCGCACCGCCATGCTGTACGTGCCCCTGAGCCTGTGGCAGAACATCCTGAACGCCGGCTTCAATCTGAGCTACGCCAACATCCTGTACATGAACCTGCCGGACGAGGACTCCACGGCCTACATCGCGTTTTATTCCGTGGGCGCGAACCTGTGCGCCTTCATCGGCATGATCACGGGCACCTGGATTGTGTCCCTGCACGCGGATACGCCCTTCCTGTTCCTGGGCTTTGAGATCTACATGGTGCAGGTCACCTGCCTTCTGCGCGCGGTGTTCATGACGGTCATGGGCCTGATGTGCTTCTTCGGCTGGCGCGCGTTCACCAGCCGGCAGGAGATCGAACTGGTGGAAGGATAGGCGTATGTCCGGAGGAAGCATGAAAAACGATTCAGCATTTCCGGCATATCTCACCGGCGGACGGGCGCGGGCGATGGGTGCATTTCTGATCGCGGAAGGCATCCTGGGTTCGCTCATGATACCGCTGGGGCTGCTTCTGGGCTGGGGAGCGGCGGAAGGAGGCAGGCTCCTTAAGCTTCTGGGCTGGCCGGACCTGGGCTTTGGAAACGCGCCGGCGTTTATATGCGCCTTCCTTTCGGTGTGGTGCGGCGCCGCGGCCCTGATCACGGCGATTGGCGCGGCGGGGCTGATGCGCGGGCGCAAGGCGGCATTTCAGTTCCTGCAGGCGGGCTGCGGGCAAAAATGCGCGATTTGTCTGGCCGCCGCTTTGGCGGCTTTGGCGCTGCAGGCGATGCGCTTAATTGGAAACAGCCAGGTCATGAGCCGCAAAAACATCGCGGTGTCCGCAGCCGTTCTGGCGCTGAGCGCTGCCGGATTTGCGCTTGGGTTTCTGTATTTGTGCGGCGCGCTCAGGGCGGTCCGCCGGGCACGCCCGTACGCGGATGGCTCCGCGCCGTCCCGAAAGTCTGCCGCCCGGCACACGGCGGGCATCGCGGTATGGCTGGGCTGCGCGCTGGCGCTGGGCGCGGCGGCAACGGTCGGCCTGAAGTACAGCCTGTCCAGGGTGTACTCCTATCGGGCGCTGGGCCAGTTTTTGCAGTCGTACTGGCAGATCGCCGCGTTTGGGCTGTTCGCGGCGGCGGGGCGTTTTTTCGTGGCCGCCGGCTTGTTCCGGGAAATGAAAGAAGCTGTGGATAAACCGGCTTCGCTGCGCCCGGAGGATACGCATAAAAGCCTGACGGTCCTGGGAATCTTTGGCGCACTGTCGCTTTATGGCTTTCGTTTATGGGCGCGAGCGAGCTGGTGAACAGCTGGGAGTGGACATCCCGCGCGGACATCCTTCTGGCTGTACTGAAGATCGCCGCTCTCGGCCTCATGGCTGCGGGACTGCTGTGCCGCGGCAAAAACGCGTCCGCGGCGTTTCTGGCCCTGGGCTGTGCGCTGTATCTGGGACTGTCGGTACGGGATATTTCGGACGCGGTATTTCAGACGGCTCACAACCGGGGAGCGTACCTGCGCTACCTGTATGCGGTACTTACGGCAAACGGCCTGAAGGCCCTTTTGCTGGCCCTGTGCGGGGCGATGTGCCTGGCAAGACTGTTTTCAGCGCGCCAAAGCGCCTTAAGCGCCCTGCGGCTGCCGGCGGCAATCCTGGCCGGAATGTATATGGTGGCGCTTGCGCTGAGCTGTATCCTGAAACAGCAGGTATACAGCCGGCGGTTCGACTGGTACTTTGATGTGGTGCTTACGCTGCTTTCCTTCGTTCCCGCCGCCGTGGGGGCTTTTTCGCTGGTCTTCAGCGCGCCGCGCAAAGGACCGGTGCTTCAGGCGGATGCCAAGCGGTGAATTCATACTTGCAATTTCAGCCGGATTTCGGTATAATGGATGCATAAAGGGCACTCAAACGGTACAAAACCGATAAACCATATACAAAAGGAGCAGAAATAATGAAACTGTTGATAGCGATCGTGCAGGACGAAGACGCTTCCCGGCTGATCGGCGAGCTGATGAGCGAGGGCTACGGCGTGACCAAACTGGCCACGACGGGCGGATTTTTGCGGGCGGGCAACACCACGCTTCTGATCGGCGTGGACGACGCGAAGCTCGACGGCGCCATGGGCGTGATCGAAAAGGTATGCCGCAGCCGCAAGCAGATCGCCACCACGCCCACCCAGATGACCACGGGCATGAACAGCTTTGCCCCTTATCCCGTTGAAGTGGTGGTGGGTGGGGCCACGGTATTCCAGCTGAGCGTGGACCAGTTCAAAAAGTTCTGATGCAGCCTTTTCCCATCAAGGCGCGTGAAGCCCTGATCACACAGATCATGCGTCCGGTGAGAACCGGACGCATTGTGCATGCCATGATCTTCGCGGGGCCCGCGGGCACGGGCCGGAAGACGGCTGCGAAATACGTTGCCCAGACCCTGTGCTGCGACGCCAAGGCCGGCAGGCCCTGCGGCGTATGCGCCAGCTGCAGGCGCTTTCGGGATTCCAACGCGCCGGAGCTGATCACCCTCGCGCCGGACCCCAAAGAGATCAAGATCGAAGCGGTGCGCGCCCTGCTGGAAGGGATATCCCTCCGGCCCGAGGGCAAAATGAAATGCGTGATCATCGAAGAAGCCGACCGCATGAATCCGTCTGCCCAGAACGCGCTGCTCAAGACCCTGGAGGAGCCGCCGGAATACGCGGTTTTCTTTCTGATCACCCAGCATCCATCCGTGCTTCTGCCCACGATACGCTCCCGCTGCACGCTGGTGCGCTTCGCGCCGCTTGAGGACGAAGAAGTAGAGGAGATCCTGATAAATCACGGCGTTTCCGAAGAAAGGGCCCATTCTATCGCGCCCATGGCCAGGGGCTGCGCGGGCAAGGCCATCGCCATCAGCGGGGACGCGGAGTATCCGCAGAAAACAGAAACGCTCTTAAACGCGATGAAAGACCTGAAGACCGAGCGGGACGTGGCGTCGGTCGGACCGGCGATAGCCGGCATGCGCGACGACGAAAAACTGCTTTCGGAGCTGCTGGAAGAATGCGCGCAGGAGCTCATGCATGAGGACGTGCGCACCCCGCTGGCCCGCACCCTGCAGGAAAACGGCATCGACGGCGCCGCGCTGATGCAGGCCGTGATCGGCTTTGTGAGGATGCGCGCTTCGAACGTTTCGTTCCAGTACGCGGCGGAAATGCTTTTATACAATATGCTCAAACCCGTTTGACCAGGAGGAACACATGGCAACAGTTGTATGCGTACGTTTTAAAAACACCGGAAAAGTATATTATTTTTCTCCCGCCGACGTCTGGCCCGAGCCCGGCGAACAGGTGATCGTGCAGACGGTGCGCGGCCTGGAGATCGGCGAGGCCGTTACCGGCGCGCGCCAGATCAGCGACGACAGCGTGGTGGGTGAGCTCAAACCCGTGATCCGCCGCGCCACGCAGGAAGACATCCAGACGGACGAAAACAACCGCAAGCGCGAGAAGGAAGCCTTTCCCATCTGCGAAGAGCGCATCCGCGCCCACAAGCTGGACATGAAGCTGGTGAACGTGGAATACACCTTCGACGGCTCCAAGATCGTGTTCTACTTTACGGCGGACGGCCGCGTGGATTTCCGCGAATTGGTCAAGGACCTGGCGGGCGTGTTCCATACCCGCATCGAACTCAGGCAGATCGGCGTCCGGGACGAAGCGCGCTTTCTGGGCGGGCTGGGCGTGTGCGGGCGGAAGATCTGCTGCGGCGCCTTCCTGAATGACTTTACCCCCGTATCCATCAAGATGGCCAAGGAGCAGAACCTGTCCCTCAATCCCACCAAGATCTCTGGCCAGTGCGGCCGGCTCATGTGCTGCTTAAAATACGAGCAGGATTTCTATGAGGAGACCCTCAAAAAGCTGCCCCGCGTGGGCAAGGACATCATGACCCCCGACGGCGTTGGCACGGTGACGGAGATCAACGTGCTGAGGGAAAAGGTGCGGGTGCGCGTGCAGAGCGGAGACGATTTTGAGATCAGGGAATACGGCGTCGACGATGTGCGCCGCCTCTCTCCGGGCGAAAAGCCCGCTTTCCGCCGCGAGGAGCCTTCCAGGGAGAAGGAACCCGCTCCCGCTGCCGAGAAGCCCGCGGAGGACAAGCCCCGCTATCCGCGTCCCAAAAAGAACAAAACCATGAACACCGACGAGTACATGGCCAAAAACGCCGGCACCGCCTCCGAAGCGGAAAATGCAGAAGCGCCAAGCGCCGAGTGAAGCTGACGTAACAAAATTAACATATAAGACCTTGACATCCAATGCCGCTTTCGATAAAATATCATCCGTTGCGAAAGCGACAAAGGGGCATGGTGTAATGGTAACACGTGGGTCTCCAAAACCTTTGTTGAGGGTTCGAATCCTTCTGCCCCTGTTGTAAGAGCGGTTCAGTCAGAACCGCTCTTTTGCTTTGACAGGGCCGGTATGCATATCGACCCGGCAGAACTGATTTCCAAAGCCTTATGTGGCTTCCTTTCCCTGCTGACAAAATGAGAGGGAGAAAGGGAGATTTCTGCAAGATATAACTGACAAAACTCAGGAACGCGTTTTATGTCAGGTAAGGGTGCGATATGATCCGGGTTTGGTGGTATTTCTCTTGCGCGAATCTGCTTTTCACGGTGAAGTAGGCAAGCTTGGGCCTTCTGTATTCGTCTACCACGCCTTTGTTGTTCATCGTGCGGGGCCTTCGCATAGCCCATTCCTCAGAGACCTTTACGTCGGCGAACTGCCAGATGTATACGCCGCTGACCCTTTCGTTGCCAAGAACAGCCTGCAGCTGCTCGTCCAGTATGTCGGCCTGGCGTTCTTCGCTCCACTTGGCGCGGCGGAAGGCGTCGTGATATCCGGCGATCGCGCCTGCGCCGATCTCGGTGATCAGCACCGGCTTGCCCTTGGCGCCGTTTTCTTCCATCCATGAAAGCAGACGGGCCAGAAAGTCCGCGACCGGCTCGTTTATGTACCAGGCCGGATAGATATTGAAGGACACCACATCCACCAGGTCCAGGCAGACATCGTTGAAGATGCGGCAGGAAGCAAAGCTTACGGGGCGGGTGGGATCGAGGGCACGCAGCTGATCAAGGTTCTTCTTGTACAGTGCATGGCCAAACTCGGTTTCGCTTTCGCATTCATTCAGCACGCCCCATATGTAAATGCAGGGATGATTTACGTGCTGACGGATCATTTCTTCGTTGCAGTCAGAGATCTGCTTGGCGAACAGTTCCTTTCTGAGGATCTCGCCGGGCAGCGCGCGGGCGTGGTGCTCCTCCCACACCAGTATGCCGAGTTCGTCGCAGAGATCCAGAAATTTGGGATCATTCGGGTAGTGGCAGGTCCTCACGGCGTTTGCGCCCATATCGAGCATCAGCTGCAGGTCGCACACCATGGCGCCGGCATCCATGCTCATGCCCAGTTGGCCGTGATCTTCGTGCCGGTTGAAGCCCAGGATCTTTACGCGTTTATGATTCAGCAGGATGCTTTCCCCGTTTATCTCCACTGTCCTGAAGCCCACTCTGTCCGCAAGGTCATCGATGATCTCCCCATCCTTGCGCAGCGTGCCGGTCAGCGGATACAGCTGTCCGCTGTGTACATCCCAGGCAAGCACTTTCAGTTTTTCAAGAGTGATATCGATCTGCTTTGTATCGCCTTTTTTCATGCTCCCAAGCTCTGCAGTTTTGCCCGCACCGGCAAGTTCCACGCAGTAGCGTAGAGAACCGGTGTCATTCAGGGCGCGGATATCGGCTCTGATATGGGCATCAAATGTACCGTCTTCGTTTTCGGCTGCATAGAAGGTCTGGGAAGAGATCATGGCCCCCTTCAGATAGTGCAGTTCCGCGGAGCGGTTGATCCCGCCGTATGTGAAATAGTCGTTGGGGATGTGCAGCGTTGAATTCTCGCTGAAGGAATTGTCCACCTCTATGCGCAGTTCATGCCGGCTGGCTGACACCTGGTCGATGATAACGTCAAAGCCGGTGAAGGCGTTGTAGTGGCTGCCAACGGGTTTGCCGTCCCAGAAGACCGCGGCAGTGTGGCTGACGCCGCCGAACCTGAGCATAATGCACGAATCGCGGTCGATCATGACGCTGCGTGCATATACCGCCTTTCCCTCGTAAGATGCAAGCTCCGGAACAGTCTCCCATACGCCGGGCACGATCATGGGAAAGGTCCTTCCGTCGGGGAGCGCGATAGTCCACAAGCCGTCGAGGCTCTCCGTACGGCGGGCGTAATGCTCCTGGAATAATCTGATCATGGCGTTTTACCTGCTTTCATAGCAATCGTTGTCGGGCTTAAATCGGTGGGAAACTCAAATGAATGAACCGTTTTTCCCACGGACAAGGCGAATGGGTCAGAATGTATCCGCAAACCTGCGGTTCTCCAGCCAGGCTATCATGTTGAGCACCAGGTAGTTCCAGTTTTCAAAGCCGTGGGTCACGATGGGATCGCAAGTATCCGGATCGTAATACTCGTGCAGGCTGCCGTTCTGCTCCAGGTCGCGCCCGAACAGCAAAACGGTCTTTTTCGCCGTTTCCGCCGCGTCCTGATTGAAACCGTATTTGAGCAAGCCTGAAAAGACCATGTAATTGCTTATGCCCCACACGGGCCCGCGCCAGTTCGACGGATTGTTCGATGCGCGCAGATCGTACATCTTCTCCAGGCGCGACAGCGTGCGCACGCCGCCGCGGCAGGAAAATGTGCTTGGGTCGCGGAGCCTGGATACCATCCTCTCAGCCTGCGCAGATGTGCAGATGCCGGCCCACAGGGGCATAAAACTCGTCCAGCAGTCGATGCGCATGATCATGCAGGGATAGTCCCGCGGCGCCCCGCTGTGCAGCCAGGCGCCTTCGACCACCGGCAGAAGCCCAAAGTCCACGCTGTAGAACGTGCCGTCGCGCTCGTCCCAGCAGTACGCCTGCACCGCGTTTCTCAGATCGGTTGCCCGGTTCCGCCAGCTGTTGGCTTTCTTCATGTCGCCCAGCATCTCAAATATATAGCCCATGGCCAGCAGTTCCCTGTACATCAGGCTGTTTAGGTATATGGAGCCGCAGCTGTTTGGCGGACGGAAGAACACCGCGGGATCATTGTCCACGCCCACCGCGAAGTCGTCCTTCCAGCGCAAAAGCCCGGTCTGAGGCTCGCGGAATTCGTTCATGTAACGCCGGATGAACGTCTCCAGTTTCGGTATGGAGGACCTGATCCACTCAGCATCCGGGTCCCGCTGCAGTATGGAGGCGACCTGCTGCGCCAGCACAGGCTTGTGCATGTTGGTCTGGCGCATGTCTTTAAGGCCGGGTATGTTCAGGTCTTTTTCCGGCGTCACGCATATCGGGATGTATCCGTCATCCGCGCACAGGTCCATGAAATTCAGCACGCTCCCGCGTTCCCAGTCCATGTACCGGCCTTTTTGGCCGCTGTCCGCTTCGAGTTGGGCAAAGGTGATACCTGTGAGCCATGAATCCCAGTCCCAGAGGTTGTCGGAATAGTACGGGCTGTCCTCGGACGTGGGCGTGATATAGGGATAGCGCAGCCTCCCGGCGGGACTGTGCGTCATGCTGCTGCAGGATGCGTGAATGTGCTGCCTGAGAAGGTCCTGGTAGCGTGCGAGTCTGTCTTCCATGCTGCCCTCCGAATACATAGATGTCATCTTGACAGGCTTAAGTATACCGCCAAACGCGAAAACATTCAAGAGCCGGCGCTGCAAAGCGGCGCGTTTATGTGACCGTATCTGTCTGCACTGTGCCGGCTGCAAAGCCCGGCACAGGGTGTGTTATGTTCCGGCCTTTGTCGGTTACGTTTGCGTCCTCCGCTTGCAATCCGGGGGCGGGCGTGGTACAATACGGGCAGGATACGAATTGAGAAAGGACAGAAGCAAGATGGGAAATCGTTTTGTGAGCTTCGGCGAGATCATGCTCAGGCTCAAAAACCTGGGTTCCGAGAGGCTGTTTCAGAGCCCCATGCTGGAGGCCACCTTCGGCGGCGGCGAGGCGAACGTAGCCGTAAGCCTGGCCAATTACGGCCTGGACGCCTCCTTTGTTACGGTGCTTCCCGACAACGACGTCACGGCGGCCTGCCTGCGGGAGCTGCGCTCCTTCGGGGTGGACACGAAAAACGTGGTGTTCCGGCCCGGGCGCATGGGCGTATATTATCTGGAGTCCGGCGCGGTGCAGCGCCCCAGCAAGGTGATATACGACCGGGCGTACTCCGCCATCTCCCTGGCGGGGAAAGGGGACATCGACTGGGATAAGTGCTTTGAAGGCGCCAAGTGGTTTCACATCACCGGCATCACGCCCGCCATCAGCGACGGCGCGCGCGCCCTGGCGGAGGAATCCGTCGGGGCGGCCAAGCGCCTGGGCCTCACGGTGAGCTGCGACCTCAACTACCGCAAGAACCTGTGGAAATACGGCAAGACCTCCGGCGAAGTGATGCCCGGCATCGTGAAATACACCGACGTGGTGATCGCCAACGAAGAGGATGTACAGAAGGCGCTGGGCATTTCCGCCGAATCTGCCCAGGGCGCGGAGGAAGGCAAGCTGGACACCGCGCTGTACGAAAACCTCTGCAGGCAGGTGATGAGCGCCTACCCCAACGTGAAAAAGGTGGCCATCACCCTGCGCGAAAGCAAAAGCGCCAACCACAACGACTGGAGCGCCTGCCTGTTTAACGGCAGCGAGTTCATTCTGTCCCGCAAGTACGCGATCACCCACATCGTGGACCGCGTGGGCGGCGGAGACAGCTTTTCCGGCGGCCTGATCTACGGCCTCAATACCTACGACAGCGACAAAGACGCGCTGGAGTTCGCCGTGGCGGCCAGCTGCCTCAAGCACACCATTCCCGGGGACTACAACCGCGTTACCGCCAAAGAGGTGGAAGCCCTCATGCGCGGCAGCGGCTCCGGCCGGGTACAGAGATAATCGCAGGAGGAACGCATATGAAACTGGACATCCGTTATCCCAGCCATCCGGACGACGCAAAGCACTACACCACAGACGAGCTGCGCCGCCAGTATCTGATCGAAAAGGTCTTCGAGGCGGACGAGGCGCTTCTGACCTACAGCCACTTTGACCGCATCATCGCGGGCGGCATCATGCCTGTCCATAAGGCTGTGGCGCTGACCGGCGGCAAGGAGCTGGCCAGCGAATACTTTCTGGAGCGCCGGGAGATCGGCATCATCAACGTGGGCGGCGCGGGCCGCGTGACCGCGGACGGCGACGTGTACGAGCTGGCCCCGAGGGACGGCCTGTACGTGGGCATGGGCGTGAAGAAGCTGGAGTTCGAAAGCCTCGATCCCGCCTGCCCCGCCAAGTTCTGGATCAATTCCTGCCCCGCGCACAAGACCTGGCCCAACAAAAAGATCAACATCAAGGATGCCGCCAAGCGCCCCCTGGGCACCGTGGAGCAGTGCAACAAGCGCGTGATCAACCAGTATATCCATCCCGCCGTGCTCAAGACCTGCCAGCTGTGCATGGGCCTTACCGAGCTGGAACCCGGCTCCAACTGGAACTCCATGCCCTGTCACACCCACGAGCGCCGCATGGAAGTGTACTTCTACTTTAACCTGGACGACAAGATCATGTTCCACATGATGGGCCAGCCGGAGGAGACCCGCCACATCGTGATGCACGACGAGCAGGCGGTTATCTCTCCCTCCTGGAGCATCCATTGCGGCGTGGGCACCGGCAATTACGCGTTCATCTGGGGCATGTGCGGCGAAAACCAGGAATTCGACGACATGGACAACATCGCTCCCAAGGATCTTCGGTAAACGAAGCATACAAACGGGAGGAGCCGCTGAGGGCTCCTCCCGTTTGTATGTGCTTTCAGCTCTTTATGCCTTTCGGCAGATGGCAGATGAACGCCAGGCGGCTGCCCTGCATCTCGGCGCTGATACGGCCGGAATGCTTTTCCACGATGGCTGCGGCGATGGCGAGGCCGATGCCGAAACCGCTCTTTTTGTCCTTGCTGCGGGAGGGATCGGCCCGGTAGAAGCGGTCGAACAGCTGGGCGCACTGCTGGGACGTAAGCGGCTCTGAAACGGGATTTGACAGGGTAAAGCGCACCCAGCGGCCTTCGGCCCGGGCCTTAAGTTCGATGGCGCCATCGCCGGAAGCGTACTTGAGGGCGTTGTCCAGCAGGGTGGAGGCCAGGCGCTGCAGGCTGGCGTAATCGCCTTTCACGTACAGGCCGTCCGCGATGTCCAGCTTCATGTCCCGCCCGGTAAACTCCGCCATGCCCATAAAGGGCTCCGCAGCCTCCCGCAAAAGGCTGTCCAGGCGGAGGCTCTCCATGCTGAGGGGGGCGTTTTCTTCCTCCAGGCGGCTCAGGTACACCAATTCGTCCACCAGGCGGCGCATGATGCCCGTCTGCTTGAGCGTGCCCTTTACCCAGGTGTTGTCCGGAACGTCCATGCCCAGAAGCTCCATGTTGGCGGCGATCACCGTGAGGGGCGTTTTGAGCTCGTGGGAAGCGTTGGTGATGAACTGCTTCTGCTTTTCCATGTTGCGTATGGTGGGCATCACCGCCCGGCGGCTGGCCAGCGCCAGGATGGCAAACGCCAGCAGGATGCCGCCCAGGCACGCCAGGAAGGAGATCGATACCAGCCTGCGCACGGCGCTGAGGCGGGTCTCGCAGTTCAGGAACGTGATCACCTCGGACCCGCTCGGGGTCCGGCGCGCCGTATACAGGTAATCCCCGATGAAGGCGCCCGTCTTTCCGTTCTGCCGGGCTTTTTCAGCCAGAAGGCGCGCGCTGTCCTCGTCGGTCTCCACGGCGTTTGCAAAGTTGATATTGCGTATCTCTCCCGAGGAGGCGCTGTAATACACGGTGAACCAGTTGGATTCGCTCAGTGTGTTCCTTTCGTGCTTGCTGCGTGCCAGCGGCCGCATATCCGCCATGGCCATCGGCCCGCGCAGGTCGTTTTCGGAGATGAAATCCAGGGTATCCTTCAGCTCCGCACGCACGCTAAGCCAATTGGTCAGGTTCACGATGCCCACCACCAGCACCATGGCCACGGTCAGGGCGACCAGGGATATCAGCACGAACCGCCGTTTCAGTTTTCTGATCATGCCTTATTCTCCAGCGAATAGCCGCTTCCTCGGTGCACGTGGATCTCCGCGCCGGCGTCCAGCTCGCTCAAGCGCTTGCGCAGCTGGGAGATGTTCACCCACACCACGTTGATCTCCGCCTCGGAATCCCAGCCCCACACGCGTTCCATGAGCTGGTTCACGGAGAACAGCACGTGGGGGTTCTCCATGAACAGCTCCATGAGCTGGTAGGTCTTGCCCGTGAGGCGCAGCGTTTTGCCGTTGCAGCTCAGCTCGTTTTTGCCCTTGTCCAGCGACAGATCGCTGAAGGAAACGATATCCGGCACGTAGCTTGCGCGCCTGCGCAGCATCGCCCGCACCCGGGCCATGAGTTCCTGCGCCTCAAAGGGCTTGGGCAGATAGTCGTCCGCGCCGGCGTCCAGCCCCTGCACCTTGTCTTCCACAGAATCCCGGGCGGTGAGCAGCAGGCAGGGGATGGCCACGCCCTTTTCCCGCAGCACGGACAGGGCCTCCACGCCGCTTTTTTCGGGCATCATCCAGTCCAGGATCATGCCGTCGTACCCGCCGGCCAGGGCGTAGTCCACGGCGCTCTGCCCGTCGTATACCGCGTCCACGATATAGCCGGAGCGCTCCAAAAGCGCCTTCACAGCCCGGGAAAGGTCCCTGTCGTCCTCCGCAAACAAAAGCTTCATGGCGCACCGCCTTTTTTCAGGATTTGGGTCTGATAACTGTATTGTAGCCGCAGCCGGCGCTTTTTGCAAGAAAAACATGAAAGCGCGCACGGTCAGGATGACGGGCTGCCGCCAGAACGAGGCGGCAGCCCGGGGAATATGTGAACGCCCGCGCGCGGCGCGATCCTCAGCGGCCCCTGCCGCCGCGTCCGCCCTGGCTGCCGAAGCCGCCGGGATTGCCCCAGCCGCCCTGGCCGCCGAAACCGCCGGGATTGCCCCAGCCGCCCGCGGAGGAGGCGTAATTGTCCGTCATCTGGCCGGAGTACACGGTCTGTCCCGCCGCGGTCACGCTCATCTGGTCGCCGGCGCTGAGCGAAGCGCAGGACACGGTGAGGGTATTAAAGGTGCCCTTTGGCGTAAAGGAAGCCAGCACGTTTCCGTCTGCGTCGCTGACCGCCACCTCGCTGCCCGCCGCCTGGGCGGAGGGGAGGGTGATGTACATCATGGCCTGGCCGGAGAGGGTGCCGCTGTCGAACATGCTGCCCTGGGTGCTTGCCACGATGAGGGTGCCGCCGGTGATGGAGCCGGTGCCGGTAAAGTCGATGGTGCCTTCGCCGCCGTTGGTCACAGCCCATACGCCGGTCACGCCGCCGGTGATCAGGATGCTGCCGTTGCTGTCCAGGCCGTCGCCGCCGGCGCTTACGTACAGCTCTCCGCCGCTGATCGCAAGCGTTCCGTCGCCCGCGCCAAAGCCGCCGCGCTGTCCCCAGCCGCCGGCAAAGCCGGAGCCGTCCGATCCGCCCGAGGCGTTCACGGCGTCGTCTGAAGATACCACCGTGATGTATCCGCCGCTGACGGAAACATCCTTGCCCTCGATGCCTTCGTAGCTCTGGGCGATGTTGACGGTGCCGCCGCTGACCAGGGCCAGCTCGTCGGCGTGGATGCCGTCGTCCCCGCTCAGAATGCTGAGGGTGCCGCCGGACACGGTGACGTTCACGGCGTGCAGGCCGTCGTCGGCGCAGTCGAGGGTGAGCGTACCGCCCTGTACGGTCAGGTCTGTGGCGGCCTTGATGCCCTTTTGCGATACGCCCGAATCCGAGGAAGCGCCTGCATAGCTGTTCCGGCCGTTCCAGCCGCCCCGGCCCATCTGGCTGTTGGCGGAGGGGCGCACCTCGCCCGCGCCGCTGCCGGTAGTAATGGAGAGGCTGCCGCCCGCGATAAGCACCCAGCCCTTGCCGTCCTTGTCGTCTCGGGTGGCCGCGATACCGTCGCCCCCAGCGATTACGGTAATCGAGCCGTCCAGCACCAGCACGGAGTTGCGCCCGCGTATACCGTCGCCGCCTGCCTGGACCTGGATGAACCCGTTTGCAATAATGAGATCCGCCTTGCTCTGGATGCCGTGCTTTTCGCCGCTCACGGCGTACAGCGCGCCTTTGCCGTTCAAGCTCAGGTCGTCTTCGGCGTAGAGAGCCGCGCCGACGGTGTCGTCGCCGTCCGTCACGGGGGAGCCGGCAGTCAGGGTGTTCACGCTGCCTTCCGCCAGGGTGACGATCAGCTTGTCCGCCTGCTTTTCGTATACGGCGGGGCCGGAAGCAGAAGTCACGGTCACGCCGTTCAGGATCAGGCGCACCTTGGCGTCCTTCGGGGCTTCCACCACGATCTGCCCGTCCAGGGAGCCGCTAAGCAGGTAGTCGCCCGCCTGGCTGACGGTGAGCGCTCCGTCGGTGACATCCGACAGGTCGATATGCACGGCTTCACTGTCGTCCCAGGTATCCGTGACATCTTTGGCCTTATACAGGGTGCTTACGTCCGTTTCTTCGCCCGCGAAGGCGGGAAGGCCCAGGGCTGCCAGCAGTACCGCCAGCGCGGTGAGCAGACAAATGATCTTATTGGTCTTCATTTTCGGTTTCTCCTTTGGCGCAGTTTCCAAGCGGTTATGCTTTGTCCGGCGGCGCTTATGCACAGAAGCGCCAGCATGCCGCGGGAATAGGGATTGTCCACGAAGTTCATCATGGGGTTGAACAGATCCAGGATCAGAAATACGATCAGGACCATCGAAAGAATCACTGAGAGATGGCTGAATACGGAGTTCATTTTACGCATCCTTTTTCACCTCCGCGATCAGAAGTGCGTCGCTGGATTCGCGGCCGCCGCCGGAGGGGGCGTTGATCACTTCGCCCTGCCACACCATGATGGAGGAGTTTCCGCCGTCCAGGTTGTACGCCGCCCGGCAGCCCAGGCTCTCGAACAGTTTGGAAAGCTCTGTCAGCGTGAGGCCGTCCGATTCGCCCCGTCCGTCCACCACCACCATGCAGTAGTGGCCGGGCTCGTAATAGCCGATGGCGGTGCGGGGATTGGCTCGGGCGATCATGCCGGTGGTTGAAAAGCTACTGATGGCCTGCCCGTTCTGGTCCAGCAGCGCGGGGCCGAAGGTCCAGGCCTGCCAGGCGCCGTCCTCGATGGCCTCATCCACCGAGAAGGAAGACCCGCTCATCACCCGCATCGTGCCGTCGTAATACAGCACGCACACGTCGTTGGTTGTAGGGTTCGCCCGGTAGATCACGCCGTTTCGGATCACCACGCCCTCGTTCGTGTTGCCGTAGTAATCGCCGTTTACGGCCAGCAGCGCGCCGTTCACGGAAGCCATGTCCTCGATGGAGTCGCGGTAGCCGCTGCCGTAGGTATCCTGGGCCAGTGCGGTCTGAAAGCAGGTGATGTCCCTTACATAGATGTCCGCCAGGTAATAGGTGACGCGCCCGCCGTCATAGCTTAGTTCGTTTACAGTAACGGATACATTCGGACTGGTGTAGCCCGTGTCGGTGACCACGGTCTCTTCGGTAAACGCCCAGGCGAATTTTTCATCAAGCGGCGTGATGTCATTCTGGGTGTTTTCGATTTCACCCGCCGTCTCTCCGGCCAGGCCGCTTCCGCCCTTGGAGTTCATGCCGCCCCTGGAGGAAGACGAGGGGCTGCGGCGGCTTCGGGAGGAAGAGGACTGTCCCGTGCCGGTGCCCGTCCGGGACCTGGAGGCGGTCTGCGCGTCTGCCCACACGGTTTTTGGGGCGGTGGCGCCGGAATCGGAATCGGAATCGGTGTTTTCCGGCTGGGCCGCGGGCTGCTCCTCTTTGGCGTTTGCGCCGGAAGAGGAGACGTAGGGGTTTTCAATCACGATGCCCGAGGCCGCTTTCTCGCGGGGCAGCACGTGGTGAAAGAAAGCAAAAACAAATATCACCAGGGCGGCGCACAGCGCGTCGGCGGCCAGTTTTTTCAGCACGGGATGGCTTTGTGTGTTCCCTGCCATACGATCACTCCTTTGGGTCAGCCGCTTTTTCCGGCTGACAGGCACAGTATAGCGGCGGAAGCTAAAATCAAATTAAAGCCGGATGTGCGAATATATTAAGCGTGGGTAAAGTTTCACGCCTGTCCGCCTGCCGGGCGCACATGAATTTTACGCTGGACGTATTGCCTTTTTCAGCGTATGCGCGTATAATGGCTTCAGGATAGAGGCGCGGGAAAGATGGCGCGGCAGCGAGTCGGCGGACGTTTGAGCTGCTGCAAGGGCGATCCCGCCGAATCCGGCGGGGAGGCGTTCCTGCCGGGTGGTATTGCGGAAAACATCCGCCGTACTGTCCGCGCAAGCGGGAGGGCTATCGCACGAAAGGCATTTTCAGCCGGCCGGAGCGCTATAGCCCGGTCGGCTTCTTTTATCGGAAGCGGCCAGGACTCATCGACTGGCGGCACGTCCGCCGCAGAAAAAGGAGAGATATGTATGACTCTGAAGGGCAGCTATGTGGCGCTGATCACGCCGTTCCACCAGGACGGCAGCGTGAACTTTGAAAAGCTGGAAGAACTGATCGAAATGCAGATCCGGGGCGGCACCGACGGCATCGTGGTGCTGGGCACCACGGGCGAGAGCAGCACCATGAGCCACGAGGAAGACGAAGACGTGGTGCGCTGCGCTTTGAGCGCCATCTCAGGCAGATGCGCCCTGATCGCCGGCAGCGGCTCCAACAGCACCGAGACCGCGCTGATGAAGTCCAAAGCCTACGACAAGCTGGGCGTGGACGCGCTGCTTCTGATCACGCCTTACTACAACAAGGCCAACCAGACGGGCATGGTGCGCCATTTCACCATGGTGGCCGACCAGGTGGATTCGCCGGTGATCGTATACAACGTGCCGGGCCGCACGGGCTGTGCCCTGAGCGTAAAGAGCGTGGAAGCCCTGTCCAGGCATCCGGGCATCATCGGCATCAAGGAAGCCAGCGGCGACATGAGCTTCATGATGAATATCGCGCATCTGGCCAGCAAAGACTTTGCCATCGTGTCCGGCAACGACGATATCACCCTGCCCATCATGGCGGCGGGCGGCACGGGCGTGATCAGCGTGCTGGCAAACGTGTGCCCCGAGGTCACCTACAGGATGACCCACGCCTTCCTGGAGGGTGACATCCTTACCGCGCGGGAGCTTCAGCTCAGGTACCTGGATCTCATCCACGCGCTGTTCATGGAAGTCAATCCCATCCCCGTAAAGGAAGCCATGAACCTGATGGGCCTGAACGTGGGTCCGCTGCGCATGCCCCTTTGCGAAATGGAGCCGGAGCACAGGCAGGCGCTGTCTGCCGTGCTGCACAGATACGAGCTGGTGAAGGAATAATCTGCTTTCGGGGGAAAACGATATGACCAAACTGCTTCTGATCGGCTATGGCCACATGGGCAAAATGATCGACGACGTGGCGGGCGCCAGGAGCGACGTGCGCGTCGTGGGCAGGATCGACCCGCTTCTGCCCGCTTGGGACGAAAAGGAAGCGCCTGACGCGATACTGGATTTTTCCGCGCCGGAAGGCTTGACTTTTTCTGTGGAGACGGCAAAGCGCTTTCATTCGGCGTTGGTGATCGGCACCACGGGCCTTGACGAAAAGGCGCGCGCGCTGCTGGACGATGCCGCGAAGGCGGTGCCCGTGATCTGCTCGGCCAATTATTCCCTGGGTGTCGCGGTGCTCAAAAAGGCCGTGGCCCTCACCGCCCGGGCGCTGGGCGAGGATTTCGACGTGGAGATCGTGGAGACCCATCACGGCAAAAAGGCGGACGCCCCCAGCGGCACCGCGCTGGCCCTGGCCAAAGCCGCGGACGCAAACGGCGACAAGCCCCGCGTGTATGGCCGCGAGGGACGCGTGGGCGAGCGGGGCCGGGAGATCGGCATCCACGCCGTGCGCGGTGGCACCGCGGCGGGAGAGCACCGCGTGCTGTTCCTGGGGGACAACGAAACGCTGGAGCTCCGTCACGAAGCCCAGAGCCGGCGCATTTTCGCCGCCGGCGCGGTAAAGGCCGCCGTGCTTCTGGCGGGCCGGGCGCCGGGCCGCTACGAACTGGAAGACCTGATCGGGCTGTAACCTTTCCGGCCCGACCGAAGACGCGTCCGCCGACCGGCGAATACGGGAGCAAGTTTTTATATGCTGGTTTCGATCCTCAGGGTACTGCTGTTTATCATCGGGATACTTCTGGACGCCATCCTGCTGCTTTTCGTTCCGGCGGCCGGTATCGTTCTGGCCGTCATCCTGATCGCCGCGTTCCTCTTTTTCCGCAGCCGCGGCTGACGTAAGGCAATCAGAAAAACAAAACTTCCGGACACAAGGAGGA
>JAFZPV010000059.1 GCA_017552535.1 Clostridia bacterium
CACATTACCGTTGACCTCAGGCGGTTTACTTCTCACCAGCCAAACGTCGTGCTCCTCGTTGTAATACGCTTTATAGGGCCTGAACTGATCCGCCTCATCCCCAAATATCTGATGCCATAACTTAACTGCTGCCCGGATCGCATCCTGTGAGCTGTCAATTGGATCGACGACAATGTCTGTTTGGAATTCAGCTATCCTATCCTCATAACGCGAATAATCAAACGTATCAGGAGGTATTCGGACGGCAGCGGCCAGCAGCACCAGAGTGAGCACGATGAGGACCATCACCCTGCTCAGAATCGTCATTCCCCGGTTCACGGGATACTTTTCCACGAAGTGAAAGCTATCGTACTCTGAAGGGGGCATTCTGCTCTCGATCATGTTTTCCCGTTTTCCTCCGTGCAGTTTGCAGCGCCATCCGCGGCCCTGTTTTGATCATTTCCAACCATATTATACTACACTTCCACCCGCTCCGCAACGTCCCAAAAACAAAGAAAACCGGGCGCTTTGCCCGGAATCTTCGCGACAACTCATTTTCCCCTAAGCATAATACAATGAGCAATATCCAAACCATAATGCCACATCAGATAGGGCCGGCAAAAAGACCGGCCCTGCTCTATTTTAAGACGTTTTGTGCAGCGTCACTTCTGCTTTTTGGCAGCGCTCATCTTGCGAAGCTCAGAGTCAATGGTCTTAAAGACAGATTTGGGACTCACTTCATCCAACAAATCAGCCATTTTGAGAATCTCAGCTTCCGTCAGTTTTTTGTTGCCGATCACGGTCCTGAATTTGCTGCACACGATATACGTGCGCGTCTTTTTGACGCTCACGCCGTCACTGAGCATTTTGCCTACAACTTTACTCGAATGCGCAAAGCGGATAAGGTCATGATTGAGCAGTTCATAGGAGAGCTTGCCATTCTTATCCGTATACTGGTCGACGAGCTTTTGATACTCGCCGCTGTCAATGACCACATCTTCGGCGGTCTCTTCGGCGGCCTGCGGGGCGGTCTCTACCACTTTCTTCTTGTTCAGACGAACACCGCCGCGTTTCTTATACGGCATGCCCGCTGTCAACTTTATTGCTTCCTGGAACGCAGCCATCGGATACAGATCCGAAGGCGTATTGTCGGTGGGGATGGCCTCTCCGGATGTCTTGCTGATCGATGCGATACCGGGCTGGTCTATATCGTAACGCAGGATCGTTATTCCGGAACCGCCCGCGTTGAGTTTCTGCCGGAACGCAACAGCCTCGATCACGGTCAGGTTCACTGTTTCTGTTCTTACCATAAAACTGCCTCCTTCTGTTTCAATCTCAACGAAATAATTATACTATGGTTTTTCGCTTCAGTAAAGGGGGCATTTTGATTCATTCAGGTCAGCATTGTTCACTCTCTTGTTTCCGCCTGACTGGATTACAACAGGTCAGTGTCCAATGAGGCGCTCGAAGACATTCAAAATGTGCCGAATTGTTAAATACACCTTCTTAGAATTCATGAAGTCCCGAAAAGCATACTGTCCGGCAACCTGATTGCTGTCCTCTTCGAAGCCCGAGCTCTTTCTCTCGGCAGCACGCGAGCAGCCGGCGAAGCGAACCCTTGACAAACCGAAGCATTCAAGCGCTACACTTCTTTCCGCGAGGGCGAGGTGCAGTGCTGTTTGCTGTCCCCTCCATCGCCCTCGCTCACGCATCTCAAGCGCTTGAATGCTGTTTGTCAAGGGCGGCGGTGCGTTACGGAACTCTCTGCAATTTCCTCCTCTCAGGGGCTTGACTTTTAATAGTCAGTCTTTCTGAAGCCATTCACATTCGCTGTCGCTGAGTTCTAGATCGAGCGCAGATACGTTGTCGGCGATATGTTCCGCGTTCGTAGGCGCGACAATCGGGAAGGTCTCCAGGGGCTGCTTAAACAGCCACGCCAGGCAGACCTGTGAAACGCTCGCTCCCTTCTCCGCTGCCAGCTTTTCCGCGCGGGTGAGGCGGGCGCGGTTTTACAGGTGCGTCGTATTCCATCAATGCCTATCTTGTTTCGGCTAAGTCAGCATTTAGTGTTATCTGATAACTCGGAGAAGTAGTTCACTGCCAGGTCGTGAAAGGCACGGGTGAGCTTGGAGTAGTGTTTCTTGGTGTTGCGTATAAAGCAGACTGGATGCAGGTCCATGGACGGCGGCATGACCAGCGGTATGAACAGCATGTCTTCGGAAAGAGTTCCTCTCAAATGAAGGTAGATCGTCTTCGTTACGATGCTCGCGGCGATGCCTTCAAACAGCGAGGTCCTGGCAAAGGGAGGATGGCTGACGGAGATCAAATAGTTGGGAGTGATGCCGGAGCAGCGGAAGATATCGTCGATGAGGCGGACCGAAAGGATATTGAGGAAGGGGAGAGCCGAAAACGCGGCAAGTTCCGCACATTCGCCCTCACCGGGAAGAAGGTCCGCATAGTTTTCGCCGTAATATTCAAAAAGAAGTTTTCTGGAGACCATCATGTACAGACTGTCACGGAAAAGGATGTCGGTTTCGATCAGCGGGTGATTGAACCGGTCGATGGATATGGTGAAATCCAGTCGCCCGGAAAGCAGCAGGTTCATCAGTTCATCCGAATGCCTCGAAAAAAACTGCAAATGCACATTGGGAAACATTTCATGGTATCTCTGCGCTAAAGAAGGCATGGCAATGCTCGTTCTGAATAGACTGCAGCCTATGCCGAGACTGCCCTCGGCTTTCTCCTTGATATCCGAGAGCATCGCCCGGATATTGTCTTCATCTGTTTGATACTTCTGCGCAAATTCCAAAAGGCACTGGCCGGAATAGGTCAGTGCGAGCCGCGGCTTTCTTTCGAAAAGCCTGCAGTTGAATTCCTTTTCAAGGCGCGCAATGTGGTTGCTCAGATCCTGCTGGGAGATGAACATCCGGTTGGCGGTCCTCGTGAAATTGAGGTCCTTTGTTGCTTCGCAGAAATAAAGCAGGCTCCTGGTATCCACTGGGCAGTTCCTCCGTTCACAGATCGTTATTCCATTTGCTTCTCGGGCATTCTCCGGTGCCGGCCTGTTCATCGTCGTCCTGCGCAGGCCGCTTCCGCGTTTTTGATAGTATTCTTCATTCCATGTCTGTTTTCCTGTACATTTCCCAACATTAACAAAATATACTTGTGAGCTTACAATAAACTACTAATTTTCTTTGTTGTTCAAGTGCGATATAATGAGCACAGCGGTATCGAAGAAGATACTTCAATACATCATTACAGGAGGCCACTATGACACCGGCAATCATCACCCTCATCATCCTCGTGGTCGCGGCAGTTCTGTTCATCACCGAGAAACTGCCCGTTCCCCTGACAGCCATGCTCTGTCTTGCCGTTCTGGTAGTCACCGGCATCATCAAGCCCGCGGACGCCATTGCGGGCTTCTCCAACACGACCGTGATCCTGCTGATCTCGATGATCCTGGTAGGAAGCGCTCTTTTCGCCAGCGGCGTTACGGAAAAGATCGCCAAGGCGGCCCTGAAGATTGCCAAGACCGAAAGACAGATGATCATGGTGGTTTTCGTTCTGGGCGTCGTTCTGTCCGCCATGCTGAACAACACCGGCGTTATGGCCATGATGATCCCGCTCTTCCTGGGCGTTCAGGCAACGGTGGGCTACAGCGCCTCCAAACTGATGATGTCCGGCTTCCTGGGCGTCATGTGCGGCGGCCGTCTCACCCTGGTGGGCGACGCGACGGTCAATTCCATCGCGCAGAAGGGCATTGAAGAAGTCGGCGGCACTTTCGGCCCCTTCGCCATCGGCCGGATCGGTCTTCCCATCGCCATCCTCACTTTCCTCTGGCTGCTCTTCTACGGATACAAGCACCTGCCCGATTGCAAGGCAACGGAAGAGAACATCGTTTTCAAAAACGAGGGAGACAAGAAGGATGCCCCCCTCTGGCAGCAGATCGTTTCCATCGGCGTTATCGCGTTCGTTTTCGTCGGAATGTGCGTGACCGATAAGATCGGCCTGCCCCTGTATATGATCGCCATGCTGGGCGCCATCATCGTATGCGCCTGCCGCATCCTGAAGGGCAAAGCAGTTTACAGTCTGATCGATATGAAGACCGTGTTCCTGTACGTCGGCATGCTGCCCCTGGGCACCGCGCTGAAGACCACCGGCGCCGCCCAGATGATCGCGGACCTCGTTGCGAAGATCTGCGGCGGGACCGGAAACGCCTACCTGATCACAGCCGTCGTGTTCATCGTATCCTGCCTGATGACGCAGTTCACTTCCAACGTCGTCACCATCAACCTGCTCGTTCCCATCGTTGTGGCGATCGGCCAGACCCTCGGCGTGAGCCCCGCCGCTCTGATCGTCACCGCCACCATCGCGGCTACCTGCGGATATGTCAGCCCGGTCGCCTGCCCGCCCGCCACGATCATCTACGGCAACGGCGGTTTCAAGTTCAAGGATTACGGCAAGAGCAACTGGACCATTCTGCTGCTGACATTCATCCTGTGCGTCGCATTGCTGCCCACACTTTGGCCTCTGGTCTGATCCTGAGGTAACCAAAATGTCGGAGGCTATGATCATCCGAGGAGGCCATATCCTGGATATGGCCTCCGGGACAGACACCGTAGGCGATCTGAGGATCGAAGACGGAAGGATTTCCGGGATCGGCCATGTGGACCTGAGCGGCGCTTCTGACGTCATCGACGCAGCCGGCAAATATGTGGTCCCGGGCCTTATCGACTTCCACGTGCACGCCTTTGAAGGGGGCAGCATGTTCGGCTGTGATACGGACATGGAGATCCCGTCAGGTGTCACAACGGCTGTCGACGCGGGAACCACCGGATGCGCTGCCTATGAGAGCATGCATTCGCTGATCCACAGCCGCAAAATGAGGATCTTTTCCCTGCTCAATATTTCCTCCATGGGACAGCTCGGCAAAGGGTTCAACGAGAATATGGACCCGGAATTGGTGCAGGCGGAAAAGATTACTGAGCTGGTGAAAAAGTATCCTGACGAGATCAGAGGCATCAAGGTCAGGATCAGCCGGAACATCGTAGGTTCCTGGGGAGACGTTCCCCTCCGGAAAGCTATAGAGACAGCAGGCAAACTGGGGCTTCCTGTTTGCGTGCACAGCACCGATCCCTGCATCCCGATGGAAGATGTGGCATGCATCCTTCGGAAGGGCGATATCCTGTGCCATGTGTTCCACGGCCTCGGTTCCACGATCCTGGACGAAGCGGGACACGTGAAAGCCGGCCTGCGGAAAGCCCATGACAGGGGCGTGCTGATGGATGCCGCAAACGGGCGCAACAACTTCGCTTTCGGCGTAGCCAGAGAGGCGCTTGCCCAGTCGTTCCTGCCGGATATCATCAGCACGGATCTGACAGCTGCCACCATGAGCCAGGGAAAGACTGTACGCAATCTGCTTTTCGTGATGTCCAAGTACCTGAACATGGGCATGTCGATAGCCGAGGTCGTCGAAAGGACCACCGCCGTTCCGGCCCGCGCTATCGGGCTGACCGACGGCAGCGGTTCCCTTGCGGCGGGAGGCCGGGCTGATGTAGCAGTACTCGATCTGATCGATCAGGAATGCGATTTTGCGGACTCCAAAAAGGAAATCCTTCATGGAACGAAGATGCTCACCTGTCTTATGACTGTTCAGAACGGACAGATACTGTACGACTCCAACCAATTGGCACACGCTTGAAAACTGAGGAGGATAAACCATGGTAAACCAGTTTCCGGAATTGCTGAGTGAAGAAATCTTGGCCAGAGCTGAAAGGCTGAGCAGTACGCTGATCTGCGACGGCATGAAAGATCTGGATATCCCCAACGGCGGATGCATGGAATTCGGCATCCATGCCGTTCATCCGTCCTTTAAAGTAGTCGGCACCGCCATGACGGTGGAAACGTCCGACGGAGATAATTTCCCCATCCACGTGGCCAGCTATTCCGCACCCTGTGAAGGCTACGTTATGGTGATCGACGGAAAAGGATATACGGGACGCGCCTATCTGGGCGACCTGATCATGGGTGCCTGCCAGGCGGTGGGATACAAGGGCATCATCGTGGACGGCTGCACCAGGGATTACGAGGGCAACTGCGCGCTGGGCTTTCCCGTATTCAGCAAGGGCCTGCTTCCCAGAGGACCTTACAAGAAAAACGAAGGCAACGTGAACACGCCGATCATGTGCGGCGGCGTTAAAGTAGAGCCCGGCGACCTGGTGGTCGGCGACTGCGACGGGATCGCCGTTGTGCCCAGGGCGGAGATCGGAAAGGTGCTCGCAGCGGCAGAAAAGAAGCAAGATTACGAAGACAACCGTGACATGACCATCCAGAAATATCGGGAAGCGAAGGCCCGCGGCACGGAGTTGCCCCAGCTGGCGCCTCAGTGGGTGCTGGACATGCTGAATCAATAACGGAAGAGGAAAAGCGCATGAAGAAAATTGCTTTGACCGGCCCGTACAACGAGGAATCCAGAAAGACCCTGCATGAGACCGTTCCGGAAGGATTTGAGATCTACGACGTGAAGACGCCGGAAGAGTACGACAGGCTCGCGGATGCGGACTACATCATCATCCGGACCATCAAGATGAACGGTGATGACATCGCAGTGGCAAAGCATCTGAAGGGCATTCAGAAGTGGGGCGCCGGCTACGACTGCCTGGACCTTCCCAGCATCAGTGAAAAAAACGTCCCTGTGATGGTTTGCAACGGCGTGAACGCCGAACCGGTGGCTGAGATCGCCGTGCTCCATATGCTCGCGGTACTGCGCAATCTCATTCCCCTGAACGAAAAACTGAAGCAGAACCAGTGGTGCAAGGATGAGTACGCGTCCAAGTCCTATGTGCTATCCGGCAAGACCGTCGGCCTGGTCGGCCTGGGAAACATCGGAAGGAAAGTCGCCCGGATCGTTCAGGGCTTCGAAGCCCAGGTGCAGTACTATGACGTATTCCGTATCTCCGAGGAAGAAGAAAAGGCTCTCGGCATCAAATATGTCCCACTGGATGAACTGCTGAAGACTTCTGACATCATTTCCATGCACGTTCCGCTGATGGATTCGACGAGGAACATGATCGGAAAAGAGCAGTTTGCCATGATGAAGAAGTCTGCGATCATCATCAACACGTCACGCGGCGGCGTGATCGACGAAGACGCGCTGATCGAAGCCCTTCAGAATCATACCATCCGCGGCGCGGGCATCGATGCTTTTACCCATGAACCGCCGGGGCTGGACTGCCCGCTTCTGCATATGGAAAACGTGGTGGCCACGCCTCACTCCGGCGGCAATACCGCGGACAACGATCTCAATATGATCAAGCGCTGCTTCGAGAATATCCTTGCGCTTGACCGCGGCGAAGCCGTCAGGGCAAGGGACGTCGTGAACAATCACCTGATCAGCAGCAAGATCAAAGTGAATTGACAGTCAAGCCGTACGATAGAGGCGGGCTTTCGTAAAGCAGCCTGTACCCGTGAAACTTAGGATAAGCTCATTTGGGCAGCAATCAGCGCCGCCGGCATCCATCTATAGCTGAATGCCAGAGGTGTTCGGGAATGAAACGCGCACGGCCGACACGCACGCCCGTGATAAAACGTAAATTTTACCGTTATTGCGATTGAATCCGGAGGCGCGATGCTATATACTGCATACAGTGAGACAAAGGTGTCTCAGACGGTGCTCCGCACCCTCTGAGGCGCCTTTTATCATTCCGGTCGAAAACAAATGGAAAGGAAGCGGTGAACATGATGAAATCGGAACAGCTCTATGAAGGCAAGGCCAAAAAGGTATTCGCGACAGATGACCCTGCGCTGCTGATCGTGGACTATAAGGACGACGCCACCGCGTTCAACGGTTTGAAAAAAGGCACGATCGCCGGCAAAGGAATCATTAACAACCAAATGAGCAACCGCCTGATGCAGCGGCTGGAACGCGCGGGCATCCCGACCCACTTCGTAGAAGAGCTTTCCGAACGGGAAACGCTGGTAAAGCGGGTGGAGATTATCCCCCTTGAAGTAATTGTGCGCAACATTGCCGCGGGATCCTTTTCCAAACGCTACGGGGTTCCCGAGGGAAAGGTCTTCTCCGCGCCTACAATAGAGTATTCTTACAAAAACGACGAACTGGCGGATCCCCTGATCAATACCTCGCATATCCTGGCGCTGCAGCTTGCCCGCGCAGATGAGATGGAAACGATCCGGCGGTACGCGCTCCGGGTCAACGAGGTCCTGAGCGCGTTTTGGGCGGAATGCGGTGTGACGCTTGTGGACTTCAAGCTGGAATTCGGACGCCTGCCGGACGGTACGATCATCCTGGCTGATGAGATCAGCCCCGACACCTGCCGACTGTGGGACAGCAAAACGGGCGAAAAGCTGGATAAAGACCGTTTCCGCAGAGATCTGGGAGGCGTAGAGGATGCCTATGCTGAGGTCATGCGCCGGCTGTGCGGGCATGGAGGCAACTGAGTTGTCTCCTTACAGACATATCCGCGAGGAGTGCGGCGTATTTGGGATCTATTCACCGCAGGAGCGCGACCTGGCATCGGCCTCACAAAAAACAAATACATCGGCCGCACGTATATTGCGCCGGAACAGAAAGAGCGCGAAACCGGCGTAAGCATCAAACTGAACCCGATCCGCGACGCTGTGAACGGCAAACGGCTCGTACTCATCGACGATTCCATCGTGCGCGGGACAACCTGTCGCCATATCGTCGAGTTGCTGCGGTCCGCAGGCGCCCGGGAGATCCACATGCGCGTGAGCGCCCCGCCGTTTATTGCGCCCTGCTATTACGGCACCGATATCGACAATCCGGACGGCCTAATCGCCAACCGCCACGCGGTCGGGGAGATCGCACGCATCATAGGTGTGGACTCCCTCGGCTATCTCAGTATAGAATATCAATCATCGTTTTCTTATCCATATTGCCTCGCAAATACCGATCTGTACAGTTATTCTATTGCAATATCACGTTCTAAAAAAGCATACATGAAATTTCAGAGCCTACCATGCCAAAATGCGTTTTAGGGCATATAATGATATCGATGTGCCAACTCGCCGCGTGACTGCGGGAAACAAGTCATCCAAGCCGGCTTCATCTTCCTCGAAGCCGGTTTTGCTTTACAGCGGGCGCTCTACTGCGACCGCAGGATGCCTGATCCCCGCATGCCCGGTGTATACGGCCAAGAGGAAATAATAGTTATCCGCAAGATAATTGTACCCGCACGGATTGCCTTCCTTCGTGCGCCAGTCCACGCTCTGCACATAACCGGGCATAAGTCCGGAGTGCGTGAATTCCGTTTCATAGGTATTCAGTATAGCCTTTAAGATACGGTCCGCTTCCTCGCGCATCCCGACGCGATACATCGCCGTGAGGAAATGGAAGCCGTTCATGCCGCAAAGTCCGCCGTTTTCATAGCGGCCCCAGTCGCTCATGCAGGACCAGTGGATCGTGTCCGGATCGGCGACGCTGATCAGGTTTCCGGGGATGCCGTAGCGCAGGTCCCCGTATCCCTCATCCCGCATTTTGGCCAGCAGTATGCTCATCATTTTCCTTCCCTTGTCCAACGGGATCAGTCCCTCATCGATCCCCATGGAGACGGCAAAGGTGAACATATAATCGTGCATGCGGCCGTCAGCGCTGATCCAGCCCGCCATGACGCCTGTTTCGAGGTTATAGAACGTATCATAGAAATGCGCGTCAAACAGGGCGATCTGTGAAGCGTATTTCGCAGCTTCAATCTGCCTGCCCGATTCCGTGAGGAGATCGCGCAATTCGCGCAGCGCCCTGTGGCACAGGCAGTTGAAGTAGATATCCTTATGGCCGAAGGCGAAGTTATCCCACCAGTTTCTCTGTCTGACGCCGTATTCTACGGTATCCTCCAGGAAATTGCCGGAGAACGGCACCTCAAAGATACCGTCCCCGTCCCTGTCCAGGGTCAGGATGAAATCCGCCGCCTTCTGCGCATACGGAAGGAGTTTTTCGGCAAAGCCTCTGTCCCAGTGCGCAATGCCGCAGGCGGCAATGACGCTTCCCGGCGTGGAGTCGATAAAGCCGCACATGGGTTCCCTGCCCTTTGGACGGTTGATATAGGAAAAGTTCACTTCGCCGTCTTCAGCCTGCGCGTACAGAAATCCATCCAGGATCTGCTGCTTGAACGTATCCCTTACCAGTTTGAAAAGCGGTTCGTCGCCGCCCATGACCTGCAGCATATCGCTCTTCATATGGACTGCCAGATGCCCCCTGCCGTGCAGCATGATGTTGTCGCCCATATCGAAGTATTCCCTGTTGAGCGCGAACGCGTTCATCCATTGACGGCGAACGCCGTTCCATGCCGCGTCACATCCCCCGTCAAAGTCGAGTTTCGGATAGATTTCCTCCATGATCTCAAAGCGTATTCCGGATGCGGATGTGTTTGCGGTTCGGAATGTCAATTCGGAATAACCAAAGTGCAGGGCATGCATTTTATTGTGGTAACCGTAATTCTCGGCTCCCAGGTCCAGGCCGTTGTATTCCAGGGATGTGAAAAGCTTTTCTTCACAGGTAACGCCTTCATCTGCACTGATTCTGACCAGTCCGAAATCCGGGAAGTGGATGATGAGCGGAAGCGAATACCGTGTTCTGAAAAGGCAGTTCTTTCTGTTGCTGTGTTTCTTCGAGTGCTCTTCCGACCATATCGTGAGCGGAGCGCGCCTGATGGAGAAACATATCTTCATGATGGTATTCGGTACGTTTTCAAACCCGAAGGAAAAGTGCCTGTCATCTTCCATCGTAAATGTCTGTTTTGCACCGGCGGCGTTTTCAAAAACAAGGGTGTTGTCCAGCCGTACGGTCTTTTCTTTGAGCGGCGGGGCTTTTTCGAACGTCGGGCATATTGCGCCGTAGGAAGGCATCAGCACGCTGTATGTGCCGTGTCTGTCCCAGTCGCGGCCGCCCGATTCCACGCCGAAAAACAGCAGCCTGCCCGTCTCCGAGTCAAAGGTCAGGGAAGTATAATCGCTGCTGAACGACGAGTAGACCGGATGCGTGTGTTTTGACTGCATATTTCCTCCTGCCGATCATGAAAGTTTTGTTTACAGGGAAACCCATCTTGGAACCACGTACATAGGCACAGCATTTCCTCCCGTCCAGCCGACATCGGTATTGCCTCCGCTCAGCACCGGAAATTCACCCGTCATCTTCGCGTTCAGAAGTGTATCTTCATAATAAGCTTCCTGCAGCACGCTGTCAAGGATAATGCCGTTTACTATGCCTTTAAGCTCAATGATACCTGAGCGACCTTCAGGAGTCCTACTGGCAAGATATGGCCGGCGGCGCAATGCTTGGTCTCTTCATCGTACTCCGTCTGAGGGGCCATTCAAAACTGCGTTTGGCAAACTGGATCAGCTGCAAACGGTATTAAAAGCATTCACCATGAAATACTGAACAGCTGCTCTGACAGATAGGGGACTTGAAGCATCATGCCTCAAGTCCCTTTGTATGGAGTTTAGGGGATTCGAAACCCTGATCTCAACGATGCGAACGTTGCGCGTGCCTTGCCAAAAGCAGCATAAATCGACATACCCAGACCAAGATCGGCATCACTATTCGTTGATCCCATTTCTGCCCTTAATCTAACCATCTATTCAAAGAAGCTTGATCTTTGGCCAAAATTTACGCGCCACCAGCAGCCATCTGTTGACCGTACATGCCGAAACGTTTACCGGTGAATCCCCAAACTGCCATTGATGGCATGCCTCCTTGCGTTTGGCAGCATTATAGGTTATAGTTTCATATATTTTATCAGGGGGATATATTCAATGCCGCTTTATCAGTATCGCTGTACAAAATGCGGACACGATTTCGAACTGCTTACAACCATTGACAAGCGCAATGAAACCCGCTGCCCAGAGTGCGGTGAAAAAGCCGAACAGGAATGGAGAGGGAAAGGTGCGTTCGGACCGCTGAAGTATACGGATAAAAGCCATTCGTGTGAGGATTGTCCGCATCAATGTCCAATGCATGGATAAAGGCATTCCGGATTGGGTCGCTGGTTCTAGTCCTGTTGCGGCCACTGCCTCTCCTGATCATGAGAGGTCTTTATACCTTGACGTTTTTCGACCGGGTTAGACGCTTAATACAGTCATGTCTGACGCTAAATCTTTGTATAGCTTCCGTCAGCTTCAAGCGCAAAGCCTCCGCCGCACTTCACTTGAAAATCGAAATAACTGCCTTTTGGCTTTGCGTATTTTTCCATGATCGCCATGATCGTGCCGCCGTGCGCCACCACAGCGCAGTCGTGGCCGCTGTCGAACACGCGCAGTGACCTGAACGCGCTTACGCTTCTTGAAGCGAATTCCTTCCGGCTCTCCCCGTTCGGGAACGGCAGTTCGCCTCCGGAGTCGATCCAGGCCTGGTAAACGGGATCGCCGTTCAATTCCAGGTAGTTCTTTCCCTCAAAGTCACCGAAATCGCATTCCCGAAAGTCCTGAACGATGACCGGCTCCGCATCCGGAAACAGTATTCTGGCAGACTGGATACAGCGCCGCATGGGGCTGACGTAAACGCTGCCGATGTTTGGCAAATGCAAAGCACCGAGCAGCCGTATGCCCTGCTCGCACAGCGGTTCGTCTGTCCTGCAGCCGATATACCGTCCCTCCAGGTTGCCGTTTGTCAAGCCGTGGCGGATCAGATAAACGCTCATTTTATGCGCGCTCCTATCCCGCACACGACGCGCACCACCGCATCGGACGCCTGGGCGATCACGCAAAGCGCGCGCCCTACCGCTTCCCTGAAAGCGCGCTCGGACGCCTCCATCGGTACGATACCCGCACCGACCTCGTTTGCCACGATCACCGCGTCCGGTTTTTCCAGGCAGATCCCCCGTGCGAATTCTTTGGGGTCTTCGCCTTTCAGGATCGCTGTACGCACTTTTTCGTGGAAATTCTGTATGATCTCAGCTCCCGGGTTTTCCCGGGCGGCAAGCTCATCCTGACCCTGGTACGCGCCGCCTATGTAGAGCTTCACAGTAGCTTCACCCCCATCACCGCGGCGATTACCATACAGAGCTCCAGCATCTGGGAGTACCAGCCGGCCAGATCCCCCGTCACACCGCCGAACTGTTTTTCGGACATGCGCCTATAGTATAAGGTCACCAGTGCCGCCGCCCCGGCGCAGATGAGCGCCAGCCAGACTTCCCACAGGCACCATATCACGATGCAGACGACCGCATATATGAGCCCGCTCAGGCTCACCATGCGCCGTTTTGAGGCGGTAGCGAATTTGTCCAGCATACCGTCCGGCCGGGCAGATCTGAAAAAAGTGACCGCCCACGCGCTCAGCGCCCTGGACAGTACGAAGCATACACCTACCTGAGCGCCGGCTTTCGGCTTTGCCATGGATAAAAACGCCGTCAAAAGCAGCATGTACGCCGCGCAGCCCATCACCGCGAAGGCGCCGGTATGGCTGTCTTTGAGTATTTCCAGCTTCTTTTCCCTGGGCTGCCAGGAGGCAAGCGCGTCCGTAGTGTCCATAAACCCGTCCATATGGATGCCGCCGGTCACGAGAAGCGGGATCACCGCCCCCACCGCACCTTTCACCAGCGCGTTTAGCTCCAGCCAGCCGCACGCGCACAGCCACAGCCAGATCAGGCCGCCTATGACCATCCCCACCAGAGGGAAAAAGCACATGGCGTACCTGCGGTTTTCTTCAGACCACTCCACTTGCGGCATGGGCAGGCGCGAATACGTGGAAAACGCGATCACAGCCGATCGTATCATTCGCATGGCGCATTTCCTTTCAGCGTAACAGGTATTGAATATACTACCTCCGCCGCATAATCGGCGAGGCCGGCGATCCTGCGATTCAGTTCAGCTAATTTTTCAATGTAGGTCTGCGTGGATTCGGGATAGATCACGCCGTCGCAGAACACGTCGTTGGTAACGATAATAAGATGAGCACACTTTTTTGTCAAGTCACATATCGCCGGGAGTATCCTTTCCGGGCTGCCGCCGTCGAACATCTCGTTGGCCAGCAGATTGGGAATATCTTCCAGAAGCACCGTGCTGCCCGGCTCGATCTGGGTGCTTGAAAGATCCATGGGGCATTCCAGAGTCACAAAGCCTTTGTCCGCCCGCTGCGCCCGATGGCGCGCCACGCGCCTGACCGATTCCTCATCGTACACCCGCATGGTAGCGATATACACGCGCTTTTCCTGCGGCAAACGCGTAACGAGTTTTTCGGCGTAGGTGGATTTTCCGCAGCCGCTGCCGCCGGTGATCAGCGCCGTCATACCGCGCCGCCTTTCTCCCTGTATGCGGTCATGCCCAGTCCGTCAAACGTGTGCACGCCCGCGTACACCTTCTGCGCCATATCGAATAAGGGCAGCACCGCCACCGCGCCCGTGCCCTCTCCCAGTGCCAGCTCGGCACAGATCAGGGGCTTCATGTCCAGTTCTTCCAGTATCAGCGCCGCGGGCAGCTCTTTGCCGATGTGGGAAGCAAACATGTATTCGCGGCATGCGGGACACAGCCTGTACGCCGCCAGCGCCGCCGCCTCCGCGATCACGCCGTCTATGATGATCGGTACGGAGCAGCTCATGCCGCCCAGGCACGCCCCCGCCATGGCACATATCTCCAGCCCGCCCACTTTGCTTAACACGTCTGTCGGGTCATTCGCGTCTGGTCTGTTGACGTTCAAAGCGCTTTGTACCGCCCGGCGTTTTCTGACCAGTCCTTCGTCGCTCAGCCCGGCACCCCGGTCAACGGCGTCAGATACGCTCATGCCTAAGAGCGCGCAGCTTATTGCGGCCGTGGCGCTGGTGTTGCCTATGCCCATCTCACCTATAGCGATAAGCTTTATCCCTTTTTCGCTCATCTCGCACACCGTGTCGATGCCCGCTTGTATCGCAAAGATCGCGTCATCTCGCGTCATGGCAGGCCCTGTGGACATGTCATGCGTGCCGTACAGCGTCTTTTTGCGGATCAGCCCGGGCTCGTCCACGTCCGTGACCATGCCCACGTCCACCGCGTACACGGGCGTGTCCGACACGGCGGCCATGATATTCACGTTGGACGTGCCTTCGGCTATGGCGCGGGCCACCAGCGCGGTAACGCTTTGGTCAGTTTGGGACACTCCCTGCTTCACTATGCCGTGGTCGGCGCAGAAAACGAGGCCGCAGCGCGGCTTAAGCTGCACGTCCGGCGTGCCCTGAATACCGGCTGTACGGATGATGACATCCTCAAGAAGCCCCAGCGAATCAAGCGGCTTGGCTACCGCGTCCCAGCGGGCCTTCGCCGCTTTCATGGCAGCAGTATCGGGACGGTTTATAGTGTATGAAAGCATATTGTCACCCTGCGATCATGCCGATGGCCGCAATAACGCATACCGCCAGCAGACTTGTTATATATAAGAGTCGGTTTGCTTTGGTTATGTCTTCCGGAACGGCAGGTCTGTCCGCGTCTCCTATGGTGGGCTTAACCACCGTTTTGCCGAAATAGGTATGCGTGCCGCCCAGCCGGATATGCATTGCGCCTGCCGCCGCGGCTTCGCTCCAGGCGCAGTTGGGACTTAAGTGGTTGGCGTGATCGCGCCTGACGATGCGCAGCGCGTTTTTTGAGTCCAGGCCTGAAACAAACGCGACCGCGCACATCAAAAGCGCTGTGATCCGGGCGGGTACATAATTCAGCACGTCGTCAAGCCTCGCGCTCGACCAGCCGATATCCCGGTATTTTTCGTCCATATAGCCCACCATGGAATCCAGCGTGCTGGCAGCCTTGAACGCCCACAGCAGTATCGGTCCGCCCAGCGCGGCGTAGATAAGGGGCGAGATCACTCCGTCCGTAGTGTTTTCCGATACGGTCTCCACCGTGGCTTTTACGATCTCTTCTGCGCTCAGGTCCTGCGTATCCCGGCCAACGATGCGGCTGACCTGCTTTCTTCCAGCCTCCACGCTTTCGGTAAGCGCACGCTTTACGCCCCGCGCTTCCCTGGCCATGGAAGTCACGGCGATGCCCATCCAGTCCATAAGCGCCATGCAGATGAGCCGCGGCCAGCGGCCGAAAAGGCCGGCGGCAAGGATGATCAGCGCAGCCGCAGCTGCCGACACCAGCACCGTCGAGGCCGTGAGCAGCACGGCGCTTTTCCTGAAGTTGCCGCCCCTGGAGCGCAGTTTTTGCTCCATAAAGGAGATGAACCTGCCTATCAGACGCACGGGATGGTACAGCCATTCCGGGTCGCCCAGGATCAGGTCGAGCCCGTAACCCAGTATAAGCGCGAAAATGATGTCAGGCATGTCACACTTCCCCGCGTATGATTTTATAGATCGTATCCATATCCACGCTGGCGCGCACGATGTCCGCGATGCGGTCGAATTCCTTTTCCCTGAACTCGTCCATGGTGAGCGTTTCGGCTTCTTTTTCGTTTATGCCCTTGCTTTTGCGCACGTGCCCGGCCAGCGCAGTGAAGAACTGGCCGTCGTCGAACAGCCCGTGCAGGTAGCTGCCGATCACGTTGCCTGCCCGGTTGGCGACACCGTCCGTCTCTCCCCGTATGGTGAGCCAGGGAACGCACTCGCTGCCGAAAGCATTGCGTCCCGCGTGGATCTCGTAGCCGTCCAGCAGCATGCCGTCAAGTTCCTTCAGCCAGCCGCTTTGGGCAGTGACCGTGCCTGTTGACTGCCGCGTCTGCTTTTCAGCCTCGAAGGTCACTTCCATGTCCAGCAGGTCCATGCCTGGTATCTCCGGAATGCGGGATTCCACGTGCAGGGGGTCTTTCAGTTTATGTCCAAGCATCTGATATCCGCCGCAGATGCCGACGAGCATCCCGCCCTTGCGCGCGTGGCGGATGATGGGGGCTTCCATACCCCTGTTCCTCAGATCCATCAGGTCTTCTATGGTATTCTTGGTGCCCGGCAGCACGATGATGTCCGCTTTTTCCAGATCGGACGCCTTTTCGGCGTAGCGAACCCTGACACCCTTTTGCAGGGTGAGCGCCTGAAAATCCGTGAAATTGGAGATGTGCTTGAGCCGCACCACCGCCACGTCCAGGTCGCCCTGTCCCGTCACGCGGCTGAAGCGTTCAGTCACGCTGTCTTCGTCTTCCAGTTCCACGTCCATCCAGGGCACCACACCCAGTACGGGTATGCGGATGCGTTCTTCCAGCATCCTGAGCCCCGGCTCCAGTATCTTTACGTCGCCCCGGAACTTATTGATGATCACGCCCTTTACCCGGGCGCGCTCCTCGTCTGTAAGCAGCATCACCGTGCCCAGAAGCGACGCGAACACTCCGCCCAGGTTTATGTCACCCACCAGCAGCACGGGGGCATCCGCGGCTTCGGCCATGGACATATTGACGATGTCGCCTTCCCGCAGGTTTATTTCCGCGGGGCTGCCCGCGCCTTCGATTACCACGCAGTCCACTTCGCTTTCCAGCGCGTCGTACGTGGCTTTTATCCTCTGGCGCAGCTCGGGTTTATACCTGTGGTATTCCATGGCAGTCATGCTGCCTATGGCTTTGCCGTCCACGATCACCTGGCTGCGCCGGTCTCCCGTGGGCTTGAGCAGCACCGGGTTCATGCGTACATCCGGCTCCATGCCCGCCGCCTGTGCCTGGGTCACCTGGGCGCGCCCCATCTCACGGCCGTCTTTCGTCACGAAAGAATTGAGCGCCATGTTCTGCGCCTTGAACGGGGCGACCTTCAGCCCGTCCTGTTTGAGTATCCTCAGAAATGCCGCGCACAGCACGCTTTTGCCTACAGAAGACGCCGTGCCCTGGATCATGAGTGATTTGCCGCGCATATGTTACTCCTTACTTAGGCTTGTCTATCAGTATTACGTGAATGTCCCTCGCCAGCGCGGGAATGACTTTTTCCGCCACACCGCCCTGCGCTCCGGAATCCTTGGTGACCATCACGCGGATATCCAGCTGGTCGTACAGCGCTGCGTTGAGCGCCTGGGAAAACGGTCCCTGCATGGCAATGATATGGGAGGGCGGTATGTTTGCCTCGCCACAGAGCCTCAGCGCCTCCGCGTTCGGAAGCACGCGTGCCCAGATGCGGGAGGTATCTGCCTTTTCGGCGTACGCTTTCAGCGTATGGCTGCCCGTGGTCAGGAGAATGTTCCCGCTCGTCCTGACAAGCGCCCCGGCAGCCTGTTCTGTGGTTGCCGTGTGCTCTACGTAGTTTACCCAGTCGCCCTCGCTGGGGGCACGTTCTACCCGCTCGTATGGAACGTTTTGTTCTATACAGCACGCTTTTATGTTTTCGGTGGCGCGCACCGCGTAAGGATGGGTGCAGTCGATGACCTTGTCCGGCCTGATATCTGCAAGAAACGCCGCCATGCCGTTTTTGTCCAGCACGCCCGCATGGCAGTTCATATCCCCCGGCAGAAGCGCGCGGGCATACTCGCTGGTCACGCTCACCGTGACGTTCTCGCCGCTGTTTTTCAGCTTTACCGCTATTTCGCGGCCTTCCACCGTGCCGCCGAAAACTACGATGCCAGCCATTTTTTCAATTCCTCTGTCAGCAATCTGTTTTCTTCTTCGGTGCGTACGGCCAGACGCAGATAATTTGCTCCCAGCCCAAACGAGGCGCACTCCCTCACGAGTATGTTTCGGGTCTTCAGGTACCAGACCGCATCGCTCATGTCCCGTCCGAAGTCGCACAAAAGGAAATTTGCGTTCGACGGCTGCACCTGCGCGCCCATATCCTCCAGAAGTGAGCAGAACAGATCCCGCCTGTATTCGTTGAGAGAAGCGTCCCGCCGTATCTCCTCCAGATGCTCCGGCAGTTCCGCGGCGATCCGCGCCGCGAAAGCGTTAAGCGCCCACGGCATGGCTTTCCGCTTGAGGCACGATATGGCCTCTTTTCCGGCGCACACATAACCCAGCCTTACGCCCGGAATGCACAGTATTTTTGTAAGAGAGCCCACTATCGAAAGGCCCTCCTGTGCATCGCGGCGCACGCTGACATCCGGGCAATAGTCTATGAACGCCTCGTCTGCGATCAGGTCGCACCCGCTGTTTTTCAGGCTCTTATATGTATTCAGTATTTCTTCCCGGCTCATCGCGGTCCCGGTGGGGTTGTTCGGATTGCAGATCACGCGGGTGTCGCCTTCCCGGAGCTGTGAGCCATCCCAGGTGACACATTCCCGTCCCTGCACGGATGCGCGGAGCGCGTATTCACCAAACGTGTGCCTGTCCGTGATCACTCTGCCTGGATTTTGCGAAAGCGCCAGGTCTATTGCCGCTATGCCGCCCGCGGCGGGAAGTATCATATCATCGCTCACGCCCGCGTACGCGGCAAGGCCGCTCGCGGCTAAACCCATGTCCGGGTCCGGGTAATACCGCACGTTTTCCGACGCGCGACTGATGGCCGATTTTACCCACTCCGGCATGCCTTCCGGCCGAAGGTTCGCGGAAAAATCCAGCCAGTGGGACGGATGGCCGCCCTGCCACACGTTGCCGCCGTGCTTCATGGCCAGAACCTCTCGATGATATCGGGCCTGTGGGCAAAGTAAACGTGGGCGAATGCCGCCAGGCAGTTGTCCTTTTCGTATCCGCATGCCCAGTTCTTTTCCGGCGCGGAGGCTTTTATCACAGTGTAAGCACGATTGACATCACCTGTCGGCTCCGCCGCGGCATGATGGAACTCATGGGCCGGGAATGTGAGTCCCGTCCTGTCTTCCACGGTCACATAGCCGAAACGCTGCAGGCGGTCCGTCATCCGGCAGGTTATGGGCAACACGCCGCACATCTCCCTGCCGTCTATGCTTTGACCCAAATACATCAGCCCGCCGCACTCCCCATAGCAGCGCGTGCCGTTTTCCAGCGCCGTCTTTATGCTTTTGCGCATGCTCGTATTGGCTTCCAGCGCTTCGGCGTAAACTTCGGGATAGCCGCCTCCTATATACAGTCCGTCCAGGTTTTCCGGCAGGCAGGCATCCCGGAGCGGTGAAAAATACACAAGCTCCATGCCCAGATCTTTCAGCGCTTCCAGATTGGCATCGTAGTAGAAATGGAACGCCTCGTCCATGGCTACGCCCAGGCGGTAACCTGCGCGCCTGAAACTGTGTTCGATTGGTTCTGAAGGCCCGATCGCGGGCGCTCCAGAGGCGATGGAAAGCACCTTGTCCAGATCGAGGGTCTGCTCCGCCAATGCGGCAGTCTCATTGATTCTGTTCATCAGGTCCGGTGTCTCGCGGGCAGTCACGAGCCCCAGATGCCGGGACGGAAGCTCGATGACAGCCTGTTTGGTCAAGTAACCTGCGCAGTCCAGACCGGTATACTCCTTTACCGCCTGCCTGATCAGCTCATAGTGCCTTTTCCCGGAAACCCGGTTGACCAGTACGCCGCTTATGCGGCTGTCCTCTTTCAGCGTCTGAAATCCCTTAACTGTCGCCGCCACGCTGGCCGCGCCTCCGGACGCGTCTGCTACAAGCAGTACGGGCGTTTGGGTCAGGCGGGCAAGCTCCCATGTGGAACAGCGCATGGACCTGGCATCCAGCCCGTCATAATAGCCCATCACGCCCTCGATCACGGAGATGTCTGCATCGTTTGCCAGCAGGCGCCTTATCTCATTTTCGTCCATCAGCCAGGTGTCCAGGTTGCAGGACGCCCGCCCGCACACCCTGCGGTGGAACCCGGGGTCGATATAATCCGGCCCGGCCTTGTAAGGCGCAACGTTCAGACCCCGCCTTTTCAGGCAGGCCATCAGCAGTATGGAAACCGTGGTCTTGCCGCAGCCGCTTCCGGTGCCCGCTACGAGCAGCCTCAAGAGCGCACCCCCTCGATGCCGTACATCAGCGCGTTCACGATCGCTGCCGCCACATTGCTACCTCCCCTGCGGCCCATGGCTACGATGCAGGGGATGCCGCTTGCCCACAGCTTTTCTTTCGCTTCCACCACGTTCACGAAGCCCACGGGCACGCCAATCACCGCCGTGTCCGCGGGCATGCCGCTTATCTCCGTTATTTCCAAAAGCGACAGCAGGAACGTAGGCGCGTTGCCGCACACCAGCAGCTTCGGCCCTTCTATCTTCAGAGCGCGCTCCAGGCTCACGAAGGAGCGGGTCACCCCGCGCTCCTTCGCCTCCGCCGCCACATCCGCGTCCGCCACAAAGCACACCGCCTTTGCGCCCAGCCTGCCAAGCGCGCTTTTGTTGATGCCTGCCAAAGCCATATTGGTATCCGTAACGATGGTCGCGCCGCTTTTGAGCATACGGTGTATGTCATCGACGATCCCGGGTGTAAAACGCATGTTGTCAGCAAACGAAAAATCCGCCGTGGCGTGGATCACCCGCTTTACGATGGGCTTGATATCCGGCGCAAGAGGCGTTTGGAGTTCGTTCTCAATGATCTCCATGCTCCTGTCTTCTATCTCCATAGGCAGCATTTTACCACTCGACTCCCTTCCTGGCAGGCAGTTTTTCGGTGACGTAAGGATGTTTTTCAGCCGTTATCCGGCTTACATAATCGGCTTTTTCTTTGAGCCAGTCCGGGACTTCGCGTCCCGTGACCGCGGTCTCTCCGGAGGAAAGCGCGTTTTCTATAAGCTCGCGCGCGCTGTTTTCCTCAACCATATCCAGCGCCAGGGCGATACCGAGCTCGTCCAGGATAATCGTTTGAGGCCGCCACTGCGCGATCGTCAAAGCGACCTGTTTTGCGAAGGCCGTCTGGTCTGCGCGGGCAGACTGCTTTTCCTCGTCGGTCAAACGGAAGGTAAAGCCTTTGATGGGGTTTGCGGTCATTACGCGCACGTTATCGAATCTGCCAAATGCCTTAAGCTCCCCGGAATTTCCTTTTTTCATAAACTGGGCTACCAGTACTTTATTGCCGTGACCGGCAGAGCGCAGCGCGAGGCCCATGGCCGCCGTGGTCTTGCCCTTGCCGTCTCCTGTGTATACGTGCAGTTTGTTCATGCCAGATCACTCCCCGAAAATACCGATGCTGTTTCCATGTCCGTCCAGCATTACCGTTTTCACCTGAAGCGCGCCTTTTGTGCGCGCCTCGCAGTACATCGACGCGGCTCCGCATAGCCTCGTCCACACTTCCCCGTACCCCGCTTCCCGGATCAGCGGAATCACCCCGTCCAGGGTAACGCTGTTCATTACTGATTCGAGAAGCTTTTTCGGCGCGCCCATGAGCGCCAGGTGCGCCGCCACCGGCTCACGCCGCCCGTCGCCGTATTTGCTGTGGGTCTGCATCGAGCCTCCCGCCACCTTGGCCAGCTTGCCGGGCTGCCCCGCCAGCACAACGTGATGAAAGCCGAGTTCTGCGGCGGTATCCAGGGCGAAGCCGACAAAATTGCTGATCTGCACGCAGCTTAGTTCGGGCATCAGCCTGTTCAGCGCCGTTTCTCCCTGGCTTCCGAACACGAGTCCCAGCGTTTTGGCGCCGTTTTCCCGGCGCATGCTCATTTCAAGGCGAATGGTGTCGGTGAGCGCTTCCTCGCTCATGGGACGCACGATGCCCGTTGTGCCGAGGATAGACAGTCCGCCCTCTATTCCAAGGCGGGGGTTGAACGTTTTTTTCGCGATCTCGCGGCCTCCGGTTATGCCCACAGTGACCGTGGCCGCGTTATGCGGAAACACGCTCCTGACCGCTTCGGTGATCATCTGCCTGGGCACAGGGTTTATCGCGGCCTCGCCCACGGGCAGCTTTAGCCCCGGGAGCGTGATCGTGCCCACGCCTTCACCCGCAGCAAAAACGATATCCCCGTGCTCCGGCCTGATCAGTACGTCCGCCCAGACTTCGCTGCCGTTGGTAATGTCCGGGTCGTCGCCCGAATCCTTGTACACAGCGCAGCTGTACGGTTCCATGGCATGGATCGACGGCGCGTAAACCCGTCCTTCGGGCACGGCGATCTCGACCCTTTCCGGGCATTCACCGTCCCTTTGCCACAGACAGGACGCCAAAGCGCAGGCTGCCGCGCAGGAGCCAGTGGTAAAGCCTTCCCTGAGCGGCGTCATGTATTTTCATCCCCCGCCAGTGCAAAGGTCATGCCTTCGAAAACAGTTTTCCCGGCCAGCAGTCTGCCGCCCGAGGCTTTTACCGCCGCCCGCTCGCACACGTTGCCCACGCCTACGGTCTTTTCCACATAGTCCGAATGGGCGAAGACGCCGGGTACGTCCCTGAGCGTCTGAGCGTCGTAGGTCATAAACGGCAAATGATATTTCTCACCAAAACGCGTAAGCGCCGGCTCTTCTTTTTTGATGTCTATGCTCGCCAGCGCCTTCAGCGACAACAGCGACACACCGTTTGAGCGCAGGAATTCCAAAGCGTTTTTTTCGAACGTATCGGCATCCACGCCTTTTTTGCATCCCGCTCCCAACGCCAGGGTGCGGGGGCGCAGAAACAGCGTCACGTCAAAAGGCGGTCTGATCTCCCTTTCGGTTATGGCGACGCCCACGCTTTTGCCCGCCAGCGCCCGGGATGACACCGCTTTTATGGCACCCGGGTTCTCTATGGACATGTCCTGGCTGACCGCCCAGCTGTCTATCGCGGGTATGCCCCTGACGTCTGTTGCCGTGGTGATCACTGGCTGCGCGCCTGTAAGCGCGGCGATCTGCCTGGCCAGTTCGTTGGCCCCGCCTATGTGGCCCGACAAAAGAGGAATCACATGCTGCCCCATTTCATCCATCACCACCACGGCGGGGTCAGTGGTCTTGCTTTTCACCAGCGGTGCGATCGCCCGTACGGCGATGCCTGCCGCGCCTATGAACAAAAGCGCGTCCGCCTGGTCGAAATTCGCTTTCGCCCACTCTGTCACAGGCACGCCGCGATCCACGGGTATGCCAAGCGTTTCTGACCAGCTTTGGCCCTTGTCGGTGAAGGCTATCGCGCGCAGTATCATTTTTTCGCCTCCCGGAACATGTGGGAGAACGCGGGATCGTAAAGCTTTGAGCGTTCGTATTCGCTGCCCATAAAGCCGCCCACCAGCACCAGAGCGGTGCGTCCGAGATGCGCAGCCTTCTGCGGCAGCGTTTCCAGCGTGCCTTTTACGACCTCTTCATCCGGCCATGTGGCCTTATACACCACCGCCGCGGGCGTATCAGGCGCGTAGCCGCCCTCGATCAGTTCCCCGCAAAGCTTCTCCAGCATCCCTGCGCTCAAAAACAGCGCCATGCTTGCCCCGTGGGCCGCCAAGGAACGGATATCCTCTTTCTCCGGCACGGGCGTCCTGCCCGCCATGCGGCTCACGATCAGCGTCTGGCTGACCCCCGGCAGGGTGTACTCGGCTTTCAGCACCGCCGCCGCCGCGTTCATGGAGCTTACACCGGGCACTACCTCATAATTATACCCCAATCTGTCCAGTTCGTCCATCTGTTCGCGTATGGCTCCGTAGATCGACGGATCTCCCGTGTGCAGGCGCACGACGGTCTGGGTCCTGGGACGCGCCGCCATGGCTGCGATCACTTCTTCCAGCGTCATGGACGCGCTGTTCATCTTCTCGCAGCCTTCCCCGCAGTAAGTAAGCAGTTCCGGGTTGACCAACGAACCCGCGTAGATCACCAGATCCGCGCGCTTGAGCAGTTCCATGCCCCTTACGGTGATCAGGTCGACTGCGCCCGGACCCGCGCCTATAAAGTATATCATATTTCGCCCTCCATCGTCGCCGCGAACACGAATACGGGATTCTGCGCCCTGAACATATTGTAACGCCCGACCTTCTCCAGACGCGATACGGCCACCTGCGCAGCCGAGAAATCCGCGTATCCGGACAGCAGCTTCATGTACAGCTCCGCGCTCTCCATCGTGACCGCCGTGGCGCACACACGGATACGCCTGCCAAAGCTCTCCAGTTTTTTCAGTATCTCTTCGGTCTCTCCGCCCGTGCCGCCCAGGAAAACGTGCGTGGGCGCGGGAAGGCCTTCCAGCGCCCCGGGTGCGCTGCCCGCAGTGATGCGGATATTCAGCGCGCGAAAATTCGCCTTGTTTTGCCTGATCAGTTCCAGCGCTTCCTCATCCCGCTCCACGGCGTACACTTCGCCCAGCGGGCAATTCAAAGCGCACTCCACCGACACGCTGCCCGTGCCGGCGCCTATATCCCACACCAAGCTGTCCGGCGCGAGCCTGAGTTTTGATATCACCTGCGCGCGTATCTCGCTTTTGGTCATGGGCGTCTTGCCGCGTATGAACTCCGCGTCGTCCAGGCCCGATGGCCTGATATCGTCATGCGGTGCGTCGTTCAGTATGAGCGCCGCCGAAAGGGGATCGTATTCCCTGTCTTCGTATAATCCAACGGATTCGTCCGGATAACTCAGTTTTTCGCCTATAAACAGCCTGGCCCCGGCCAGTCCTCCTTCTGACAGCGCAGCGTGCACCCATTTAGGGTTGTTTTCCCCGTCCAGCAGCACGATCGTTTTGGGATTCGTGCGGCAGAAATGGCAAAGCGCGTTTAAAGAAAGCGCCCGGCCGTGGGCGGACACGATCTTCGCGTCCTGCCAGCTCACCCCCAGCCTGGCGCACAGCGCCTGCACGCTGCTGACGCCGCAGATCACGTGTATACCTTCTTTTCCGAAGCGCTTTTCAAGCAAAAGCAGCAGGCTGTAAAGCCCTGTGTCTCCCGAAAGCAGCACGGCTGGCTGGCTGCCCAGTTTCAGCGCCTGTTCCATTTCGTCCATGGCGGCGGCAAAGGGCGTAAGGGATCGCCGTTTGATTTGGGGCACAAGAGCATCGTTCCTTTCCGCGCACCAGACCAGGTCGGCTTTGTTTACCGCGTTTTGGGCTTCCGGCGTCATCATATCCCCGCTGCCCGGGCCTGCGCCGATCACATACAGCTTGTTCATGCGTCCTTATCCTCTTTTGACCGGTAGCCACGGGGCGTGATCAGCCTTCCGCCGCTTATACGCGTGGATGCGGAACCCACAAACACGGTGGTGAACATATCCGCGGGATAATCCTTCAGTTCCTTAAGCGTCATTGTCCTGGAAAACTCGTTTTCCCGGCCTATGTTCGCCGCCGCGCCGCAGGCAGTCTCGGGCGGCAGGTATTCCAGCAGTATCTCACAGGCGCGTTTCAGGTAATCCGGGCGCTTGTGGCTGGCGGGATTGTATATGGCCAGGCAAAGATCCGCCTGGGCGGAAAGGCGCAGCCGCTTTTCTATCGTTTCCCAGGGCGTCAGGGCGTCAGAAAGCGAGATGACCGCGAAATCGTGGCCCAGCGGCGCCCCCAGGAGCGCCCCGCCGCTCAGCGCTGCGGTAACACCCGGCACGATCTCCACGTCGATCTCTTTTATTCCCTCGCTGAGCTCCAGCACCAGCGACGCCATGCCGTACACTCCCGCGTCGCCGGAGCAGATCACCGCCGTCGTCTTTCCCGACATCGCAGCGTCTATGGCCATCTGGCAGCGCTGCGTCTCCTGGCGCATGGGCGTTTGCAGGTATACCTTGTCCGGAAACATGGGCCTGACCAGCTCGTTGTACACCTGGTAGCCCACGATAACGTCCGCGTTTTTCAGCGCCTTTGCCGCCCGAAAGGTCATATCCTCCGCGCTGCCCGGACCGATGCCCACTACGTAAAGCTTATTCATACAGTGCAGTCCTTCAGTTCAGTTTATTCAGGAACATCATGCCTTCCGTCTCCCCGGAAAGCATTTTACCCAGATCGTCTATAAATGTACCTATTTTGTCTGTAGACTGGTACAGAGACGGATGCGTGCAGAACACGTTGCCTGTGCTGACAGCCCGGAAATCCGAAAGCAGCGGCTGCACGGAGATGAGCTCGGCAACGTTTGACACCGGCGCCTCTATGGCGGAGTTATATATGATGTAATCCGCGTCCTTCGCAGTCATGTAGAACGTTTCCATGGTTACACTCACCGAAGCGTTGGTCTCCTGTCCTTCAATGGACGTAAACACATAGCTGCCTCCAGCCAGCTCTATGGAGCGCGCTATGTAGTCCTCCGAGCCGCGCACCGTGACCGTACCGTCGGGTTTTACCGAGAAAAACGCAACCGTCTTGCCGCTGCCGCCCTTTGAGTCTATCGCCTCTACCTGAGCGGCCTGCGCTTCAAATACGTTTTCCGCTTCGGCTTCGCGGCCCGTGAGCAGGCCGTACAGTTTGATCCACTCCAGCCGCCCCAGGGGATGAGCCTCGCTGCTGGAACGGTCTATGAACACCGGAATCCCGAGCAGCCTGATCAGTTCCATCACCTGCGGTGTGTGGAGTATCATCATGGATTCCACCGCCAGGCGGCAGTGTTCCCTGATCAGCAGCTCAAAATCCGGAGTGGAGTACTTACCGGCGAATATGATGTCGCCGTTTTCCATGGCTTTTACCGCGTTTTCCACATACCAGCCGTCCTGCTGCGTGCCGGAGAGCCGTATGGTATCCAGCGCGCCGACAGCGTCAAACAGCGACATGGCCGACGTGGCAGCCAGATAGATGTTGTCAAGCGGCTGTTTCAGCACGGTAACGGACGGATGCAGGCCTTCGGGAGTTTCTTTGCCTTCCGGCACGACGAGATAGGTTTCGCCGTCCTCCACGCTTATCATCGCATAGCCGCCCTCGTAATAATCCACGCTGAAGCCCCGGGCGTACCTGAGAAACATGCTGCCTGTCCGCCTGAGCCCCGCAGGAGCAACATCGCCCAGAGCGATATACATCTGATACTCTATCTCGTGGGGCACGCTCATGGCCACGGTAGTGGCGTAAACCGTAAACGCGCGGTTGAGGCCTACAGATACGAAAAAAACTGCGCCTTCGTCGCTCACTTCGGCTTCATAGCTGTCTGCGTCTATTCGTACACTTGTATAATTCCTGCTGGAAAACACGAGCTTTGCCGTGGCAGCGCCGTTCTCAACGCTTACTTCGGGGCAGGTGATCGTCACGCGCCCCGTGCCGCCGGAAAACACAAATTCCTCAGGCACGTATGTGCCGTCAGCGATCCCGCTTCCGGCTTCGCACATGCATGCCGGCATGAGCAAAGCGAGTAATAAAACGAATGCCAGTACTTTTTTCACCGGGCAGCCTCCTTTTCTCGCTCTCACTCCCCGGACGGGCTGCCGTCCAGGGCAGTGAGAGTTTCAGAAAAGAACGTAACACTGTATGCCACCTCCGTGGCGGGCTTGATGGCCGTTGAGTCTACCGTAACAGCGATCTTCTGATCGAATACGGCCACCGGTATTACAAACGCCGCTCCGTCTTCCGCGGAGACAGGCGTGTATTTTTCGCCGTCCACTATGATATAATCGATCTTTGCTGTAGAAAATACGATGCGCGCGGTGCACTCGCCGCTTTCAACCGTGATAACGGCGGGCGACTGCACTGTGGTCCTGCCTTTGCCCTCCAGCACTGCTTCGCATTCATATTCGCCGTCTTCCAGTCCCAGCGTCTCCGCCGTTACCAGATTTTCTGCTTTAAAAGCTTCCAGCGGCAGCGAGTCGGACCTGAAAGCCAGCGTTCTGGGGTACCAGGCCTGCTTCCTGTCACTCAGCGCCGCGCAGACGTAAGGGCTGTCCAGTGCGTCCACAGGCAACTCAAAATACAGACCTGTCTCGTCTTCTTTCAATGGGATAAGGGAATCGCGGGGCGTTTCGGCTGCCTCGCCGGCTTTTCCCGGGAACATGTAGCTGTACGCGGTGCTTTTCATGTAGAGACGAGCGGTCATGCCGGTCTCAGATACGGTAAGCGTGCATCCCACCACCTTGAACATGGCCGAGGACGAATCCACCTTGACTTCGTATTCGCCTTCGTTCAGCATTTCGGGCGTTATCGGGTTTAACCCTTCCATGTCCAGCAGCGCCACATCCGTCATTTCCTCTTCTGTGGCCACATGGCCGATCGGCCCATTTTCGGCGCACGCGCCCAGCAGCATCGCCGCCAGCATCATCACGCAGATCATCCGTTTCATACAGATACCTTTCCCTTCTGTTCCGGCGCGTTTTATACAAGGGCAACCGAATGGCTGCCCCCTCTTTTACCTGTTTATTCTTCCACCTGCGCGATGGCCGCGAGCGCATGCTCCACGTAGATCTGCTGGATTTCGGGCACCTGTCCCAGGCCTTCCAGCACGCACTCCACTTCATAGCCAGCGGCAGCAAAGATGGACTTCCAGGAGTCTTCCTCGTCACCTGCCATGTCGTTGTTGGCGTGATCGCCGCACACCACCATCATGTCCCTGAGCACTACACGGGTGTAGCCCTTGTCCGCGATAGCCTCAAGCACGGTATCGATGGAAGGCTCGGCTTCCACGGTGCCGATGTAGTAGTTCGCGGCGCCCTTCGCCTTAAGCACATCCTGCATCTGAGCATAGATCTTGTTGTACTCGTGCTCGGTGCCGTGGCCCATGTACACGATGGCGGTCTTGCCGTCGTCATAATCCTTCAGCAGGCTGATCATGATATCCGAAACGCGGTCGAAATCCTCGTCGGTGGTCAGCAGGGGCTCGGAAACCACGATCTGCTCGAAAGCGTCTGCGTAGCCCGCCAGACCTTCCACCAGCTCGTCGTACTCAAAGCCGTGCATAAGGTGGGTGGGCTGCACGACCAGGATCTTCACGCCGTTTTTGACAGCGCGGTCAAGCGCCTCTTCCACGTTGTCGATGTGGATGCCGTCGCGCCTTTCCACGTGGTCGATGATGATCTGCGCGGTGAACGCGCGGCGCACGGCGAAATCTTCGACCGCTTCGTCGATAGCTGCCTCGATGCCGCCGATAGTCAGGCGCCGGCTGTCGTTAAAGCTGGTGCCGAAGGATACGACCAGCAGTTCTTTGTCACCGATCCCGTCTTCGTTGCGCACCAGGTCCAGAGCAGCGTCGCCGGTCTCGTAGTTCTCTTCGTCTTCTTCTTCCGCCATCGCGCCGAACGCGCAGATAAGCAGAAGTACCAGCGCCAGCAGAAGTGAAATCAGTTTTTTCATGGGACTCCCTCCGTTCATTATTCTATTGCAGTTCTCCCGCGGAGAACACAATATTCAATTTGTGCCGCCGGGCTGTTTCCAGCAGCCCGGTATTGGGGTTGGCTGTCTGTGCAGCAGGATCGAAGGCGGCCAGCACCGTCCCGCAGGAGAGCATCTTCTCCTCCGCCCGCGCTTTTGTCTCTTCGGACGCGGTCTCAAACGCCGGACTGCTCACCACCGTTTGGGCAAGGGCCCTGGCTACCTCGAACTCCATATCGTTCTCGGCCAGTATGCCCGCAGCGAACGGTATACGCCTTTTCTGCAGTTCGCGGTAATGGTTAAGCCCGCTTCCGGCGCCGCCCAGCACGAACACCCGCGGTTCTCCCTGCGTCTTCACCAGTTCCACGCTGCCCCTGTTCACCAGATAGCTGCCCTGCGTGATGCCGTACAGTTCTTTTATGTGGGCGTCCGTGAAGACCCTGTCGGGCGTATCCGGCGCTTCGGCGTGATCGCCCCTGACGCACATGATCAGGTCGGAAACCTTTTCTGCCAGGTCGATCTCATGCAGTGAAAGTATCACTGTCGTCTGCTTTTCCCTCGCCGTTTCCAGCAGTATGTCCAATAGCTCGATCTTGTTGCGTATGTCCAGGAAGGAAGTGGGTTCGTCCAGCACCAGCACTTCCGGCTGCTGGCACAGTGCGCACGCCAAAAGTACGCGCTGCCTCTGCCCGTCGCTGATCTGTGAAAAATCCCTATCTGCTATGTCGTCCGCCCTGACGCGCCTGAGCGTGTCCCGCACGGTACGCTTGTCCTCGGCGGTCAAAGCCCCGAAACGCCCGGTGTATGGATAGCGTCCCATCGCCGCCACTTCGAAGCAGGTCATCATTTCCGTGCGGACGCGCTCGGTAAGCACCACAGCCAGCTTTTTGGCCAGCTCGCCCCGCGGCCACCTGCTAAGCTCACGGCCTTCCACGAAGGTCTTCCCCGAAATGGCCGGCAGCTGCCCTGTGACGGTTTTGAGTATCGTGGATTTGCCCGCGCCGTTGGGCCCGATCAGCGCCAGGATCTTTCCTTTCTCCAGGCGTATGTTGATGTCGTTTATCAGCGCTTTGCCTCTATAACCGACGCACAGTCCCTCGGTAGAAAACACGTACCCGTCAGTCATCGCCGCGCCTCCTCTGCCGGTTTATCATAAGCGTTATGACCACCGGCGCCCCGAACACTGCCGTAACGGTGCTTATGACAAGCTCTGAAGGAGCGAAAGCAGTGCGGGCGATCAGGTCACAGCCCATGCAGAACACGCCGCCCAGCAAAAACGAACCAGGTATGATGACAGCCGGTTTTGACGTGCCGAACAGGAGTTTGGTCATATGCGGTACGGCAACGCCCACGAACGAGATCGGTCCCGAAAGCGCCGTCACGCACGCCGACAGCACGCTGGACAGGCCGATCAGCGCCACGCGGAACAGTTTCACGTTCACGCCCATGCTGCGGGCGTAGTTCTCCCCGAGCCGGTACGCGGATATGGGTTTGGACAGCATAAACGACAGCGCCAGCGCAGTGAAAACGATTGCCGATATCACGTGCAGGTTCGGCCACGATACCGCCGAAAAGCTGCCCATGGACCAGTGATGCAGGTTCGCCACGTTGGCTTCGTCCGCAAAGGTGATGAAGAAATCCGTGATCGCCGTGCAGATGCTGCCTATCATGATGCCTATGACCAGCAGCGCCGCCATGCTTCTTACGCGCTGCGCGAACATAAGCACGAACAGCATGACCAGCATGGAGCCCGCGAACGCCGCAGCCATGACCGCCCAGAAAGGCACGCCGGACACATACCTGAGTACATAGACCATCATGATGCCCACAAACAGCTTCGCGCCGGACGAAATGCCCAGCACGTAGGGCCCTGCTATGGGATTGCGGAAAAACGTCTGCAGCAGAAAACCGGATACGGACAGCGCGCCTCCCAGCACCGCGGCCGCCAAAAGCCGGGGAAGACGGATCTTCCATATGACGTTGCCGATGGAAGACCCGTCCGATTTGCCCGAAAGCACGATCCGCAGTATTTCCTTTGGCGCTATGGACACACTGCCGGTGTTCACGTTCAGCACAAGTATGGCCAGAAACGCGAAGCCCAGCAGGGAGAACACCAGCGTGATGCGCAGCGCCGTAATCTTCTTTGTCATGAAAGCTTGAACAGATAGGTGAACTCGGTCACAGCGGGATCGTCATTGGTGAGCATTTTGTTAAAGTCCAGTATCATCGCGCCTAAAGTATCGGAGATCTGGAAGTAGTCGGGCGTGGTAAACCACACATTGCCTTCCTTCACCGCTTTGAAGTCCGCCAGTATCGGACTGCGCGCCAGGAACTCCTCCATGGTAGCGGGTTTGCCGCCCATGGACCAGATGTACACGATGTAATCCGCTTCGCCCGCGCCGATATAGAACTCCTCGGCTTCGATCTTCTGGGTGCCGCTCTTTTCCGGAGACAGTTCAGGCAGCACATATTCGCCGCCGGCCAGCTCCAGCATTTTCACCATGTAGTCTCCCGCGCGGCGGGTGTACAGATCGCCCTTGGACGTGATGTAGAACATGGCCACGGTTTTGCCGGTGGATTCTTCAGGAATCGCCTCGATAAGCGCTTTCTGAGCGTCATAATGCGCCTGCGCTTCGGCTTCCTTGCCCAAGAGCACGCCGTAGAGCTTGATCCACTCCATACGCGCCAGAGGATGGCTTTCGTAGGTAGAGCAGTCCCTCATGTACGGAATGCCGATCTCTTTAAGCTTTTCCGCCACTTCCGGCACACTGTCAAGCATGGTGGAGAACACGGCGAACGGGGGCTTATTGGCTGTCAGCGTCTCGAAGTCAGGGGCCTTGTAACTGCCGATATACGTCAGCTTGCCCGCGTCCATGGCTGCTTTGACTTCATCTATGTACCAGCCGTCGTACTCCTGGGTGGTGGTAGCCACGGCGTCCAGCGCGCCGAGGGCGTTTATGAGAGAAACCGTGGGCGTGGAAGAAATGAGCAGGTTGTCAAGCGGCAGCTGCAGTGTGACGATATCCTCGGGCAGGCCCTCCGGGATCTGTGCGCCTTCGGGGATGGTCAGAAAGCGCGCGCCGTCGCTGATGGTGATCAGGCTGTAGCCGCCTTCACAGAAGTCCACGCTGAACTGATCCGCGTATTCAAGTTCAAGAGACCCGGTTATGGTGAGAGCCGCGGTCTCTGCCGTAACGGGCAGGCAGGTAAGGATGAGAGCAACGACCAGGATGAGCACTGCCGGGAATCGTTTCATTGGGATGCCTCCGTCAAGAGATTTATTTTTCCGGGCAGGCTAAAGAAAAATCCCAATTCCGTACGGAATGGGACGCACAAACAAAGCACAGCACGGACTCTTATGTGAGCCCCGGCTTTGCGGCTGTCCTTCTCCCCTGCCCAAGAAATCAATGCCTCAGACAGTTCCGGCAGGTCTCCTGGCTTATGGCTCAGCTTTACCCGCAACCCGCGCGCCTTCTCAAGCATGGCTTAATGGCATCTGCGCAGGTCTTTCGCCAAATACAGTAATGGCTGTTGCGCCGGATTCTCACCGGCTTCCCTTTTCACCCGGGCGGAAACATCCCCCGGACACCTGAACTGCGTATTCAGTTATCGCTTTAAGTATACATCAGTCACCAGCGTTAGTCAACAAGTATATTGATCCAATCACGTCAATTGAAATGTATTCAGGCTATTTTGTGTGAACCCCTTTAATAGGCATCCCGAAAGCTTTCCCACTTGGTAAAACACCGTGTTCACATCGCGGATGTCACCGGTTCGAGTCCAGTAAGCACCATCGCCTCCCCCCAACCGGGAGAGGCATTTTCATGCAGCGAAACGTAAGAAAAAGAGGTGAAAACGCATGAATAAGTTCATTTCCAGGCAGAAAATGAGCAAAAAAGCACGAAAAGAGCTTGACGCAAAACAACGATCAACATGGAGCTTCAGCCCGGTAACCAAGAAGGTCGAAAACAAAAAACTCTACAACAGAAAGAGAAAACCCTCTGGAAAAAACGAAGATTTCGGCAGAGGGTTTTGTTATGTTTATGTTTAGAGGGTGTGCGTCGAAAAGGGCGCATATTTTCGCGATGTGGACAAGACGCTCCACCATTCTGTTACCGTCGCTCGACACGAACAGGATCATATACGAGTCGAGGACATCTCATCCAGCCTGTTTGTTATCTCAGTCATTCTCCTTCTGTTTCAATATCCGTTCCACAGCCACCCAGCCGAGATATTTGGGATGATCCCCGGAGAGTGCTGTCATGGCTTCAATTTCACGGTAATCATCGATCCGTACCGTATCCCATGCATGGATAATCCTGCCGCCCCCGAGGCTGATGCCGCAGTGCCCCCAGTTGACCGGACCGTCTGGCCCCTGGCAGATGCGATCATAGAAGACAAATACGCCTCGCTCCGGTTTGCCCTGACACATTCTATCAGCATAAAGCAAAGCAGACTCCTTCGCGGAATCCCCGCCGAAGATCTCGATGCCATTGCTCTTTTCAAGCGCGTCCTCAACGAACGACAGGCACCATCCGGCGTACTCAGTACCGCCAAGCCGATCCTCCGCCCAGCGGATCATGTTCTGTATGAGTTCGTTCAGCCAATCCTTCCTCGAGATCGCTGATACGTGTGACCTCCCGTTTGCCTCATCTGGATATTCGCGGACAAAATGCATGCCGATGGATTCCGCCGTCCGGAAAGAAGGCACATTGGTATATTTGCAGCAGGAGTACATGGCCGGATAATCCGTATTCCGGAACGTCCAGTCACGGACTGCTTTGGCGGCCTCTCCGGCATAGCCTTTCCGCTGGCAGTCACGGCGGATATGGTAGCCGATTTCCGGCAGTATTTCTCCATGGATATTCTGGAGTGTCAACCCGCAGTCGCCGATCATCTCACCGGTGTCCTTCAGGCAGACAGCCCACAGCCCGAAGCCGTCGTTCCGGTATCGGTTCATATTCCGTTCGATCCAGTCCCGGACGCGCTGCCCGTCGAAGGTGCAGGGGTAATGCCGCATGGTTTCAGGGTCACCGAGCACCTGAAACAGTGCCTGATCATCATCCGGCTTCATTTCCCGAAGCAACAATCTTCTCGTTTCCAAAACCATTTGTTATCAACACTTTCTCACTGTCAGACGATATCCCATGTCTCGCAGGCAGTCAGATTTACTTCTTTGAATACTCATACCATCAGTCCTTCTGTCCGTAAATTAATGAGCTGTTCTTGCCTTTAATCCACCTGCCCTTGGATGATGCGCAGCATCTCCGGGCTTACGATGCGCCGCTCGTCATCGGTGACCAGCGAAAAGCGATTGCAGTCGTAGGGCGTGCTGAGGTAATTCCATACGCTGTAAGGTATGTCATGCTCAATCGCGAAGCGGATCACGTCGCGCATCCAGTTTTCTCGCCATATGATTTTGGCGTGCCGGATCGTGCCGAACTCGCCGAACCACAGCACCTTGTCAGGATGCTTCTGCCTGAACTCGGCTGCGCCGCGCAGTCCGTGCTCGACATATTCACGGCCTACAATGGGATAAGGATCGAACTCCGCCGGATCGCGGCCTGCAAACACGGCGAAATCCCTGTAATATGAATTATCGCCCGGATATGGGATCTCACGGTTGTAGGCGTACTGCACTGTGTCGATCGTCGTACGCTGATGGGTAAAGGTATGCGGTCCGTAATAGTGGAAGGTGTAAGCGATGTATTCATCATCGTACAGTTTCAGATCCTTCAGCCGGTCGGGACTGTTCCAGCAGACGGAGCCGATGATGATACGACGGGTTGGATTCTTCGCACGGATGGCCTTTATAGCCCGATCCGCCAGCGCGTTCCATGCTTCGGCGTCCTGTGTCGTCACTTCGTTCAGCAATTCAAAGATAATATCCAGATCGCGATAACGCTCTTCGAGCATGGCCCACATCGCTACAAAACGGTCCTTCAACTGTTCATCATCAAGAAGATTGGCGCCTTCCGCAAAATCGCAATAGCAGCCGATGGCGTGATGAAGGTTCAATATGACCTCAAAACCTTCGTCCAGTGCCCAGCCGATGCAGCGGTCCAGCAGGCGAAGCATATCCTCCCGATACGAATAGGGACGGGTGTATTCCTCAATGACCACCTGATCGAAGGGTATACGGATATGGTCCATGCCCATGGCACGGATATTCTGCATATCCCAGCGGGCAAGATAGCGGTCAAAGTGCTCCTTGTCGCCGATGCTGAGGCTGAACGCCTTGTCTTCCGGCAGGAAACGTACCCGCTTGTAGTTGGTCATCCAGCCGCCGACGCCCATGCCCCTGTGCAGTTTATCGAAAGGGTTCATGTTATCTTATCTCCCATGGCATTTTTCATTTGTACGATTATCTCCCGCTTCCGGCCAAAGGTTCCCTGAAAGGCATGCAAACGTAGTAATCCCCGGTCAAGTTCTCGGCTTTGTAGCATTGTTCACGGCCTTCCGTTTCTATGGGACGCCACGTTTGATCGTCCGGCAGAACGTCGATCATGTCTGCGCGCTTCACATCGGCGGCATTCACAAACCCGCAGGTCTTCACGCAGTATGTCTCGGGATAAAACAGCACGTCGGCGTTTTTCAGGCCGCTGATCCTGATGACCCTGCGGTGATATCCGCTGACGGGAGGCATTTCTTTGACAGAAACGACGCCTTCCTTCTGCCGGACGAAGAAGCGGCATTCGCGATGCTCACAGCGGCTGAAGCGATAGCGCGCAAGTCCGTCGCACAGCTCAGTTTCGCCGCAGTCCAGGATCGGCGCGCCCTGGGGAAAACCGATCAGCGTATCAGTCGTGGTGTTGGGATTGTACACGGAAAACAGGAACGCGTTATTGTTCCGGCTGACGGTCATGGTCGGCGTTTTGGTGTTTGTTATTCGCTCGCAGCGGAAAGTGTAGCCGAAATGCTCAGCTGCAAGCAAAAGACTGGAAGGGCCATCGGCGACGTCTGCTTTTTCTGCCGTTTTACCTGTGTCAATGGAAGAAAGCCGGCCAGCCGTGCCGTAAAAGATGATCCGTCCGCCGCGCTCCGCAAAGGAACGCAGACGCTCCCGGACGGTTTCGTTGGGCTGAACGGGTGAAATCAGAACGCTGTTATCGAATACCGACGGCGGCAGTTTCAGGAAGATATCGGCGGAGACGACGCAGTTGAGCGGAAAGCCGCTGTTGATGGCGTCGCAGATGAACATGTCGCCGTAATACATCTCTGACAGAAGCTGTTCGGAATCCGCCGTGGCGTATTCGCGCATGGGATAGACCCATACGAAAGGCGCGGGCCGGTCAGCGCAATCCTTCTCAGCCTTCATCAGATGCGGCAGCGGTTCATATACGCAGGCATCGGGCATATCGCCGAAAGAATTGTCAATGGTCAGGATACTCAGCGTACCCGCAGACTCCGCTTTCCCGTTTTCATCGATCCGCGATACCGCCATAGGAAGATAGATATCGTGCGGCTGACCGTTGTAGCGGTCGTACCATGGGGAATTGGCCCACCAGGGGTCATGGATGTAATAACGGAATTTGATGGGGTGTTCCGGCAGCTCGCAGATCCTCGTCATGTGTCCCATCAGTTCCAGGCCGTAGTTGCCGTTCAGTGCGGCCCACGGCGAGTTGGGCGGCGGGGTGATATCCAAACCTGCCCGGTACAGATCATACAGGGGAACCCCGTCTGTCGCGTAATCGATCCCCACGGAATGGTTGGTGCCTCTGGTCTCGAGCGGAAAGGAGCATTCCCTGCGGAAGAACGTCCAGAAATCGAACACCTTTTTCTTTGTGACGGAGAGCTTTTCAGGGTAAAAGTGCTGACCGTCAAAGATCTTTCCGGTCCTGGACCAGGGGTCCGCGCTGAAGCCCAGCCCGTTGGAAAGCCAGAGATAGTCGAAACCCATGTCGCCAAGGAAACGCTGGGACTGCTTTCCCAGGAAGGTCCCAAACGGCGTGCCATCGGGAATCCCATCGGGGTACGCGGCGTATGGACGGTCATCCCCGTTCAGGATGGCGGTCGCGTCGATAAAGCCGAAATGATCCAGCTTTTGGCCGGAAGTGATCTCGGGATGCCGTTTATACTTGAACTCCGATACCGCAAATTCGGGACCGATGTCAAAAATGGCGCCCACCCGGATCTGGCAGCCGCACGCCTTCCCGCCTTCCTGCTTCAGGATGCGAACGACGGATCTCAGGATCTCATAGGTCATGACGGGCGGGTCTTTGGTGTAAAGCCGCTTTTTGGCGTGCAGGTTCAGCATCGGCGGGTCATTTTCGTCCGCGAGGGGATTGTTGGCCGTGCCAAGAAAGTATGCCCATTCGAAGCGCTGTGACAGGTCGCCGGCATAATCCAGTATCTCGCTCCCGTCACTCGCCCACAGGAGAACGGAAACGTCTTTCCGGTTTTTCAGCAGCGGCTTCCATTGCTCAAATACGCCGGCACAGACCCGCTCGATGTATTCGGGAGTCGTTATCCGAAACGGTTTGAGGCTCATCTCCAACGTGACGGATTGAAACATGGCCAGGCCTCCTGTTAGGACATCAGATACCCTCTTTGGTCTTTGAAAGCTTACCTGTCATTGAATACATTGCACTCATCCGGGTTTTCCTTAACAAGGCTCCCGTTCCTGTCTCACGGGTCATGATATCCCACCAGAAGGCTGCCCACTCGAGCTCGTTCTCCGATTCATTTACAGCGCTGTGAAGGGCATCCGGCGGGATATGCGCTGCACCTCCCGTCCGACAGAATAGAAAACTTCATCCACAACGACAAGGCCGTTCCCCTTTGTGAAGATATATGCCGCTTCCTTACATTGCTTATGTGCTTCCATTGCCCCTGGGCCGTTCATATATGATCCGCGCTCTTCAGCTTCAGCAGCCTTGCCGCATGGGCCGGTATATTGACAGCGATCTATTCCGTGAAAGCACCAAGCTCCCTCTTTGCCCATAAATCACGTGCGGAAACTTTGCTGTTCAGCGGCAGGGACAGGATTTCGTCCTGCTCGCCGAGGTTGAACATCGCTATTGCCGTACTGCCGTCTTCCAGGGGCTTGGCGTATATCCGCTTATGTTTGATTTCGGTTCTGTCCATGGCTCTTGTGCGTTCCTCATGTACACAGACTGCTCCTATTCCCAACGCATCCTGATTGACGCTCAGTACTTCTTCATTGCAGAAAAGCGCCATGTCAAATGCAGTCAGTCTGCTCAGGTCACAGCTTAACTGTATGGGGGAGGGGAATATGACGCGGATGGTGAATGCGGTTATCTGCTCGTCCTCAGTAAGACGCGAGGCCCACTGCTCGCCCGTCATGTGGTTGCAGATCCAGCCGCATTCCAGCATATCGAGGTCAAAGAAATGCCCGCGGCTGACATGTTCCGCCCAGTGATCCGAATGGAATCTGTTCCAGACGATATTGTCCCACGAGTCCCTGGAATCGGAGTTGTCCCGCCAGTGATTGCAGTTTTTCTTCCAGTAGTCTGCGTACCGGAGATTTGCCGACACGGTCACGCAGAATTGAAAATCCCGTTCACTTCTGCGCAGGCAGTCTTTCATCCGTTCGGCGTTTTCCGGATCACATGGGCTCCAGTCATACTTCAGATAATCAAAGCCCCACTCCGTCCACTGATCCACACAGGCCTGTTCGCGATGATCCAGGCCTATGCCGTAATACGTATCCATCCATTTGGGATCGGTTTTTCCGCGCGTACAGCCCGGCAGTTCGCCGCCGCCCCAGGCTTTCTGCATCGGTGTTGAGTAGATGCCTGCTTTCAGTCCCAGACGGTGGATGTGATCGGTCATGGCTTTCATATCGGGAAACTTAAAGTTGCTCATGATGGCATCATACTTACCGCCGTATTCGCCTTGCCACGCGGAATCCGTGTTCACGAACTGATAGCCGTAGCTGCTCAGGCCGCTGGATACCATCAGATCGGCTGTCTGTTCGATCTTCTGCTGTGAAACCGTGCGTCCGAATGCGTTCCAACTGCACCAGCCGAGCATTGGGGTCAGTCCGGAGCCGTCTTCTTTTACAAGAAACCGGATCTCGCGGCTGTCGCAGCTTTCCCCGTTGCTGACGCTTATCTTCAGCCTGTATTCGCCTGCTTTGGGGATCCCGGTCAGAAAACCGTTTGTCTTGTCCAGACTTAACCCGGGCGGCAGATCTTCCGCTGCGAAGCACAGGGGCCTTTTGCCTGTTGCCGGGATCGCATACAGCATGTACTTATCCGGCGAGGCCCCGTAGACCGTGGGCGTGTGCAGACGTGCCGGCCCTTTGTCGTGCGGTTTATAAGGCGCTATCTCTGTTTTTATCATCTTTTGTACCTCCGGAAATACGTTTCTTCACAGCCGGCCATCCGCTTTCTGCTTCGATTCCTTCGCCCGGTTTCCAGCATCGCGAGACCGTTTTTCTGAGTGTCCGCGCCGATGCACGTTTTCTTTGCGCCGGACGGCATTGCAGGCGCAGGCCGGGTGCTACGCGCGTATGTCCTTGCGCGTATATTTCCCGTACGCGGCGGCGATGCCCAGCGCCCCGAAGGTCAGACCGATCAGGATCTTTATGGCGTCGAGACCGTCGTTTACGATATCGCCGCCCTCACAGTAGCCAAAGGGCGTAACATACTTGAGAAAGCTTACCGAGTCCGCGAGGTTGGAGATGATGTTCAAAAAATACATTATTGCCGCGAGCCCCAGGCCTACGCCCAGGCTGCCGCGCGTCATGAATGCGGAAATGCCGAAACAGATGCCTGTAAGTTCGAGCTGCATCAGCGTAAAGGCAAGATGCAGCAGGATTATTTCCTTCCAGAAGATCTGTTCGCCGATCAGCTCCGTCATCCCAAGCGACATCGCGAAGATGAGCAGGTTCATCAGCAGGACGCGGATGACGAGGGATGACAGCTTTTCATTCAGGATCCTGACGCGGGAAACCGGATGCGTGAGCAGGAATTCGGCGGTCTTGTCCCTTTCCTCCTTGCTGAGGATACCCACGGCAATCAGCGAAGAAAAGAAGGCTCCGCCCATGCCGAGCACGTTTGCGCACTCGACAGCGTAGTAACCCTTGTATACGCTGAAATCCAGCCTGTCCATGCCGAAGGCGGCGGTAAACGAGCCCATGGAGGCAAACATATTGCCTGCCTGCGCCATCTGTTCCTTCATTTCCGGAAACAGTACGATGCTGACCGCCAGCAAAAAGCCGATGGCAAACGTCCAGATCGCAAACGCCTTCACGCCCTGCTTAAGCTCATGCTTTACGATGGTCATGACCGAACACCGTCCTTTTCGTAGTAGTGCAGCACGATGTCTTCAAGATCGGGATCGGTCACGCTGAAATCGGTGATCTGCCCCTCTGAAAGGATTCTCAGAAGCTGTCCCATGTCACCGCTGTAGAGGAAGCTGAGCGTATCGCCCTGCCGGTTTACGTCCCTGATCCCCGGCACGTCTCCGATCGGCACGCTGCCGTGCACGTTCACGCGTTTTGCGTTTGTTTTGCCCAGTGCCTCCACACGGTCGCAGGCGATGATCCGACCTTCCCGGATGATCGCGGCGCGGGAGCAGTTGCGCTGGATCTCACTGAGAACATGACTGGACATAAACACGGTCGCACCCTGCTCGTGCCGTTCGTGCAGGATGTCGAAAAACTCCTTCTGCATCAGCGGATCGAGGCCGCTGGTGGGCTCGTCGAGGATGAGCAGCTCCGGCTTATGCTGGAGAGCGCAGACGATGCTCGCTTTTTTGCGGTTGCCGAAGGAAAGCTCGTCCACACGCCTGTCCCGGGGCAATTGCAGCCGCTCGCACAGATACGCGGATTCCGCGGCGCAATCCGTTTTTCTTAAGTCCGCCGACAGCTTCAGAACATCCCTCACCTTCATCCCGGCGTAAAACGCGACGTCCGAAGGCAGATAGCCTATGCGGCCGAGCAGCTTCTGTTTATCGCTGACGATGTCGAAACCCAGCACCCGCGCGCTGCCGCCCGTGGGGGATATGAGCCCTAGCAGCGTCCGGATCGTGGTGGATTTGCCCGCCCCGTTCGGCCCAATGAAGCCGAAGAACTCGCCCCGGTCCACCCGCAGGTCCAGTTGGTCGATGCCCCGGTTCGCACCATAGTATTTGGTAAGCTTTTCGGTTTTGATCGCTTCCATATTGAATACGTTTCTCCTATTGCGGCAGTCACATGAATGCAATGATCACAGTCCGGGAGTGCGATCAGACCACGATCCCGGAACAGCGTCTTCTGCATGGCTTAGGGATATAAAGGCAGAGGCTTTAAGCCCTTATTTCAGCTTCAGCCCGTCGCTGAACGCCTTGCCGACTGCTTCACCCACGACGCGGTATACGTTGAAGGACGGATCGAAGATGATGGGTCGGAGCTTGCCGAGGTCAACGTTTCCATCGGTTAGGATGGATTCGTCCGCCTGGGAAGCCACGATCTCGCCGATGAGATACCCGGTTTCGGGGTCCCAGCTTTTGACCTTGCATTCCAGCGTCAGCGGGTATTCCTCGATGACCGGCGCGTTGACGTGTGCGCTCGGGTGTACATGGCAACCTGCCTTTTCGATCTTGTTTACCTTCTTGCCGGTCTCAACGCCGAAGTAATCGGAAATCAGCACGGTGTCCGCCGTGCCGAAGGCGACGGTGAACGCGCCGGTCTTTTCGAAGTTTTCCGTGGTCTTGTGCTTGGACAGCATGAGCGTGATCTCGCCCATATCGCTCTGCATGCCCCAGGCGGCGTTCATCGCGTTGGGCACTCCGTATTCGTCATACGTGCCGATGATGAAGACGCCTTCCGGGGTGATGACCGAATGCCTGCCTGTGAATTCCATAGTGCTTCCTCCTTGCTTCATTTATCTGTCATTGAAAACGTCGCACTCGTCATGCTTTTCTTCTTTGTCGGGGCTTCCGTTTCTTTCACGCGGGGCAATGATATCCCACCAGAAGGCTGCCCACTCGAGCACGCCCTCGGCCTCGTTGACAACGCTGTGCAGGGCATCCGGCGGGATATAGGCTACATCTCCGGGGCTGACGGGGTAGCGGGTCCCGTCCACGACAACAAAACCGCTTCCCTTTGTGAAGATGTATACTTCTTCTTTATGATGCTTATGCACTTCCATTGCCCCGGGTCCGTTCAGGTATCCCCAGGCGTGGTCGAAAGGAGAGTGGAGCCCTTCAGGGAGTACAGCGCTGGCAAGAATAGTGCCTCCGTGCGCTTTCCGGGCTTTAGCCAGGTCAAAACGGCTGATCAGTTCCATATCTTGCCTCCTGAAACGATCGACCTTACCTTAGCCGATCATCGTGTCCTGCAGTTTCTGCATGGAATAACAGGCAGGGTCGCAGTAATAATAAGCCTCCTGCAGTTTACTGTCAAGTACAATACAATCTTCGAGGCCCTTCAGAATCATACCATCCGCGGCGCAGGCATCGATGCTTTTACCCATGAACCGCCGGGGCTGGACTGCCCTCTTCTGCATATGGAATACGTGGTGGCCACGCCTAACTCCGACGGCAATACCGCGGACAACGATCTCAATATGATCAAGCGCTGCTTCGAGATATCCTTGTGCTTGACCGCGGTGAAGCTGTCAGTACAAGGGACATCGTGAACAATCACCTGATCGGCAGCAAGATCAAAGTGAATTGACAGTCACGCCGTACGATAGAGGCGGGCTTTCATAAAACAGCCTGTACCCGTGAAACTCTGGATAAGCTCATTGGGGCAGCACTTAGCGCCGCCGGCATCCATGTATTGATGCCAGCGGCGCTTCTATTTGGTATATTTCTATCCGGACTGATATGCGTATGGACGGCTTGGCTGCTCTGTTCTTACATACCTGCCCGGTACCCTTGGTCACATCTCACTGTACCCCATCAGATATTCGTCGACGCTCTTGGCGGCGGCAAGGCCTTCGCTGATTGCCCAGACCACGAGGGACTGTCCGCGCCTTGCGTCGCCCGCGGCAAAGAGTTTTGGGATGTTTGTCCCATAGCGTACTGTTTTGATGTTTCCGCGTTCGTCGGTTTCAATGCCGAAGGCTTTGGGGATATAGCTCTGACAGCCTGTAAAGCCGGCTGCGATCAAAAGCAGCTGGCACGGGATCAGCTGTTCGGAACCGGATACTTTATCCCTGCCTTTCAGCTTTACGGTTTCGACAGCGCTTACGCGTCCGTGACTGTCAGGGACAACCCTGTTCACTGTCGTTTCGAACAGCCTCGGGTCGTGCCCGAACACGGCGATGGCTTCCTGCTGGCCGTAATCGGTTTTGAGCGTTCTGGGCCAGTCCGGCCACGGGTTGTCCGGCGTGCGCTGAACGGGCGGGGAGGGCATCATCTCAAGCTGAGTTACAGATCGGGCCCCCAGACGGATCGATGTGCCCACACAGTCGTTGCCGGTGTCGCCTCCGCCCACGATCACCACGTCGAGGTCTTTGGCGCTGATTGCTCCATTTCCGTCCAGAACCTGCTTTGTCGCCGCAGTCAGGAAATCTACGGCGAAATACACGCCTTCGGAATCGATACCCGGGGCATTCAAAGCTCTTGGCTGCTTCGCGCCGCAGCACAAAAGCACCGCGTCGTATTCGCCGAGCAGCTTTTCAGCAGGTACGTCTTTGCCGACATCAGCGTTCAGCTCAAAGCCTACGCCGGCTTGACGCATGAGCGAGATTCGCCTTTCGACGATGCGCTTGTCCAGCTTCATGTTCGGAATGCCATACATCAATAACCCGCCCGCACGGTCGCTCTTTTCATATACGGTCACATTGTGTCCGCGCCGGTTGAGCGCCTGAGCGGCGGCAAGCCCCGCGGGGCCGCTGCCGATGACGGCGATCTTCTTATCTGTCCTGTTGGCCGGCGGATCTGCCTCTATCCAGCCGTTTCCGAACGCCTGCTCGATGATGTATTTCTCGTTGTCGCGAACGGTCACGCTGTCGCCGTTCATGCCGCAGGTACAGGCGGCTTCGCACAGCGCAGGGCAAACGCGCCCCGTGAATTCCGGAAACGGATTGGTCTTGAGCAGCCGGCTGAGCGCGTGCCGGTCGTTGCCAAGGTACAGCATATCGTTCCATTCGGGGACCAGATTGTGCAGCGGACAGCCCGTGAACATGCCGTCCAGTTTCATGCCGCTCTGGCAGAACGGTACGCCGCAGTTCATGCAGCGGGCGGCCTGTTGCCTGCGCGTTGCGGGATCCGATGACACATGGAATTCGTCAAAACTCTTTATCCTATCAAGCGGATCGATATCTGCTGTGTCTATACGGTCGTAAAGCAAGAATCCGTCTTTCTTACCCATACTTCTACCTGCCTTCCGCGAACGCTCTGAATGCCGCGAGCTCAGCTTCCTCCCGGCTCATATTCTGAGCTTCGAACGATGCGATCAGATCGATCATATCCCTGAAATCGCGCGGTATGATTTTCTTGAACAGGGGAATGTATCTGTCAAAACCGTCCAGGATCTCCTTTGCCTTTGCCGATCCGGTTTCGGCGCAGTGCTTTTGCAGCATCGTCTTCAGCGTTTCTGTATCATGCTCAGAGCTGAGGGGTTCAATGTCCACCAGCTGCTTGTTTACCCTGAGGTACAGATCGTGCTTTTCGTCCAGCACATAGGCGACGCCGCCGCTCATGCCCGCGGCGAAGTTCCGGCCTGTGCGGCCTATGATCGCCACACAGCCGCCCGTCATGTATTCGCAGCCGTGGTCTCCTACGCCTTCCACAACCGCCACAGCTCCGGAGTTTCTCACCGCAAAACGCTCGCCTGCCACGCCGCGCACGTACGCCTCGCCGCTCGTCGCGCCGTAAAGAGCCACGTTGCCTGCGATGACGTTTTCGTCGTCCCTGAATGCAGATCCCTTTGGCGGGAAAAGCGTTAGCTTACCGCCGCTCAGTCCTTTGCCGAAATAATCGTTGCAGTCGCCTTCGAGCCGGATGGTCACGCCCTTCGGAAGAAAGGCACCAAAGCTCTGGCCCCCGCCGCCCGAAGCGTTTATAATGAAACTGTCTTCATCCAGGGAATTGCCCCTGACGCGCGTGATCTCGCTGCCGAAGATCGTGCCGAACGTACGGTCTGTACTGGAAACCTGAACGCTGGTCTGCTGTGGTTTGGACGCCCGGATATTCAGCTTTTTGAGCAGAATGGTCTCATCCTTCGTGTGCTCGGTGCCGAAGTTAAAAGCGTTCTCGGGTACAAAGCTTTCGTTTATGCAGTGGCCGACTATACGGGACATGTCGATCGTGGAGGCGCGGGGTGCGCTCTGATCCTGCCGGACCCTGAGCAGATCGCCCCTGCCGACCATTTCTTTTACGCTCCTGAAACCAAGGCGCGCCATGATCTCGCGCAGTTCCGTGGCGATATATACCATAAAGTTGATTACGTGCTCCGGCTGCCCTTTAAAGCGTTTTCTCAGCTCCGGATTCTGCGTGGCGATGCCCACGGGGCAGGTGTCGAGATTGCACACGCGCATCATCACGCAGCCCATGCACACCAGCGGCGCCGTCGCGAAGCCGAATTCCTCCGCGCCGAGCAGGCAGGCGATGGCCACATCCCTGCCGCTCATCAGTTTTCCGTCGGCTTCAAGCGCTACTCGGCTGCGCAGGCCGTTTATGTTCAGGGTCTGATGCGCTTCGGCAAGCCCCAGCTCCCAGGGCAGGCCCGCGTTGTGTACGGAAGTCCTCGGCGCCGCGCCGGTACCGCCGTCCGCGCCGGAGATCAGGATCACCTGGGCGCCCGCTTTGGCCACGCCTGCGGCGACCGTGCCTACACCGGCCTCGCTGACAAGCTTTACGGCGATTCTGGCCTTGCGGTTCGCGCATTTAAGGTCGTAGATTAGCTGGGCAAGATCCTCGATCGAATAGATATCGTGGTGCGGGGGCGGGGAGATCAGGCTCACGCCGGGCGTGGACAGGCGCGCGTGCGCGATCCACGGATACACTTTCTGCCCTGGCAGATGTCCGCCCTCGCCGGGTTTCGCGCCCTGCGCCATCTTGATCTGTATCTCCTCGGCGCTCATCAGGTATTCGCTCGTCACGCCGAAACGTCCGGAAGCGACCTGTTTGATCTTGGAGCCCTTTATCGTGCCCAGCCGGTCTTTTTCCTCTCCGCCTTCGCCCGTATTGCTCCTGCCGCCCAGGCGGTTCATGGCTTCGGCAAGACATTCGTGTGCCTCGCGGGAAATGGAACCGTAGGACATCGCACCGGTCTTGAAGCGCCTGACGATTTCTTCGACGCTCTCCACTTCCTCAAGCGGCACCGGTTCGCACTTGTCGAACGCGAATTCGAGCGTGCCCCTGAGCGTGTGCGGGCGCGTTTCATCGTCCACGCGCTGGGTGTATTCCCGGAACAAATCCATGCTGCCCTGCCGCACCGCGCGCTGCAGGGTCACGATCGTCTGGGGGTCGTACAGATGATCTTCCTTGTCGGTGCCGCTCCTCAAGCGGTGGCAGCCCGTGGAGTCGAGGGTGGTATCGGTAGTGAGGCCCAGCGGGTCGAACGCCTTGTCATGGCGGAAGATCACATCATCGTTGATCTCGTCAAGCCCTATGCCGCCCACGCGCGAAACGGTATTGGTAAAGTATTCGTCGATCACGTCCTGCCGGATGCCGACCGCTTCGAAGATCTGCGCGCTCTGGTACGACTGCAGCACGCTGATGCCCATCTTGGACGCCACGTGGCTTATTCCGTCCACAGCCGCGTCGATATACGCCTGCTTTGCCGCCTCGGGGTCCCTGTCCAGCATGCCTTTTTCGATGAGTTCGTCCACGCATTCCAGCGCCAGGTACGGGTTGATCGCCCGCGCGCCGTAGCCGAGCAGCAGGGAAAAATGGTGCACGTCGCGGGGATCGCCGCTTTCGAGTATGACGCTCACGGCGGTGCGCCTGCGCGTGCGCACGAGGTGCTGTTCCAGCGCGGACACGGCCAGCAGGGACGGTATCGCCATATGATTTTCGTCCACGCCTCTGTCGGACAGGATGATTACGTTGCAGCCGTTTTTATAGGCGCGGTCGCACTTGATGAACAGATCGTCGAGCGCGCGCTTTAATGTCTCGCTTCTGTAATACAAAAGCGAGATCGTCTTTACCCTCAGGCTCGGCTGTTTGGCGTCGCGTATCCTCTTCAGCTCGCTGTTTGAAATGATCGGCTTTTCAAGCCGCAGCACTGCGCAGTTTTCGGGCTTGTCTTCAAGTATGTTGCCGTCGCTGCCTACATATACGGCGGTATCGGTGACGATCTTTTCCCTCAGCGCGTCGATCGGCGGGTTTGTGACCTGGGCGAACAACTGCCGGAAATACGAAAACAGCACCTGATGCTTGTCGCTGAGCACCGCCAGCGGCTCGTCCGCGCCCATCGACACGATCGGCTCAGAGGCGTTTTTTGCCATGGGGAGGATGACGTCCTTTACATCCTCATAGGTATACCCGAATGCCTTGTACAGCCTGTCGCGTTCCTGCTGCGGCATGGGCTTGATCAGGTGATCCTTCAGCGGCAGGTCTTTAAGCTCCAGGAGATGGCTGTCCAGCCATTCTCCGTAGGGCTTGCGCGAGGCATAACTCTCTTTTATCTCTTCATCGCTGATGATGCGCTTTTGCAGCGTGTCCACCAGCAGCATGTGCCCCGCGCGCACGCGGGATTTCAGTACGATTTTTTCAGGTTCGATATCGGCAGCCCCGACTTCGCTTGCCAGGATCAGCAGATTGTCGCTGGTCACATAGTACCTCGCCGGACGCAGCCCGTTCCGGTCCAGCACCGCGCCCACGACGTCGCCGTCCGAAAACAGGATCGCGGCCGGGCCGTCCCAGGGCTCCATCATCGTGGCGTAATAGCGGTACAGATCGCGGCGAGTGCGCGAAATGTCGCGCTCGTTCTGCCATGGTTCGGGGATGGTCATCATGACCGCAAGCGGCAGCGGGATGCCGTTCATCATCAGAAATTCCAAGGTATTGTCGAGCATGGCCGAATCGCTGCCTTCCACAGAAATCACAGGCAGCACCTTGTCCATGTTCTCGCCGAGCACTTGGGAATACAGCGTCTCTTCTCTGGCCATCATACGGTCGATGTTGCCGCGGATCGTGTTGATCTCGCCGTTGTGCAGGATCAGGCGGTTCGGGTGCGCTCTTTCCCAGCTGGGAAATGTATTGGTCGAAAAGCGCGAATGCACCATCGCGATGGCTGACGTGAAGTTTGGCTCGGAAAGGTCGGGATAAAAGGCCCGGAGCTGTTTGACCAGAAACATGCCCTTGTACACGACGGTGCGGCTCGACATTGAGCATACGTACACGTCTGAGGAGCTTAATTCGAATTGACGCCTTGCGATATAGAGTTTTCTGTCGAAATCCAGCCCGCGTTCCGCATCGGACGGCCGCGCGATGAACGCCTGCTCTATGACCGGCATGCAGCTCAGTGCGCGTTCGCCCAGCGTTTCCTGCCTGACGGGTACGCTTCGCCAACCCAGAAAGCGCATGCCGTCCTTTTCGGTTATGACCTCCAAAAGTTTATGGGCCTGGGCACGCTTGAGCCTGTCGCGGGGCATGAATACCATCGCCACGCCGTAATCTCGTTCACCGGGCAGGCTGAAGCCCAGATCGAGCCCCGCGAAAAACGCGTGCGGGATCTGCACCATGATGCCCACGCCGTCGCCCGTGCTGCCGGTGGCGTCCCTGCCCGCGCGGTGCTCGAGCTTTTCTACGATCCCCAAAGCCATGTCCACGTTGCGCCTGGCTTTCAGGCCGTCAATAGAGACCACGGCGCCTATGCCGCAGGCGTCGTGTTCAAATCCGGGTTCGTAGAGCAAATTCCGATAAGGGTTCTTATCCATAAGGGTCAATCCTTCTGCAATTCGTTTATGATCTGCCTTGCGATGCCGGCAAGCGGCTGTCCGCTGGCCATGCTGAGTTTTTGCAGATACCGGTGCGCTTCGCTTTCGCTCATGGAGCGCTTGTCCATGAGCATACCCTTGGCATAGGAGATCAGCTCTGCGTCCGCGCTCCCGCGGTCCGGCCTGGGACGGTTCATTTCTTCCAGCTGGGAAAGCATTCGCGCGGATGCACAAAGGTCATAGCGGTTGATGGGCAGCGGCAGGTGGAAAACACGGTTGTTTTCGCATATTTCCAGTTCCTGCGGCTTGGCGATGACGAGCAGGTACGCCTTGCCTTCCAGATCTTCATACAACGCGTCTGCCGTCATGTCGGAGAACTTTACCCCGCACAGCACCACGCCGCTGCCCATGTACCTCACCTGGCGTATGACCTCGGCACCCGTGCGGCACACCGCGCGGACGTTCAGCGCGCCGCCGAGCAGCAGCTCGGTCACGCGTTTGGACACCGCGTCCGATTCAAATGCCACAATCAGTCGACTCATACGCTGCTCCTGTCACACGTGAATTACCGGGCCGCGATCAATACAGTATCATGTAGCGGGAGATCTCCCAATCGCTTACATAGGTGCGGTAGGAATCCCACTCCTTGAGCTTGCCCGTGATATACTGGCCGGTGATATGCTCGCCCAGCGTGTCCATGACCAGCCTGTCTTGCTGCATCGCCGTGATCGCGCTGTGGAGCGAAGACGGCAGCGAGCGGATCCCTTTGGCTTCTCTTTCATCCGCTGTCATGGCAAAGATGTTGCCGGTGATCTCTGCGGGCGGGGTCATGCCTTTCTCGATGCCGTCCAGGCCTGCCGCAAGGCATACCGCCAGCTCGAGGTAGGGGTTGCAGCTGGGGTCGGGGCAGCGCAGTTCGACGCGTGTAGACTGTCCGCGGGCGGCCGGTATCCTGATCAGCGCGCTGCGGTTGGAGGCGCTCCAGGCGGTATAGCAGGGCGCTTCGTAACCGGGCACGAGGCGCTTATACGAGTTTACGAGCGGGTTGGTGATCGCCGCCATGCCCTGGATGTGGGTGAGCAGTCCGGCGATAAAGCTGTACGCGGTCTTCGAGAGCTTTCTGCTGTCCGCGGGATCGTAAAACGCGTTTTTCCCGTCCTTGAACAGGGACATGTTGGTATGCATGCCGCTGCCGTTGATGCCGAAGATCGGCTTGGGCATGAACGTCGCGTGCAGGCCGTTTTTCTGCGCCAGCGTCTTGACCGCGAGTTTGAAGGTCATGATGTTGTCCGCTGCCGTCAGCGCGTCGGCGTATTTGAAGTCGATCTCGTGCTGGCCGGCGGCGACTTCGTGGTGGGACGCTTCGATCTCAAAGCCCATCTTCTCCAGCGCCATGCAGATCTCACGGCGCGTGCTCTCGCCGTGATCGAGCGGCCCAAGGTCAAAGTAGCCGGCTTCGTCGTTCGTGGCGGGAATGGGCTTTCCCTTGTCATCCGTCTGGAACAGGAAGAATTCGCACTCCGGGCCTACATTAAAGGTATAGCCCAGGTCTGCCGCCTTTTTCAGCACGCGCTTGAGCGTGCCGCGCGGGTCTCCCACAAAGGGCGTGCCGTCCGGGTTGTAAACGTCGCAGATTAGCCTGGCTACTTTGCCGTGCTGCGGTCTCCAGGGCAGCACGGTGAACGAATCGAGGTCGGGATACAGATACTGGTCGCTCTCCTGTATGCGCACAAAACCCTCTATTGAACTGCCGTCGATCATGATCTCGTTGTTCACGGCCTTTTCGATCTGGCTGGCGGTGATGGCCACGTTCTTAAGCTGACCGAAAATGTCGGTGAACTGCATGCGGATAAACTCGACGTCGTCCTCACGCACCATGCGGATGATATCTTCCTTTGTGTACTTGCTCATCGTGCTTACCTCCGAAATCCGATTCAAAATAAAAGGGCAAGGGGATTCCTCACAGAAGCACCCTTGCCTTGCAATGATGGAATGATACCACACGCGGCATCGCGTGTCAATTCGTTTTTGCAGGATTTGTCTGTAAAGTTTTCGTTTTGCAGCCATAATAAATGAAAACCGCTGTATTTGGCACGCAAAGTGGTTTATTGAATTTTGAATCCTGCAAATTAAGTATTCATTAAGTGCTTGACAGGCCCTAAGGCCGGGTGTATACTTCCGCACAAGGCAAGGGTGCCGGATACGTTTTGAGGCGTATCGGCGCCCTTGCCTTTTTATCTGGGAAGAGGCCAAAACGGAAGCGTTTGGTTCCCGGGCAGGAGGGGAAAGCAGATGTGTTCGATCATGGGCGTCGAAAGCAAGAAGATCACGCGGGAAGAGTTCGCTTCTCTTCTGAGCCGCACCGCTTCCCGCGGGCCGGACATGACAAAAGTGGTATTTACGCCCAGCGGCCCGCTGGGCTTTGAACGGCTGAGCATCATGGGCCTGACCGACAGCGGCATGCAGCCGTTTGAGCTGAACGGCTCTTACGTCATCTGCAACGGCGAACTCTACGGCTTCCGCCCCATCAAGCGGCGCCTGGAGCAGCGCTATACGTTCAAAAGCGGCTCGGACTGCGAGATCCTTTTGCCTCTGTATGAGGAATACGGTCTTGAGATATTCAAAACACTGGACGCGGAATTTGCTCTCATTATCTATGACGCTAAGCGAAACAGTTTTGTCGCGGCTCGTGATCCCATCGGCATCAGACCTTTGTATTACGGATTTACCGGGGACAAAAGCATCGCCTTTGCCAGCGAGCCAAAGAACCTTATGGGCTTATGCGAGACGATCCTGCCTTTCCCGCCGGGGCATTACTGGGCGGACGGCAAATTCACCCAGTATGCCGATCCGGCACTGATCGGCCAGTTCACGATGAGCGAGGAAGCCCACGTGTGCGAAAAGCTCAGGCGCCTGCTGGTCGACGGCGTGGAGAAGCGTCTGGACGCCGACGCGCCGATCGGTTTTCTGCTCTCGGGCGGGCTGGATTCCTCTCTGGTATGCGCGATCGCGCAGGGCATCCTGAAAAAGCCCATCCGCACCTTCGCCATCGGCATGGACATCGACGCGATAGACCTGAAATACGCCCGCATGGTGGCGGATTATATCGGCTCGGAGCACACGGAGGTCATCATCTCCGAAAAAGACGTGCTGGACGCCCTGCCCACCGTGGTGGAACTGCTCGCCACCTGGGACATCACCACGATACGCGCCAGCATCGGCATGTATCTCGTGTGCAAATACATACATGAGAACACGGACGTGCGCGTGCTCCTGACCGGCGAGATCTCGGACGAGCTGTTCGGCTACAAATACACGGACTTCGCGCCGAACGCCGCCGCGTTCCAGGAGGAAGCTGAAAAGCGCATACGGGAACTGCACATGTACGACGTGCTGCGCGCGGACCGCTGCATATCGGTGAACAGTCTGGAGGCCCGCGTGCCTTTCGGCGACCTGAAGTTCGTACGCTACGCAATGAGCATCGATCCCGAACTCAAAATGAACACCCACAACATGGGCAAATACCTGCTGCGCAAAGCTTTCGCGGACGAGCACATCCTGCCGGACGAGATCCTCTGGCGGCAGAAGGCGGCGTTTTCTGACGCAGTGGGGCATTCGATGGTGAGCGACTTGAAGGCCTTGGCGGAGCGCAGCTACACGGATGAGGAATTCAAGGAGAAAGCGGCCAAGTACGATTACCGGCCGCCCTTCACGAAGGAAAGCCTTATGTACCGCGAGCTGTTCGAGCGCTTTTATCCCGGCCAGGCGCGCATGATCGCAGACTACTGGATGCCCAACAAAACCTGGCCGGGCTGCAACGTGGACGACCCCTCCGCGCGCGTACTTTCAAACTACGGAGCCAGCGGGGTTTAAATACTGTCGGATAAGGTATCGTATTGTACGGTGCGAAGGTGGACCGAACGAAGTATCCTTTCGACGACATCTCATCACGGAGAGAACAAAGGAGGTTTGGTTATGGCATTTTCGGCTGTCAACACGATCTGGGTGCTTTTGGGTGCGGCGCTGGTTTTCTTCATGCAGGCAGGCTTCGCCATGTGCGAGGCTGGCTTTACCCGTGCCAAGAACACAGGCAACATCCTGATGAAAAACCTGATGGATTTCTGCATCGGCACACCCCTGTACTGGCTGTTCGGCTTTGGAATCATGTTCGGGACCGGCACAGCGGTTTTCGGCTGGATCGACCCGTTCATCATGAGGGAATATGGCAGCATACTGCCCCAGGGCGTACCGCTGTGGGCCTACGCGATCTTCCAGACGGTTTTCTGCGCCACGTCCGCGACCATCGTGTCCGGCGCGATGGCGGAGCGCACGAAGTTTTCAGCATACTGTCTGTATTCGGCAGCGATATCGCTTTTCATTTATCCCGTATCGGGTCATTGGATATGGGGCGGCGGCTGGCTGTCCGAACTCGGATTTCATGATTTCGCCGGCTCCACCGCAGTGCACATGGTGGGCGGTGTGTGCGCCCTGATCGGCGCGAAGATGCTGGGCCCGCGCATCGGCAAGTACGGCAAGGACGGCAAGCCCAAAGCGATCCTCGGCCACAATCTGTCCATCGCGGCGCTCGGCGTGTTCATCCTGTGGTTCTGCTGGTTCGGCTTCAACGGCGCTTCCACCGTGGGCATGGACAGCGACGAGCTGATCGTGAGCGCGGGACTGGTCTTCTTCAACACGAACCTTGCGGCTGCCGTGGCAACGCTCGCCACGATGCTATTCACCTGGCTCAGATACGGCAAACCCGACGTGTCCATGACGTTCAACGCGGCCCTGGCAGGCCTTGTCGGCATCACCGCGGGCTGTGACGCGGTCAACCCGTTCGGCGCGGCAGTCATCGGACTGTGCTGCGGCCTGACCGTGGTGCTGAGCGTAGGCTTTTTTGACAGGATCGTTAAAATCGACGACCCGGTGGGCGCGATCTCGGTGCACGGCGTCTGCGGCGCTTTGGGTACGGTCCTGACCGGTTTCTTCGCCACCGGGGTCTCCACCATGAAGGGCGTGTTCTACGGCGGCGGCTTCAGATTCCTTGGCGTACAGTTTCTGGGCGTGGCCGCGACGATCGGCTGGACCGCGGTCGTGATCACCATCGTGTTCACTCTGATCAAAAAGACGATAGGCCTGCGCGCGGACGCAGCGGACGAGACCATGGGCCTCGACCGCTCCGAACACGGCCTGCACACCGCCTATGCCGGCTTCAGCATCATGCAGGACAGTGTATATGAAGATGCCGGGACCGCAGCCGCACCCGTCGTGACTTACGAAACCGAAACGCAGCCGCGCCGGGAGAATGCCAGACCCGCCGGCACGCCCGTTTACACCCGCGTGCAGATCATCTGCCGCCCGGCAAGCCTTGAAAACCTGAAGACGGCCATGAACCGCATCGGCATCACCGGAATGACGGTGACCAATGTCATGGGTTACGGCGCGCAGAAAGGCAAACCCGAGTATTACCGCGGCACGCCCGTGGAGGTCACGCTGCTGCCCAAAGTGCAGGTGGATATCGTCGTGAGCAAGGTGCCCGTACGCCAGGTGATCGAGACCGCGAAGCAGGTGCTGCACACGGGGCACATCGGCGACGGCAAGATCTTTGTTACCGACGTCGAGAACGTCGTGCGCGTGCGCACCGGAGAAGAAGGCTACGATGCGCTGCAATCCGATTGACTTACAGACCGAACCGTCATATAATATCATGCTGTGAATATGGCGGTTCAGCGGAAACGCTGCGCGGCGGTGAGGTATGATTATGAAGAACTGTGCGATCGTCGGCATCAACTGGGGCGACGAAGGCAAAGGCCGGATGGTCGACCTGCTTACCGAAAATTTCGATGTGGTCGTGCGCTACCAGGGCGGCGGAAACGCCGGTCACACGGTAGTGAACGAAAAGGGCAGATTTGCACTGCACCTGCTGCCTTCCGGTGTTTTCAGAGACGGCGTCGTCAACATCCTGGGCAACGGCGTCGCTCTGGACCCGGAAAACCTGCTGGGTGAGATCAAAGCCGTCACGAAACAGGGCGTGCGCATCTCGCCGGACAATCTGAAGATCAGCGAGCGGGCGTCCCTGCTGCTCCCATGGCACAGGGATCTGGACGAGCTGGAAGAAAAGCGCCTGAAGGACAAAAAGTACGGCTCCACGAAACAGGGGATCGCGCCGTTTTATTCCGATAAGTACCAGAAAAAGACCATTCTGGCCGGGGAACTGTTCTATCCCGAAGAACTGAAAGCGCATCTTGCCGACCTGCTGGAATGGAAAAACCTCATTCTCACGAATGTGTACGGCGCCAGACCGTATACGATGGAAAGCCTGAACGGCTGGATACGCGATTATTGCGAACCGCTCAGGCCTTTCATCTGCGATACCGGCGCGTTTCTGAAGCAGGCGCAGACGCAGAGCAGAAATATCCTGTTCGAGGCGCAGCTGGGAGCGCTCCGCGATCTGGATTACGGCATTTATCCGTATACCACTTCTTCCAACACCCTGGCCGCTTTCGCGCCCGTAGGCGCCGGGCTGCCGTCGCTGCGCCTTGATGAGGTCATCGGCGTGGTAAAGGCCTATTCCACCTGTGTCGGAGAAGGTCCTTTCGTATGCGAGATGTTCGGGGACGAGGCCGAAAGACTGCGGGAAGCCGGACAGGAATACGGCGCCAAGACCGGGCGCCCGCGCCGGGTAGGGCCGATAGACCTCGTCGCCACCCGCTACGGCGTTGAAGTCCAGGCCGCTACGCAGATCGCGCTGACAAAGCTCGATGTACTGAGCTATATGCCCAAAATACCCGTATGCACGGCTTACACCGTAAACGGCGCAAGAACAGAGCATTTTCCTTTCCCCATGGAACTGGGCGGCGCAGAACCGGTGATCGATTACTGTCCCGGCTGGGAAAGCGACATATCCGGCATACGCGAATGGTCGGCCCTGCCCCGGGCGGCTCAGGATTATGTGTGTATGATCGAGCGCGCCATACAGTGCCCGATCACGTATGTTTCCGTGGGTCCCGAGAGGGACAGCATCATCGCGCGGCAGGCCTGGTCCTGACCCAACTACCTGAAACTGGAGAGATCGTATGACGAACTGTTATGAATCGCCGCTGTCTTCCCGCTACGCTTCGGAATACATGCTCAGCCTGTTTTCTGCGGACACGCGCTATCAGACCTGGCGGAAGCTCTGGACGGCGCTTGCCAGAGAAGAGATGAACCTGGGACTGCCGATCACCGCGCAGCAGGTAGACGAACTGTCGGAACATATCACGGACATCGACTACGACTGCGTTGCTCAACGCGAAAGGGAAGTGCGGCACGATGTGATGGCCCACATTTACGCCTACGGCAAAGCCGCGCCGTCGGCTGCGGGGATCATCCATCTGGGCGCAACGAGCTGCTACGTCACGGACAACGCGGATCTGATCATATACCGGGATGCTCTGACGCATCTGCGCGGAGAGCTCTTGGCCGTTGTGAAAAACCTGTCGGAATTCGCGGACAGATACAAACAGCTGCCGACGCTCGGCTATACGCACTACCAGCCCGCGCAGCTGGTGACCGTCGGCAAACGCGCGACCCTCTGGATGCAGGATCTTGTTTCGGATATCGGGGAGATCGATTTTGCCATTTCCAATTTCAGGTTCCTCGGCTGCCGGGGGACCACGGGAACAGAAGCCAGTTTTTTGGATCTTTTCGGCGGGGACAGCGCGAAGATCGACGCCATGAACCGTGCGCTCGCCGGGCAGTTCGGTTTTTCGGAGTGCTATGATGTCTGCGGACAGACGTATCCCCGCAAGGTGGACAGCCGCATACTGAACTGCCTTTCATCCATCGCGCAGAGCTGCTGCCGCATGGCAGGCGACATTCGCCTTCTGCAGCACGACCGCCAGATCGAGGAACCGTTTGAAGACAGCCAGATCGGCTCTTCGGCCATGGCGTACAAGCGCAATCCCATGCGCTGCGAAAGGATCTGCTCGCTTGCGCGCTACCTGATGGCCGACGCGCAGAATGCGGCAATGACGGCTTCCGCGCAATGGCTCGAACGCACACTGGACGATTCGGCCAACCGCCGCATTTCGATGCCGGAGGGCTTTTTGTGCGCCGACGCGATCCTGCGCCTGAGCCGCAACGTGACAGGCGGACTGCACGTAAACGAAAAGATCATCGAAAAATCGGTGCGTGAGTATCTGCCCTTCATCGCCACGGAGAACCTGCTTATGGAGGCGGTCAAACGGGGCGGAGACCGGCAGGCGCTTCACGAGATCATTCGCAGGTGCTCCATGGAGGCTACGGCCCGGATGAAAAACGGCGAAAACTGCGATCTGATGGAACGCCTGGCCGCCGAGCCTGAATTCGGCCTGAATGCAGCCGAATTGGAAAAGATACTCGATCCCCAGCTGTATACGGGCAGGTGTGCGGAGCAGGTATCCGGGTTCCTTGAAAAAATAAAACCCATGCTCAGCAGAGCAAGCGACGCGAAGGCAGATATCGAACTGTAAGGAGTGCTCGGCATGGAAAAGATCCTGGTGATGGATTTCGGGGGGCAGTACAACCAGCTCATCGCGCGCCGCGTGCGTGAGCAGCATGTGTACGCCGAGATCAAGCCGTACCATCGGATGACGCCCGATCTGATCCGGGCGGAAGGCTACAAGGGCATCATCTTTACCGGCGGCCCCAACAGTGTTTATGACCCCGCTTCCCCGCGCTGCGATAAAGCCGTTCTGGATTTGGGGATACCCATCCTGGGCATCTGCTACGGCGCGCAGCTTCTGGCGTACCTGGCGGGCGGGATGGTGACGGGCGCGGAGCACTCCAGCGAGTACGGAAAGACCGCGCTTTATGTGAGCAGGCATCCCCTGTTCAAAGATATTCCCGCCGAGAGCATCTGCTGGATGAGCCATACCGATTATATCAGCTCGGTGCCGCCGGGCTTCACCGCGGAAGCGCACACGCAGAAGTGCCCCTGCGCCGCCATGTGCGACGACGCGCGCAGGCTGTACGGGGTACAGTTCCATCCGGAAGTGACGCATACCGCATACGGGACGCAGCTGCTCAGAAACTTCCTTTTCGGCATATGCGCCTGCAGCCCCGACTGGCACATGGATGACTACGCGGCCCAACTGATTTCAAAGTACCAGCAGAAACTGGAGGGCAAAAAAGTATTGCTGGCGCTCTCCGGCGGCGTGGATTCCTCCGTCGCCGCGCTGCTTCTGCACAAGGCGGTCGGGCACGGTCTGACCTGCGTGTTCGTGGATCACGGGCTGCTGCGCAAAGGCGAAGGCGATCTGGTGGAGCAGACCTTCAGGCGCGAGTTTGGGCTGAACCTGATCCGCGTCAATGCGGGAGAACGCTTTCTGCAAAGACTTTCCGGCGTTACGGCGCCCGAAATGAAACGGAAGATCATCGGCGAAGAATTCATACGCGTATTCGAGGAAGAAGCCAAAAAGCTGGGGCACATCCACGTGCTCGCGCAGGGCACGATCTACCCGGACGTGATCGAGAGCGGCAAAGGCGATTCTGCGGTCATCAAGAGCCACCACAACGTGGGCGGCCTGCCGGACGTGATCGCCTTTGACGAGATCGTCGAACCGCTGCGCGACCTGTTCAAGGACGAAGTGCGCGCCGTGGGCACGATCTTAGGATTGCCCAAAGAACTCGTTTGGCGGCAGCCGTTTCCCGGGCCGGGTCTTGCGGTTCGTATTCTCGGAGAGGTCACCAAAGATAAGGTGACTGCCCTGCAGGACGCCGACGCGATCTTCCGCGAAGCCGTCGCCGAAGCGCGGCTCGAAAAAACGCCGGATCAGTATTTCGCGGTGCTGACGGACTCGCGCAGCGTAGGCGTGATGGGCGACGCGCGAACTTACGGTTATACCGTGGCGCTGCGTGCCGTTTCGACAGATGATTTTATGACAGCCGAGTGGTCGCGCCTGCCTTACGAGGTGCTCGAAAAGGCCAGCGGCAGGATAACCAACGAGGTCGCGGGCGTTTCAAGGGTCGTCTACGATATTTCCTCCAAGCCCCCGGCAACTGTGGAGTGGGAATAAGCGGCCTCAGCGCACACAAGGTTTTGATTGCACAGGCAAACGCTATGCGGCAGGATAAAAGGAGAAGAGCATGACAAAGTATGTTTTCGTCACCGGCGGCGTGGTCTCGGGACTTGGCAAAGGCATAACTGCCGCTTCTCTGGGTCGCCTTTTAAAGCTCAGAGGTCTGAAGGTCGCGGCGCAAAAGCTCGATCCGTACATCAATGTCGACCCCGGCACCATGAGCCCGTATCAGCACGGCGAGGTCTATGTTACGGAGGACGGCGCAGAGACTGACCTGGATCTGGGCCATTACGAGCGCTTCATGGATGAAAACCTGAACAAATTCTCCAACCTCACCACAGGCAAGGTCTACTGGACCGTACTCAATAAGGAACGCCGCGGCGAATACCTGGGCCACACGGTGCAGGTCATCCCGCACATCACCGACCAGATCAAGGAGTTCATCTACGCCAACGCCTCTCACACCGGCGCGGACGTGCTCATCACGGAGATCGGCGGCACGATCGGCGATATCGAGTCCCAGCCGTTCATCGAGGCGGTGCGCCAGGTGTCGCTGGAGGTTGGACGGGAGAACAGCCTGTTCGTTCATGTTACCTTAGTTCCGTACCTGCACGGCTCCGATGAGCATAAATCCAAACCCACGCAGCACTCCGTAAAAGAGTTGCAGGGCATGGGCATCAACCCGGACATTATTGTGCTGCGCTGTGACGAACCGCTGGAAGAAGAAATATTCAAAAAGATCTCGCTGTTCTGCAACGTGCCGCTGGACTCGGTCATTCAAAACATCACGCTGCCCTGCCTGTACGAAGCGCCGCTCATGCTGGAAGACAGTCACCTGTCCGACGTCGTAACGAGGCGGCTGGGCATAGATTGCCCCAAGCCGGAACTGAGCGGATGGCAGGCGCTGGTCGGGCGGATCTACGCCGCCAAAAAGCATGTGCGGATAGCCCTGGTCGGAAAATATGTGCAGCTGCACGACGCCTATCTTTCGGTGGCCGAAGCGCTCAGGCACGCGGGCTACGCGCTTGGCGCCGGGGTGGAGATCGTTTGGATCGATTCCGAAAAGCTGACGGAACAGAATATCGGCGAAACGTTTCAGGACATCAGCGGCATCATCGTTCCGGGCGGCTTCGGCGGCAGAGGCATCGAAGGCATGATTCTCGCCGCGCAGTACGCCAGAATGCATAGACTGCCGTACTTCGGCATCTGCCTCGGCATGCAGATCATGGTGATCGAGTTTGCGAGGAATGTCGCAGGAATAAAGGACGCCAATTCGGGAGAGTTCGACAATGATTGTCTTCACAAGGTGATCGACTTTATGCCCGGGCAGTCGGATTCCATTGACAAAGGCGGTACGCTCCGGCTCGGCGCATATCCTTGCGTGATCGCGCCGGATACCACGATGGCGCGCTGCTATGCTGCCGACACGATTACCGAGCGCCACCGCCACCGCTATGAGTTCAACAACGACTACCGGAAGTCGCTTGCGGACGCCGGGCTTACCCTGTCCGGTCTGTCGCCCGACGGCACACTCGTTGAAACTGTGGAACTCACGGACAGGCCTTTTCATGTGGGCGTGCAGTACCATCCCGAATTCAAATCGCGCCCGGACAAAGCGCATCCGCTGTTTTTGGGGTTCATTAAGGCGGCGTTGGAACATGGAACCGCCAGACAGGATATGATCCCGGACACATGAAGGAAACGTGGAATACCTGTCTCCCGACCATTATCCGTATATTCATTGCATACGCAGCTGGCATCCAGCTATGGATGCCAGCTGCACTACGATGATTCCATCAGAAGGTTTTTTGTATTTGAATGGTACGCGTCGAAAGGTTGCGTTTCCCGCAATGCGGACTGGACGCTCCGCCACTCTGTTGATGTGTTGTAACCGTCAGGAAGGCTGCCGGATCAGAACAGGAGCCTGCTCTCGGATGGAACGGTCTCCGCTATAGTCCGGCCGTATCTGACGCTTCTGAGCACTTTCGCGTCGCGGCTGAGCGCATCGTACCAGCGTTCAGCATCTTAAAGCACCGGCAGGATTATGCGAAAAGCGTTTCCCCGTGTCAACTGCAGATATGACATTCAACACTGAATGCAATGCCTGGCACAGCTTAAGAACCGGAATCGTGTAACATAGTGGCTGATGCCGGATCCTGCCGCCCGGGAAAGGCGATTGTTTCTTCTTTTTATTGTTTGGATTGATGTTGGTGTGTTTTTGATGTATAATTTGATACGGGTATGATTTCGCTTATAGATGTACGCGCTTTCGATCGGACTTTCTGGATTTCACCTTTGGACGTAACAACGCTGAAATGCGCCGGGAATCAAAAAGCCGAAACGAATGGAACTGCAGAAAAATGCAAACGATCAGACTGAAATACGGCAATACAAGCACTTTTTTGGTCCCCTCCCGCGGCGGATATCTGCTTGTGGATACCGATTACGCCGGCATGTTCCCTGCGTTCTGCCGCTGCATCAAGCAAAGCGGCATCCGGATTTCAGACATCATCTGTGTGCTTGCAACACACTATCATCCTGATCACATGGGCCTGATACCTGAACTTATGAAACAAGGCGTAAAACTTCTTCTGGCGGATAAACAAAAGGACTTCGTCCATTTTTCCGATTACATCTTCGCCCGCGACGGACTGCCTTTTGCGCCGATCGACGAAACGCAGGCGACGGTCATCAGCTGTGAAGAGAGCAGGCGGTTCCTGGCAGGGATCGACATAAGCGGAGAGATCATCCATACGCCCAGCCACAGCCCGGACGGCATATCCCTGATCCTGGACAGCGGAGAATGCTTTGTGGGCGACCTTGAACCGTTTGAGTATCTGGACGCGTATGAGAAGAATGACGCCCTGAAGGCAGACTGGACGAGAATAAGAGGTTTTCGGCCCAAGCAGGTTTTCTACGCTCACGCGGCGCCTGCAGAATGATAAAGGAACGCACACTGATTCGGAGCTGAAACATATGATCTGCAAACAGGATATTGAACGCCTCGAACGCCTGTATGAAGGTTGCAGGGCATACCACGGCGAACTGCACGACCACTCCGACAGCGGCGGCACCAGCGACGGCAAATGCCCGCTTAGAGAATGGCCTGCAAAGATGCGTGCCCTGCATATGGACTTTGCCGCCATCCTCGACCACAAACAGATCCGGCACATGTACCAGCCTGTATGGGAGGACGGCCTGTTTATCCCCGGCACCGAACCGGGCACCCACATCACGGACAGCCCCGCTGAAGACAAGGCCATGCACTATAACATTCTGCTGCCGTGCCGTGACCAGCTGGAAACTCTGCTGAACCGGTTCCCGGAATACCAGTTCAGCGGCGGCACAGAGGGGCATTTCAAATATCCCGATTTCACCCGCGAGCGTTTCTGCGAGCTGATCGACGCGGTAAGAGCGATGGGCGGTCTCTTCGTCCATCCCCATCCGCGCCAGCTGATGCGCTCGAACGACCCAACAGACTACTGGTTCCGGGACGGGACCGGCATCGAAGTCTTCTACATCTCCATGGACAGCGAGGAGACCCGCGCAAACTATGCGCTCTGGCTGGACCTGCTGGCCGCCGGCAAGCGGGTGTGGGCCTGCGCCGGCTGCGACCTGCACAGCGACCCGCGCGATACCGCGCTCACCACCGTCTACGCTGAATCCCGGTCTGCCCGCTCATATCTCTCCCACCTCTCTGCGGGCGACTTTACCTGCGGTCCGGTGGGCGTGCGCATGGCTGTCGGCAGCACCCGTACCGGCGGAAGCTGCTCTTTCCGCGGGCAGAAGCTGACAGTCTGCGTGGGCGACTTTCACGAAAGCGTTTCAAACCCCGCCCACGAATACCGCGCAGACATCCTGAACGAAAACGGCGTCGTGCTCAGCGGCCCGGTCTCTTCAGGCGAAGACAGCTGGTTTACATTGGAAACCGTCGACTGTGCCTTCTACCGGGCGGAGGTATTTGACGTGACGCGAAACCTCCTGATCGCCGTCGGAAACCCGATCTGGAATCTGCCGAACGAACAGGCGGCGTTTTTCAGCACGCTTCCCGATGCATAAGACCATGGTGCACCATCGAAAACAATCGTTCTCTTCCCGGTATCATTCGTCATGTCAATGCTGTCAGCTTCCTTCGTATCTGCTTAGACAAAACCGAAAGAGGTGCCGAAATGAAACAATGGATCGCTTTGCTTTTGTGCGCTGTGCTTCTGCCCTTCTGTTCCTTTGAGGAGGTTGACCTGTCACGCGGCGAGAACGGTTTTTCTTCCCCGGAAGATGCCGTCACCGCCTTTTTGGAAGGACTCAGGGATCAGGATCTAAGCAAGGCCATGAGTGCCTTCCGCACAGAAAGCTTCAGTGCCGGCGGGCGTTTTCGCGATATCATCCTGAGCAATTCGTTTTATACACCTGAAAGGTGGCCGGCTCTTCCGGGAAACACACAGCTGGAAGCGGATATCAATACCGCCCAGCTCATGTGCCAGTATGCGGACGACCTCTGCCTTTTCTTCGCGGCCCTGACATATCCGGACAGCAGTTCCTGGAGAACGAATAGCATGCGCTCTTCCACACTGCGTACCGGGACCGTACGAACGGATGATGAAGCAGCTGCCCTGCTTGCCTCATTCGACCTCTCCGCTTTGGACGCCCTGGCCGGACTTGACCATATCCGCGTACTCAAGCCGGACGAAGCGACAAACGGCACATACAGCACGTACAAGCGCCTTCAGACGGTGCTCGAACGGCTGCGCGTCCGTTTCGGAGCGAATAAAATCTGCGAGCGGGCCGCTTACTTTACCATCGACACGGAAGAATATGTATTTGCCCCTGTACTCGGCCGCTACGGCAGATCCTGGTACATCGTAAGCTTTTACGGGTATCTCGCCGGCAAGCTGGATATCAGCGGCGCCACCGGCCCTATCCGCCTGTTGGGCAATGCACCCGTTCCGGCTTACGCAGACGGTGTCTACATTCAAAGCGACGCGCCGCTTCTGCCCTGGCAGGAAGTGGGAGGCGCAACGCCGGAAGAAGCAGTGAGCCTGTATTTGGAAGGCCTGCGAAACGGCGACCTGGCAGCCGTCATGAGCGCATTCGCATGGGATACCATGCGGAAGCATACCACTTTGGCTTCAGCCGCGCAGTTAAACAGCTATTATAGCGGCACTAATGCCTGGCCGGTGTTCCCCGAAGGCAGCGCGCTTCTTGAACAGCTGGACCTGGCCGAACTGGCGAAACAGCGGCTGAACCGGCTTGCGCTGTCCCTGGCGGATTTCCTTACGGACGGCGCCGTCTTTAAAGATCAGCAGTGGGTGATCCAGCGCAAGCTTCCCGTACGCAGCGAAGAAGAAACCGACGCTGTTTATGCATTGTTTGATGAGACCCGCTTGGAGCAGCTTGGCGAACTTGGCAATATCCGCTTTCTTCCGCCCTCCGATCATGTACCCGGCTTCACCCAGGAAAACGCTCAGAAGGCAGCAGAAAGATACCGTGTGCTGTACGGAGCGGACGAACTGAGCGATGTGATCGCCGTATTCACCCTCGGCGGCGAAGAATACGTGATCATGCCCCAGCTGCTGCGCTACGGCGACAGATGGTATATCAGCAGCATGAACAGCATTTCCGCGATGATCTGCGGCCTGCCGCTGACGAATTGCGCACTGTGCAGGCTGTCCGATGTTCTGTAAACAGAACTCGTCCGCTCATCCTTGCAATAACGGAGTCATACACAGGAGGCCACATGAAACACTACCCTTTCCATCCGCCGGTATACTATTGCCGCAAGGTCCATATGCCGCTTACCCTCGACGGTCGCCTTGACAAGCCCTTCTGGGCCGATATCCCCTTTACCGAGCCTTTCGTGGACATCGAGGGCCCGGAGAAGGGAAAGCCGCCGCGCTTTCCCACCCGGGCCAAGGTCGCGTGGGACGACGACGCGCTCTATCTGGCAGCGGAGATCACAGGAAACGAGATATGGGCCCACGTCGATAAGCGGGACGACGTCATTTTCCGCGACAACGATTTTGAGGTGTTCATCGATCCGGATTCGGACACGCAAAGGTATGTCGAGTTCGAGATGAACGCGATGAATACCGTATGGGACCTGCTTTTGACCAAGGCGTACCGGGACGGGGGCAAGCCCATCGATTCCTTTGACATCAAGGGCCTTGAGACCGCCGTGTACATAGACGGAAAGCTGAACGATCCGGGCGCGGACAATCGCAAATGGAGCGCGGAGATCAAAATGCCCCTGCGTTCCCTGAAAGAGGCCTCTGACCGTGCTCCCAGACCCGGGGACTACTGGCGGCTGAATTTTTCAAGGGTGCAGTGGACGACAGAGGTCCAGGACGGGGAGTATAAAAAGGTCCACAGGCCCGACGGCAAACCCCTGCCGGAAGACAACTGGGTGTGGGCGCCCACCGGCGTGATCGACATACACCGCCCGCAGTATTGGGGTTTTCTCTTCTTTACCGAAAACGGCGAGGAATACCCGATCCCGGAGGACGAAAAGCTGCGCTTTGACCTGTACAGGCTGTTTGAGGAGCAGCGCGCATATTGCCGCGAGCACGGGCGCTACTGCACGGACGCGGACGTGCTCTGCATTGCCGCCGGGGTCGAAACGCGCCCGGTGATCGAGACCACGGCGCACTTTTTCGAAATGCGCGTAAAGCGGGCGAATGGAAACGGCGAGATACGCCTCTTCGCCGACGGAAGAAGCGAAATGACCTGAAGGCGGGTATTGTCATGCAGTATGCTCGATTGCTTTGTATTCTGTTATTGTTCAAAATGTTATCGTTCAAAGTGAAAAGCGGTAAAGCAGTTTCGTTATATTCAGAAACACTTGCTTGCACTGGGGTTTACAACTTTAGACGTTGCTTGATTGTGAATAACTTAGCTGCCTGCTATATACCAGGTATTACGCCGTTTGACTACCATAGAAGCGCCATAGTGATGGTGCTTTTTTTTGCAAGAGGCTACAAAAATCAGAGTTCCAGACAAGCCTTTGCCCATCCGCAATTCCCGCTCGCCGCACTCAGTCTTATTGCCGGTTTTACAGATTTTGTCTTGAACAGCCCGGACCGCGGCCTATATGATACACACAGTGGAAATGTATACGCTGCGGAGGCTTTATGAGCTTTTTTGACATTTTGTCGCTGCTGGGCGGTCTGGCCATGTTCCTGTACGGCATGCGCCTGATGGGCGATTCCCTGAAGGAAAATTCTTCGGGAACGCTGAAGAAGGTCATGGAAAAGGTGACCGACAACGCGTTCAAGGCCTTTGGGCTGGGGATCGCCGTGACGGCCCTGATCCAGTCTTCCACCGCCACCATCGTGATCACCTCCGGTCTGGTGGGCGCGGGCATACTCACCCTGCGCCAGTCGCTGGGCATCATCATCGGAGCGAACGTAGGCACCACGGTGACCGGCCAGATCATCCGTCTGCTGGATCTGAACGCGGAAGGGGGAACGTCCTTCCTGCGCCTCTTCCAGCCCTCCACCCTGGCGCCCCTCGCCCTGATCATCGGCATCGTTCTGATCATGACTAAGCTGTTTCGAAATTCCAGGTCCATCGGCAGCATCGCCGTGGGCTTCGGCATCCTATTTTCGGGCCTTCTGAACATGACCAGCGCGGTGGCCGCGCTGCAGAAGTCCGGTGTGGTGGAACAGCTGTTTTCCAGCCTCGGCAGCAATCCCTTCCTCGGCTATCTCATCGGCGCGGGCGTGGCCTTCGCGCTGCAGAGCTCTTCGGCGACGATCGGTATCCTGCAGGCGTTTTCCGCCAGCGGCCTGCTCACCTTCAACGCCATTTATTCGGTGATCGTCGGCATTTATCTTGGAGACTGCGTCACCACGGCCATCGTGTGCTCTATCGGCGCCAACCGGGAAGCCAAGCGAGTGGGCATCGTGAACATCCTGTTCAACCTGAGCGAAACGGTGCTGGTGCTGGCGGTGATCACGCTCATCCACCGCATCGGGCTGCTGGACGGCCTGTGGAACGCCACCGTGAATTCCGGTATGATTGCCAACACCAATACCATCTTCAACCTGGCCTGCGCCGTATGCCTTTTCCCCATGCTGCGGGTATATGAAAAACTGAGCGACCGGATCGTCCGAAAGGAAAAGGAAGCTACGGACCCCCACAGCGAGCTCATCAAGGCGCTGAATCCCGTGTTCTACACCACGCCCGCCCTGGCGCTGAAGAGCTGCTACGATGTGCTGCTCACCATGTTCACCATCGCGCGGGAAAACCTTGAAAGGGCCCAGGGGCAGATATCCGAGTTCAGCGAACCTGCCCGCGACCGGATCACTGCCGTGGAAAGGCAGGTGGACCGGCTCACCGACAACCTGAGTCGCTATCTGGTGGAGATGCTGCCGCACCTCAAGAGCGAGGCCCACATCGCGATCCTGAACCAGTATTACAAAGTATCCACGGAGTTTGAAAACCTGGGAGACCGGGCAGTCAACATCAGCGACATCGCCACGAAGCTGAGCGATAACCATACCGGGTTTTCGGAGACCTTCAAAAAGGAGCTGGCGGTGCTGCAGGGCCTGATCCAGGACGTGCTGGACGACGCCGAAAAGGCTTTTGAAGAACGCAGCGAACCGGCAGCCGCAGCCATCGAGCCCAAGGTCCACGTGGTGAACGACCTCATCAACCGGATGACGCAGAACCACTTCACCCGCATGAGCGCCGGCGAATGCTCTTACCTGGCGGACGCGGTCTTCTCCAACCTCATGGCGGAATACAAGCGCATCGCGGGCATCTGCTCCAATACGGGCATGGCTACGCTGGTGCGCATCCATCCGGAGCTGGCGTCGAAGGAGCACATGTTCCTGGAAACGCTGGACAAAAACGGCGACGCCCGCTACAGGAACATTCTGGAGCAGACGCACACCCGCTACTTCTCCCTTCTCGATCAGGTGGAAACCGGTCAGGAAGGCTGACCAGACCCTCCCTTTTCGCATACAGGATTAAGCCGGAATATGATCGCGCGAGTGTTTTTTTGAGCAGAACGATAAAACGAATCGTATCTGATGATAAAAAAACATTGATTTTTCCGATTCTTTGTAGTATGATAATGTCACTTCCGGCGGACGGGGCGCTTTGCCCGCTGTGCGCCAAATAAAAAAAGAAGGTGTGATTGTATGGCAGCGGATATCAGTTCTCTGGTGCAGAAAGCGCTGGCCGCGCTCAAAGGCGACAAGAGCCTGCTGGCAAGCTTCAACGCCGATCCCGTGAAAGCGATCGAGGGCATCATCGGCAAGGACCTTCCCGACGAGACCGTGAAGAAGGTCATCGAAGAAGTGAAAAAAGCTCTGGCCGACAAGGGCATCAAGGGCATCATCGCCAAGATCAAGGCCCTGTTCTGCAAAAAGTAATACCCCGCAGCATCGCGCCCCGCACAGCATCCGCCGTGCGGGGCGCTTCGTTTTGCACCAATGCGGACCGCCAGTCTCAAAAACGTCGGCATGCCTTTTGCAAACGGCACTCTGCACCGCAGACTCCTATTTGAAACAAACGTTTTTCCTCCAAACTCTGCTGCGTGTATTGACATTTAACCGTCCTTTGGCTAAAATACCATTGATGCGCCTTTAGCTCAGCAGGATAGAGCGTTCGCCTCCTAAGCGAAAGCACGAGCAAACACCTGCCAAAACGACGCAACTGGGGCACGATGCGGAAACGAGTCGATTCTTATCGATTTCAGAGGCATTGAAGAAAGACAAAGCGTAACAG
>JAFZPV010000060.1 GCA_017552535.1 Clostridia bacterium
ACGATCGTGCTCGTTTTTGTACAGGTGGTAGTTGATCAGGCCTTCGGACACTATGTAGTCCACCTTGGCGCGCTCGTTCAGGGATGCCATGGGATCCTGGAAGATCATCTGCAGGGAGCGGATCACCTTGGTGTCCATCTCCTTGGAGATCCTGCCGCTGATGCGCTCTCCCTTAAACAGGATCTCGCCCTGGGTGACGGGGTTGATGCGCACGATGGCGCGGCCGATGGTGGTCTTGCCGGAGCCGCTCTCACCCACCAGCGCGAAAGTCTCACCCTTGTAGATCTCGAAGTTCACGTGATCGACGGCCACGAACTTTTTGCGTCCGCTGCCGAAGGTCACCTGCAGGTCCTTGACCTCGATCAGTGTTTCACGCTTGGGGTCCAGGTGCGGATGGTAGGCGTTGGGATCGGTGCCCTCGTTTTTCTGGGTCTCGCTCAGGCGTTCGATAGCTCTGGGCTGGTCCACGTGGGGCGCGCGGGGATCCTGCAGCCAGCTCTTCACCATGTGGGTGGAGGTGACCTCGTACATGGGCGGTTCTTCCAGATAGTCGATGTTCAGCGCCTGGCGGTTGCGGGGCGCGAACGCGTCGCCCTTGATCTTGTTGAAGAGGTTGGGCGGCGTACCGTCTATGGCGGGCAGCTTTTCGCCCTTTACGCCCAGCTGGGGCAGCGCGCTCAGAAGCGCCCAGGTATACGGGTGCAGAGGTTCAAAGAACACCTCGTTGGCCATGCCGATCTCGATGATCTGACCGCCGTACATCACGGCCACGCGGTCGGCGACGTTTGCCACCACGCCCAAATCGTGGGTGATGTAGATGATGGTCATGTTGTGCTCGCGCTGCAGTCGGCGGATCAGGTCCAGGATCTGGGCCTGTATGGTCACGTCCAGCGCGGTGGTGGGCTCGTCGCAGATCAGGATCTGCGGGCGGCAGGCCACGGCGATGGCGATGACCACCCTCTGGCGCATGCCGCCGGAGAACTCATGGGGATACTGCCTGTAGCGCTTTTCGGGATTGGGGATGCCCACTGCTTCCAGGATGCGCAGGGTCTCTTGCTTCGCGGCTTTGCCCTTCAGCCCCTGGTGGAGCTCGACGCTCTCCTGGATCTGGTAGCCGACGGTCTTTAAGGGGTTCAGGCTCGTCATGGGGTCCTGCGTGACCATGGCGATCTTTTTGCCCCTGACCCGCAGCCAGTCTTTTTCGCTGAAGGTCGTCAGGTCGTCTCCGTCATACATGATGGAGCCGTGGGTGATGGAACCGTTTTTGTCCAGCATGCCCACGAAGCACTTGGTAAACACGCTCTTGCCCGAGCCGCTCTCGCCCACGATTGCCAGCGTCTCGCCTTCATACAGATCCAGCGACGTGCGCCGTATGGCTGTAAGCTTCTGCCCGCGCAGGGAGAAAGTCACTTCCACGTCCCTTGCGGAGAGCAGGGGCAGCTGAGACAGGATCTTTTGCGCCCTGGAATCGAAATCCACGGTCTTGTTCATGTTTTCGCTCATCATTCCGCCCCTCCTTTACACATGGTTGCGGGGGTCGCAGGCGTCGGAGAACGCGTTGCCCACCAGGTAGAAGGTGATGGTGATGATGGATACGATGACCGCGGGATAGATCATCAGGTGCGGGTAATTCATGACTTGCGTCCTGGCTTCGGTGAGCAGCATGCCCAGCGAGGGCTTCATGATGTCCATCAGGCCCAGGTAGGTCAGCGTAGTCTCGTAGGCGATGGTGCCGGGGATGGCCAGCGCCATGCGGAGGATGATCACGCTCACCAGGTACGGGAAAATGTTTCTGAACAGGATGCGGCTTAGACCGGTGCCCAGGCAGCGGGAGGCCAGGTTGTACTCCCGGTCCCTGTACATGAACACCAGATTCCTCACGTTTCTTGCCGTGCCCAGCCAGCCGAACAGCACCATGGCGATGCCCATGGTGAGCATGCTCTTGCCTACCATCAGCGCGATCAGCGTCATGTATATGATGGTGGGGATGTTGTCGATCAGGTTGTACAGTTCGGTAAAGAAGCGGTCCAGCTTTCTCACGTAGCCCCACACCAGGCCGATGATCAGGCCCAGCGTGATCTGCGCAAGCGACACGCACACCGCCAGAAGGATGCTGGCCCGGGTGGCGTACCACACCTGCGCCCAGTAATCCTGGCCGACGCCGTTGGTGCCGAACCAGTAATCCGCCCAGCTGGGCAGACGGTACATCATCTCCGGCGTGGTGTTGGTGCGCATATGGATATCGTATTTGCCGATCCAGCCCGCCACGAAGGTGAATATGAAAAGCAGGATGAAAATGACCGACATGATCACGGCGGGCTTTTTCTTTAAGAAGTTCGCCCACACGCTCTTCCAGTAGCTGTAGTTGGAATAGCCGATGCGCTCCGCGTCCTGCGGTTTGTACTCGGCAAACTCGAACAGCTGGGCTTCCGGCATGTCGGAACGGGATTTGGGATACTCGCGCCCCTTGGGCCGCTTCATTTTGGGGTTGGTGTCTACCGCGCTGTAGTCTATGCTCAGATCGACTACCGGCTGTTCCATTTCCTGTACGGTCTTGCGGCGGTTGTGCTTTTTGCTCATCAGCGCACATCCCCCTTTCCGGTCAGCTTGATTCTCGGGTCGATGAACGTCATCAGCAGGTCGCCCAGGAACACGCCCAGTATGCCCATGGCTGCGTACAGGAGCACGATGCCCTGCACCAGTGGCAGGTCATACCGGCCGATGGCCTGGGGCAGCAAAAAGCCCATGCCGGGCACGGCGAAGAATTTCTCCACCAGCAGGCTTCCGCCCACGGTGAGCAGGATCGAATACGGCAGGTACTGCGCCAGCGGAACGAACGCGTTTTTGAGCACGTGCCTGAACAGCACCTTGCGCTCGCTCAGGCCCTTGAGCTTGGCCAGGCGGATGTAGTCCTTGTTGAGCTCGTCCACCATGTAGCGGCGCGTCCAGAGCATGTAGCCGGCGGTGGAGCCGATGGATAAGCAGATGATCGGCAGCACCATCGTGAGGTACACGTTGCCCTTTGTATCGTCGTATCTCATAGGCAGGCCGAAAAGCTGGTTGCCCAGCACCATGATGAGGGTGTATATCACCAGGTGCGGCACAGCGTTCACGAACACCGTGTAGCCCGTGCCCACATGGTCGAAGGGCCCGTCCTTGTATCTGGCCTGAAGCACGCCCATCACAACGCCCAGTACCAGCGAGATGGCCAGCGACACGAGGCCAACTGACATCGATATGCCGATGCGGTTGGCGATCACCTTGGTGACGTACTGGTTTTTCTCGATGCGCAGGCTCTTGCCCAGGTTGAACTTGAGGCGCACGTCGTAGGTATCCTTGAGCTTGCCGCCGAAGGGGTCCTCCCCCGCCAGCTTCGCCTGCAGATACGGCACGATCGATACGGGGTTGATGCTCTTGACCTCGGTGTTTTTGGAAGTGTTGTAAACGCGCATCTGCAGCATGTCGCCGTAGAACTCCGCCAGCTGCAGAAGCATACTGCGGTTGACGTAGCCCGTGCCTGGCTTCTGATAAGCGCCGTCGCCCTGCTGGGCGATGGCCGCCTGGTCACCGCACTGTTTGCAGGTAAGGCCCTCCACCAGGCCCGTTCCGCCGCAGGTGGGGCAGACCTTCATCATGCCCATGCGCTCCAGCTTTTCGAACTTCTGTTTGTCGGTGAACTTGAGCAGCTCATCGTCCGTGAAGAAGTTCTCACTGGGCATGAGACGCATCAGAACAAAAACCACGCTCACGACCAGAAGGATCGTGAGTAGGGATTGTCCCAGGCGTTTGAGAATGTATTTGAGCATTCCGCTTTCCTCCCGTGCGCCCGCGGGGCGGGGCGCGTTTTTCCCCATCCGGGGAGGGTATGCCGTTCTCCGCCGAGCGGGGAACCGCATACCGTTCCCGAAGAAAGTAAAAAACCGGAGCAGTCCCGAAGGACCGCTCCGGAAGACTATTGCGTCAGACGTTCGCAGACCGATTATTCGGCAGCGTACGCGGCGGCGAAGGCAGCCATTTCCTCAGTGGTGAAGGGAACCGTAGAGGTCTCCCAATCCACATAGCGGTAGGCCTGCATGCCGTACATGCTGTACACCTTGGAGTAGTTGTTGATCTTGGTCAGCTCCCAGCTCACTTCGTAAGAGCAGGGAATTACGAGGGCGTGGCCCAGGAAGCAGGCTTCGGCCTTGACGAACGCGTCGTAACGGGCGTCGATATCGTCGGTGATGGCCTTGGCGGCAACTACCAGATCAGTGAACTCCTGATACGCGGCGATCAGATCGGGATCGGTGGCGTCGTTGCAGTTGCTGTAGTAGTTGGCATAGTAGGCTTCGGTGTCGTTGTAGGTCTCCTGGCCCAGGAAGTTGATGGGATCGGCGAAGTCAGCGCCCCAGCCGTTGATGAAGAAGGAAGCCTTGCGGGGGTTGCGGACTTCACTGGCGAGGGAGGAGACGTAGGTGTTGGTGACGAGCTTCACGTATTCGTCGCCCAGGCAGACGGAGAAGATGTCCTCCAGGACCTTCGCGGTCTGCGCAGCGGTGGTGGAAGCGCCGGAGATGTAGTAGTCGATCTGCACGGGGAAGGTCACGCCTTTGGCGGTGAGCTCTTCGATAGCGGCAGCCTTGTACTGGGCGGCCAGCTCCGCATTGGTGCGGGTGTAGGTCTCGGCATTGTACTCCAGGCCGATGGCCTCAAGCACCTTGGAGGTGTAGTCAGTGCCGTCGGAGTAGAACGCCACGCCGTTGCCGGTGTACACGTAGTTCTGGCAGCTCTGGGGGTTGATGGCGTTGGTCCTGGCCAGGTAGTTGGTCAGATCCAGGCCGTAGTACAGGCTCTTGCGGAAGTTCTCGTTGGCAACGGCGGTGTTCCAGTTGTCATCGGGAGTGGCGCCGTCGGCAAGGTTCTTGTTGTACACCAGGTGCATCTGGTAGGAGTACTTGGTGGGACGGGCCTCGACCAGGTTGGCGTAGTTGGGATCTTCGGGGTTGGAGTAGATCGCCTGCAGCTCATCCTGGGGCAGGGACACATGGTCCAGCTCGCCGCCCTTGTACAGCTGTACGGCCACGGCAGCAGACTCGACCATCTTCACGGTGACGGTCTCAAAGCGCTTGCAGTTGGCGTCGTTCCAGTAGTTGGGGCTCTTGGTGAACACCTTCTGGTTCTGGTTCACGAAGTAGGTGATGGTGTAGGGGCCGGAATACCACATATCTTCCCAGGTCACGGAGCGGTATCCGTCAACGCCCATTTCCTCGATCATCTCGGCAGACAGGGGATACAGGCAGTTGTAGGTGGCCACAGAGGGGAAGTAGGGCAGCTGGTCTACCAGGGTGTAGGTGATGGTGCCCGCTTCGTCGTCAACGGCGATGCCGACCATTTCGGCGAACTTGCCGTCGGTGTCCAGCGCCTTGGCTTCTTCAACGTCCAGGCCCTTGGTGTACTCATAGTAGTCACGGGCGCCCGCGATCATCTCGCCAGGCATGGAGACGTTGTAGGAATCGTTCTTGTAGAAGTTCAGAACCCACTCAAGGCCGGTGGCCCAGTCGGACGCCTTCACGTCGGCCATGTACTCGCCGTCCTTGTCGAACCAGGTCATGCCCTCGTTGAGCACGAAGGTCCAGGTCTTGCCGCCGTCGTTGGTGTAGTATTCCTTGGCGGCGTTGGGCTTGAGGTTGCCGTGGTTGTCGTTGGTCAGAAGACCGTCGATCAGGTTGCACAGGATGTTCAGGTCGGCAGCGGCCTGAGAATAGTGCACGTTCCAGGTCTCCAGCTCACGGGCCTGCGTCTCATAGGTGTTGAGGTTGGTGAGTTCCTCGGCGGAGGCGACGGACGCCACGCTCAGGACCATGACCAGCGCCAGCACGATGGAAAGCAGCTTTTTCATCAATGGTTCCTCCTTGTTTTTGTGCATTACATTGTATATGCAATGATAGGCTATTATATGCGATTTCGGTTTTGCCGTCAAGTCATTTTGGGATGATTTTGAAAATTCTTTGTTTGTTTTATGCATTACCCGTCGATACCGGGCCATAATAAACCCGCAAAATGCAGGATGATTCCTTCACTGAATCTTTTTTTGAGCTTATGGTCGCAGATTTTACCTTATGCATATATACTCATCCTATACATTTTATGCATCCGGGAGGCGAAGCGAGCATGCCCCGCGAGAACAAAAAGACCCTGCGCAGCGTATGGAGCCGCCGCTTGGTGCGTCCCCTGATGTACAAGCTGTTCACCCGCGGTGTGCTGGCGCTTGCCGTCATCAAGCTGTGGCAGCATTTCCGGCCCGGTGTTTCCGGCAGCGACCTTTGCGTGCTCGTGGGGCTCGTGTTCGCCCTGGGCAGCTTCGTGGCCTACCTGCGCTTTGACGGCGCCCGCATCCCGCAGCTCAGGCTTCCCCGCATGAAAAGAAAGACCCCGGGCTGGGCCGGGGGCGACATCGCCGATCACATCAACGACGACCTTATCCTGTTTGACGACCTGGACAGCGACGAGCAGGCGCTGTGCGTCTTTTGGTGCGACCTGATACTGATGCCGGTGTTTCTTGCGGCGTCGCTGCTTTAGGAAAGTGTGGAGTTTGAAATTGGAGTTAGAAGTTAGGAATCAGGAGTTAGGAGTTGCGGATGAAATGCCTGCGGCATTTCTTTTGATGAAAGCAAACCGCCCCACGACGCGGGCGGTTTTGTTATGGTACCGAGCACCCTTGCGCGCGCGTCAAACTATAACTCCTACCTCCTACCTCCTGACTCCTACCTCCTGACTCCTACCTCCTGAATCCTAACTCCTACCTTCTCCCGTATCAAAGACCATGTCCGTCATGCCTTCCTCCCCCGGCATCGTGCATATCAGGCGGCCGCGGTCGCGGATGAGCGCGTCCCAGAAGCGGCGGGCGGGGAGGTTCGTTTTGTACACGCTTAAGCACCAGCGGCCCGGTCTGGCCCGAAGCAGTTCTTCGCAGGCCGCGCGGGCGATGCCCCGGCCCCTGGCGGCACGCACCAGGTACAGTTCCTGAAAGCGCCAGGCGCAGCCCTCCAGGGCATAGCTTTCGTCCGTAACCATCACCAGGCCCACGGCGCGGGCGTTCTCTTCTATTATATAGGTCTCCACGCCGTCGCCGAATGGCAGCACGTCCTCCGCCGCGCCGTAATCAAAGTAGCCGTTTTCGTCCAGATCGAAAAAACCGCCGGCGTAGGGGCTCAAGTCGTTCCGGTAGAGATTGAACAGGTTTTCGATCAGGGCTCGGTCCTTCCCGCTTACCGGTCTCAGATTCATGCCGTCACCCTTTTTTCGATGATGATGTCGCCGTATTCGCCCGTCTGCCGGGCTGTAACGCGTCCGTTCTTGATGAGCTCCAGCAAGGCCATGAACACGCTGATCACTTCTTCCCGGTCGCAGCTGTCCTCAAACAGGGCAAAGAAGGACGCGCTGCCCTTCCCCACGCGCTGCATGATGAGCGCCATGCACTGGGCCACGGTGTAGGTCTCGCGCCGCACCTCCCGGCGGGAGAAGTTTTCGAACTGCTCGTTTTCCGCCAGTTCCTCCAGGCGCCTGAGCACCCGGGCGAAGGCTTTGGTGAGGGCCGTGAGCGTCATGCCCGTCAGTTCGATGGTGGGCGGCGGCAGCGGATACTCCTCCGGCAGCTTGGTATACAGCGCCTGCGCTGCCTCTTCCAGCGAACGCATCTCGCCGGACAGCTCCTTGAAGCGCTTGTATTCCTCCAGCTGGCGGATCAGCGCCTGCTCGGGCGTCTCGGCGTCCGGGTCCTCCGGCTCGGGCGGCTTGGGCAGCAGCGAGCGGGATTTGATCTCCATCAGAAGCGCCGCCATCTGCAGAAACTCGCTGGCGCTGTCCATGTCCAGGTCCCCGATCTGGCTCATGGATTCCAGGTACTGGCCGGTGATCTCGCTGATGAAGATGTCCTTGATGTCGATCTTCGCCGCGTGGATGAGGTCCAGCAGCAGATCCAGCGGGCCGGTGTACTGGTATTTTTTGAGGTCTACGACGTACGCCATCTCAGATGACCCCTATCGCCTGCGCCACGATGCGGCTGAGCACGCTCAGCGACCCGATCACGCCGCTTCGCACGCCGCCGATGACGATGGAAATGATGTCCAGCTTCGGGCTCACGTTGCCCAGCATGATCAGGCCCAGCAGCACCATGCCGGCGATCTGCTGGGTGCGCCTCTGGGCAAACAGGTCCTGGTGCAGCACCAGGTCGTTGAGCACGTGGTATCCGTCCAGGGGCGGCAGCGGGATCAGGTTGAACACCGCCAGGGACAGGTTGATGAACATGCAGTTCACGATCATCTGGTACAGGACCGATACCGCCTTACCGAAGGCAGGCTCGATGACGGCTTCGCTCATGGCATAGGCCGAGCGGAACACCGCAGTGGCAAATTCCTCGTTCATTCCCAGGCCGCTGCCGTACCCCAGCTTGCTCAGCGCGCCGATAAAGATCGCGGACATCGCGATAAAGCACACAAAGAACAGGCACAGGTTGGCCGTGATGCCGGCAAGGGACACCTTGAGGTCGTCGGCGCGGTAGTTTTTGTACTTGAGGGGGTTGACCGGCACGGGCTTTGCCCAGCCGAAGCCCACCAGAAGCATGCACAGAAAACCCATGGGGTCTATGTGCTTCATGGGGTTCAGCGTGATCCTGCCCATGTAGCGCGCGGTATCGTCCCCGCAGCGCTCCGCCACCCAGCCGTGGGCGCATTCGTGTATGCTCAGCGCCAGCAGAACGCCCGGCAGGGTGATCAGCAGGCTCTTGATAAACGCCAGCGGGTCAGCCGAAATGGAGCTAAAGTTGAACAGCATTTTCTTCACTCCTTACAGGAAAACGTTTCCGGGCGCAGAATATACTTTTTGAGGTGAAGCGCGTGAACGTATACGATTTCGACAACACGATCATACGCGGGGATTCCACAGCCCTGTTTTATATGTACTGCCTGAGGCGTACGCCCCGGATGCTTTTGCGCCTGCCCGCCCTCGCCTGGGGCGCGCTGTTCGTGCTGAAAAAGGACAAGCAGCGCTTCAAGCAGGATATGTTCGCCTTTCTGAGGGACCTCAAAGACCCTGAGGGCCAGGTGGAACGGTTCTGGGACAAAAACCTGCCGCGCGTGAAACCGTATTACCTCTCATTAAAGCGGACGGACGACGTTGTGATCTCGGCTTCGCCGGAATTCCTGGTGCGCCCGGCGATGGAGCGCCTGGGCGTAAAGCAGGTGCTGGCCTCCCCCGTGGACATACGCACCGGCCTGTACCGCGGAGCCAACTGCCACGGGGAGGAAAAGGTGCGCAGGTGGAAACAGGCATTCCCGGATGCGCGCATCGGGAAGTTCTATTCCGATTCGCACTCGGACGACCCGCTGGCCCGTCTCGCGGACAAAGCCTATCTGGTGAAGGGCGAAAACCTTCTGCCCTGGGATTGAGGGGTTTTACCCCTCTTTTTTCTTTTGAAGCAGTCCCTTCAGCTTAAAGCGGAACATAAGGCAGAGCATGAAGATGAGCAGCAGCACCATGATGCCCATGCACAGCCAGCTCCAGGTGATGGATTTGGCAACATAGCCCATCAGAAGCAGCATGGGAAAACCGATGATGATACTCCACAGGTTCTGGTACACGATGTTGTTGGAAGCCGGCGTTTCGAAGGAGGGATCGATCTCCCTGAGCAGGATCACGCCCGTGGAAGCCGTGCCCGTGAGCATGCCGTACAGCGCCAGGAAGGCCTCGTCCTCATAGTCCGGGAACAGGCGTTTGCAGGTCCAGCGGCAGTAGAAGTAGGTGGCCGCGGCGCCCAGCGTGCAGGTGAGCAGCAGGGGCAGAACGAACTGCCGGTTCTGGAAGGCGCTTAAGTCTATGGCGGCGATGGATGCCGCCACCATCAGGTCGAACATGGTGCCGGAGATGCGGTTCAGCATGAAGCTGTTGGTGTAGGCGCGTTTGACAACGCCTTTTTTGCGCAGGAAGTTAAGCAGCCCCTTGAGAGCGATGGCTACCGCCGTGCCCACCAGGAAGTTGAAGCCCCACATCAGGCTGCGCACGGTGTTGTCGTAAAACGCGATGCCGCTGCAGGCACGGTGGATCAGGTACATGAAAAGGTACGCCACCCCGTACGCCAGGAACACCAGCGCGAACTGCACCGTGAGCTTGTCCACGGATTCGCTCAGGGGGATCTCGCCGGGAGAGGTGATATGCTCGGCAGTGAGCAGTTCCACCTGCTCTGCGTTCTCGGTGCGCTGCACGTTCTTTTTGCGGGCGATGCGCTGCAGATAGATCACGCCGCCCACGCTGGCGGAGATGAAGCCGCACGCCGCCACGCTCAGGCCGTAGCTCACGCCGTTCTCAAAACCGGCGTCCGAAAAATTCTTGCCCCAGGCGTAGGCCTGGCCGGGGCCCTGGCCGTAGCCCATGGGCAAAAGCATACCCGCCGCGGCGAAGGAATGAATGAGGTAATACAGCATAAGAGTGATTGCCAGGCCCACCAATCCCTGCACGATGTAGGTGGACACCACCACCGTGGAGGTGCTGAAAATATCCTGCCGGGCCTTTTTGCCCCGGTGCTTTTCCATGGTCCTCAGGGACAGGGCCACAAAACCCAGGCCCAAACCATGATACGTGAGCGCTTCCAGCGTGGCGGTGGAGAGCATGCTTTCTCCTGTTATACGCTTCCATACGCCGCCAACGATCAGCACCAGAAAGCCCGCCAGCACTGAAGACGGTATCAGCGAACGGCGAAGCGGCCTGATCGTGCGGCGCAGGGCGTTGGCGATCAGCATCGCCCCCAAAAGTACCGCCAGCACCACCACGAAGCTCCAAACGTCGGAATCCCAGAAATTGACCGAGCCGTTTACCATGTTTCACCTCATCAATAAAGACCAAAGTCTGTTTTGAATCTTGTTCGCTTATCAGAAAGTCGCAGCCGGCAAATACAGACCGAAGTCTGTTTATACGCCCTTCTTGGACAGGTATTCATCCACCTTCTTGCGGATGTCGTCCGGGATCTTCCTTTCAAAGGGCAGGCAGGCCGCCCGGTTCATGCGTTCCGCGAACAGAAGCACGATGCGTCCGGTCTTTTCCAGCGAAGGCGCGCACACGTAATCGATCACGTCCCGGCGGGAATGGATGTAGCTCATGCCCGGCGTGCCGAAGCGCCCGATGGACACAGCGGGCACGCCGCTGTCTGCGAAGGGGATGCAGTCGGAGGAATAGGTGTCGGTGCGCGTCTCTACGGCATAGCCTTCCTCCTTCATGAGCATGTCGATGTGGTCCGTAAGCTCCTTGGGGCCCGTGACGATGGCGAATTCATGTCCCGCGGGGCTGCCCGCCAGATCGCAGTTGATGCAAAGGCGGGTTTTTTTGACCTCGTCTTCGTTGGCTGCCACAAAGTGCTTGCTGCCCAGCAGTCCCCTCTCCTCGCTGCCCGTCCAGATAAAGCGCAGGGAGCGCTCGGGCGGATTGAGCATGTAGTGCCGCGCAAGCTCCATCAGGATGGCGCTGCCCGCCGCGTTGTCGTAGCAGCCGTGGGAGAACTGGGTGGAATCCATGTGGGCGGTGAAGGCGATGATCTCTTCCGGCCTCTTCGTGCCAGGGATAAAGGCGGTCACGTTGCGGGAGGTGTTCTCAAAATCGCGGCTCTCCACCTCCACCCGTGCCTTGCTCGCGCCCTTTACGATCATTTCGTACAGGTCGCGCTTGCGCACGGTCACCACGCACAGCCGCTTATCGAACGGATCGGTGAACACCGGCCGCAGCATGCCGGGCTGCAGGTCGATCTCGTCCAAATGATCCAGCATATCTCCGTCGCCGGCGATCACACAGGCCGGCTCCGCTTTGATCAGCTGCTCATAGTTCTTTTTGCCTACGGGCGTGTTGATGTAGATGATCTTTCCCTTTGCGTCCAGCAGGTTTACGGGAAGCGCATCCTCCGCGTACTCCATTTCGGCGGTCGCTTCGAGGCTCGCGCTGCGGCGGTAGGCCTTTGCCTCATAGGTCTTGCGGTAAGGCTCCAGCACCTCCAAAAACGTGCGTGCCACCTCGCCGTCCTGGGTCGTAAACTCGTCGATCTCGGCTTTCAACCCGAAAGCAGCGCACTCCGCGCGCAGGATGTCCGCGACCTTCGCCTCTTCCGGCGTGCCGCTCACGCGCACGAAGTTCATTTTTTCGATCAGGGAATACATACGCTTTCCGTCCATAGCCACGCGTCCTTTCCGAATGGGATGCATTCTGAACATAATTCAGAATGTATTATAGCACAGGAAAGCGCCGAGCGTCAATTGCGGCAGCGGCGAAACCGGCCACATATATTGGATTGACACTTACACAGACGTGCCGTATTTTGTTAAAATCTCTTGCCTCTATGGACAAAGGCCTGACCCGGTGCTATAATGATTTAGCTTTGTAGGCATGCCAACGTAGCTCAGTCGGTAGAGCAGCGGTTTCGTAAACCGCAGGTCAGGGGTCCGAGTCCCCTCGTTGGCTCTTTTACGAGGTGTAGCGCAGTTTGGTAGCGCGTTTGGTTCGGGACCAAAAGGCCGTGGGTTCAAATCCCGTCACCTCGAGCAAAAACCCCTGATTTCATGCAGAAATCGAGGGGTTTTTCATGTTTTTACATGGGGGCGGATTCCGCCGGTTTGCGCTATTGACAACAATTCAGCTGAAATGCATTTTCACCCCTGTGCCCAGCCTGTTTTCCCCTGCCGGAGGCGAGGCGGAACAAGTTCTTGCATTTTGCCGGGGTGTGGAGTATAATACAGGCAGAAGGACCAAATCATCATGGATCGGAGTGATTTGATATGATTCAGGTTATCGCCGGCAACAAAGGCACCGGAAAGACCAAGCGCCTGATCGACATCGCCAACGACGCCCTCAAA
>JAFZPV010000061.1 GCA_017552535.1 Clostridia bacterium
CGTCCCATACGGTTGGTGATGGTGCCGTAGCTGACGCCGGTGGTGAACAGACTTGCCGACTCGTTGATCTTCTCGCTGATCCTACCGGGGTTCACCGGCGGAAAAAACAGGGCCATGCCCGAAATGAGCGCGGCACACCTGAAGACCCACAGCGGCAAAAGCCGGCTCCAGGGTGTTTTTTCCATGCCCGGCGCCCTGTGAACGCTTGCTTCCACGTGCATTTCCTCCCGATCGATCTTTGGGATCAAGGGACGGGTCCGGGTGGCCGGATCCCCGTCCGTTGAAAGAAAACCTGCGGGAGCACGCTTTGGCGCGCTCCCGGCTAACACGGCATTACCAGCCGCTTACGGTAAAGGTGATGGTGATGGTCTCGCCGGCTCCGGGCACGGTATAACCGAAGTCCGCGCCGGTGCCGTACACGTTGATCACGTCGATGCGGGCGTAGGTGCCCTCGTCGATGTTCACGTTGGTGTATTCCTGGGTGGCCGCGTTTCCGATCTTGGTCTTTACGCTGTCGATGGTCAGGTAGCCGTCGGCGATCAGCTTGGCAGGGATGTCGGTGGATACGAACAGCAGGTTGAACTCGCTGGTGGCGCCAAAGCCCCTCTCGCCGGTGGTGAGGCTCACGGTATACTCGCCGTTGCCGTTGATGGCCACATCGACGAAGCTGCCGCCCAGATCGTCGGAGCCGTCCTCGGTGTCCGGGTTGTCCCAGCCGGTCAGGCGGTAGAAGTAGGGATGCGCTTCGTCGTTCATGCCGTAATTGTCGTTCCAGGCGTTGCGGAACACGTAGGTGTCCTTGCCCTGTACGCCGATGTAGGCATGGAAGCCGGCTTCCTTCAGGGCGTTGGCTTCGTCCTCGGTCATGGGCGCGTCGTCCCCGCCGGCAATGGGCTTTCCGTAAATGAAGTCGAAGGTGACTTCCACAGACTTGACCGCGGCAAAGGCGTTCTGGTCCACGATGATGGCCGAGGCGCCTTCCATATCGCCGTCAGCGCGCCGGGCGTCTGCTGGCACTTCGCCCACCCATTCGTTGTACAGGTTCTCGCGGGTGGTGATGCCGTCGTCGGAGGAGGTGTAGCCCTTGCCCAGCTCGATCGGTTCGCCGTTCACTTTCACTTCGGTGACGTTGATGAAATAGCCGTTGAAGGTCTTTTCGCCGGTGACGATGCCGACCGCCGAGAACGCGAGGCCCTGAGCTTCTTCGGCAAAGGTCAGGCCGATGGTGTAGGTGCCGGGGCCGGTGATCTCGGCGTTGACGGCAGCAATGCCTTCAGCCGCTTCGCCGCCCCAGTACTGATGCGCCCAGCTGCTGTCGGCATACATCAGGTACGCCGTGTCGGTGACGGGCAGGAGGGAGAAATCGATCTCCACGGTCTTTACGGCTGCGAAGGCTTCTTTGTCCAGAATGACGGGGCTGGCGTCTTCCAGGGTGCCGTCAAAGGAGCGGGCGTCTGCGGGCACTTCGCTCACCCACTCGTTATAGATGTTCATGCGGGTGGTGATGCCGTCGTCTGAAGAGGTATAGCCTTTCTTGAGCTCTACGGGCTCGCCGTTCACGCGCAGCTCGTTGATCTTCAGGTACGCGCCCGGATAGGTCTTTTCGCCGTTCACGATGCCCAGCGCGGAAAAGGCCAGGCCCTGGGCTTCTTCGGCAAAGGCCAGGCCCACGGTGTAATCGCCGAAGCCGTCGATCACGGCGTTGGTCGCGGTCACGCCTTCGGGCGCTTCGCCGCCCCAGTACTGATTGGCCCAGGCGGCGTCCGCGTACATGATGTAGGCGGTGTCCACGCCGTACTGATGCAGCGCGAAGTCCACTTCCACGCTCTTCACGGCCTCAAACAGCGCTTTGTCCACGATCACGGGACTGGCGTCGTCGGTCTTGCCGTCAAAGGAACGGGCTTCGGCGGGCACCTCGTTCACCCACTCGTTGTAGATGTTCATGCGGGTGGTGATGCCGTCGTCTGAAGAGGTATAGCCCTTTTCAAAGCTGATCTCCTCCCCGTTGACGCGGATGGCTTTGATCTCGATGGTGTAGCCGGGCAGCTTCGTTTCGCCGTCGGTGATGCCCACGGCCGTGAAAGCCAGGCCCTGAGCCTCCGCGGCAAAGGCAAGGCCCACGGTGTATTCGCCCGCGCCGGTGACGGCGGCGTTGATGGCGGTCACGCCTTCGGGTGCTTCGCCGCCCCAGTACTGGTTCGCCCAGGCGGCGTCCGCGTACATCAGATACGCTTCAGGCGCCGCGGCTTCTTCCGCAGTTACGGGCACCATGCCCAGCAGGCACATGGCCAGGCACAGTACGGCAGCCAAGGTTTTTTTCATGTTTCTTCCCCCTTACGTATTTTTGAATTCCCTTTATCGTTTCTGCCGTCCGGCAGAAAAGCTCTTTACGCCTGAGTAAACGGTGCGGGTCCCAGGGTCTCGCCCTCGATCAGCTCGCCGCCCACGGTAATGATGCGCTTCCGGTGAATCCCGGGATTTTCGATGGCTTCATGCAGTAGGGCAGCCGCCTCATTCGCCACGCCTGCCGCGTTCTGCCGGTAGGTCGCCAGCCGGGGGCGGCACATCTGGGTCATGCGGATGCCGTCATAGCCAACCAGGCTCACTTGCCCGGGGACTTTGAAGCCCATCTCCTCCAGCGTTCTTAGTGCGCCCAGGCAGCTGAAATCGTCGGGACAGATGATGCATGTAGGCAGCTGTTCGTTTGAGTCTTTCTCGCCCATCAGCGCCCTTACCTGCTGCGCGCACACGTCGGGAGCATGGAACTGTCCCTGCCGCACACAGTGCGCCGGCACCCGGAGTCCCATTTCCGCGCAGGCTTTGTAGAATCCGGCCATCCTCTCCCGGGTCACCATGCAGTCTTCGCCCTGGATCAGCGCCACCCGCCGGTGGCCTTTTTCCCATACCGCGCGCATGATCTGCTCCAGGCTGCCCCGGTTGTCGCTCATTACGCAGTCGCAGCCCTCGTACGCGTGGTCGATCATCACGGTAGGAATGTCGCTGACGGCCAGATGCATCACGTCCGCGGAATTGAAATCCGCCTGCACCACGATCACGCCGTCCAGGTTGCGCCTCCGCGCCCGGTCGAGATAGTCGCCCTCTTCGCTGTTGGAATAGCGCCTGACGAAGGTCATGTCGTAGCCCAGGTCTTCCGCGGCAAAACGCAGTTCGTTGAGCAGGAGGCTGAAATACTCGTGATCCATCCTGTCTTCATACAGGATGCCGATGTTATGTGAACGGCTCGTCTTCAGCGTGCGGGCTGCGGCGTTCGGGTAATATCCCATGGCTTTCGCTTTTTGCAGGATGAAGGCGGTGCTCTTTTTATCTGAAGCCGTCACACCGTTCAAGGCACGGGAAACCGTAGCGGCGGAAACTCCGCAAGCTTCGGCGATATCCTTCAGCGTAACCATGCCGCCACCTCCCGCAGACCGGTTCATGCGAAAACATTATGCAATCGTTTGCATTTACATTATAAACAGAACTTCAGTGCTTGTCAATCCCCATATTCCAGATAAATATCCTATTCCGCACATACGTATATCCGGCTATTATAATAATCATCTCATACATCCAGGCAATTCGGTTTACGTATATTGCAAACGTTTAACTCCAGAATGAATTCCAGCCGCGCGATATTTTGGAGCATTTTCCTCAACGGCAATGATTGATGGATGAAGAAATGGCAGGAGGACACGAAGTTCACGGGTGAGAATTTCAAAAAGATTCCGAAGCGATGATTCAAACACACCTGCCCGCTAAAAGCCTGCACCTGTTTTCGAACCGTCAGAAAAGGAAGAAGCGATAACCGAAATGAATGGTTACGCTGTATTGCCTGCAGGAAGAAAACGTTTTGTATATACCGATCTGTCGATGGACACGTAGACCGAGGCCCTTTCAACGGCAGTCATTATACCGCAGTAGCAACTTCGTTCGACTGAAATCGCGTATACCCCAGATGGAGTTCAGGGTGATTTTGGGGCTCAAACGATCTCTTGGAACTAAAAAGTCACAACTTTCATTGAAGGAAAAATGGACCTAAACCTGCCGCCCCAAGCCTAATTTCATCATGGAGCATTTCTGACGAATACCAACAAAACAATACGAAAATGGCTGATTTCGCTTGATTTTTAGCCAAAAAGGCATAAAAAAACACTCATTTTCATGAGTGAGAATCTTGAGTTTCAGTGCGCAATCAGCCGTGCAGATAACCCGGTTTCTGGGGCGTAAGTACGGAACCCTTGTCCTACCAACTGTGCTAATGCCCCTTGTGGGTTGTAGTAGGATTAGTTCGTCCTACCAACTGTGCTAATGCCCCAAATATTAACCTTATTTTTATGCAATTCTACCAAATTGTTTTGTCCTTGTTATTATATTCCCGGACTCTATTTCAACTGGTTATCTACCAGTCAGCTGATAAAGTGTAACACCATGGGGGCAAAAAAGCAAGAGAAGAAAAGGTTAATTCGAAAATTCAGTTGTAGGATTACAATACATATTGGACACTGGCAGCAAAAAAGGAAGTGCAGGAGGATGCGAAATCGGATATAGTTGAGTTGCAGCAACAACAAAGCCGAAAGGAGCATCTCCTGCATGCAGAGTATAACACAGAACATGAGGTATCTGCAATCCCTAATGAGCTACGCGCAGCGGTACGGGGTGAAGGCAGCCAGCAGGAAGTACAATCGGTCCAGATCGTTCATCTACTTCTGGCGAAAGCGATGGGACGGAAGCATGGAATCTCTGCAATCTGAGTCCAAACGCCCACATTCCCACCCCAACCAGCACACAGAAGAAGAACTGAAGCTGATCCGCAACATGCGGCGTCGAAACCCGGATCTGGGCATCATCGAGCTGTGGTGTCGATTGCGGGAAAGAGGGTACACTCGATGCGTGGAAAGCTTGTATCGGGTGATGAAGCGGGAGGGAATGATGCCGCAGGAAAAGAAGATGAAGAAGTACATTCCCAAGCCGTATGAACAGATGACACATCCTGGAGAACGCATCCAGATCGACGTGAAGGTGGTGCCGCGCAAATGCATTGCTGATCCGGAACTAAGGCTGTACCAGTACACCGCCATTGACGAGTATTCCCGCTACCGTGTCCTGGGCGCTTATCCGGAGCAGAGCACCTATTCTTCCGCGGAGTTCCTCAAAAAGGTCATACTGGAGTTCACCAGGAAAGGCGTTGAGGTGGAATGCATTCAAACCGACAATGGCCAGGAATTTACCAACAGGTTTTCCACCAACAAGAATAAGCCCACGCTCTTTGAAGCTACGCTTCAACAATTAGGTATCCGCCACAAGCTGATTCGCCCCTACACCCCACGCCATAATGGTAAAGTCGAACGCAGCCACCGGGAAGACCAGAAACGCTTCTACAACAAGCACTCGTTCTACTCACTCGACGACTTTGGTGGGCAGCTCGCTGCCCACCAAAGAAACAGCAAGCAGCTTCCGATGCGTCCCCTCAATTGGCTCTCTCCGAAGAACGTCCTCCTCAACTATACTGTCCAACATGTTTGACAAACCTACAAGAAAAGGTTAATTCGAAAATTCAGCGGGAAAGGGCAGAGGGCGGGATGTCATAAATTCATGACGAGTCGCCACTGTCATTCACCCATAGGTGCTGAGTTTATGGATTATCAGAGGAAACCATCGTTGGGGCATAAGAGATGCTGCCGTCCGTCACACACTTCCACTTCCGGCCGTCAGGGCCGACGGCGACCCACACGTCGTAGGAGCCGCCTTCGTAGCGGACGGTGCTTCCTTCGCCGAGGACGGTGGCTATCGTCCTTGCTGCTTTTTCCGGGAGATGCGGTTCATCTCGACTTCGAGTCCGAACGTCTGGTTTTTCATGGTGTACCCCTTTCACCCGGCGGCGGCTTTTCCCGCCCGGCCCGGCGCCGACCCGGTTTCCCGGCCGGCGGGCACATAAATCGCTCCGCGCCGGCCGGAAGTCAAGATAACTCGCCGCGTAGTTTTCGCGTCGTTTGGGATAAGCCGCCCCGCGCTTACAGGAAGCCGGACTTTTCCGGGCCGAAGACCCGGGCAGGCGGAAAAACCGGCGGGAAAAAACCGGCCGGGGAAAAGCCCGCGCCGGGCACACTTCAGCCGGCGAAAGTCCCCGGCCGGCGGGCGGAAGGACTTTACCCGGCGAAAGTCCTGCGGACAGTAGGACTTTTCGACTTTGCCCTGCGAAAGCCGGGCGGTTCGGCGGACTTTTCCGCTTTGCCCGGTGAAAGTCAACCAGGGTGCACCCCCAGGGGGGGATCTGATCCCTGGCGATGCTCAAAGGAAGACCGCGGCGAAATCGAACAAAAAAGTCCGACTAATTCGGGGGTGGGGGTATAAGCCCGTCCCTATCTCCAGTAGTACCCGAACCGGAACTCCAACATCTCGATCGTTATCGCAGGCGTGTTCGATCCCGTCAGGCCGCTGTTGCTCCACGTCTCATCATCACGGCTGTTCTGCCACTGATAGGTCAGACCTTCTCCCGTCGCTTCGATCGACAGTACCACCGTCTCCCCGATCTCCGCTGTCACCGACTCCGGATCCCTCGTGATCGCAAACGGTACCGTCGGCTGTGTTATCTGCGCACTTGCAGACGCCAGCGTATCTCCATGGATATCCGTTACGACGCATTCATTTCCAATTTTCACCGCGTTAAAGCTATGATCTCTGTTGCCGCATTCGCCATTTTCAAAACCGGCACAATTCAACAATTCATGATATAAATTCGTATAAGTGCTGCAAATCCCCACCCTCGACAATAATGCATCTGATAAAGTATGTGGAATACCCAAAGGATCATACGTCATATGATCACATACCCAATTATGTAATGCCAAAGCTTTTTCCAATTCGTTCATATCACTGTTCGTCGTTTCGGCAACAATATCACTAAGCATTTGACTTATGGTTTTTTGATTAGTTTCTCCAATAACGCAGCATTCAATTGTTTCATGATGCTGCTCATAATCCTTGAAATATGATTCTGCAAATGTATCTGGATATACAAAAACTCGAAATTTGGATGATTGATTCCAAAAAGCAACAAAATTTCCGTTATCAATACATTTGAGCGATCGTGGCATTATGCAATCGCTCATCCACACAAGGCCAAAGACTCCCTGGCCTATCTCTTCAGTTCCTTCAGGAAGATTATAGGTTGTGCTGCAGGTATTTGTAAAGTATGCCACGATTTTTTTTCGATCATAGGTAAACAACGCATGATCATCTGCATACCAAAGAGGTGTTTCTCCTGATGGTATAAGTGTCAGTCCATCGGTAATATTCAGTGCGCCATCATTTACCGGAGATTGTACAATTTGAACATTATCAGGTATAATCGCAGAATTACAAGAAATGCTTGTAGTGATCATCTGCCTTAGAGACGGCAAATAAAAACTACTTAAACTACAGCCTTGGCTCGGGACGATGTTCAAGCCGAGCGGTAAACTGAAAGACGCTGTGACCTACGCCGTAAACCAGCGGAAGTATTTATGCGCCTTTCTGGAACATGGCGAGATTGAGATCAGCAACAACCAGGTGGAGAACGCCATCC
>JAFZPV010000062.1 GCA_017552535.1 Clostridia bacterium
CATCCTCATCTTCGTCCTCGTCATCCTCATCTTCGTCCTCTTCGTCTTCGTCATCATCCTCGTCGCCTTCGTCCTCGTCATCTTCGTCTGCGGCCTTTTTGCGGCGGCCGAAGAGACCCCGGCGGGGCGCCTTTTCCTCTTCCTCTTCGTCCTCGTCGTCTTCGCTGTCCTCGTCGTCAGGCTCTTCTTCATCATCATCGTCATCGTCTTCTTCGTCCTCGTCTTCCTCGTCTTCTGGTTCGGCGGGCTCTTCTTCGTCTTTATCCTTTTTGCGGAAGCTGAAGAATCCGCGGCGGGCGGTTTTTTCTTCCTCCTCGCTCTCTTCGTCTTCCTCTTCCTCGTCTTCGTCTTCCTCGTCGTCTTCGCTGTCCGCGTCCTCTTCGGGCATTTCTTCGGCTTCCTCGTCGTCTTCTTCGTCAGCCTCGTCCGCCTTTTCCTCCGGCTCGGAGAACGTCAGTCCTTCGTCGTCATCCTCGTCGTCGTCCGCTTCCGGCTCGTCCTTGGGCTGACGGCGGGAACCGAACAGGCCCTTGAACCCCTTGCGGGCGGGCTTGGCTTCTTCCTGCGCGGGAGCGCTGTCTTCGTCCTCCTCGGGTTCCGCTTTCTCGGCGTTTTCTTTTCCGATCAGGTCGCGCATGGGGGTATAGCTGCGGGTGGGACGGCGCTCCGGCTCCACATCCTGGGAGGCCTGAAAAGCGGCCTGGCCCTGCGCCTGCTCCTCCAGCATGCGGCGTTCGCGGCGGGAGAGGGGCCTCTGCCCGTTATCTGCTCCATTGAGCAGCTCGCTTCCGTTGATCGACATATCTTCATCCTCCTTGAACAGGGCTTGGTGCGTGTCAGGCGTTTTGGCGGGCTCGTTACGGTCTTCTTCCGGATCCTCATCACCGTCCGCGGCGTCTTCGTCCACGTCGTCCGTGGAGAAGGGATCGTTTTCGTCTTCTTCCTCGTCTTTGGAGTGGCGGGAGAACAGGCGCCTGAACGCGCCTTTTATATCCAGCCCGGCGCGGTCTTCTTCGACGTCTTCCTCTTCCTCGTCTTCTTCCGCCCCGGCATCGTCTTCGCCGTCTGCTGAATCGCCGTCGTATTCTTCGTCCTCGGATTCGGCTTCTTCGTCCCCGTCGTCCTCTTCATCCGAACCGAACTCGGTGTCCGCTTCTTCCTGGAAGCCGTCTTCCTCGTCTTCGGCGTCTTCGTCCTGCGCTTCGTCTTCCGCTTCGGCTTCGTCTGGTTCCTCGTATTCGAAAGCGTCGTCCTGCGCGTCGGAAGAAGACTCATCCTTCAGCCAGTCGTCGTCCGTTTCGGCGGGCACCTTGCGGGTCGTCAGACGGCCGAACAGCCCTTTGAGCTTTGAACCGATGCTCTCGGAAGGCTCTTCGTCTTCCTCTTCCTCTTCTTCTTCGGAAGGTTCTTCCTCTTCGGCTTCTTCTTCCGCCTCCGCTTCGTCCGCTTCTTCTTCGCTGTCCGCGGCAGCTTCTTCCGCCTCTTCGTCCGTTTCGGGCGCTTCATCTTCATCGGTAGCGCTGTCTTCGGGTTCTTCGTTTTCGTCCGATTCAGAGCCGTCTTCCTTTTGATCGGATTCGTCTGCGATATCCTTCACGCGGTTGAACAGCCTGCGCGCGAAAAGGCCCACTTTGTCGAAGAGCACGCCGCCGGGTTCCTCGCCCTCTGCGTCTTCTTCGTCGTCTTCTTCCGCGGGCTCAAAGTCGTCCTCAGGCATGGGTGCGTCCTGATCCTCTTCGGGGGCGTCCGCCTCCGGAGCGTCTTCCGCGTCAAAGGAATCGTCCGGCTGCGTATCTTCGCTCTGCGCTTCCCGGCTGCGCCCAAAGGACCCGGCTTCGCGGACGGCGTCCGGCTGCTCTTCTTCCGCCCGGACGTCTTCGGGCTGGGGCTCCGGTTCTTCCGCCTGGGGTTTGATGTGGTAATGCTCGTAATAATCCAGCCCGTTGGCCTCGCAGTATTTGCGACGGGCCTCTTCGTGCTGTTTTACAAATTCTTCGTAGCTGAGTTTGTTGGCCATGCTGTATCCCGCCTTTGGCTTGATCCTGCGTTTCTCCCGCAGGGTATATGTATACACCTTAGTTTATTATATCATATTTTCCGGTTTAATCAATACCTGCGGCGTGTTAATTCGTAAATTGTGTCACAAATCTGTAATTAATCGTCCAGCACGTTTTTTTCGCCGATCATGGTCTCGTACAGATCGGTATAAATGATGGGATACCGCTTCATCGCTTCGGTGACCGCGTCCTGCACCAGGCCGGTGCGTATCTCCAGGGCGATCTCCGCACTGATCTCTTCGGTCATTTCCACCACGCCTTCGGGGATGTCCCGGAGGTAGTACAGCACGTGCACGCCGTATTCGGTCACCACGGGATCGCTGATGTCGCCCGGGGCGAGCATTTTATCGCTGAAGGCGCCCTGTGTGAATTCTTCCATGTAGGTGATGCTGTCCTTGTGCACGGGGTAGCCTTCGGTCAGCGCGCTCCCCGTCATGCCGGGATCGGTGTTGTAGCGCCCGATCAGCTCCTCAAAGGGCACGCCCGACGCGAAGGAGGCGTATATGTCGTCCAGCTCCGCTTTGCTGGCGTCGATCAGGGCCTGGCGGGCGGCTTCTTTTTCATCATCTGTGGCTGCATTGGCATATGCCTCCAGCAGCGCTTCGTCCGACGAAAGCAGGATGTGCAGGATGCCCCGGTAGCCCGCCGGCTGGTAATAGGATTCGTAGCCGCTCATCATCGTATAATATTCGTACATCGTCACGGCGTCTTCGAAATAGGTTTTGTCCATCTGGGCGTATTCGCCAAAGCGCGCCAGGATGTCTTCGTCACTGACGGTCAGCTTTTCTTCGCTCACGTTCCGGGCGATCCACTCATCCATGGCGTCCAGCGCGAGGCTTTTGTATACATAGCTGTTTTCGTCCAGCCCCTGGTCTTCGTATTCTTTTTGGGCCAGGCGGTATTTTTCGGCTTTGGTCTCGTCGGTGTCGCCCTCTTCGTACATGGATTGGGCGTATTCGTTCAGATAGCCGTTGTATTCCTGTATGTAGCTCTCCCGCAGGGCAGCGTATTCTTCCCCCAGCAATTCTTCAGTCTCAGGGCCCGCCAGCACCTCGGCGGATACGGAATTGAGCAGCCAGTAATTAAGGGCCTGGGTATACTGATAGGGGTCCTTGGCCCGGCCGAGGCTGTACAGCTGGTAGGCGATATAGGATACGTCCTCGGCGTACACGCCCACGTCTCCCACCGTCATCAGAAGCGAGCGGCCGGAGGCGCTTTCCGCTTCAGCCGTTTCGGGCAGCTCCTGGGCGGTGCCTTCATCCGTTTCCCCCGCGGGGGGAGCGGTTTCATGCACGTTCTCATTCTGTGCGGATGTCGGGGAAGGCGCCGCGCTCACGTCTTTGTCTTTGGATTTTCCGCATCCGCTCAGGACGATCAGAAGCGCCAGGATCAGGATGATAAAGCGAGTGTGTTTTTTCATGTTACAGCTCCCTTGTGCTTATTTGTGATATCGTTCGCCCGCGTTGATGCGCTCGGCGCGGTACAGCTGTTCCAGCAGGATCACGCGCATGAGGCCATGGGGAAAGGTCATTCTGGAAAAGGAGATCCTCGCGTCCGCGCGGGAGATGACTTCCGGGCTCAGCCCCAGGGACCCGCCGATGGCAAATACCACGCGCCTGCCGGAATTCTCCCATGTGCGCATCTCGACGGCCAGATCCGTGGAAGAAAGCGCCTTTCCGTCCACACACAGGGCAGCCAGAAAGTCGCCGGGCTTTACGAGCCGGAGCAGCGCGCGGCCTTCCTTCTGCATCACCTGCAGGGACAACGCGTCGGAGGGCCTTTCCGGTTCGGGCTCGTCGGGAACCTGGCCGATCTCGTATTTCCCGTAGCGGCTCAGGCGCTTCAGGTATTCTTCGCAGCCCTCCTTTTGCCAGCTTTCCTTCAGCTTGCCCACGCAGGCGATCAGGGCGTTCATCGGATGACTCCAATCAGCGTGAGGATATCCTCCGCGTACAGAAGCAGCGCCGCCAGCACGCCGCAGATAATCACCACGTATTCATATGCGCTCTTTTCGCGCCTGGAGGCTTCCGAAACGCCAAAGCCGTCCTTTGCGCTTTTGCGGTACAGGGCCCTGAGCACGAAAAACAAAAGCAGGGAGAAAAGCAAAAGCCGCATGAACAGGCCGAGCAGTCCCGCCGAGCCGCCGATGGCATTAAAGTAGCTCTGGGAGGCTTCGGCCTCCGCGGAACCGGCAGAGGCGTAATTGATGATGAGGATGGCTGAATTGTATACCGTGTGGAAGACGATGCCGGCAAATACAGAGCCTGTGCTGATCGCCAGAAAGCACAGTATCAGCCCTGCGGCCAGCTCCGAGGGGATGCCCGTCACGCTGCCGTGCAGCAGCATGAACAGCACGGACACGATGAGCATGGCTTTTGCGGAACCCTTTTCCTCCCAGGCGGACAAAAGCGCGCCGCGGAAGAGCGTTTCCTCGCATACGGCGGGCAGCACGGCGCTTAAAAGCACCAGGCCGATCAGCTCCCCGGGGGTGGAGGCGGTCAGGGACGGGCTGTCGGGTATGCACCCGCCCAGGGCTTCCAGCAGGATGATCCAAAGGTACGTGAGGGCGCTTAGGCACATCACGGCCAGAATCGCCGCAAACGCGCACAAAAGCGCCTGGCCGCCGCCAAGGGGCTTAAAGCGCACGTTTTCACCGATGCCGGGGTGCCGCAAAGCGTACCCCGCGTAGGGAAGGGCGATGAACAGCAGATAGTAAAAAACGGTGCCCAGCATCTGGAAGTACCCGGCGCCGGCGCGCGCTCCGGCCTTCGCGGCCAGGCGCATGAGGAAACTGACCAGAAGGGAGGTGACGGGCTGCCCCAGCACGGCGGCGAAAAAAAGGCACGACGCCGCGAAGACCGAGGGCACCCGCTCCCGATCCGGCAGAATAAAGCCTTTTCCTTCCATTCAGTCCTCCGCCTGCATGCGCGCGGCGAACACGCCGCTGCATCCGTCCCGCCGCGCCACCGACAGCATCACGTCCCGCCCCGGCAGTATCTCCCGGTCCAGAAGGATGCTTTCGATGGTCCTGAGCGCCAGATCCGGGAAATTGTTGTTCTGGCTCATATGGCCAAGTATGATGCGCTTTGTGCCCGTGGCGGCCAGCTCCGCAGCCACCCGGCCCGCGTCCTCGTTGGACAGGTGGCCGCGGCGGCCCCGTATGCGGCGCTTGAGCTCGTAGGTGTAGCTGCCCGCCAGGAGCATGTCTTCGTCATAATCCGATTCCAGAAGCACGATGTCGCTGCCGCGCACGTGGCTCAGCCAGCTTTCCTTCACGCAGCCGATGTCCGTGGCCACGGCGGCCTTCAGACCGTCCACACAGAAAGCGTAGCCGCAGGGCTCGTTGGTGTCGTGCGGGGTCTCGAAAGGCATCACGTCGATGCCGCCGATGTAAAAATCCACGCCGGCCTGCACGGTGCGCTTCTGCTCTTCGGCCAGCTTGCCCAGCCGCTTTTCCATGCCCCGCCAGGTGCCTTCCGTGGCGTATACGGGTACACCCAACCCCCGCGCCAGCGCGCCGACACCGGTGATGTGGTCGGTGTGCTCGTGCGTCACCAGTATGGCCTTTACCGCACCTGCGTCAAGGCCGACACGCTCCATTTCCTCCCGGATCGCCCGGGCGGATACGCCCGCGTCCACGATCACGGCTTCCTGGCGCGTGCCTACGTATATACAGTTGCCGCTCGACCCCGAAAACAGGGGAGAAAACAGCATTTCCATCATTTCTTGCCGCCCGCGTCCCGTTTGACGCCTGTCAGGTCGAAAGCCGGGGTATAACTGTCCGAGGCGGAGGCGAGCGCTTGCATATAGCCTTTGTCCAGCCCCAGGCGCTGCATGCAGGCATGCGCATCTTCATACTCCTGAGCATCGAGGGGGCGTGCGATGTCCTCGTGCAAGCGGGCTTCGCCCATGGGCACGTACTGCGCCATCAGCGACACGCAGGCATCCCCGAAATCCCATTTGATGCGCCTGAGCACCTGCCGGGTGTTGTCCATTTGGCCGGGCAGCACCAGGTGCCGTATCAGCGTGCCGCGTTTCATAAGCCCGCTGTCGTCAAACACGGCGGGCCCGGTCTGTGACAGCATCTCCTCGATGGCGGCCAGGACCACTTCTGGGTAATCCTCCGCGCCGCTTAGGCGCAGAGCCAGCGCGCTGTCCATGTATTTGAAGTCCGGCAGGTATACGTCCACGTATCCTTTGAGGGCCTTTACGGTTTCGACGGTCTCGTAGCCGCTGGAGTTCCACACCACGGGTACCGGCAGACCGCCCCGCAGGGACGCAAGGATCGCTGGCAGGAAGGGCGTGCCGCTCACGAGGTTGATGTTCACGGCGCCCTGGGAAATCAGCTCGAAATAGATCTCCCTCAGCCGGTCCGCCGAGACCACGGCCCCGTAGCCGCTGTGGCTCACCCGGTAGTTCTGGCAGTACACGCAGCCCAGCGGGCAGCCGGAAAAAAACACCGCGCCGCTGCCGCCTGAGCCGCTGATGCAGGGTTCTTCGTCAAAATGCAGCGCCGCGCGCGCCAGCCTGGGCAGCGTTCCCTGCCCGCAGAAGCCCGAACCACTGTAATCTCCCCGCTCGGCAAAGCACCGGCGGGGGCAAAGACTGCAAACCATCCTTCGCCTGCTTCCGTACTGAATTCGCATCATATTATATAACACCTCCGCTTCGCAGTCAAAACCACAACGGTTAAGATACGGCAAAGTTCGGCGCCGGTCCGCTGCGGATGGCATTGGCGGAGGAGGATCGGAGGACCGTGATGGAGAAGCAGTCTACGGCCAGGCTTCGCTTTACCTGATATTTACAGAAAATCAATACGTGGTGCACGTTAATTCCGAAGCACAGTGCTAAAATATGACAATCCATCGAGCCTTGAGCCTCGCCTTCCGCCCGTTTCGCGCGGCCGGAAGCCCCGCTCCCAGGCGCGAGACCTCATGGGGAAGGAGGTGGACACATGAAGCATTACGTGCTGCTCAAGCTGGCTCCGGACTGTGACAAAAACAAGGCCTTCGAGCGTGTTCAGAGCACCTACCAGGCCCTGGAAAAGGAACTTGCGTGGCTAAACGGCGCGCGGGTCTACCGGTCCTGCGTCGCGCGCGATTCCAACGCGGACATCATGGCGGTGATCGACCTGGACAGTCCCGATCACCTGCAGACGTACCTCACGCACCCGCTGCACATGCAGATGGCGCAGGACATGAAGGACATCGTCGTGGGACGCACCTCCTTCGACCATGAGTAAATCACGAAAGAGAGGGATACACGTGAACAAACAGAACACTGCCAAAAAGGCGGGCGTATTCGCCGCCTCCTATCTGGGCGTCGCCGCCGTATGGCTGGGCGGCCACTTCGGCCCCGGCTTCGCCACGGGCGCCTTCAGCATGAACTACTACGTCAAATACGGCTGGATCGGCCTGTTCGGGCCGCTGCTTGCCATGCTGGTCACGGGCGGCGTGATGTTCTTTATGACCGAGTACGCCCGCGCCAACGGCACCACCAACTACCGTCCCTTCGTGCTTTCCTGCTACGGCGAAAAGTTCGGCCCCGTCATGGCCGTCATATACGACGTGCTGTTCCTGGCTACGGTGATGTGCGCCGGCGGCCTGGCCTTCTCGGGCGAAGCCAACCTGCTGGGGAATGTTTTCAAACTGGGCTACTGGACGGCTGCCATCCCCACCATCATCATCTCCGCGCTTTTGTGCCTGTACGGCTCCAAGCTGCTTTCCCTGGCGTCCAAGTATATGATGTACGCCATCGTGGCGGTGGTACTTTTGATCATGGTGCTTGCGCTGGCCTGCGGCGATTATGACCTGAAAGCCGCCTTTGAGGCCGCCCCCGTAAACACCAAGACACCGAACCTGCTGTACGCCATCTACAGCGCGATCCTCTACGGCTGCTTCCAGTCCACCATCGCCTTCAACGTCATGAGCGTCGCGGACGTGCTGGAGAGCCGCAAGGATACGAAAAAGGCCATCGTGGCGGGCTACATCATCACCGTGGTTTTGATGATCGCTATCGCTTTCACGCTCTTTGCCTTCACCACCACCATCGAGGACATCTTCAATCCCAGCAAGCTGCCCCTGCTCCTGGTGCTGAACTCCCTGGGCATGAAATGGCTGACCTACCTGTTCGTGTTCCTGATGACCCTGGCCGTTCTGACCAGCACGGCGGGCCTCGCCAACGCGGGCTGCCGCCGCTTCGACAAGCTGTTCTCCTTTATCAAGAATCTGCAGCTGCGCCGCGCGGTGATCACCGTGATCATGCTGGGCATCGCCGCCATCGGCGCGTCCTTCGGTCTGAAGGCGCTCCTGCAGCAGGGCACCACCTATGTGGGCTACATCGGCATCCCGGTGCTGGTGATCCCGGCCTTCGTGTGGGTGAGCCGCAAGCTGAAGAAGTAAACACACCCCATAAGCTCATGCGGGAGGCCGTGCACAGGCCTCCCGCTTTGCTTCTTGTTCCGCCGCTGCTCCCGCCCGAAAACTGTTGACTTTACGGCCGCGCGGCGGTATGATGATAACAAAGCCAATATGGAAGGGGGCAGAGGGATGACCCTGCAGCAGCTTTCTTACGTGATCGCCATATCGGAAACCGGTTCGCTGAACCGGGCGGCGGAGCGCCTGTACGTATCGCAGCCCACGCTCACCGCGGCTGTGAAGGAACTGGAAAAGGAGCTGGGCATCGTTCTGTTCAACCGGGGCGGCCGGGGCACCAGCCTGACCGCAGAGGGCCTGGCCTTTCTGCCCTACGCCCGCTCGGTGATCATGCAGTACCGGAGCCTTATGGACGTGTACGGAAAAGGGGAGAGACGGCGGGAAAAGTTCGCCGTGTCCACCCAGCACTACTCCTTCGCGGTAAAAGCCTTCGTGGAGATGGTCAGGGAATACGACGTGGCGCAGTACGAATTCGCCCTGCGGGAGACGCGCACCCGCCAGGTGATCGACGACGTGGCCGCCGCCCGCAGCGAGATCGGCATCCTGTACATCAGCGATTTCAACCGCCGTGCCCTGGGCAAGCTGCTGAAGGACAACGGCCTCGAGTTCACGCACCTCATCACCTGCAGCGCCTTCGTGTATCTGTGGAAGGGGCATCCCCTGGCCGCGAGAGACGCCCTCACCCTGAAAGACCTGGAGCCGTACCCCTGCCTGTGCTTCGAGCAGGGGGAGGACAGCAGCTTTTATCTGGCGGAGGAGATCCTGTCTACCAACGAGTATCCGCGGCTCATCCGCTGCTCCGACCGCGCCACGATGCTCAACCTGATGGTGGGCCTGGGCGGATACACCCTGTGCAGCGGCATCATCTGCGAGGAGCTGAACGGCAGCGATTACCGGGCTGTGCCGTACCGCGAGGATGCCGAAAACCCCAACAGCCGGATGGACATCGGCTTTATTACCCGCAAAAACGCCCTGCTCAGCCAGCCGGGCGAAAAATACATATCCGAGCTCAGGCGCTACCTGTCCGCCGATCAGAACGCGCGGGAGGAAAGGCGCAACCTGGATTCCTACGCAGCGGAATAAGCGTTCCGGTCCGATCCGATCTGCGAAATCATCCCGATGGGCTATAGAAATTTTCTATAGAAGACCATCGGGATTTTGTATTTGACAATAGCCTATCAAAGTGATAGGATTATCCCATCACGCGAAAGGAACCAGATCATGTGAAAAACAGACAGCCCATCGCTCTCGTTCTGAGCCGGGACCGAATGTGTCCTGGAAAAGCGTAAAACGAACGGCCCGCATGAACGGGCCGCATCCAAAGGTACAGAACAGAAAATAAATGCAAAAGGAGTTTACCGCCATGTCAGATATCAGATCTTCCGCCTCCTGGGCGTTTGAAACCAAGCAGCTGCACATCGGACAGGAGCATGCCGATCCCGTTACCGACGCCCGCGCCGTGCCCATCTACGCCACCACGTCCTATGTATTCCACGACAGCCAGCACGCCGCCGACCGCTTCGGCCTGAGGGACGCGGGCAATATTTACGGCAGGCTCACCAATCCCACCCAGGGCGTGTTCGAGGAGCGCATCGCCGCGCTGGAAAACGGCAGCGCCGCCCTCGCGGTGGCTTCCGGCGCCGCCGCCATCAGCTACACCATCCAGGCGCTTGCGCGTTCGGGGGAGCACATCGTGGCATCCAAAACCATCTACGGCGGCACCTATAACCTGCTGGCGCACACGCTGCCCCTGGGCAGCAACATCACCACGACCTTCGTAGAACCCGGGATCGAGGGGAGCTTCGAAGCCGCCATCCGTCCCGAGACCAAGGCGATCTTTATCGAAACGCTGGGCAATCCCAATTCCAATATCATCGATATCGAGGCTGTGGCAAAGATCGCCCATGCCCACGGCATACCGCTGGTGGTGGACTCCACCTTCGCCACGCCCTACCTGGTCAGGCCCATCGAATACGGCGCGGACATCGTGGTGCACTCGGCCACCAAGTTCATCGGCGGCCACGGCACGGCGATTGGCGGCGTGATCGTGGAAGGCGGGTCGTTCGATTGGCGCGCAAGCGGGAAATTCCCCTGGATCAGCGATCCCAACCCCAGCTACCACGGCGTGAGCTTCTTTGACGCGGTAGGACCGGCGGCCTTCGTCACCTACATCCGGGCGATCCTTTTGAGGGATACGGGCGCCACGCTCGCCCCGTTCCACGCCTTCATCTTCCTGCAGGGCCTGGAGACCCTTTCCCTGCGCGTGGAACGCCACGTGCAGAACGCCCTGAAGATCGTTGACTATCTGAGCCGCCATCCCCAGGTGGAAAGCGTGCACCATCCCTCGCTTCCGTCAGAACCCAGCCACGCGCTGTATGAAAAGTATTTCCCCAACGGCGGCGGCTCCATCTTCACCTTTGAGATCAAAGGCGGCAGCGACACCGCCGCGAAATTCATCGACAACCTGGCCATCTTCTCGCTTCTGGCCAACGTTGCGGACGTGAAGAGCCTGGTCATCCATCCCTTCACCACCACCCACAGCCAGCTCACCGAGGAGGAGCTCCTGGACCAGGGCATCAAGCCCAACACCATCCGCCTGTCGATCGGCATCGAGAACGCGGACGACCTGATCAAAGCCCTGGACGCCGCCTTTGAGGCAGTGAAGTAAACTCAGACCGCCGAAAGCTTTTTCAGGATATCCTGATCCGCCGGGCAGAACGCATACATCGCGATCTCGCCCGGCGTGATCCATGCCAGGGCCTCGTGTTCCAGCAGCTTCGGCGTTCCGGAAACGATGCGGGCATTGTAGAGGTTCAGGTGCACCGTGATGTCCGGGTATTCGTGGACCACGTCCATAAACAGGCTGCCCACGTCCAGTTCGATATCCAGCTCTTCCCGGCACTCCCGCGCGAGAGCCTGCTCGGGAGTTTCGCCCTTTTCCACCTTGCCGCCCACAAATTCCCAAAGCCCTCCGCGGGCCTTCCGGATGGGCCGGCGGCAGATCAGAAAGCGGTCATCCTGCCATATCAGCGCGGCTACGACTTCCGTCATGCTTTTGCCTCCTCGTCAGGCGCGCAGGGCGCGCAGGGCGTTCAGCGTGGCAGCCAGAAGCACGCCAACGTCGCCGATGATGGCCACGTACATGGGGATCGTCACGAATATGCCCAGGCCCAGGATCAGGAACTTCACCGCCAGCGAGGCGATGATGTTCTGCTTTGCGATGGAAAGCGTCCTGCGGGCGATGCTCACCGCGCGGGGCAGGCGGCGCAGGTCGTCGTCCATGATCACCACGTCCGCCGTCTCGATGGCGGCGTCGCTGCCCAGTCCGCCCATGGCTGCGCCCACGTGCGCCGCAGCCAGGACCGGCGCGTCGTTGATGCCGTCGCCCGTGTATATGGGCTTGCCGCTTTGGCTCAGCTTTTGCATGCGCTCGACCTTTTCAGCGGGCAGCAGGGAAGAGTACACCTCGTCCAGGCCCACCTCGCGCCCCACGGCCTCGGCGGGCTGGGGCCTGTCGCCTGAGAGCATCACGGTTTTGGAAAAGCCCATCCGGCGCAGTTCCTGTACGGCGGGCGCGGCGGAGGGCTTCACGTCGTCGCCCACCACAAGGGAACCGATGAACGTTCCGTCCGCGGCCACGAAAACGCTGCCCTCAATGTCAGGCGCCTCCACGCCCTCGGCGGCCAGCAGCCTGCGGTTGCCGGCCAGCACGGTCTTTCCTCCCACTTCGGCCTTCACGCCCATGCCCGGCTTTTCGTAAATGAGGCGGGCTGGCACGTCTTCATGCGCTTCCTGCGCCACGCAGCGGGCTACCGGGTGAGAGGAGAAGCGCTCCGCCGCGGCGGCCAGACGCACGAGTTCTTCTTTGCTGACGCCCTCGGGCGTCACTTTTTTCAGCCGGAAGCCGCCGGTGGTGAGGGTGCCGGTCTTGTCGAAGGCGCAGATGTCGGCGTCCGCCAGGGCCTCAAGGTGCACGGAACCCTTTACCAGCACGCCGTGCCTGGAGGCACAGCCGATGCCGCAGAAGAAGCTCAGCGGCACGCTCACCACCAGCGCGCAGGGGCAGGATACCGTAAGAAACACCAGCGCCCTGTGCACCCAGGTGCTCCAGCCGCCTGTAATGAGGGAAGGAACCAGGCCCAGCAGAAGCGCCGCGGCGCATACGGCGGGCGTATAGACTTTGGCGAAACGGCGGATGAAATCCTCGCTTTTGCTTTTGTTGCTCTGCGCTTCTTCGGTCAGGCGCATGATGCGGCTGGCGGCGCTGTCGTTTTCTTCGCTCAGCACGCGCATCTCCACCTGGCCCGACACGTTCACACAGCCGGAAAACAGCTCGTCTCCGGGGCCTTTGTCCCGGGGCAGGCTCTCGCCGGTGAGGGCGGAGGTGTCCACCGTGGTAAAGCCGCTCACGATCTCACCGTCCAGCGGGATGCGCTCGCCGGGCAGCACGCGCACCGTCTCGCCCGTCTGCACCTCGGCGGGGGGCACTGTGAGCCATTCGCCGCCGCGCAGCACACACGCATTGTCGGGACGCAGTTCGGTGAGGGCACGTATGCTCTCCCGGCTGGAATCCACGGCCAGGTCCGCAAACCATTCGCCCACCCGGTACAGAAGCATCACCGCCACTGCCTCGGGATATTCGCCCAGGATCAGCGCGCCTACGGTGGCCAGGGTCATCAGGGTCTCCTCGGTGAAGATCTCGCCCTCGCGGGCTTCGCGGATCATGCCCGCAACCACTTCAAAGCCGATAAACAGATATATGGCGATATAGGCAAGCGTGCGCCAGAGTCCTTCCGGCAGCAGGAAAGCCGCCGCCCATAGCACCGCTCCGGCCAGAAGCGTGATGAGTTCCTTCTTTTGTTCCTCTTCCATGTGACTGAACATAAACCTGTTCTCCTTTCGCCCCGCAGGCGTTATTCTTTATCCTCGCATACGTGCTCGTATCCCTGGCAGACGATGCTCTGCACGTGATCATCCGCCAGAGCGTAATACACGGTCTTGCCCTCCCGGCGGCTCTTCACCAGATACGTGTCCTTCAAAACCTTCATCTGATGGGAAACGGCGGACTGCTCCATGCCCAGGTATTCGCCGATGGCGCACACGCACATCTCGCCCCGGCTCAGGGCGTACAGGATGCGCATGCGCGTGGGATCTCCGAACACCCTGAACAGCCTCGTGAGGCGGCTCAGGGTCTCCTCATCGGGCGTGAGCGAGCGCATGCGCTCCAGCGTCGCGCGGTGATCGTGCATATATGATCCTCCGTTCATATGAATGACTGTTCATATTATAGCGGCAATGGTACGGCCTGTCAATAGGGGAGGACGCAAATTTCGAAACTTGTTTGGATGCGGTTTTCAGCCTGTGCCTGAAAACCACAAGGAAAAGCGCTGACCTCATCTTGGATGGAGTCAGCGCTTTTTATGCGGGGATCGGATGATATGGAAAACGTTCCTAATGGTTTTCTTCCGTGCACCGCAAGGAAACCTGCAGGTCCCCGTCGATGGGGCATTTCAGCTCCAGCGCCTCCAGGCCGGGGGAAAGGCAGAAGATCCTTTGGGCTGAGGCGATCGGGCGGCTGAAGATGACCGTAAGCATCAGGCCCCCGCGGCGCAGCACGGCGGTATGGCCTGCCGCTTCGGCTTCGGCGCCGGAGCATACTACGGGAAGCGTGAAGACCGCGCTGCCTCCGCCGATCGAGATGTCCATACCTTTTTCCGTAAGCCGGTATTCAACATGGAACTCTGCCTCGTCCGGACAGGGGGCATGGCTGATGTCTGCGGGCACGAATCGCACGCCAAGCGTTCCGTCAGCCTCCAGATAGCTTTTCGCGCCGAAGCAGAAGAACTGGTGATACGTCTGGCCGTTTCGTTCAACACTTATATCCGGGCAGGTCGTGCGATGGCTGGAAAGCGCGCGGGAGAGCTGCTGGTTGTGGGGCTCCTTCAGGGAATACACCGTGTTCGCGGCGGCGACTGCCGGCCCCCAGAGCCGGTTAAACAGCAGCGTCAGCGAGCCGCCGGAGGCGTGGCCGCCCTTCATGTATTCAAAATCGCCGTCCGTAATGTCCGCAAGCCAGACCGGCGCGCTGAGCCGCCGCATGCCTAAAGACGCGTAGCGCTTTGAGCCTGCCGCTCCTTCGGTCGGAAGCGCGGCGCCGGGGGCTTCGCATACGCCCTCGTCCAGGACCTGGGCCAGCACTTTCATGCGGCAGAAGCTGTGATGGATGCACGCCCGCTCTCCCCGCGCGGCGTAATCCGGGCCTCCGGCCAGGAGCCCGTATTTGTCCAGGCAGCGTTCATAAAGCCCGAGGTTCCTCAGGGCCGCCTCGCTGAACACGGGATCGGCTTTGCCCAGAGCGTTGAACAAGGCCTGGCATCCGTCTGCGGTGCGGCTGCCCCAGTAGGTCCATTTGAAATTGCGGGTGCCGAAGCTGTTGTCCCACGCGCCGTCCGGCAGCATGAAGGCAAGCACCGCCCGGGCGCATCTTTTAGCCGCCCGGAGGGCTTCTTCGTCTTTTGCGGCGACGGCGTATTCGTACAGGGAGGGCAGGGATTCCTCCGCCAGGTATCCCATGTCCACGGGCCGGGCGCCGCCGGGAGTGACCAGGTCGTTGGGCGTTCCCTCCCCGTAGATCAGCCCGTCCGCGTCCATGCGGGCGAGCGCGTAGCGTGAAAGGCGGTATGCGGCCGATTTCATTTCGGGCGAACCAAAATACGCCGCGCCCAGGGCCAGGGCGGCGGCGCCGGAGCAGATGTAGTTGATGTTGAAGGGCCTTTTGTCCGGATCGATGTTGTCTTTGATCCAGGTAAGCTGTCTTGAGAGCCTTTCCTCCCACTGTGCCTTTTCGGAAGGCGAAAGCAGCGCGCCGTGATGCATAAGCGCGTGAAGCATGCTCACGGCGGAAAACACCGTGATGCCGCGCCACTCGCTCTGGCCGTCGTTGAGTACGCTGCCGTCTTCGCATACCATGTTTTCGCCCCAGGCGAACAGGCGTTTTGCCGCGTCCAGATACTTTTCCTTGCCCGTGGCGCGGGCAAGGCACAAAAGCGGGTACGCGGCTTCATGGCACCTGCCGTGGATGACGCCGCAGGCCGGGCACAGGAGCGCGCCGTCCAGGGCCGTATCCCCCGTGGAGCGCAGCTGGTACTTCAGGCAGCCGTCCGCGAGGCGCTCAAGCAGGGAGAAGTATTTTTCTGCCGTGCTCATTTCGCTTGCGTTTTGCTGCCGCCGAACAGATGCGGATTCTCGGCGATCATGGCAGCGCACAGCGAACTGGTCCAGCCGTAATCGCGTATCACCTGATAGCGCACGCGGGGGTCGTAGGGCTCGATCACGGGCCCCTTCCGGCGGATGGAGCGGGGGCTCATCAGTCCGTCCGGATCGTACATCTCGTATACCACGCCGTCGGTCAGGAAGAAGCGGGCGATCTCCCGCACGGTCTTCAGAACGATCTCGTCTGCCAGGCTGCCGAAGCCGTAGCGGCGCAGACCTTCACAGATCATGTAATTGTAATTGATCCACACCGGTCCGCGCCACATGTCGGTGCCGTAGGTGGGGTCGTCCATCGCCACGCTGGGTATGGGCAGGCGGGTATGGAAGGTACTTTCGTCCTTCAGATGCCCGATCAGGGCGGCAGCCGTCTTTTCTGTGCAGACGCCCGCGAACAGGGGCAGGAAGGAGGCCACGCTCTTCACCCGGTGGAAGCCGCTGCCGGGCACCCGGTCGTAATACAGCTGGTCCTTTTCGTCCCACAGGCAGGCGTTTATGCGCTGCTTGAGCTCTTCAAAGTACGCGCGCCACCACACGCCTTTTGCGTCGCCGAGCGCGTCGTAGATCTCCGCCATCGCCTGGGCCTCGTTTACCATAAAGCAGCAAAAGTCGATGCATTCCATCTGCTTCACGCCGTCGAAGCGGGGCGAGTTGTCCATGCCGCTCTCGTCCGCGCGGCAGTTGTCGCTGTCGGTGTTCACATGCCAGCAAAACAGACCAGAGTCTGTATTCAGCCGGTTGTTGATGTTCCAGGTCAGATACTTATCCAGCTTCGGGGCTGCGAGGCGCAGGAAATCTTTGTCTCCCGTGCGGCGGTACAGCTTCACCGCGCCCCAGGCCAGCAACGGAGGCTGGGTGATGTCGGAAGTAAAACTGGGCCGTGCCAGGTGGGGCACGAAGCCGTCTTCCTTCTGCACGTCCAGCACGCTCAGCAGGCTGTCCCGGGGCAGGGTCTCGTCCAGCAGGAAATTGCCCAGCCCGTGAAACACGCTGTCCCACAGCCACAGCCAGCGGTGTGGCAGGCGGTTGGGGGTGGTCCAGCGCTGGCAGAACTGGCCGTCCGCCGTGTATACCTGGCTCTTCATCACCGAGACGCACTTCAAAAACGTGAGCGCGGCATCCCCGTCCTTGGGCAGGATGGCTTCAAAACGGCCAAGGAAAGCTTCCCGGGCGTCGGCGAGCGCCTGGATCTTTTCCTTCGAAACGGGGATAAAGCCCTTTGTGGAGAAGGAGAACAGCGTCAGGCTGTCCCTGTCCTCCCGCCAGAAGCGGAAGGCGGAGGCGCCGGATACGAATTCACTGCCGGAGGCAGTGCGGTTTTCGCTCAGCGCCCTGAGCGAACGCAGCTGCACCCGTCCCCGTCCGCACAGGCCCACGATGGTGCACTGGTCCATAAACGTGATGATCACCGGGGACTCCTGCCCCTGGGCGTCCTTGAGGCGGGCGCGGATCACGTCCGAGGCCACCAGGTCGTAATGGATATCCTTGATGCCGTCCAGCAGGATGTACAGATCGAAGATCTCCTTTGCCTGTATGCGTATGCCCAGCAGATCGCCCAGCAGCGAGGCGTTCAGGCAGCTGTGCACGCGGCACTCGCCGTCCAGCCCGGAAAAGGCGAACAGCGCGCCCTGACCCCAGATATTCGGAAGCTTCATCCCCGATCCCCTCCGTTATGTGTATGCCCTGCCGCCGGAAACGGCGGGGGCTGTGGTTCTTACTGCAGATCCTTTATGAACACCATGTGCGTGTCGATGTGCTGCGGGTCTTCCCGGCGGATGTCGAATACGCGCCCGCCGCGCAGGCCGTGCTTTCCGCCCGGATCGCTGTCCTTCATGCCGTAGGCGTGATAGCCCGCGCTGCCGTCGAAGCCCATGCGGATGCCTACGTAGGTGCCGTCGAAGGTGTTGTTGTGTTCGTGCCCCGCGAATAAGGCCTTCACGTCCCCGCGCTGCAAAACGGCGGCGAACATGCCGGAATTGATCTCGGAGGCGCTCACGCGCTCGTTGTATTCGCCCTTCATGCCGGTACGGTTCGCGTTTAAAAGCAGGGCGTTGAACTCAAACAGCGGGATGTGGAACACCATCAGGGAGGGCAGCTTGCTGCCGCACAGCTTTTCCAGCTCCACAGAGCTGTTCCAGTACCACATGATCTGCTCGAAGCGGATGAATTCCCAGTCAGAGCCCGCCATCAGCCGGGAGGGCATAAGCAGGTCGCGATAGAGGTCGCCGTCGTAAAAGGCAGGCGCGGAGGGCGTTTCGAAGTCCTGATGGGAGTCCAGCGCCCATATGCCGAAGACGGGCTCATCTTTTTCGTCCAGCACCGGCAGAAAATAATTGCCCACGCCGGGCAGTTCTTCCGGCCCGGACTTGGAAACGCACATGGGGCAGCTTTCGTAGCCCGCCTGCTGGTACTCTTTGGACACATCCGGAGAGATGTCGTGGTTGCCGAAAACGTGCGCCCAGGGCACGCGCCTTTCCTCCATGGGGCGGGCGATGTCCTGAAGGAGCACGTCAAATTCTTCGCAGGTGGATTTGCCTGTGGTATTGTCGCCGCCCAGAATCACGAGATCGGGCTTCTGGCTGTCCAGAAGCAGCTCCATCGCTTTGATCGTGCGTTCGTCCCGGTCCAGGGCATAGTGAAGGTCGCTCATCATGAGGATGCGGAAGCCTCCGTCGGGCCGAAAGCGCAGGGGAATGCGGCTGGTATACTGATCCGGCAGGCGCATGGGAAAGCCTCCTCATCGGTTCAAAGTTATTTTAAGGAAAAGTGCATTTAATTTACCTGAGTTAATTCTACCTTAATATTTTGGCTTTTGCAAGCGCATTGGGTAAAGTTTCTGCGAAAGTATGGCCGTTTTTGGAAGACGTTTTCGGTCCTGCTATGCACGGAAGAAAAAAGCGCCGGTTCCAAACCGCCGCTTCCCGTTTGCCGTCCCGGCGTCCTGCGCAGCCGCGGTTTTCGCAGAACGGAAAATAATTATCGAAAAACGATAAAATTATATTGACAAACGGAATTGCATGGGCTATAATGAGCGCAAAACCGGCAAAGGAGAGAAAAACGAATGAAGTGGGATCTGAAAAAGAGCATTGCCCTGTCCCGGGCGCTCATCGTCTTTTTCGCCCTGGTGCTTCTGGTGATGGACGCAGGCGAGATCGTTTCGATGATCCAGGGGGATGAGCTTTACCGGGGCGACATGATGAGCCCGGAGCAGAGGCGGGCGGCGTCTGCGCTGGTCGTGGCGGGCTCCGCGCCTGCCTGGCTCGCCCTGTGGCAGCTGTGGGCCCTGATGGGAGACGTGAGAGCGGGCCGGGTGTTCACTCTGGGCACGGCAAAGCGGCTGCGCCTCATATCCTGGTGCTGCTTTGCGGTAGGCCTTCTGTGCCTGGCGGGCGCGTGCTTCCTACATCCCTCGGTGCTGGTGGTGGCCGCGGCCGCCGCGCTGATGGGGCTGATCGTGCGCATCGTGAAAAACGTGATCCAGCAGGGCAGCGCCATGAAGGACGAACTGGACCTAACGGTGTAAGGAGGAAGTATGCGCATTATCGTGGACCTGGACGTAATGATGGCCAGGCGCAAGCTTTCCCTGGGCGAACTGGCTCGCCGCATCGGCATCACCCCCGCCAACCTGTCTATCTTAAAGACCGGCAAGGCCAAAGCCATCCGCTTTTCAACGCTCATGGACCTGTGCCATGAACTGAACTGCCAGCCGGGGGACATCCTGAAGTTTTCCGAGGAGGACGCGGACGCCCGCCCGTAAGCCCCCTCACCAAAAAACAGATCGACCGCAGAACGTGTATCAATACGCTTCGCGCCTGCGCGCGGGAAAGGAAAAACATGGAATTGGACGAACGTCCGGCTTTGGAGGGGGAGAGCCCCGGGCCGGATCAGAAGAAATTCACTTTGTGCGCGCTGAGCTATGCGCTGGGCTATGTGCTGGTGCTGGTGATGTGGTTCGCACCGGGAAAGATCGGGTACCTGTATCCCGCAGCAGGCGCGCTGTTTACATTCTGGGGCTTTTACGCCTCCTGCGGAAAACGCCGCGCCCCGGAGCACTGGGTGTGGCTCGCGGGGATATGGACGGTGATCTTCACGGGGATGTGCCAGGCAGACTGGATACATCTGCCCTGCGGCCGCATATGGAACGAAAGCGCGCTGAAGTACCTGGCGTTCCTGCCCGGTTTTATGGGCATGTGGATTCTGGCCGTCACAGGCGCGTTCCGCTTTGGACATAGCGAAGGCCACATCCTGCGGGACGCCTTCGATATCTACATCGCCCTGCCCCTTGAAAACGTGCTGGCGAGGATGCAGACGCTGTCCGCGGCGGTAAAAAGCCGCCGGGACGGGAAGCGCGCGGGGAAGACGCTTTTGGCGGCCCTGCTGGCATGCGCGGTGGCGCTGGCGTTTTTTCTGATCGCGCTTTCCCTGCTCAAGAGCGCGGACATCGGATTTGCAGATCTGGCGGACAGAACCCTGGGCCGCCTTCATGCGGACGACTGGTTCAGTACGATCGTGGCCGTGGTGACGCGGCTTCTTCTCAGCGTGCCGCTGGGAGCGTACCTGTACGCACAGATGCACGGCGCGCTGAACCCAAGACCTAAGACCGCATCGCCCGAAAGCGAAAAGGCGGACCTTCGCCGGGTGCCCCGGGGCCTGTGGTGCGCACTGCTGATGCTTTTTGCCGCCATGTATCTGGCGTTCGTCGCGGTGCAGGGCGGGGAGCTGGTCGTCGCCTTTCAGCAGAACCTGGCGCCCGGCGACCTGACAATGGCGGAGTTTGCCAAACAGGGGTTTTACGAGATGTGCGCGGTGATGGCGCTGAATTTTACCCTCATCTGGATCGCCGAAAAGACTGCGGAGAAGTCCATGCGTGAAAGCACCTGGGGAAAGGTCATGCTCAGCCTGGTCCTGCTGTGCAGCGCCTTGTTCGCCGTTTCAGCCTTCGTGAAGCTGTATATGTACTTAGGCAGCTTCGGCTTTACGCCCCTGCGCCTGCAGGGAGCCTGGGGCATCCTTTCGCTCTTTGCCGGCAGCGTGCTGATGGCCCTGTGGGTGTGGAAGGGGAAAGATACGATGCACCTGTGGATCATGTTTACAGCGGGAACACTGATTATGTCCATGCTGTACTGACTTTGAGTTAGAAGTTAGGAGTTAGGAGTTAGAAGTTATGAGTCAGCAGCTGATGGGGGATGAACCAAAGAATCAGACAGTCATTCATTCTTCAGCATTCATTATTCATTCCCCAAATCCTGCCGCAGTAAATGAATGATGAAGACTGAAAACTGAAGAATGAAGGATGGAGAACTGGCGGCTGCGGAAATCGGGAGAATCCGCCGGGTGTTTTGGAGGGGCAACGCCCCTCCAATTTCAATCCGCAGGGCCGGCTTTGCCGGCCCGAGGAGCGATTTTTGCGAAGGTGAGCTTGCCCGCCGAGAGCAAAAATCGCTGCATTGCAGTTTTTTCGCCCGGAGATTTCCGCAGAAATCTCAGAAAAAACTGTGAACCTGTTGCTGGGATCGGCAAAAGGTTCACGTATCGGAAGAAAACCGTATCAAATGTATCCAAAACCAAACCGCTGGAAATGAAATCCCATTTCATTTCCAGCGAGGACTTCAGTCCGTGATGTCCACGTCCGGGGTGATGCTGATGGCATAGTCCGGGTAGGCGGCCTGGATATCGGCGTACAGGATGGAAAGACCCTCCTTGGCCGGGATGTCGAAGCTCATCACCACGTCGAAGCGCATTTCCCTGCTGTCCAGGTTGATGTGGAAGCCGTGGAACTGCAGCGCCCAGTCGTAGGCCAACACCCGCTGCTGCACGTCGTTGCGGATGCGGGCGGCCTCGTCGTTCGAGGTATTGTAGGAATACACGCCCACGCCCGTCAGGATCACGCCGGTCTTGAGGTACACGGCCCTTTCCAGGCGGCGGGTGAGGACGTCCACTTCCTCAACGGTCATGGTGTCGCGCAGCTCCACGTGCACAGAGCCGTAATCCTTGTTGGGGCCGTAGTTGTTGAGCACCAGGTCGTAGGCGCCGCGCACTTCGCTTTCAGCGTTCAGTATGTCCTTCACGGCTTTGGTGGTCTCCTGGCTTGCGCGGCGGCCCAGCACGTCGCTCACGTTGTCCAGCATCATCTCCACGCCGGCCTTGATGATCATTGCGGAGATGCCGATGCCCACGTAGGCTTCCAGCGACGGCCCGCCCAGCAGGTTGATCACCGCGCTCACGAGCACGCTCAGGGAGATCAGCGCGTCGAACAGCGCGTCCGAGCCGGAGGCCTCCAGCGCACCGGAATGGACTTTTTTGCCCTGGCTCTTCACGAACCGGCCAAGCAGCAGCTTGGCGGCGATGGCCACCGCCAGGATCACCAGCGATATATATGAATAGGAAAGATCCTCCGCTGGGGAAAAGACCTTTTTCACCGATTCGATCAGCGAGGTGATGCCGGCGTACAGCACGATCGCGCTCACCAGCATGGCGCTTAAGTATTCGGCGCGGCCGTGGCCGAGGGGATGCTTGCGGTCGGGCAGGCGGTTGGCCAGTTTGGTGCCGATGATGGTGATCACGGAGCTCAGTGCGTCCGACAGGTTGTTCACCGCATCCAAAATTACGGCGATGGAGTGGCTGGCAAGGCCCGCCGCCGCCTTGAAGGCGGCCAGAAGCACGTTGACCAATATGCCCGTCACGCTGGTGCGCACGATGATGCGGTCGCGGTTTGCCATTGCGCTGGTGTTGTCCATAACAGATTGGTTCTCAGCCATGATAATCCTCCGATGAAATGATTTGCACTTTGCGCATGATTTGGCTTCGCCATGATTTCTCGCTTCGCTCCATGATTTGAATTGCGCCTCTATGCGCCGCACCGCAATTCATGCCCGTAGGGCAAATCATGACGCCGAGCGTCAATTCACGCGCCGTCAGGCGCGATGCATTGTCGAGACGATAATACCACTGTCTCTATGGATTCTCGATTTCGAAACAAATCGGCAGAGAGGTATTCAGTAATCAAAACTATTTTCATTCACACGTACTGTGGTTGATAATTTCTCTCCTTTGTAAGGTTTTCTGATTTCGAGCATGTTCAGCACAGTGTATCCTTTTGAACGTAAAAAAGAAATCATACCTTCGTTGTTCGGGTGAACAAAGTTATAAACTGTATCATCTCCCATGGATTCAGCGATTTCCTCAGCTTTATTGAACAGCATGGATGCCACGCCCTGGCGCCGATACTGATCACATACGAAGATGTGCTCTACCCATAGGCACGGTTCTTCAATCCTGCAGACAATATAACCGACAAGGTTATCATTTCGCTCAACAGCATAAATAGGATAGTCTTTCGCCAAAAAATCAAGAACTTCTTCTTTCGCCCATTCATAATCTGGTTTTGCGTTGATACCTTTATATGACCGTAAAGCAACGCGAAAAGCCGCAATCAATGGTACAACTTTCTCTGCAGTTGCTTGATCTATCTTAATGATGTTCACAGATTAATCACCTCCGAAAATACCGCTTTGTGTAATTCATCGTACCGTTTTCAGATACTCCGCATTCTTTGGCTCATAAGGCACGGAGATGAAGTCTTTCTTTTGGTGGTTCAAAAGACATACAGTCTCGACGTGTATTGTAATGCGTAATGAAAGGCTCAGTATTCCCGCAGAACCAGGTCTGTCTGGCCGTCCGTCTGGCCGCGGGATATGCGCATCACCTTCATGTGCCAGCGGTATTCGCGGCGGATCATGTCCCTGAGGGCCGTGCCGCTGTTGAAGCCGTGTATCGCCCGTATCCTGTATACGCTCATGTCCGCGTGCCGGAGGGCTTCGTCCAAAGCGTCGCGGGCCTCGTCCAGGCTCATGCCGTGCAGGTCGATCTGGATCACCGCGTCCATATTACCGCCTGTTCCTCTCCGTGATGCTCTCGAATACGCCGCAAACCAGCACGAAGCCGGCGCCGTAGAGGATCACGCGCCAGGTGAAGTGGCCGATGAACACGCTGATAAAGGCGAAGAACACCAGGAACACGATCACCCGGAACACCGCGGTCAGCAGGCTGACCGCCAGGGACCCGCGGAACAGCGTGGTCTTCAGCAGGCCGATCACGATCAGCAACGCCACCGCGATCAGCAGGATGTTGCCCACGTTCATGGCAAGATCGGGCATCTTCTGCCCGCCGATCCAGGTGATGAACTTCTGCAAAAGCCCCTGGAAGATCAGCGTATTGCAGCCCAGCCAGGTGATGCACACGCAGCTCACGCCGCACATCACCGCGAATACGCCCTGCCCAAGCCAGCTGAAGGGCCAGGGCCATTCCGCCGCCATGCGCTGCAGGGTGTTGTAGGGGATGAGGCGCAGTATCATGTAAATGGGGATGGATACCACGCACAGGATCAGAAACGAATACAGCGCCTGCAGAACGCCTTCGTTTGCTGTGATCTGTCCCAGCATCCCTTTGACGTCGGGCGTGCCCGTGTAGTCTTCGTACAGGAAAGGCGCCAAATCCCTGATCAGGTTGAACACGCCGTAAAAGCTTTCGTCCTCGGTGCCGTAAAACGGGAAGCTGGAAAGCCCCAGCTTTTGTTCGTCCCACTGGAGCTGGCCGTCCGGGATCAGCGAAAGCACCTTTTCCCGGGGCAGGATGTCTTCCAGAAGCGAGGGGTACATCACCGCTACGCTGGCCAAAGTGATCAGCACGGCGATGGCCAGGCATATAAACCGTTTCATTGGGTATCCTCCTTTATCAGCTGCTGCCGGAGGCGTCTTATGGATGGCGCAGGCGCAGAAAACAGCCCGCCTCCACGCCGCCGGGAACCGGAAGCGTGAACAGGCTGTCGGGCACGCGGGCTTCCGCGATGCTTTCCCCGTCCGGGGTGCGCAGGTCCTGTGCGGCAAAGCACAGTATCTTTCCGGGCGTGAGGGCTTCCACCTGCGTGCCTTCGGAAAGCTTGTTCTTTACCATCACCGTGGCGCGATCGCCCTCCCGCGCGATCACGGGCCCCAGGTAGTCGCAGTCCTTGAAATAGTATGCCGGGGCGTGCATGGAGTTTTTGATCTCGCCCAGGTAAAAGCCCGTGGAATATGGACGGTGGCTGATGGAGCAAAGTTCCCGCATGCTGTCTTCCATGTTCCCGCCGTCCAGATACATACGGTAGGCGTTCACCGCGCCCGCCACGTAGTAGGGCGTCTTCATGCGGCCCTCGATCTTGAGGGACGTGACGCCCGCTTCGATCAGCTCGTCCAGCACCGGCAGGGCACACAGGTCGTAGGAAGACAGTATGGTGTCGCCGTCCGGGTCTTCCTCGATGGGAAAGTACTCGCCGGGGCGCTTTTCTTCCGTGAGGGCGAATTTCCAGCGGCAGCTCTGGGCGCAGCCGCCCCGGTTGGCGCTGCGGCCCGTAAGATAGGCGCTGATCATGCACCGGCCGGAATAGGCCATGCACATGGCGCCGTGTACGAAGGCCTCGATCTCCAGGTCCGCCGGGGTGTTTTTTCGCAAAAGCCGGATCTGCTCAAGGCTCATCTCCCGCGCCAGCACCACGCGCTTTGCGCCCATCTCCCGGTACAGAAGCGCGCTTTCATGGTTTGTGCAGTTGGCTTGGGTGCTCACGTGCACCTCCATGTCCGGGCAGCGGCGCTTTACGGCGCGTATGGCGCCCAGGTCGGATATGATCATGGCGTCCGCGCCCGCGTCCTTCAGGGCACAGGCGTAAGAGCCCATCTTTTCAATCTCTTCCGGAAAGGTAAAGGCGTTGGCCGCGATATACAGCCTTGCGCCCCGCTCGTGGCACAGATCCGCCGCCTGCGCGATGGCGCTTAAATCAAAAGCGGTCTGTCCTGCCCGCAGCTGCAGGAACGGCCCTCCGGCGTAAACGGCGTTCGCCCCGAAGAAGAGCGCCGCCTTCAGGCTGTCCATGCTGCCCGCGGGGGCCAGCAGCTCCACGTGGTCGTATCTCATATTCCGCTTCTCCGTATGTTTTGCGCTATTATACCTCTTTGTCCGCCGGAAGGCAAGCCCGGAAGGAGCGTATCCGCCCGCAAAAAAGCCCCGCAGCCTTAGGCTGCGGGGCATAGATACAACGAAGTTTATTCTTCAGGCTCCAGCAAGCCGTAGTCCCCGTCCTTGCGCAGGTACAGCACGCACACCTTTCCGGTGTCGGCGTTGTCGAACAGGTAGAAGGAGTGGCCCAGCTGCTCCATCTGCATGATGGCGTCGTCCACGCTCATGGGCTTCACCTGGAAGCGCTTCACCTTTACGACCTTGCGCTCTTCCTCGGCCACGGGCTCGTCCTCGGGGAGCTCCACAGGCGGCAGGGGAGCGGGGGAGCGGAACTTTTTGTCCAGCTTGGTGCGGTGGCGGCGGATCTGGCGGGAGATCTTGTCCACGGCGGAATCGATGGAGGCGTACATGTCGGTAGAAATCTCCTCGGCGCGGAAGAGCATGCCGCGGTGGGTGATGGTGATCTCGGCGATATTCTTGCCGCCGCGCTCCAGCGTGAACTTGGCCTGGGCTTCTGAATCGGGTCCGAAAAACCAGTCCAGCTTATTTATCTTCTTTTCGGCATAGTCGCGCAGACTGTCGGAAACGTCCATGAAGCGCCCGTAATACTTGATGTTCATATACGATACCGTCCTTTCCCGAAAATCGGTTCGGGCACTCGCCCGTACTTTAACATTTCGGCGCGTGTGTTAATTTTCCTGCCTGCGCGGTAAATATTTTTTGAACAGCCCGAATCCTTAACGCTCGGCATATATCATATGCCCTGAGGTGAAGCACATTGAAGTGGGAGCTTGTGATCTTCGATATGGACGGCACGGTGCTCGACACCCTGGCCGATCTGCTCCTGGCCATGAACCATGCCCTGAGGGAGCATGGCCTTGGCGAAAGGACGCTGGATCAGATGCGCTCCTACGTGGGCAACGGCCTGTACATGATGGCGGCGCGGGCGGTGCCGGCGGGAACGGACGAAAAAACGGTGGACAGCGTCTTCCGCTGCTTCAAGGCCTATTACGCCGACCACCTGAATGTTCAGACCCGGCCCTACGAGGGCATCTGCGCCCTGATGGAAAAGCTGAAGGCGGCGGGCGCGCATATCGGCATCAGCTCCAACAAGTTCGACGCCGGCGCGAACATGCTGGCCGGGACCCATTTCGGCTCCCTCGTGGACATCACCGTGGGCGAAAGCGACACCGTACCCAAAAAACCCGATCCCGCCGGGGCGGACCTGATCCGCGCGCATTTTGGCACGTCCCGGGAAAAGACCGTATACGTGGGAGACAGCGGCGTGGACGTGGAAACGGCCAAAAACGCGGGCCTTGCGTTTATCGGCGTGTCCTGGGGCTTCCGCACATCTGCCCAGCTGGCGGAAGCCGGCGCGGGGACGATCGCGGACACGCCCGGTCGGCTGGAAGAAATGCTTCTCGGCAGCGCGCGTCCGGAGGCGTGAGCATGGAGAAAACTTTGGCGCGGGTGATCGCGCTGGGCACCTTCGACGGCATGCATCCGGGGCACAGGGCCGTGATCCGCGCCTGCGTTTCGCTGGCAAGGGAAAAGAACGCCGAAGCCATGGTGTACACCTTCATCGAAAACCCCAAGAGCCTCTTCGGCCCCAAGCCCCTGCAGCTGATGACGCCGGAGGAAAAAACGGCCGCCATCCTGGGCCTGGGGGTCGACCGGGTGGAAAACGTGCATTTTACCCGGACGTTTGCGGACATGCAGCCCGAAGCCTTCGTGGATATGCTCTGCCGGGCTTACCGTCCCTGCGCCTTCGTGTGCGGCGAGGACTACTCTTTCGGCGCGGGGGGAAGGGGCACGAGCGGGATGCTCAAAAGCCTGGCGGCGGACCGGGGCGCCCAGACTCTGATCGTGCCCACCGTTAAAGTACAGACCAAAGTCGGCAATTGCGACGAAAAGATATCTTCCACCCTCATACGCGAAGCGATTCTCCGCGGGGACGAAGAAACAGCGAGCAGGCTTCTGAAAGGCGAAGCTTTATAAAAGGAAGTGCGGTATGCAGAACAAAGAAAAAGCAATCAGACCGGAGACCGTAAGGCGTTTGACCCGCGCCGCGGCGCTGGCGGCGCTGAGCGCCGTATTGTATTTCATTCCCGGCATCCCGGTGTTCCCGCCGATCTACAAGCTGGATTTTTCCTCGGTGCCGGTGATGCTGGCGGCCCTTTTGCTGGGGCCGGTGGACGCGCTGTGCGTGCTTTTATTCAAGGACCTCACGGGCCTTCTGCATTCTTCCAGCATGGGCGTGGGGGAGCTGGCTGATTTTCTCACCAGCGCGGCCCTGGTGGTGTGCGCCTGGGGCGTGTGCCGCCTGCTGCCCGGAAAAACGGACGCGCAGGGCAAAGTGACGCACTTTGGCCGAAAGCTGGGCGCCTGGCAGCTGATATTGGCGTTCGTGCTGTCGGTGATCGCGATGGCGCTTGTCGGCGCGCTGGTAAACTACTATATCATGATCCCGTTCTACGTGAGCGTGATGCACCTTCCCGAAGCGGCCATCGTTTCGATGATGGCGAAGATCGTGCCGCGCATCGATTCTCTGGGCAGCCTCATCGCCTGGGCTACGGTGCCCTTCAACCTGCTCAAGGGCGCGGTGCTCTGCGTGCTCAGCTATCCGCTGTTCAGGGCGCTGGACCGCATGCTGGGCGGCCGCGCGGCGTGAAAGTGCCGGTTTCCAGATACAGACTGAAGAATAACGCTTTTATCCGTTTATGAGCGAAACGAGCGCGCTGCCCTCTCCGGGCGCTTATGTAGACAAAAGCATGTACCGCCAGGCGTTTTCCATCGCCTGGCCTGCTGCTTTGGAGGGGGCGCTTCTGTCCATCATCGGCACGGTGGACACGGTGATGGTAAAATCGGTGCACGAGTACGCCATCGCCTCCATCGCCCTGACCTCCCAGCCTCGGCTGATCTTGCTGATCCTGGCCCAGGCGCTGTGCGTGGGCACTACGGCCATGGTGTCCAGGCGGCGCGGCGAGGGGGACCGGGACGGCGCCAACGAGGCGCTTTCCCTGAGCATGCTTTTGATCACCTTCGTGGGCGCCCTGATCGCCGCCACGGGCCATTTCCTTGCGGAACCCATCATCCGCCTGCAGGGCGGCGACGGGGACACGACCGCCATGGCGGTGCAGTACTTTAAAATCGTGGCGCTGGGCCTGCCCTTCAGCTGCTGGAACCTGTGCCTGTGCGCGGCCCTGCGCGCTACCGGCAACACCCGCATCACCATGGTCACCAACATCACCGCCAACCTGGTGAACGTGGTGATGAACTACTGCCTGATCGGCGGGCACTTCGGCTTTCCCGCCCTGGGCGTGCGGGGCGCGGCACTGGCTACGGTGATCGGCGGCATCGTGGCATCGTGCATCAGCTTTTACGTTGTGCTGTTCAAAGACAGCTACCTGCGCCTAAAGCCCCGCGTGAAGGGCTTTGACCGGCGCACCGTTTCCGGCCTGCTCAAGGTGGGCTTATCCTCCGTGGCGGAGAGCGCGGCGCTGCGGGTGGGCTTCGCCCTCAACAACCGCATCATCGCCTCCATCAACGCAGATGCCCTCACCTCCAACACCATCATCGGCTCGGTCACGGGCCTGAGCTTCTGCCTGGGCGACGGCGTGGCCACCTCAGGCGCCACCATGACGGGCATCTCGCTGGGAGAGGGCCGCAAGGACAAGGCGCGGGGCTATGTGGACGTGTGCATGCGCCTGGGGTATATCGTATCCGCTTTCATTATAGTACTCCTGTTCGTTTTGCGGCGAGACCTGGCGCTGCTGTTTACGGACAAGGAAGAGATCGTGCGCGGCGCCTCGCTGGCGTTTTTGGTGGTGCTGGCGGGCATCGTGGCGCAGAACGCCCGCGTGATCTACTCCGGCTGCCTGCGGGGCGCGGGGGACGTGAAGTACGTGGCGCTGATCTCGCTTCTGTCCGTTTCCATCGTGCGCCCGCTGATGACCTGGTCGCTGTGCCATCCCTTAAACCGGATGTATCCGGAGCTCTATCTGGCCTACACCGGCCCCTGGATCGCCTACGTGATCGACGCCTGGATACGCACGGTGCTTTTGTGGCGTCGCGTGAAGAGCGGCCGCTACCTTGACACCCGACTGTAGGAAAAATGCATATGCGTGTTAATTTTTCGTATATGAAGGTAGTTTTTTGCGCAGCGGAGACGCGCAGGCGTCAAAATTCCCTTGACGAAACCCCGCGCCTGTGATAAACTAAATTATCACGGCAGGGTTTTTATACCTTACGGAGAAATCAATAGGAGGAACTGAATCAGATGAAGAAAGTCGTATCTATCGTTCTGGCGCTGATCATGGTGCTTTCTTCAGTGGCCACCCTGGCTGAGGGCTTCGTGCCCGCCGAGTCTTACGATCCCGGCGAGCGCGCGCTCTACATCGGCAGCGTGACTCTGGAGCCCGCACCCGAAGGCGGCGGAAGCATCACCACCGACATTTATGCCGGCATCGAGGGCAAGGACTATACGGACGAGAAGTATTACACCTACAACGATTTTACTTCCGCCATCGTATCCAGCATGAACTGGGACGTGCTGAGCTGGGAGACCAGTGACGACAGCGCGATCACCGACAACATCATCACCGGTTTCTATGGCTTCCACATGAACAGCGATAAGACCGGTTATTCCATCACCCCCGAAGCCGCTGCGGATTACCCCGTAGACGTGACCGCCGAGTACGTCGGCCAGTTCGGCGTTGAAGAGGGCGAGACCGCCAAGGCCTGGCGTATCGCGCTGAACCCCGATGTGTGCTTCGACGACGGCACCAAGGTCAACGCTGATGACTACATCTACTCCATGCAGCAGCAGCTCAACCCCAAAATCCTCAACCGCCGCGCGGACTCCTGGTATGACGGCCAGTTCTCCATCGTGAACGCCAAGAATTACCTCTACGCCGGCAAAGTCACCTACACCCTGGTGACCGATACCGCCGAAGCGCTGGTGGAAGCGGGCAAGGACGTTTACCTGGACACCGGCTTCTGGGGCCTGACCGGCTGCCTGGACGCTGACGGCAACGCCTGCCCCCAGTACGTCAACATCAACGACGAAGTGCTCTACCGCGACACCGCTGTCGAAGATGAGACGAACGATGAGGCCTGGGTATCCGCCAAGTACATCTTTGACAACTATCTGGCCACCGGTGCTCCCTATGCTTCCTACCAGAGCCAGTACCTCTACACCGCCGATATGGCCAAGGAAGTCACCTGGGAAGACGTCGGCCTGAAGAAGATCGACGACTACACCATCGACTTCATCCTCGAGAACCCCGTTCCCGAACCGGCCTTCTACGTACCCTACAACCTCTCCGGCAACTACCTGGTAAAGCAGGATCTGTACGAAGAGTGCAAGACCTTCTACAAGGACGGCGCTGAAGTCGCTACCGAAGAAGAGGCCGACACCGTAAAGAGCAGCTACTGCCGCTCCCTCGAGAAGACCGTGTCTTACGGCCCCTACATGCTCACCAGCTTCCAGCTCGACAAGGAATACACCCTGAGCCGCAACGAAGCCTGGTTCGGCTATCACGACGGCAAGCATCTGGGCATGTACCAGACCGACGCCATCGTCGTGAACGTCATCGCGGATCACGCCACCCAGATCATGTCCTTCGAGAAGGGCGAGATCGACGGCGTTGGCCTGCAGTCTGACGACATGGAGAAGTACGCTTCTTCCGCTTACATCCACTACACTCCCCAGAGCTACACCACCAAGCTGACCTTCTCCACCGATTACGAGAAGCTGGTTGCCCACGGCACCAACAGCCAGATCCTGGTCATCGATGAGTTCCGCAAGGGCTTCGCGATGGCTCTGGACGCCAGCGCCTTCGCCACCGCCTACACCGCGGCCGGCACCGGCGGATTCGGCATCCTGAACTATATGTACTGCTACGATCCCTTCAGCGGCGCCCTATATCGCGACAGCGAGGCCGCCAAGAAGGCTCTGGTAGACCTGTTCGACATGAGCTACGGCGAGGGCGGCGTGTACGCCGACCTGGACGAGGCTTATGCGGCCATGACCGGTTACGACATGGAGTACGCCCAGGAGCTCATGGCGATCGCGGCTGACAAGGCCATCGAAGCCGGCGTCTGGGACGGCGAGGCTCAGATCACTCTGGACATCCGCCTGTACAACTCCGACACCATCTACGTTCAGATGTACAACTACTTCCTTGGCCAGCTGACCGAGGCGGTAAAGGGCAGCAAGTTCGAGGGCAAGATCACCATGACCATGACCCCCGACAGCGACTACTACAACACCATGTACTCCGGCGGCGCTGACATGATCTTCACCACCTGGGGCGGTGCTTCCATGGATCCCTTCGGCATCCTGGCCCGCTGCTACTGCGACGATTCCACCGGCGCAGGCAACCAGATGGAGATCGGCTTCGACACCAGCAAGGTCATGCTCACCTACGACTTTGGCGGCGAGATCGGCGAAATGACTGATTCCGCGCAGAACTGGGCGAACTGGGCCAACAACGCGGTCGTCGACAGCATCAACGAGAAGCTCGGCAAGTTCGCGGATTACTCCTACGACACCAGGTGCCAGATCGTGGCGGGCGTCGAGCGCGCGCTGCTCAACTGGTTCACCACCACCGCCCTGTACTACAGGAACGCGGCCAGCCTGGTAAGCCAGAAGGTCAACTTCGGCTCTGACCAGTATCTCACCATCATCGGCTTCGGCGGCCTCGAGTATTACACCTACAACTACGATGACGCCGAGTGGGCGGATTACATCGCCAACAACGCTCTGCAGTATTAATTCGAGCCTATAAGGGCCTGAATTGATCAGAACGGGTGCGGGCATGGGCTTTGCGACCATGCCCGCGCTCCGTGTAATTCCCGGTTTCACAGCGTTCAATAATTCTTTCGGCTTTCCGGCCATGTGTTCCATTTATCCTGCTGCCCGCCAAAGCAAAGCCGGCCGCGGATACAGCAGCAGTACAGCCGCCTGATCAGGCGCCTTGCCGGATAACCGAAGCGGAGGTAGGTATATACATGAGCAACCGGCAAGGTTTGATCAAATACATCTTACAGCGCGTACTGCTTATGCTTCTGACGCTGTTCATCATAACAGTGATGTGCTTCGTGCTCATCAAGCTGCTTCCCCTGCCGCTGATCAAGGAGCAGGGACGCGATCCCACCCTCGTGCTGCTCAGGCGCGAGAAGATGGGCTACAATAAGCCGATCATGGTGCAGTTCTTCCTGTACCTGAAAGGCATCTTCACCGAATGGGACTGGGGCGTAGGCGAGCAGATGTACGACAGTCTGCCGATTTGGGATATCATGATGCAGAAGCTCCCCTATACGGTGGCGGTCAACCTGTATTCTATCCTCATCTCTATCCCCCTGGGACTTGGACTTGGAATCTATGCGGCGCTCAAAAAGAACAAATGGCAGGACGCGTTCATTTCTACGACTGTCATGGTGTTCAATTCGGTGCCGTCTTACGTATATGCTTTCGTGGTGCAATACATTTTCTGCTTTACACTCAACTGGTTCCCCCTGCAGCTGGCCTCGCTGAGCAAGGCGGGTTCGCTGTTCTCGTGGACGATGTTCACTTCCATGGTGCCCGCGATCATGAGCCTTTCCTTCGGCTCCATCGCCGGCTTTACGCGCTACACGCGCGCGGAGCTGAGCGAGGTGCTCACTGGCGACTATATGCTCCTGGCGCGCACGAAGGGCCTGACCAAGGCGCAGGCCATCTCGCGCCACGCCATGCGCAACGCCATGGTGGTCATCCTGCCCATGATCATCGGCGCCTTCATCGATATCCTGGGCGGCTCGCTGATCATCGAAAACATCTTCGGCATTCCCGGCATCGGCAACCTGTATGTCACCTCCATAAACCTGCGTGACTATAACTTCTTTATGGCGCTGACGATCTTCTATACGCTGATCGGTCTGGTGTCCGGCATCGTTGTCGACATAAGCTACGGATTTATCGATCCGAGAATCAGGATGGGTTCAAAGAAATGAGTATGACAGATATTCAGAGCAGAGTCGAGGCCATTGCCGCCCAATACGATATCCCCAAGGAAAAATTCAAGCGCGTGGAGCGCGAAGGCCGCATCCACGACGAGCGCCTGCAGACGAAGGCGATCGGATATCTCGGAGACGCATGGATCAGGTTCAGGAAAGACAAAAGCGCCGTGGTCGCCTTCTGTCTCATCCTGCTGCTTGCGCTGTTTGCGGTCATCATCCCCATCTTTTCCAGTTATACCGTGAATTTCCGCGATCCGTACTACCGCAACATCCTGCCCAGGGCAGGTCTGTTCCAGAACGCAGGTTTCTGGGACGGCGGCAAGCGCCTGACGCAGAACGAGGCCGGTTATCAGTACTTAAACGCCATCGGCCAGGAGACCGGCAAGCCCGCCGTGATGAAGGTGTACGACGAGTTCACCGACGCGCAGGGGCAGAAGCATTACAAGCTGAGGGTGGACACCTACTATCAGATCGGCTTTGTATACCAGAATCTGAGCGAGAGCGAATACCTGGCCCTGCAGGCATATCAGAACGAGACCGGTATCCAGGTCATCTATCCTCTGGCCAAGACCCATAATAAGAACGCCGAAAGCTATATCAACGGCAACGACGGCGCGAATTTCTGGTATCTGCTTCAGGATGAGGGCCGCAACACCGACGGCGCGGCCGTGCTGGACGAAAACGGCAATTACATCCCCAACTACATCACCTCGTCCAATCCCAAAGCCGCCAACTACGATTCGCTGCGCATCGAGGGCGACGGCGAAAACGGAGTGTGGTACACCTACGCCTTCCCCCAGGGCAGGCAGGGCAACTACTACAAGGTCAGGGTGGATTACGAGGAGTATTTCAACTATCAGAACCACTTCTATCCCTCGTTCCTGTTCGGCACCAACGTGCACGGCCAGGATATCTTCACCTGCCTCGCCATCGCCGCGCGCTTTAGCCTCTTGCTGGCGATCACGGTCGCCTCGATCAACTTCGTTCTGGGTATGATCTACGGCTCCATCGCAGGCTACTACGGCGGCTGGGTGGACATGATCATGGAGCGCATCAGCGATATCCTGGCGTCGGTGCCGTTTATCGTGGTGGCAACGCTGTTCCAGCTGCACCTGGCGGACAAGGTGGGGCCGGTGGTATCGCTGCTGTTTGCCTACATCCTAAAAGGCTGGGTAGGCACGGCGGCAACGGTGCGCACCCAGTTCTACCGCTTCAAGGGTCACGAATACGTGCTGGCTGCCCGCACCCTGGGCGCCAGCGACAAGCGCCTGATCTTCAAGCACATTTTCCCCAACTCGCTGGGCACCATCGTGACCGGCGCGGTGATGACGATCCCGGGCGTCATCTTCTCGGAATCCATGCTGAGCTACCTGCACATCATCAACCTCGACACGCACCGCACCCTCACTTCCATCGGTACGATGCTGTCCCAGGGCCAGGCGCAGCTGCAGACCTTCCCGCATGAGATCCTGTTCCCGGCCATCTTCATCGCCATACTGGAGATTTCCTTCAACCTGTTCGGCAACGGCCTGCGCGACGCGCTGAATCCTTCACTGAGAGGAGCGGATTCCTGATATGTCTAAGCTTGAAGTCAACAACCTAACGATCTCGTTCCGCACCACCGCAGGCGCGGTGCGCGCGGTGCGCGATATATCGTTCAAGCTGGAGCAGGGCGAAACGCTGGCGATCGCGGGCGAATCCGGCTCGGGCAAATCCGTCACCACCCGCGCGGTCATGGGCATCCTGGCCGGCAACGCCATGGTGGACGGCGGCGAGATCATCTACGACGGCAGGGACCTGCTCAAGATCCCCGAGGACGAGTTCCACAATCTGCGCGGCCACAGGCTCGCCATGGTGTTCCAGGACCCGCTGAGCGCGCTCAACCCCATCATGCGCATCGGCAGGCAGCTCACCGAGGCCATGCTGCTCAACAACAAGGAGCGCCGCCGTGACGGCCGCGAAGGCTTCAACGCGATGCTCAAACACCTGCGCGAGGCTATGGAAGCTGCGGGCGGCATCAGCGACGTCGAGGGCAAGACCAAGCGCTTTGACGACTTCGTAAAGCTGGCCGTCAAGGAAGAGTTCGCCTACAAAGAGGCGACCGAAGCTCTCGTGGAAGCGCAGGACTGCGTGGACGAAATGGAAGACGCCCTCAATCAGCATGACGACAGGAGCGTAAAAGATATCGCGGACCGGCTGTACAAGGCGATGGACCGCGTGACCAATCCCTATACCATCCGCGAAGACGATGCCGAGCTTGCCGCTTTCAAAGCCAAGGCCAGGCAGATGAAGAACATGTTCCGGGGCAGGGATACAGCCGCCCGTGCAGGCCAGATCCGAAAAGAAGCCCTTGACGAACTTGGCGCCATCCGCAGGAAGTTCACGGACGCACTGAATGCCGAGCAGCCCAATTTCTTCTGCATCGGCTATCTGCTGATGGAAGGCAAAGCGCCCGACCCCGCGAAGGAGAGCATCGAGCAGATCAACAAAAGGGCGCGCGAAACGCTGGACGAAGGCTTCATGCTGGCCTTCCGCAAGGACGTGGAGAAGGCGCTGGAATACTCCGAGAAAGCTTCTCTGGAGAAGAAAAAAGAAGCTGTCGCGGCGCTTGCCGCCGCGCTGCCGGCGTTCTCAGCCGAAGCGCTGGATAAGGCTGCCTGCCATGCGGCGCTGAAGGCATCCGCCGACGCCGTGGACGCCAGCATCGACCCGCTGCAGCTCAACAAGGACAGCTCCACTTACGTATACCGTTCAAGCGAGAAAGCACTGCTGGAAAGATACTTTAAGTCCCTGAAGCAGAACCCCAGGGAAGAAGCGCGCTTCGCCCGGGACACCGCAAAGTTCAATAAAGAGACAGCGAAGGGGAAGACGCCGCCTTCCGTGATACCCAAAAACCTCATAGATAAAGACGCGGTGCAGCGCAGCCTGGTCTCAAACGCCGAAAAGCTGCAGGGCAGGCTAAAGGAACAGCTGGGCGAAGGCCTGAGGGGCAACTATGCCCAGCGCGCCGAGGATATGATCGATTACCTCAAGGAAAAGGCGGAGGATTACGCCTACAAGCTCTCCAAGGGCATGGCGCGCCACCGCGCGATCGAGCTGATGAAGGAAGTGGGCATCCCCGAGCCGCATAAGCGCTACCGCCAGTATCCCTTCGAGTTTTCCGGCGGCATGCGCCAGCGCATCGTTATCGCCATCGCGCTGTCCGCCAACCCGGACATCCTGATCTGCGATGAGCCCACCACCGCCCTGGACGTGACCATCCAGGCGCAGATCCTGGAACTCATCAACCGCTTAAAGCGCGAGCGCAAGCTGTCCGTTATCTTCATTACCCACGACCTGGGCGTGGTCGCCAATATGGCGGACAAGATCGCCATCATGTACGCGGGCAAGATCGTGGAATTCGGCACGGCGGAGGATGTGTTCTATGATCCCAGGCATCCCTACACCTGGGCGCTTCTGTCCTCCATGCCGGACCTGGAGACCAAAGAGAAGCTGGAAGCCATACAGGGCACGCCGCCCGATATGATCATCCCGCCCACGGGCGACGCCTTCGCCGCGCGCAACAGCTACGCCATGGAGATCGACTTTGAGCAGCAGCCTCCCGTCTTCCCGATCTCCGATACCCACTGGGCGGCCACCTGGCTGCTTCATCCCGACGCGCCCAAGGTCGAGCTGCCTGCCATTGTTACGGAACGCATCGAGCGCATGAAGAGGGAGCAGGCGGAGCGCGACAAAGCTGAAGTGAAAGGAGGCGCTGAAGCATGAAGCATTTGAAAAGGTGCGCTGCAGCGCTGAGGATACTGGGCTGGGTGCTCATACTGATCGCGGCGGCGGTCACCATTTACGCGCTGGCCAACGGCACAAAACCCTGGAACGTTCTCAAGGACAACCTCAAAACGGTTGACCGGAGCGCGCCGGTATACGAGCGCGTGGCTTTTGACAACCGCTACTTCAGCGCGCTGTCGAAGTCTGCGTCCACCAAGGGCCAGGGCGAGGAAATGCGCATCCGCACGGTGCGCCCGTACTTCAGCATCTGGGAAGACCGCCTTTCCGACGGTCTGAGCGAGTTGATCGACAAACATATCGAGGTATTCTATTCTTCCCTGGAAACCGATTTCGATCCGGAAGGATACCTGGAGTTCTACGAAGCCCTCGAAAGCGGCGAGGAATCGCGCCTCATCAAGGACGCGGTGGAGTATCTCGACTCTGTCGCCAAGCCCGCGGCGGGTAAGGGCGGCAAGGTAGCCAAGCTGCAGGCGGCCAGCGTAGAGGGCGATATCAAAGCGATCTACGAAAAGCTCACCGCCGAAAAGGGCGAAGAGGCCGGCGAATACCTGGAATACCTCGAGACCCTTGTAAAGCTGATCAAGGAAGACATCGCTGCCGGCACAAAAGTGGCGGACGTCAAGGGCTATGCCGCCTCCCTCGATTATGACAGGTACGTTTCGGCGCTGGCGGAAGTGCGCGAGCAGGAGCGCGTGCAGAGCGAGGACCTGCGCGACAGCTTTGCCGAGGCGGTCAAAGCCTATATCGGCGGCGACAAAAACGCGCTGAAAGATCACTTTGAAGCGCAGTACACAGCGATCAGCGACAAATATGCCGGCGAAGTGAAAGCGGATAAGGACGTGTTCCTTTCCACGCTGCTCACCCTTCTCGGTGACAAGGATTTCGACGGCTCCACCAACACGCTGATGAAGCAGATGCGCACACTGCAGAACAAGGAGGACGAGACCAGAGTAGAAGCGTTCATGTACGACTACTCCAAATCCGTCGTGAACGTTTCAGACAGCAACAACTCCGTCGGCTTCATGCTGGTGCTGTGGTTCTTTGCGGCGCACTGCATTCTGTGGTGGCTGCTGGGCATCGCCCTGGTGATCGCCGCAAGGTTCCTCGACCGATACGTCACCCGCGAAACGGTCAGACGCCTGGACAAAGCGGGTATCGAGGAAGACAATGACGTGCTGCTGCGCGTCAATCACCTGAAGCAGTATTTCCGCAGCGGTGATTATATCAACAAAGCCGTTGATGATGTGAGCTTCTATATCAAGAAGGGCGAGGTCTTCGGCCTGGTGGGCGAATCCGGCTGCGGCAAGACCACTACCGGACGCACGATCATCAACCTGTACGATCCTACAGAAGGCGACGTATACTTCGAAGGCCTGCGCATCTCCTCAACGCAGAACGGCCTGCCCGTACTGATCCGCAGCTTCAAAAATGAGTTCAACGCGGAACTGCAGCAGAAGCAGGCGCTCCTCAGCGAGCAGATCGCGGCTGATCCCTCCGCGAAGAACCGCTTGCAGGCGGAATTCAAGGTCTGGAAGGCCCAGCGCAAAGAGGAGCTTGACGAGAAGATCGCCGTGGCCAGGACCCGCGCGCTCGAATCCTCTGCCGAAAAGAGCAAGTGCGTTGAGAAATATCGCGAAAAGCGCAAAGCGGAGCTCACCGCTGCCTTCAACGAGGATATGAAACAGCTGTCCGGGAAGGCTGCCGAGGAGCGCAAAGCGCGTTACGAGATCGACATGAAGGTCGCTGCCAAGGACAACATCATGACCAAGATGCAGATGATCTTCCAGGATCCCGTGGGTTCCATCAACCCCCGCATGACCGTGCGCGAGATCATTGCCGAGGGCCTGAAGGTCCGGGGCATCAAGGACGAAAAGTACATCGACGAAAAGGTGTACGAGGTGCTGGATCTGGTGGGTCTGGTGCGCGAGCACGCCGCGCGTTATCCCCACGAGTTCTCAGGCGGCCAGAAGCAGCGCGTCGGCATTGCCCGCGCCATCGTGCTGGAGCCGGAACTGATCATCGCGGACGAACCCATCAGCGCCCTGGACGTGTCCATACAGGCGCAGATCATCAATCTTCTGAATGACCTGCGCGAGCGCATGGGCCTCACCATACTGTTCATCGCCCACAACCTGAGCGTCGTAAAGTATTTCTCGGACCGCATCGGCGTTATGTACTACGGCCACCTGGTGGAGCTCACCACGTCGGACGAGCTGTTCGCGCATCCGCTGCATCCGTACACCAAGTCGCTTCTGAGCGCGATCCCGTATCCTGATCCGTATCACGAGAAGTACCGCAAGCGCATCGTGTACGAACCGCACAAGGTGCACGATTATTCCGTGGACAAGCCGACGCTGCGCGAGATCCGGCCCGGACACTTCATCCGCTGCAACGACAAGGAATTTGAAGAGTACAAAAGGGAGCTCGGCATTTGAACCGAAAACGCTTGAATCCCCTGTTCATCGCCGCCGGCGCGGGGCTTTTGGCCGCCGCGCTGACGGTCTGGAGACAGGGCATACTTGACGCCGCGTCGCCCAAGGAATCCTACAGGATCCTGTGCGACGCGTGCTTCATCCCCGGCGTGATCCTGTGCGGTGTCGGACTGATGTCGCTTATCGCGTACGGAGGATTCTTCGACATTTTCTCCTACGGCTTTAAAAGCGTCGTGTGGTTTTTCAAGCCCCTCAGGGAAAAGAAGAAAAAAAACTATTACGATTACCGCATGGAAAAGGAAGCCCGCCGGCAGAAGCTGCGCTATTATATCCTGAAGGTCGGCCTGGTCTTCATGCTTCTGGCGGTAATCTTCCTGATCCTGTTCGAGCGGGCAGGATCATGAAAACTGCATACCTGGCAATCAACAAGCGGCGTCCAAATGGCGCCGCCTGTTTGTTACTTTTCTTTCCGGAGCTTCTGCTGTGCTGACCGCAGTTCTTCTGAAAGCGCTTCGTATTCCGCGTTCAGCATTTCCGGCCTGTCTCCCTTTTGCGGGGCGGAAATCCGGGCGGCCAGCAGAGACAGACGCATCTGAAGCGTCGTGATCTGAAGCTTCAGAGCGTCCAGGCTCCGGTCTCGGTTCAGGCTTTCGTTCATCTGGGAAAGCGTACCCTCAAACGCGGTCACTTTGCCGTTATCGAGAGAAAGCACGCGCCCTGCCACGGACGACACGAACCTTCGGTCGTGGCTGACGAACAGAAGCGTTCCGCCGTAGCCTTTCAGCAGTTCCTCCAGCGCTTCCATGGTGAATACGTCCAGATGGTTGGTGGGCTCGTCCAGCAAAAGCAGGTTGACGTCCGAGACCAAAAGCCTTGCCAGGGCGAGCTTTGCGCGCTCGCCGCCGGAGAGCACCCGGACAGGTTTGAACACGCTGTCGCCCCTGAGCCCCAGCCGGGCCAGCACGGTCCTGACCTCCGATTCCGGCAGGATGGAGGAAAACATGGCGTTTTCAAGCGCCGTGTCATCGAAGGACAGCGCCTGCGCGTGATCCTGGTCGAACCAGCCCATGCGCACGCCGGGATTTACGCGGACGTCGCCCGCAAAATGCAACTGCTCTGCGGTCTGGCCGCGCAGCACGCGCATCAGCGTGGACTTTCCGCTTCCGTTTTCCCCCAGCAGGGCTGTTTTGCTTTTGGTGGGCAGAACGAAACGGGAATCGCTTATCAGGGTCCGCTCTCCGATGCGCAGGCTGCCGATCTGCGCAGTGAGCGCGGTCTTGCTTTCGATCGCGTGCCCCGCGCCCAGCGTCATGCGGATGGAGGGCAGGTCCCGCGGGCGTTCCTTCTTTTCCAGGCGGCTCAGGCGGTCCTCCACGGTCTTTTTGGCCGCGCTCAGATGCAGAACGGAATTTGTGTATTCGTGCGTATGCAGCCGCGCCTCGCTGTTGCCCATACGCTTGGGGGCCTTTTTGACCGAAGCAGCCCATTCGGCTTTCTGCTGTGCCAGCGCCTTCAGGCGCGCCTGTTCCGAGCGGTACCGGTCGTATTCGAACTGCTGGAAATCCCTGCGCCTCTTCAGTTCTTCCCGGTAATCGGCGTATGAGCCGGGAAAGTCTGTGATCCGACCGTCTTCCAGGTGCCATACGCGGCTGCACAGCGCGTCCAGCAGGTCGCGGTCGTGGGAGACCAGCACCAAGGCGCCATGGTAGGACGCAAGCATCTCCCTAAGCCGCTGAACGCCGCCCGCGTCCAGGTCCGTGGTGGGCTCGTCGGCCAGAAGCAGGGGAGTGCCTGCCGAAAGCGCCTCGGAAATGCGCCGGCGGGTCATCTCTCCGCCCGAAAGCCCCTCGCGGCTTTCAGGCGCACGGAACTGCGCCGCCATCTGCGCGCTGCCGTCGCGCCGCGCCTGACCCGACTGGTGGATGACAGCCAGGCCGCCGCGGCGCCTCACGATCCCTTCGTCAGGCTCTGTCTCGCCTGCGAGGATGGACAGAAGCGTGGACTTGCCCGCGCCGTTTTCGCCGATCAGGGCGATCCTTTCGCCGTCGTATATCCGGATCTGATCGATATCCAGCACGGTCCTGTCGCCATACGTTTTGCGGATGCGGTCCGCTTCCAGAATCAGTTTTGCCATAAAAAACACGCTCCTTTCCGCCGGAAGGAGCGCGATACGCTGAAAGCATCATGAACGACGCCGATCGGGACGGTCAAACGTCCTTTCGCTGTAAAACGCATCCTCCAACCGGCGCCAAAAACACGCTCCCGTTCACAGAACCGGAGCCTTTCAAAGGCCGATCGTCAGATGCTTTTCCTCATGGCTGCGTTTTACCTCGTTTCCTGATGTGAAAAGAGTATAGCAGATATGCGGTTTTATGTCAATACGCGACTGTTTCAGAAGAGGGGAGAATCTGCCGGGTGGTTTGGAGGGGCTCGCCCCTCCATACTTCAATCCGCAGGGCCAGCTTTGCCGGCCCGAGGAGCGATTTTAGCGAAGGCGCGCTTGCCCGCCGAGAGCAAATAATCGCTACATTGCAGTTTTTGCGCCCGAAAACTCCGCAGAGCTTTAGCAAAAACTGAGAGCTTGTTACTAAAGCCGGAAATCAATAGACGTTTCGAATCAAAAAACGAACAGATGGCTCCTAAAGCCAAACCGCTGGAAATGAAATCCTATTTCATTTCCAGCGAGGGGCTGTTTACCAGCCCCCTTTTCTTACTGCACGATGGGCATTTCCACGCTGCGGGCCATGGCAACGATCTGCGCTTCCAGCGAGGAGGTCACGTCGCCTGTCAGCTGCCTGACGAACTCCGGCTTCTGCATGGTGCGCATCAGTTCTTCTTCGATGGTCCTGCGCTGGCGGGCGGAACCCAGGCTCTTTCTGAGGCCCGCGGCGGTAAGCTTCCTGGCAAGGCCAGGCATGTCGGCGCGGCGCACCGCCCCGTCTACGGCTTTTTTGCCCAGGAATCCCACAGCCAGGCCGATCACGGCGCCCGCGAGCCAGCCGATGGGCCCTTCCGCCAGCAGGGCGATGGAGCCGCCGCCGCACAGGGCGGCGCTTAAGGACGCGGTCACCACATAGGTGAGGGTGGAGAAAAAGCGGTTCTCCAGCATGATGTTCATGCGATCGGGGCTGGCCAGGGAGTGCACGGCGCTCAGGCTCATGCTGGACCGGTCGATGCTGTGGGCGCGGCAGATCTCGTCTATGTCCGGCTGCAGCTTCAGAAACAGCCGCCGGCACCAGTCGTTCACCACAGGCTTGAGCTCCTCGATGGCGTCCAGATTGGTCAAAAGCTGGCTTGCGCCTTCGATGATGGGCCTGTCCATTTCCTCGATGGTGCGGATGTCGCCGTTTTTCCACTGTTCCAGCGCGTCAAGCACCACGTCGTTTACGATGCGCCCGCTCAGTACGCTGGCCATGGGTACGGTGAGCCAGTCAAGGGAGGAGGCCACCAGGCGGCCGATCTCCTCACCGTGAAAATACGCTTCGATCTCGCTGTAAAAATCCTCCAGCTGCTTGTCCACGCGCCCGGCGTAGGCAAGGCCCTTGGCGATGGAATACTCCGGCTCTGGGCAGACCACGATCTGCGCCTGAGGGAATTCCCGCGCGCACGCCTCACGGAAAAAGCCCATGCGGGACGCGCCGCCTGTGAGGATCAAAAGCTTTGGCGGGTTTTCGCGGGTGGCGTTGCCGGCGTGGCGCAGCAGGTCGCTTAAGCACTCCTGAAAGGTAACGCCGCTTAATTCGTCCAGGGGCGTGGAGATGATGTCGCGCATGATGCTTTCGTTCAGCTCAAAGCGCAGCCGCACGGGTTCGTCGTAATAGATCGTCTCCGTGGCCACACAGGGCGTTGCCTGCCACTTGTCTTCGCTGAGAAAGTACTGTTCCTTCAGCCGGCGGGCAGTGAGCTCGCAGCGGTTCTTCCAGGAAACGGACTCCTCGAACACGGCCTCGATCTGCTCGCGCTCCGGGCTTCGGCGCACGGCCTTTCTCAGCATGCAGGCCTCGATCAGGCCGCCGCCCAGCGATACGTCGCCGAAGGTGCCGATGTCGGATTCCCGGCCGTTGATGATGTAGGCGAAGTCCGTGGTGGAGGAGCCGATATCGATGATAAGGGTGGTCTGCGAGAGCATCTCCGGGGAAATGTTCAGCTCGTGGGCGTAGCGTGCGTAGAAGAAAGCCGCTCTGGATTCCGACACGATGTGCACCTGATCGAAGCCTGCCTTGCGCATGACTTCGGCGTAGCGTTCCCGGTCGGCGGGCTTCCAGCCCGCGGGGCAGCCCACGGTGACGTAGGTATCCCTGCCGAAAAAGCCGGGCTGCTCCGTTTCCAGCTGGCGCTTAAGGCCGTAAGCGAACCTTTCGATGTCTTTCTCGGCGTCCGCGCTGGTCAGGTAGCGGCTTTTGAAGCGGCTGCGCAGGTGGGCCACCTTGCGGTCCAGCAGGGCCTTTTCGCCCACGCGCACCTCCGTGCCGGACATGCCCACGATGGACACCACGCTCGAATAGCCGTCGATGGGCTGGATCACGGGCTCGATGATGCTGTTTTCTTCCAGCAGGGCGACGGCGCTCTCCCCGTCGCCGATATCCAAACCTACATATCGCATGTTTCTTCCTCTCCGGTATAGCCCATGCTCACGATGGCCATGCCCCGGGCTACCAGGGTCTTGTCCCGGATGACGGCGGGCACGATGGTGCGCGTGGCGCGCTTGGTGGGCATGGTGTCGAAAAACGCCTCGTTTTCCGGGCTGTAATCCAAAAACTCATAGCCTTTGGAGATCGAAAGCGCGGTGATGGCCGTCATCAGTTCGTCCGGAACGCTCTGGGGATCGGCGCGCCGCAGGCTGTTTGCCAGGGTGATGATGCGCACGATGGAATCGTCGGAAGCGCCGGATTCTCCCGGGATGCTCAAAAACGCGTCCAGGTCGCGGTCGATGGCCTCCATACGCCTTTCCGCCAGGGAGAACAGCGCTTCGGTATCCACGGTCTGCTCCACCGTGGGCGGCAGCTTCTTTCGGGGCGCAAAGTACGCCGCGCAGGCCAGGATCGCGGAAAAGGCGATGAACAGGCTCCACACGAATTCGTCTGCCTGCCATACCAGGTAGAACGCGCCTACGGCGGCTAAAAGCGACAGGATCAGAAACAGCAGGTTCAGGCTGAAGGCGCCGGAAGACGTGCGCTGCTTGATCCTGGGCGGGTTCAGCGCGCCGAAGGCGGAGATCAGGCCGGCCTCGTGGGAAAACAGGATGCTGCCCAGCTGGCGCGCGGCGGAGGACGGCAGCTGGGAAAGGGTGAGCTGCTGCGTTTCCGTGAGCATGGCGTTTAAGGCGCGCGCGGCGTCGTCCGCCGGCATGGCGGCGGGATACTGGCTGCCCTCGCGGATCGCCCTGTAGTGTTCAAGCGCTAAAGACATTCGATTACTCCTTGCGGCGGTTATCCGTTTCGCTCTGCCCGGTCAGAACCGTTGCAAAGCGCATACTTTTTCATTCTTATTGTACCACGTTTCCGCCTCCTTCGCAAGTCCCCCGCGCCTGGCGCAGAAGCGGCGGCGAAAGCGGGGCCCGAAAAATGCCATACTAAAGAAGAGAAATCTCTTGACGATTGCGGGTTTGTTCTGTAAAATATCATTAGCTAAGAATAGCTGTTTCCAGAAGGAGGCTGCGTTCATGGATACGAAACGGGCGATGCTCCGCTTCATCTCGCTGCTGCTTTGCCTGATGCTCGTTTTGAGCGGTGCCGGCGTGAGGACGCTGGCGGAAGGCACTGCGCTTCCGCAGGCGCAGGAGACCCAAGACCCTGCAGACGACGGTGAGGACGGCACCGAAGGAAACGTGACCGACGGCGAAGGTGCCGATGGCGATGAGACTGACGGTGAAGGCACTGACGGTGACGGGACCGACGGTGAAGGCGCCGACGGCGAAGAGACTGTCGGTGACGGCACTGAGGGCGACGGAACTGACGGTGACGGAGCTGATGGTGAAGGAACCGAGGGTGAAGGCGCCGAAGGCGAAGGTGCAGACGGCGATGGGACCGACGGAGAAGGTGCCGAAGGTGGAGAAACTGACGGTGAAGGAACCGGGGCAGAAGGCTCCGAAGGTGCTGGTACTGACGGCGACGGAACCGATGGAAACGTAACCGATGGAAATGGAACCGATGGTGAAGGCATCGAAGGTGACGGAACTGACGGTGACGGGATTGATGGCGAAGGCACCGATGGCGGCATTACTGACGGTGAAGGCACTGACGGAGACGGAGCCGAGGGAAACGGTACTGACGGCAATGGAGCCGATGGCGAAGGCGCCGAAGGAGACGGAACTGACGGCGTAGGAACCGATGGAGAAGGCGCCGAAGGTGACGGAGAAGGAACCGAAGGAGACGGTACTGACGATAACGGAACCGACGGCGATGGAACCGATGGTGAAAGCGCCGAAGGTGACGGAGAAGGAACCGAAGGCGAAGGAATCGGGGAAGACGGAACCGACAGTGAAGGAACTGAAGGCGATGGCATTGAAGGTGAAGGTACTGACGGCGAAGGTGCCGAGGAGGAAGACGGAGAAGAACCGGAACCGGAGATCGTCTTTGCTACAGGACCGGTCTCTGAAAGCCTCGCTCCGATCGGCGGTGCAGACAACGATGCACTGTTCGAGCAGTATATCCGCCGCAACCTGCCCGGCCTGGGCGGCGGCGTCAAACTGCGTTCCGCTTCTCCCAGCGCGGTCAGCCAGCTGAACGAAAATACACAGAAGCTGTGCAACGCTCTTATTCCTATGCTGCAAGCGGTGGCAGAGGGGAATAGAACATCTACTGAATTCACCATAACAGCAGAACAGATGGATCTGGTACGAAAGTACAAGGCTGTTGATCTTGTAGAGGATACCAGTACTGTTTATAACCCAGATACCCATCACTGGTCGATAACTTCTGAGGCTCTAACCAATCTGCTCGCACAGTATGGTTTCCAATTTGATTTGGTGATCAGGGCTTTGCTTGCAGACTGCCCGTATACACTATATTGGTACGACAAAACGACCAGTACTTACCGCGGTTGGGATTATGACTATGAATTCATAAACGACGAGCTCTGGCTCAGCCTGACTGAGGTGTCCTACCAGTTGCCTGTCTCTCAGGATTATAGGGGAAAGGAAGGTACTTATAGTGTAGATTCCACTTATCCCACACGTGTGAAAAACGCGAAAGATAATATCGAGACTATTATACATACGCATGCCTCGGAAAGCGACTACGCCAAGTTGGAAAGTTATAAAACTGAGATATGCAGTCTGGTGGAATACAATTACTACGCAGCAGATGACAATAATAACGTAGCGTACGGCGATCCATGGCAGCTGGTGTTCGTGTTCGACGGTGACAGCACAACGAATGTTGTGTGTGAAGGCTACTCCAAGGCATTCAAGTATTTGTGTGACCGTTCCACCTTTACCGGTGGCACCAGATGCATCACTGTATCTGGCAATATGCAGTCGGGTGAGACCAACGGCGGACACATGTGGAATATCGTCTATATGCCGGATGACAGGTATTATCTGGTCGATGTGACCAACTGTGACGGAAATACCGTCACTGATTGGCTGTTCCTGAAGGGCTGGATACGGCACCCGAGCAATACACAGTATGTCTTTAGATACGGGTCTTCTGACATATATTACACATATGATAGCTATATGTCTGAGATCCATGGCAGTGCTTGGCTGGATATTTCCAAACACGCATATGGCACAACATATTACAGCATCGATGTGTCTTCATGCGAAAACGGTACTGTGACTGCTGACTATAGAGAGGCAGCCGAGGAAGACATCATCACGCTGACCGTACAGGCGGCGGAAGGTTTCAGATTCGTTGACGGCAGTCTTAAAGTCACCGGACCGGATGGCGACATAACTTTTACCGATAACGGAGATGGAACGTTTACCTTCACGATGCCTGCGGGTAATGTCGCGGTCAGTGCTGCCTTTGCTGCTCCCGCGTTTGCCAACCACTCCGTGGTGCTCAAGGGTCTGATCGGCGTAGACTTCTATATGGACCTGCCGGGCGGCGCGTCGGCTTACCCGGGAAGCTATATGAGCTTTGCGGGCAATAACGGAAAGATCGACGCCACCGCAAATACGCCCTCTTCGCCCGATGGCGACGGTCAGTACAAATACACCTGCTACGTAAGCTCCATCCAGATGGCGGAAAAAATCACGCCCACCTTCCACTACACCCAGGGTGGCCAGGAGTTCACGATCGAGGGCGAGGCTTATTCCGCCGAGGATTACATCAAGTGGGCTAAGGATAACCTGAGCGATACGAATCTGACCATTGTGAAGGCGCTGGCGGATTACGGCTATTACGCTCAGCAGTACCTTTCCGTGCAGAATGGCTGGACCATCGGCACGGACTACGCCGCAATGACCACGCACTTCACAGAGCCGTCAGGCTTTAACCGCGAAACCATTCTCGCTGGAGCCGCGGAAAGCGCATTCACCGCCACGGAGAATTCCCAGACCGTAGCCCAGTCCGGCTACCGGCTGAACCTAGGCTCTACCATCAGCTTGGACGTGAGGATGCTGCCTGCTGAAGGTACCGAGATCACTTCTGTGACCCTGGACGGTGCGGCTGCGGCGGTGACGGTCTCTGGCCAGTACAGTGTCGTAACGAAGTCCGGCATCATGGCTTCAGGGCTGGCGGATGAGTACATTATCGTTGCTGGGGATTGCACGATTCATGTGTCAGCGATGTCTTATGTGTACGAAATGCTAGGCCGTGATAACTCCAGTGCCACTTTTAAAAACCTTCTGTGCGCGCTCTATGAGTACGCGAAGGCCTGTAAATGATGGAAAGGGAGAATACCATGGAAAAAGAAAAGTATGAAGAATTGCAGATGGAAGTTATTGAGATTGAAAGCGTCGACGTGATTACTGAGAGTAATCCCAATTCGGATACACAGGCGCCGTATACGAATTAATACTTATAAGGAGCCTCCTATGCATAAAAAAGCCGCGCTGATCCTGGCGCTCTGCCTGATCGCGCTGATCCTCAGCGGCTGCACCTGTACGCAGCTGCAGGCGCTCAGCGCGCTCCTTCCGCGGGAGCGGGCGGAGAGGGCTCTGCCCGCCGCCCAGCCGGCGGAGTTCGCCGCGCCCGCGCTGACGCCGGCACCCACGCCGGAGCCGACTGTTCAGCCCACTTTAAAGCCTACCGCCGCGCCGATCCAGCTGCCCAAGGGACCGTGATGGAGGGCGTATACCGCTTTGCCGATCTGAACGTGGCGATCCGCACGCGCTGCAGGCGCCTTCACGACATGTGCCGGGATTACCGCGCCAGCGGGCTCCCGGACATTGTTATATCCTTGACCGGCGCGGACGTGGAGAGGGAGCGGGAAAAGGCGGCCGTGACGGCCCGGCGGGAAGGGCGCTTTGCGGCGGAATACCCGTACGACTATCTGGAGACGCTGGCGGCGTACCGCGCCCTGGCGGAGGAACTGCCCGGGCACGACGGTTTTCTGATCCACGGTTCCGCTGTGGCGGCGGATGGGGAAGGGTACGTATTCATCGCCCCCAGCGGTACGGGCAAGAGTACCCACGCCCGCCTGTGGCTTGAAATGCTGGGCAGCCGCGCCGTGATGATCAACGACGACAAGCCCCTTTTGCGCTTTATGCCATCCGGGCCCCGCGTGTACGGCACCCCCTGGGACGGCAAGGAGCACCTGAGCGCCAACATGTCCGCGCCCCTCAAGGCCGTTTGCGTGCTGACCCGGGCAAAGGAAAATACGATCCGGCCCCTTAGTCCGCATGAAGCGCTTGCGTATCTGCTGCGCCAGATCTACCGCCCTGCCGGAAAGGAAGCGGCGGAACAGACCCTGACCCTTATAGACCGTTTGGATGCGGGACTGTATCTGCTGGGCTGCAACATGGAGCCCGAAGCCGCACGCGTGGCGTACGAGGGCATGAAAGGATAAGGTATGAAGCTGAAAAGCGATTTTATCGTTCGCGAAGTAAACGGCGAGACCGTGCTGGTGCCCATCGGCGATACCGGCTTTTCGGGCATGGTGCGCGGCAATAAAACACTCGGCGCGATCCTTCAGGCGCTCAAGGCGGACGTCACCGAGGATGAGATCGTATCCTCCCTGCTGGAACGCTTTGACGCTCCGGAGGAGAAGGTTCGGGCTGACGTGCAAAAAGCCCTTTCCGCCCTGCGAAAAATAGGCGCGCTCAGAGACTGAAGCAAACTAAAAAAGCCCCCGGAGGGGCTTTGGATGAGAGCGCTCAGGCTTTGGCGGCCAGATACTCGTTGAGCTGCTTTACCAGCTCGTCGGCGTCGGTGCCGTGGGCGGCGCAGGCGTTTTCAAGGGACTCGGCGGTGGCGTGGGGGCAGCCCAGGCAGTGCATGCCGAAGGCCATCAGAATGGACGCCATGCCGCGGTCCACCTTCAGAACTTCGCTGATGCTCATGGTTTTGGTGATCATGTAGATATCCTCCTGTTTCTGATAGGCGCATGATACATCAACAGGGTTAGGAATGCAACGGCAGGAAAGTAATATTTTTGTGAGGACGCGCATGAAAACGGTGCTGGTTTCGGGAGGTTCCCGGGGGATCGGGGCGGCGATCGTAAGCGAGCTGGCCGCCAGAGGCCTGTGCGTGAGCTTTCTGTACGAAAAGAACGAAGCCGCGGCGCGGGACATGGAAAGCCGCACCTGCGCGAAGGCGTTTCGCTGCGACGTAAGCGACCCGAAGCAGGCCCGGACCGCCTATGAGGAGGCCAGGCGCTATATGGGCAGCGTGGAAGGCCTGGTGTGCGCGGCGGGCGTGGCCCTCAAGGGGCTGTTTCAGGACATCAGTCCGGAAGAATGGAACCGCCTTTCGGGCGTGGACCTTTCGGGCAGCATATACCTGGCGCAGGCCGCCCTGCCTGACATGATAAGCCGCGGCAAAGGCTCCATCGTGTTCATATCCTCCGTATGGGGCAGCGCGGGTGCCAGCTGCGAGGTGCACTATTCCGCCGCCAAGGCCGCGCTGCACGGTCTGACGAAGGCGCTCATGAAGGAGGCCGGTCCCTCGGGCGTGCGGGTGAACTGCGTGGCCCCGGGGGTGATCGATACGGACATGAACCGGGACCTGGACGAAGGCAGCCGCCTCGCCCTGGCTGAGGAAACGCCCCTTGGCCGCCTGGGAAAGCCCGAGGAAGTGGCGAAGGCCGCGGCCTTCCTGCTGGGCGACGAGGCGTCCTTTATCACCGGGCAGATCCTGGGCGTGGACGGCGGCTTCGGCTGCTGAGCGTCCGGAAGCCTGCACAAAACAAACCACGCGGGAGGAAACGAATATGTTTATACCCTGGCACGACGCGTCCGTGCGCCTCACGGGCCGATGGAGCCGCCTGGATAAGGACGAGAGCGATCCGCACATCTTCACGAAACCCACGGCGCGCTTTACCACCACCACAGCGGCGGGCTCCTATTTTGAGATCGCCTTTGAAGGGCATAGCATCGTGCTTCTGTTCGACCTGGGGTATCTTGGCCAGCCCTTCCCGCACCTGTGGATACAGCTGGACGGCGGCGCCAACGTGGAAGCGCCTGTGGACAGGTATCTGCGCGTGGACGCGGGCGCGCCAGGCAGGCATACGCTGTGCGTTTCATACAAAGGCGGCATGGAGATGCTGCCCCGCTGGCATCAGCCGCTGATGGGCGCGGTATCCTTTGTCGGCTACCGGGCGGACAAGCCGGCGGCGCTTGAGAAGGACGAGCGCAGGATCATCGAGTTCATCGGCGATTCCATCACCGAAGGCGTGCTGATCGACGCGGATTTCGACAGTGTTTCTCCCAACACCATCGACCAGTTCAACCGCCCCTATCAGGACGACAGCGCGGCCACCTATGCTTCTCTCACCGCGAAAAAGATGAACCTCAGGCCGATCTTCCAGGCCTACGGCGCGGTGGGGCTCACCCGGCAGGGCTGCGGCAGCGTGCCCCGCGCGGGGCTCATCTATCCCTGGGTGTTCGAGCACGTTCCCTATACGGGCGAAAAGCCGGACTATGTGGTGATCAACCACGGCGCCAACGACCGGGGAACGGACGCCGGGGAGTATCTCATGCGCTACGAAGAGCTGATCGATATGGTGCACGATTCCGCCCCGAAGGCCGAGATCGTGTGCCTGGGCGCGTTCTGCGGGGCGTTTGACGAAGAGCTCAGCTGCTTTGTTTCAAAGCTCAACAGGCCGTACGTGCACTTCGTTTCCACCCGAGGCTGGCTTCCGGCGGAACCGCTGCATCCCCTGCGGGACGGGCACATGATCGCCGCAGAGCGCCTTACGGAAGCGCTCAGGACCCTGTTTTTACTGTAACGGAGGCAATTCATGGCGTATCAGGCGTTGTACCGCGCGTGGAGACCCGAAAAGTTCAGCGATATATACGGACAGGAAGCCGTCACGCGCACGCTGAAAAAGCAGATCGAAACGGGGCATATCTCCCATGCCTATCTGTTCGCGGGCAGCCGCGGCACCGGAAAGACCACCACCGCCAAGGTGATGGCGCGGGCGCTCAACTGCCTGAACCTCCAGGACGGCGAGCCCTGCGGGGAGTGCGAGGTATGCCGCCAGCTGAAAAGCGAAAGCTGTCTGGACGTGCTGGAGATCGACGCCGCGTCCAACAACGGCGTGGATGAAGTGCGGCTTCTGCGTGAGCGCATCGCCTATCCGCCCACTGTGGGCAAATGGAAGGTGTACATCATAGACGAAGTGCACATGCTGTCCAAAAGCGCGTTCAACGCCCTGCTCAAGACCCTGGAGGAGCCGCCTTCCTACGCGGTGTTCATCCTGGCCACCACCGAGCCTGAAAAGCTTCTGGCCACGGTGGTGTCCCGCTGCCTGCGCTTCGATTTCAGGCGCATCGGCATAAAGGACATCGTCGCCCGCATGAACGTGGTGCTTGAGGGCATAGGCCGTACGGCCCAGCCGGAGGCGCTTGAGGAGATCGCGGCGGCGGCGGACGGCGGCATGCGCGACGCGCTGAGCCTGCTGGACATGTGCCTAAGCTACACCGAGGACCAGGTGACGGCTGAACTTGTGCGGGGCGTGCTGGGCTCCAACGGGCGGGAATTCATGTTCCGCTTCGTGGACTGCCTGGAAAAGGGCGACGCGTCCGGCGCCCTCACGATGATCAACGAGGCCATGCTGGACGGGCGGGACCCCGAGGTGTTCGCCCAGGAGACGGCGGAGCACATGCGCACGCTCCTGATCGCCCAGATGACCGGCATGCAGGTGGAGAACATCGCGGAGCTCACAGGCGACGCGGCCAAGCGCTTCGTGGAGCAGGGAAACCGGTTCGAAAGCACCCGGCTCATGCGCGCCATGGACCTGTTCGTCAGGGCCAGGGGAGATATGCGCTCGAGCTTCATGCCCCGCAGCGTGCTGGACATGTGCGCGGTAAAGGCCTCCCGGGTCTCCCGCGAAAAGACGGTGGAGGGCCTGAGCGAGCGCGTGGAGGCGCTGGAAAAGCAGCTCCGGGAGGGGAACATCGTTCCCCGTGCGCCGGAACCCGCGCCCGAGGCGCCGGTCCGCAAGGAAAGCGCGCCTGCTTTAAAGCCCGCCATGCAGGTGCCTCAGCCCGATGCGGACGGCGGAAAACCGATGGACGAAGATCAGAAGCGCTGTCTTGCAGCTATACAGGAATACAGCGCCAAAACGCCCCAGATCCGCCTGTTCCTTACGGCTGCACGGTATGTAAAGACCGAGGACGACGCCGTGTACATCAACCTTCCGCAGGACAGCAGGGTGCACAAAACGCTGATCGAGAACAAGGCAGCAGAGATCGAGGAGTATCTGGCAAAGCATTTCGGCAGGAAGATGCGCCTGGTGGTGGGCCTGGACGAAGGCAGGCGGCCCTCGCCCTCAGGGCTCAGCGGACGGGCGCTGGCGCAGACCTTCGACGTGTTCGGACGGGACAAGGTGGAGCTGGTGGATTAATTACTTGGAGGCGTTGGTTTGCGCATCGTAGTGGGAATGTCCGGAGGCGTGGATTCCTCCGTGGCCGCGTATCTGCTCAAGCAGCAGGGGCATGAGGTGATCGGCGTATTCATGAACAACTGGGAGGAGGACGGCGAGTGCACCTCCGAGCAGGACTATGCCGACGTGCGCGCGGTATGCGACGTGATCGGCATACCGTACTATTCCGTGTCCTTTGCCCGGCAGTACCGGGAGCGGGTGTTCAGCCATTTCCTGGAGGAATATCGCAGGGGTCGCACGCCCAATCCCGACGTGATGTGCAACCGTGAGATCAAGTTTGCGTCCTTGCTGGAACTGGCTCTGTCCCTCGGGGCGGAGAAGCTGGCCACCGGCCACTTCGCGGGCGTGGAAAAGCGCGCCGACGAAAGATACCATCTTTTGACCGCCGCGGACGATAATAAGGACCAGACCTACTTTCTGTGCACTGTCACCCAGCAGCAGCTCTCCAAAGCGATGTTTCCCCTGACGGAGCTGGATAAGCCGCGCATCCGCGAGATCGCCCGCGAGGCGGGCATCCCCGTATATCAGAAAAAGGATTCCACCGGCATCTGCTTTATCGGCGAGCGCAACTTCAAGCGCTTCCTGTCGGGCTATCTGCCCGCGCAGCCCGGGGACATCTACAGCGTGGAGGGCGAAAAACTGGGCCGCCACGACGGGCTCATGTACTATACCCTGGGGCAGAGAAGGGGCCTCGGCATCGGCGGAAGGGGCACCTGCGAAAGGTGGTTCGTGGTGGGAAAGGATCTTGCCCTGAACCGGCTCATCGTTTCCCAGGGCGCGGACAGCCCGCTTCTGTATACCCAAAGCGGCCTGGCGGAGGACGCCAGCTGGATCGCAGGCTTCCCGCCCGCGGCGGACGGGGAGCGCTTTGACTGCCTTGCCCGCTTCAGGCACCGCCAGCCGCTGCAGCAGGTGAGCGTGCGCGTGCAGGGAACAAACGTTTATATGGATTACGCCGTCCGCCAGCGCGCCGTCACGCCCGGCCAGCAGGTGGCCTTTTACAAAGACGACGAGTGCCTGGGCGGCGCGGTGATCGCGTAGCGTACGCCCGCGAACGGAAAGGAACATGGCTATGAAACGACTGGAAGACTTCCCGCGGCTGCCGCTTGGCGCGTTTCCCACGCCCATCCAGCGTCTGAACAATATAAGCGACCTGCTGGGCACGAACGTGTATCTGAAGCGCGACGACCTTACGGGCCTTGGCCTTGGCGGCAACAAGACGCGCAAGCTGGAGTTCCTGCTGGCGGACGCCAGGCAGAAGGGCGCAACGCTGGTGTTCACCACGGGCGGGGCACAGTCCAACCACGCCATGCTCACCGCCGCGGCGGCGGGCAGGGCGGGCATGCGGGCCGTGCTGGTGCTCAAGAAACGCGGCGTCACCGCGTGTGTGGGCAACCAGCTGCTGGAAAAGCTGATGGGCACCCAGGTCTGCTTTGTAGACACCGACGACTATCAGGACATCTACCGGAAGATGGACGAACTGGGCAAAGCGTCCGGTGAGGTATACTACAAGATCCCCTGCGGGGGCTCCAACGCCCTTGGCACATTGGGATACGTGGACTGCGCGCGGGAGATCGCACACCAGGCGCCCCGGTTCCATCACATCGTATGCGCGGAGGGCAGCGGCGGCACCATGGCCGGCCTGGCGCTGGGGGCAAAGCTGTTTCTGCCCGGCACCCGCGTGCACGGCATGATGGTGGACACGGACCCCTTCGACGTGATCACCCTCGCGCTCATGAGGCAGGCGGCTGACCTGCTGGAGGCGCATGTCACGGTGGGACCGGAGGATTTCGACCTTACGGACATGTGCGGCCCCGGCTACGCTATCCCGTCTGAGGAGGGCAACGCCGCCGTGCGCCTCATGGCGGAGAAGGAAGGCATCTTCCTGGACCCCGTGTATACCGGAAAGGCATTCGCCGGCCTTGTGCGCATGGCGCGGCAGGGTGCGTTCGCGCCGGACGAGAACGTGCTGTTCCTGCATTCCGGAGGAGCGGGAGGACTTTTTGCGCTGGAAATGAAATGAGATTTCATTTCCAGCGGTTAGGCTTTTGAAGTCGTTTGTTCTTTTTTTCCGAAACGTCATGTTTTTCCGGTTCCAGTGACAAGCTTTCAGTTTTTTCTGAAATGCCTGCGGGCATTTTCGGGCGAAAGGCGGGCTGGTTCAAATCTTTGATTTGAACCAGTGCGTCCCGCACTTTGTGCGGGATTGACTTGCCCTAAGGTAAGTCAACCTCAAACTGCAAGGACAGAAAAATCACTCCCGGGCGGCAAGCTGCCCTTTGCGATTTTACTTCCTCGGGCCGGCAAAGCTGGCCCTGCGGATTGAATTGGAGGGGTGCGCCCCTCCAAGCCGCCTGGCGGAATGAAAATGGAGGGGCTATGCCCCTCCAAAATCAATTGTGGATTGAACCGTTTTCTGTAATTACCCTTATGTTATCATCATTTTCCCAACTGTTTCAGCCAAAGGCTCATGCGCGCGATCAGCTCCCGGTTGGTGCTGGTCTTTTCCATGAGGGACAAAAGCTCCGCGGCGTCCTGGCCGCCGGACTGGGCCATGACGCGGCGGATCTGCAGCGCGCCGGCGGCTTCCTCCGGGGTGTAGAGCAGTTCGTCCCGGCGGGTGCCGGAGCGGTTGAGCTCGATGGCTGGGAAGATGCGCCTTTCGCTCAGCTTGCGGTCCAGGTGCAGTTCCATATTGCCGGTGCCCTTGAATTCCTCGTATATGATGTCGTCCATGCGGCTGCCCGTATCCACCAGGGCCGTGGCGATGATGGTGAGGCTTCCGCCAAACTCGATGTTGCGGGCGGCGCCGAAGAACTTTTTGGGCCTGAGCAGCGCGCCCGGGTCCAGGCCGCCGGACAGCGAGCGTCCGGTGGGCGGGATCACCAGGTTGTAGGCGCGGGCCAGGCGCGTGATGGAATCCAGCAAAATCACCACGTCTTTGCCCATCTCCACTTGGCGCTGGGCCTTGTCCAGCACCATTTCGCTTAAGCGCGCGTGGTTTTCCGGCGCCTCGTCGAAGGTGGAAAACAGCACTTCGCCGCTGGTGGAGCGCTGCATGTCGGTCACTTCCTCGGGGCGCTCGTCGATCAGGAGCACCATGAGCTGGACCTCGGGATAGTTATCGGTGATGGCGTTGGCGATCTTTTTGAGAAGCACGGTCTTGCCGGCCTTGGGCGGCGAAACGATCAGGCCCCTCTGCCCTTTGCCGATGGGGGCCAGCAGGTCTATGGTGCGAAGCGCGAGGTCCGTGCCGCCCAGGGGGTCTTCCAGGCGCAGGCGCTGGTTGGGAAAGATGGGGGTGAGGTCCTCAAAGCGGGGCCTGCGGCGGGCCGCGTCCGCGGAGGCGCCGTTCACGGTGCTCACGTAGATCATGCCCTCGTAGCGGTCGCCTTCCCGCTGGGGACGGGTCTTGCCAGTGATGTAGTCGCCGTTTCTCAGGTTGAAGCGGCGTATCTGCGTCTGGGAAAGATACACGTCCCGTGGGCCGGGCAGGCAGTTGTCCGCGCGAAGAAAGCCGTAACCGTCCGGCAGGATCTCCAGCACGCCCCGGCCTTCGCCCCAGTCGCCCTGCGGCGGCTCGGCGGTCCTGGGTTCGCTTTCGCCAAACGGCAGCTCGGCCTTCTCATCTGAAGCGGGCGGCTCGGCAACGGGCTCCAAAGCAGCTGCGGGCTGCGAAACGGCTGCAGGTTCGGCGGACGTAGATTCGTCTGGCGCGGGGGCAGGTTCCAAAGCGGTTTTCCGGCGCGGTTTTTTCTCCGTGCGGGCAGGCGCGTCCGGCGCCTTATCTTCGGCGGGCGCGGGCTGTACCGGGGCTTTCTCTTCCGGAGCGGCCTGCGCTTCCTTCTCGGGCGCAGCGGCTTCCGCGGCCTGGCCGGAGGTCTTCCGTCCGCGCTTTTTCGTTTCGGCCTGCGGTGTATCCGCAGGTTCCTTCGCCTTGCGCGGCTTTGTGCTTCTTTTGGCCTGCGCGGTTTTTTCCTCGGCTGCGGGGGCTTCCTTTGCCGCGGGCTTTTCCTCTTCGGTTTTCGCCTTTGCGCGGGCCGAGGGCTTTTTTTCCGCCTTTTCCGGGGCGGAGGAAGCGGGCTTCGGTTCGGCTTTGGCCTTTTCCTCAGCTTCGCGCTGCGCGTTGACCAGAAGCTCGATGATCTTCGCCTTGGTCGCGCCGGAAGGCAGCTTGATGCCGGCCTGCCTGGCAAGCAGCTTCAGCTGCGCGCCGGTTTTGACGTACAAATAATCTGTATCCATGTGTCCTCCTGAATGTCAGGGTTTTCTGCATACGGCCACGTCCCGGGTGATGGCCTGTTCCACCCAATGGCGCATTTCGTCCCACGCGCCGCCCTCCATCACTTCAAAGCCGCTTTCGCGCATAAGCAGGCGCACGGTGTCCCGGGGCAGGGTGAAGGTGTTGAACGCTACTGCCGCGGCGCCGCCGGGCAGAAGGCATTTTTTCCACGCGGGCAGGACGCTTTTGAGCATGGCTTCAAAGCCGTTTTTGCCGCTGGGCGCGTGCTGAACGCCGTAGGGGAGATCCGCGGCGATCGCGTGGACTCTTTCTTTGGGATAAACGTTTTTGCACAGTGCGGCGTCTGCCTGGGCCAAATGCAAAAACGCTTCACCCTGCCCGGCGCTGAACCGGAAAGAATCGATAAAAACAGGCTTTTGGCCCTGTATCGTCTGGGATGAACGCGCGTAAACGTGCTTCACGCGCTGGGTCTCGAGGTACTTTTTAAAGTATTTGGCGCACTCGTCCGTTTCGCGCCTGTCCGCGTCCAGGCCCAGGGCGCAGTATCCGCGGTTGACCGCCTCGAACAGCGTGGTGCCCTTGCCGCACATGGGGTCCATCAGTGTGAGCCTGTCCGACAGGGAAAAGCGGGAGGCCAGAACGGCCAGATTGACCAGAAGGGACGTAAAGTATTCGTTGGTCTTGCCCTTGTATTTCAGAATGAACTTAAGATCGCTGCCGATCCGGGCGGGAAACGCGCCCGCGATAGGAATAAACTCAGTATCGCGGCGCTGGCAGAGCCACAGCGCGTGGCTGTGGAGCGACAGGGCATTGATGCATTCCGGAGAAAGTGTGGCGGATTCAAACCCCAGGGAGCGGATGCCGAAAACGTCCTCATACGTGATGTCCGGCGCAAGACCGAACGCGTTTAAGATCAGCTTCAGCTCAGCCGTCAGGGGCGCGCGCATCGCCGCTTCCAGGCGTCCGTTGTTCAGCGGGCGCAGCAAAAGCGAATAATACATACAGTTCACCTGTATCCATACAGGGCAATGAGCAGGGTGAGTGATGCGGGACCGAAGAAATGATGCGCCGGCGGTCATGCACCGGCAGCGGACGCGGCCTGGCCTGAAGAGGCCGTAAAGAAACGGTGCGTCCTAAAGATACGCCCCTTTGCAATATGATGCAAAGGGGCACATACGCAAAGAATCAATACTTACGCTTGCGGGCAGCTTCCGCTTTCTTCTTGCGCTTTACGCTGGGCTTTTCGTAATGCTCACGTTTACGGGCTTCGGCAAGGATACCGCTGCGGGCCGTGAGGCGCTTGAATCTGCGCAGCGCGCTTTCGAGAGACTCGTTATCGTGTACTCGGATTTCTGACATTGTTTTCCCTCCCCTCGCGATTGCTGGCACCGGTTGCCTCGTAGCATGGGGTGCGCTACTTGGGGTATTATACCGCACGCAGGCGCTTCCGTCAAGGTAATTTTATCTTAAGCTTTGGAAAACATAATCGAAGAACGCAACTGTCCATATCGCCGGCTGGATATAGCGGCGCCCCCGGGCGGACTGCCGGGGGCGCGGGGATTCAGCGCTCGCAGGGAGCGTCAGCCTTCGATGGAGATGAACTTGTTCTCTTCCTTGGGCGCGATCAGCTCGGGCTTGGGGAAGGAGATCTTCAGGATGCCGTCCTCGAAACGGGCCTTGATGTCTTCCTGCTTTACGTCCTTGCCCACGTAGAAGCTGCGGGAGCAGCTGCCCCAGTAGCGTTCGCGGCGCAGGTACCTGCCCTTTTCACCCTTGTCATCCTCGGTCTTCGCGCTGGCGGATACGGTCAGGTAGCCGTCCTTGAGCTCGGCCTGCACGTCTTCCTTTTTGTAGCCGGGCAGCTCGATGTCCAGCTCATAGCCGGTCTCGGTCTCGCGGATGTCCGTGCCCATCAGCTGGCGGGTATACCGGGTCTGGTTTGCGGGGCGCGCGAAATCCTCAAAAAATCCGTCAAACAGGTCATCGTTAAAGAAGCTTCTCATCAACATGGTGTTTTACCTCCGTTCATTTTATATACATTTGTTCCGGTGCGGGGGAGGGCCTTCTTCTGTGCGGCTCTTCTTCCCTGAGCACGTTTGCATTATAACACACTTGTTAGCACTCGTCAATAGTGAGTGCTAACAATCCAGGTTAACAGTGAGTAAATTCCAACCTGGCGCGAGCAGCCCCTGTTTCCGCTGCATAAGTCGGAAGAATCCGCCGGGTGGTTTGGAGGGGCCACGTCCTCCAATTTCAATCCGAAGGGCCGGCTTTGCCGGCCCGAGGAGGAAAAATCACGAAGGGCAGCTTGCCGCCCGGGAATGATTTTTCTTTCATTGCAGTTTGAGGTTGACTTGCCCAGGGCAAGTCAATCCCGCACAAAGTGTGGGACGCACTGGTTCAAATCAAAGATTTGAAGCAGCGCGCCTTTCGCCCGGAGATTTCCGCAGAAATCTCAGAAAAACTGAAAACCTGTTGCTGAGATCGGTGAAAGTTCGCGTCCCGGAAGAAAAACGTATCACATGTATCCAAACTAAACCGCTGGAAATGAAATCCCATTTCATTTTCCTGCGAAGGGCTGCTTGGCAGCCCTGTGTTGACACGGCGGGCCGGAACATGTACAATAAACGAAAGGGGTGAACGCCTGTGAACATCCAGCTGTATTACGCAAAAAACAATTTTGACGTGCAGAAGGTCAAGCGCTTTTTCAAGGAGCGGCGCGTGCCGTTCCAGGAAGTGGACCTCAAAAAGCATACCCCCGGCGCCCGGGAGCTGAAGCTCTTCGCGTCGGCTGCCGGAAGCATGAAGGCGCTGGTGGACCCGGAGGCCAAGGGTGCCCGGGCCGCGTATGTGAAGCAGCTGTCCGTCGAGAGCATTATAGAAGAAGAGCTTCTGAACGATCCGGGCCTCATGCGCGGACCCATCGTGCGCAGCGGCAGCAAGATCTGCCTGGGTTTTGACGAGAGCACGCTGAACGCCTGGATACAGGAGGGAAAATGACATGAACAAACTCTTTCAGGGCATCATGCCCGCGCTGATCACGCCCTTCGACGCCCAGGGCCGCTTCAAGGCCGCCTCCGCCGAGGCGATCATGAAAAGGGAACTGAATCAGGGCGTGCAGGGCTTTTATGTCAACGGGGCCACGGGCGAAGGGCTGTTTTTGAGCGAGCAGACCCGCCGGGAATCGGCGGAGTGCGCCGTCGAAACCTGCAAGGGCCGGGGCAAGGTCATCGTCCACGTGGGCGCGGTGGACGCACAGCAGGCTCTGAGGCTGGCGCGGCACGCGGGGGAGACCGGCTGCGACGCGGTGTCCTCCCTGGTGCCCAACTACATAAACCAGTATACCGTGGACCAGATCCTGGACTACTACCGCCGCCTCCACGAGGAAAGCGGCCTGCCTGTGCTGGTGTACTGCACGGGCCTTGTGGGCAGCGCGCCTTACGAGTTCATGAAAAAGGCGATACAGGTGCCGGGCCTCATCGGCTGCAAGTATACGATGTTCGACTACTATTCCATGCACCGCATCACCGAATTGAACGGCGGCGACATCAACGTGATCAACGGCCCGGACGAGATGCTCATCTGCGGCCTTACGATGGGCGCGGACGGCGGCATCGGCTCCACCTACAACTTAATGCCGGAGCGTTTCCTGGCGCTGTTCAAGGCGTTCAGGGAGGGCAGGTACGACGACGCCCGACTCATCCAGTTCGGCATCAACAAGGTCATCGCCGTGCTTCTGGCCCGCGGCTGCATCGCGGCCATCAAGGAAGTGTTCAACGTGATGGGTTATGACGCCGGCTGCGTCGCCTACCCCGGAAAGGTCTTTGACGCCGAAGAGAGCAAAGCGCTCATCGCCGAACTCAGGGAAGCGGGGCTTGAAATATGAAGATACTGTCCAATACCGTCGCCTGCTCGAACGACGACGGCGTGTTTTGCTATTTCGGCTGGCCGTCGGTGGCGTACCTGCCGGACGGACGGCTGGCGCTGGCGGCGTCGGGCTTCCGGATGCGGCACGTCTGCCCCTTCGGAAAAGGCGTGATCTGCTATTCCTCTGACGAAGGCAAAAGCTGGACGAGGCCCGCTCCCGTGATCGACACGCCCCTGGACGACCGGGACAGCGGCGTGGTGAGCTTCGGCAAGGGACGAGTGATCTTTACCTCCTTCAACAACAGCATCGCCGCGCAGCGTGCATGGATGGAACGCCTCGGCGAGGACACGCCTGAACAGGCCGCCTCCAAGGCCTTCACGCGGGCGTATATCGAGCTTCTCGCCGCCCGGTCGGACAGCGAAAAGCTGCTGGGCAGCACCTACCGCATAAGCGACGACGGCGGGACCGTTTTCGGCCCCGTGCGCCTGTCCCCGGTCACGTCTCCCCACGGGCCGATGCCCACCAAAGACGGGGGGCTCATGTACATCGGCCGGCGCTTTACCGCAAACGACAGCCCGGACCAGGGCGACAGGCCCTACCTGGAATGCTGGCGTCTGGGAAAGGACGACGCGTTCGAATACCTGTCGTCCATCCCCAACATCCCCAACGGCGAAGGCGGCTGCTACCTAAGCTGCGAGCCCCACGCGCTGGAGCTTCCGGACGGGCGCATCGTGGTGCACATCCGAGTGCAGGGCGGCTGCTTTACGGTGTATCAGAGCGAATCAAGTGACGGCGGGCGCTCCTTTACCGCGCCGCGCCGGCTGCTGGATCCCAACGGCGGCTCCCCGGCGCACCTGCTGATGCATTCTTCGGGAACACTCCTGAGCGTATACGGCTACCGCAACGCGCCCTATGGCATACGCTATATGCTGTCTCGGGATATGGGTAGAACGTGGAAGACCGACCTCGTGCTGACGGACGAGCACGCGACCGGGGACCTGGGATATCCCGCCAGCGTGGAGATCAGCGGCGGGCGCATCCTCACGGTGTATTATGTAAATGAAGGCGGCGCCTCCCGCATCCGCCAGATCGTGTGGGAACTGTAAACGGAGGAAGCATGTCAAAAAAGCAATTGCGCGTTTTCAAACTGGCGCTGGCGACCCTGGCGGATATTTTGCTGCTCACGGCCAGCCTGTACTTTGCCAAACTCATGCGCGGCAGCCTCATCAGCCAGTATACGCCCGGCGCCGCGCAGCGCACCCGCGTGTACGCGCCGCTGTTTATCCTGTTCCACGTGTTGGCGCTGTACCTGCGGGGCGTATACCGGGTCACCTGGAAATACGCCGACCTCAAGGATATGTTCCGGCTGTTTTCCGCGAGCTTCCTGGCCACGCTGGTGGGCCTCGTGGTAAACCGCGTGTTCGACCTGGACTACTCCCGCTCGGTGCTGGTGTTCATGGGCGCGCTGTCCTTCGTGCTGCTGGTGGCGTCCCGCTATATGTGGCTTCTGATCCAGAACCTGATGTTTGCGGACAAGACCGAGAAGCACGTGCGCCGCGCGCTGGTGATCGGCGCCGGCGCGGAAGGCGCGCAGCTGGTGCACGCCCTGCCTGGTCTGGAAGACGGCGCGCGCCACGAGGCTGTGGCCTTTCTGGACGACGACGTGGACAAGCTTTACCGGCGCATCAGCGGCCTTCCCGTGGAAGGCACGTATTCGGATATCGATAAGGTCATCAAGGGCAAGCACGTGGACGAGGTGCTGTTCACCTCGCCCGTCGGGCGCAGCGAGACCATGGTGTACATCTGCCTGCACGCCATGATGAACGGCTGCGCGGTGTCCCGCTATGAGGCGGGGGCGCTCAAGCCCCTGCGCCTGGAGGACGTGCTGGACGGCGGACAGTGGGATCGGCAGGACCTGGGCCCGGTGTACAGGCACAACATCGCCATCATCGGCGCGGGGGAGACCGCCCGCGAGATCGCGCGGATTCTGAGCGAGAACGGCGCGGGCAAGGTGTTCGCGCTGGACAGCGATCCGGTGCGCCTGAGCGGCATGGCCCGTGCCGGTGCCTGGGTTAGGCTGGGCAGCACCACGGGCGAAAAGACGCTGCGGGATTTTCTGCACACGGCAAGGCCGCGCTATGTGTTCTATACGGCCTGTGCGGGCGAGCAGGACATCGTTGCCGGCAACGAGGCTGCGGTGATCCGCCAGAACGTGCTGGCGCCGATGGCTGCATTGCGCTACGGCGCCCTTTCGGGAGCCACGTCCTTCGTGTATCTGGGGGATACCCGCGACGAAAACGGCTCCGGGCGCCTGTTCGCCTGCGGCGAGGAAGCCCTGCTCCGCCTGTCGGGCGAGGAGATCAGCGTTTCCGCGGTGCGCGTGGAGGGGCTGATGGACGAGGGCGGACTGCTGGACAGGTTGCGCCAGAGAGCGCAGGCCGGCCAGCGCCTGAGCGCCAGGCAGGGCGAAAAGAAAGCGTTCCTTTCCTGCCGCAGCGCGGCGGGCGCCCTCATCAGCATCGCCCAGACCCGCTGCGAAGGCCGGCTCACCCTGGTGGGAGACATCAAGGCCGACATGGGCGATCTGGTGCGCGCGGTCACGCGGGCGTCCCTTTCGCGGCTGGAGCCCGTCATCGACGAGGAACCCTCTGGTGCAGCTGAAGAGGAACTGACCGAAACGGCGCTGCCGAACGTGTTCAGGCGGTCGGAGACCCACATCCCGCTGCCGGAGTGCATAACCGGCCTTCCGCCGTCCTGTCCCGATCCGGACGAGTGCGCCGCGCTTTTGAGGGGATAGTATGCTGGGCAGTACGTGCAGGTGGCTCTCCGCCAAAACGGACAGGCTCGCCCCAGGCGAGGTCAGTCTGCGAGAAGCAGACCCGGAGCGGGAGGAAGCGCATTTATCTCCGGAAACAAAGCGCCTGTTTGCCAGAAGGCAGTTCCGCGCCGGCAAACGCGTGCGCTCCGCCTTGCTGGAAATCGCCTGCCGGGACATGTACAAGCTGTATGTGAACGGGCATTTCGTCTGCCGGGGCCCGCGCCGGTCAAGCATCAACGGCTCTTCGGATACGGTGGACCTTGCGCCCCTGATCAGGCCGGGCGTGAACCTGCTGGCGCTGGACATATACAGCATGGATGGAAAGCCCGGCTTTATCGCGCAATTGTCCCTGGACGGAAAGACCAAGGCTGTCAGCGATAAAAGCTTTGCCCTGACGGTTCCCACGGGCCTTGACAACGCGTGGATGGGCGAAACGCTGGATCTGGGGGCTTTCGACCTGAACTGGATGGCCCGCATGCCCCGGCGAGGGGAGACCTGCGCCCAGGCGGAAAGCGGGTTTTCCGTTTCCCCGCTCAGGCCGGAGGAAGCCCCGAAGGCCGCCTGCCGCTTCGTGGAGGCGCAAAGACTGGACAGCGGCCTGTACGACCTGGGGCGGGCCTGCGCGGGGGAGATCCTGGCAAAGGTGTCCGGCGACAAGGGCGCGCGGGTGTCCTTTCAGTATGGCCCGGACGCGGCTCCCTTCTTAAAGCGGCATTCGCGCACGGATACGCTGATCCTGGGCGGCAGCCGGGCAGAAGCGGCCTTCTGCATCCCGGTGTGCGCGCGGTATATCTGCGTTCAGGCCGATCCGGGCGCCCGGGTGGAGGGCATCACCGTGCGGGCCCAGACGGCCCTGCCCTTGCCGGAGTGCATGCGCCTTGAGACTTCGGACGAAGCGCTGCGCTCAGCTTTCGAAAGGCGCACGGACAGCATCCTGTCCGTAGACGGCGCGGGCCTTGTGCGCAGGCCGTACTGCGAATGCCCCTATGAGCATGCGAAGGTGCTTTCCTGGGTGTCGGGGGACGGGCGGTATCTGCGGTTTGAAAAGCATATCCTCGCCGCGGACGGCGCAGACATCCGTCAGCAGGACCGGGACAGCGTCATCGAGGACCTGCTCCTGGCGCTGTCAGACCCCGCCGGACAAACGGGCGCCGACCGTGTGCGCGGCCTGCTTGCCTCGGCTAAAGGCCAAAGCGGCCTTATCGAAACGTACCTGCGTCCCGGAAAGCGGCAGGCCTTCGCCGACGTGAACGCTTTGGCCATAGGCGCCTGCCTCCATCTGGGCCTTCCGGAAGAGCAGACCGGGATACAGGACCTTCGCGCCGCCTTCGAGGCGGCCTTCCGCACCAAAGAGACGGGCCTGTACTCTGAGACCCCGGACGGGAGTGAACCTTCCCGCGCGGCGGGTATCCTGGCGGTGTACTTCGGCTTTGCGGACGAACGGGTATCGGGCGGGATCAGCGAAATGCTGGATAAGCCGCTCGAGGCGCGCCTTGACATCTTCCGCCTGAAATTGCTTGCACGATTGGGCCGCTGGGAGCAGCTGTACAGCGCGTTCCTGGACCCGGATACTGCGGATGAGCCGGCGCTGGCGGTGTTCGTGGAGGACATCCTCGGCATCGGCGGCGCAGGGGACGGCAGAAAATGGCAGGACCGCCTGCCGGAAGAGATTGGGGACGTGCGCGTGGAGCTGACCGCGTCCGGCGTGAGAACGATGTATGAGCGCCGGGGCGGCGAAGCGTCCCTGAGCGCGGTAAAACGATAGAAAAGGCGGAAAACGAAACATGGCTTCCGGAACGATGATACGTGACCTGACGCGCGGGAATGTGGTAAAGCAGCTGTTCTCCTTCGCGCTGCCCCTGTTCGTCTCCAATGCCCTGCAGGCGGTGTACAATCTGGTGGATATGGTGATCGTGGGCCACTGCATCGGCCCGGCGGGCATGTCTGCCGTATCCATCGGTGGAGACCTGCTGCACCTGCTCACCTTCGTGGCCATGGGCTTTTCTTCCGCCGGACAGGTGATCATCGCCCGGGCTGTGGGCGCGGACAGGCGCGAGGAGATCCCAAGGACCATCGGCACGATGTTCACGTTCCTTTTGAGCGTCGCCCTTGTGATCGCCCTGGCGTGCTTCGCTTTACGCCGCTCGGTGCTGGCCTGGCTCAACACGCCCGCCGATTCTCTTTCGTTCGCTTTAGACTATCTGGTCACCTGCGTGTGCGGACTGGTGTTCATTTACGGTTACAACATCGTAAGCGCCATCCTGCGCGGCATGGGCGACAGCCGGCGGCCCTTCATTTTCATCGCCGTGGCTGCCGTGCTCAACACCGTGCTGGACGTCCTGTTCGTGAAATACCTGGGCATGGCGGTGTTCGGCGCGGCGCTGGCCACGGTGATCGGCCAGGGCGTGAGCTTCGTGGCCTCGGTGGTCTACCTGTACTTCAGGCGCGAGAGCTTCGGCTTTGATTTTAAGCCCGCCAGCTTCAAGGTAGATCCGTCCGCCTTCAAAAAGCTTCTGGCGCTGGGCGTGCCCATGGCGATCCAGTCCGCGGCGGTCAGCTTTTCCAAGATCATCCTGATGGCCTGGATCAATCTTTTCGACGTCACCTACTCCGCGCTGGCGGGCGTGTACAACAAGATCAACATCATGAGCGGCGTCATCTCCCAGGCCTTCACCACCGCGGGCAGCACCATGGTGGGGCAGAACCTGGGTGCCCGGCAGTACGGGCGCGTGAACCGCACGCTCCTCACCGTTCTGTCTGTCGGCCTGCTGATGGCCTTTGCCGCCACCGCGGTGATGCTTTTGTGGCCGCGCAGCGTGTATGAGCTGTTCACGCCCGACGCGGGGCTGCTGGCGGTGGCCTCGGTGCTCACGGTGCCCGCGATCGCGAACTTTTTCGGCTCCGCCACCCGCAGCGCCGCCTTTTCGCTCATCAACGGCTCGGGGCGGCCTAAGCTCAATCTGGCTGTCGCCATCATCGACGGCGTCTGCGCGCGCATCGGCCTGGCATACCTGATGGGATTCGCGCTGAAAATGGACTGCTTCGGCTTCTGGATGGGCGACGCCCTGGCGGGATTCATGCCCTTCATGATCGGCTTTGCGTTTTACCTGTCGGAGCGCTGGATGGAAAAACGCACATAGGAACTTTCTGGGATATGCGCATCCCGCCCGCGGCTGTGAGCCGGGCGGGATGTTTTTTCCGTTGCATTCAGGTGCGATGTGTGGTAGAATGAAGCAAACTGAAAACGGAGCAAGCTTATGAATATATTCAAAAAACTGTTCAGGCGACGGAAGAATACCATCCACATGAGCCCGGAGGAAGCCTACGCCTCCGATGCCCTGAGGGAAGAGGAGCCCAAGGCGGACGCCCCGTCCGGGGCGCTCCTCGCGGACGGCGCTGACCGGAACGAGCCTTCCCCTGTGGAGGAAGACGCCCAGCGTCCGGAAACGGCTCAAAACGCGCAGGAAGAAAAGAACGCCCCCGGCGCGGAAGGAGCCGAAGCCGGCTCCTCCGATGATGCCGCTGAGGAAACACCCGAAGCCCGGACGCCGCTCAAGGAGATCCGCTCCCGGGTGTACTGCTCCCTTCCGGCTCCGGACGCCGCCAGAGAACCCCTCAGGCTCATGCTGCGGGATGCCGCCAGCGGCTTTTGCGAGGACGAATACGGTTTCCGCGCCGCCCTCGCGGACGGATGCGAGGCGAAGGTCTCCATATCCGCCGCCGGAGAAGACGCTTTTTCCGATCTAAAGAAGGGCTTGGGCGAAGACCTGCCGGAAACGGTCGCAAGCATCGTTTCTTTCCTGCCATCCCTGAACGTCCGCGTGGATATCGATATCCTTGCCGCAGACGAAGAACCGGCGCGCGCCTTTACGGAGCGCACGGCCAGGTGCCTGAACGGGTACTATTCCATGGACGGTCAGGCGCTGTACGGCCCGGAGGGCAAACGGCTCCTGACCCAAAGCGGAGAGACCGACTATGAGACCTTCGGACTGTCTTCCGAGCGGGAAGGGGAGGACGCTGTCCGGGCGGAAGAAACGCCGGAGGATGCTCCGGACGACGTTCCGAAAGATGCGCCCGAAGATGCTGCAGCTGAAGAACCTGCCGACCCCGCGCCGGAGCAGGACGCGCAGGAAGCCAAGCAAGAAGACACCGGCGATGCGGACGATCCCGTTGCGCTGCGCCGGCGGAAAAGCGAAAAAGTGATCCGCGAGCACGGCATCGCGCTGGGCTATTCCACGGCTGCGAACCTGAGCCGGGACGCGCTGATCCTGCCCGCACCGGGGGAGATCATCCAGCGCGCCTGCGCCCTGATGTACGTGTCCAGGGCTGCCCGCCTGAGCCGCGCCGGCAACGATATCGCCGTGGCCGGACGCAATACCGGGCTGCTGGCCCGTCTGGACGAAAGATACGATGTGCGCAGCGAGTTCACCGCCAAGGAGAACGCCTACCTGCGCGGCAATTCCAACGAAAGCCCCACGTCGTTCGCGGCCCGCTGCGAGGGCAGCGCGCTTCTGATGTGGGCCCTGGGCCTGTTCGACATCGACTGGCCCAGCGACGTCTGCGACACTGCGGCGCTGGGAAGCTTGTTCCGTGACAACGACCTTGCATCCCTTACGCGCCGCGCGCACCTGCTCAGCGCGGACGAGCTGCTGGACATGTACGACCTCACCACCCGCCTGCACTCCGTGTGCGTGCACGCCAGCCGGCGCGAGCTCAGGGAGATGCCGATCGACCCGGAGATCATCTACGAGCGCCACTACGCCCTCAACTGGCTGCTGGGCGTGGGCGGACGCGTGGCATGGGACAAGGTGATCCCGTCCACCTGACACCTCGTTTCGGAAAAATTCACTTGCATTTTGACCCGGCGTATGCTATACTGCCACTTGTCCACGGGTGATGACGGTCGGGCCCCGTGCGGCGTCATGCCGTGAACCATGTCAGGGCCGAAAGGCAGCAGCATTAAGCGGAAGTTGGCGTGCGCCGCGGATCAGCCTGTCCCGAGCCCTTGGATATTTCTGTTTTTGGGGAGAATTGCCGATGCGTATCATGACCTACAACGTCCAGTCCGGACGGGACGCCTGGGGCCAATTGCACCTGGGGGGCACGGCGCGCGCGATCTGCCGCCTGGCACCGGACGTATGCGGCTTAAACGAGATCCGCGTGGGCTGCGCCGACAGCGAAGGCATCGATCAGGCAGCGTATCTGGGCGAAAAAACGGGCATGCACGCTCGCTTCGCCAGGGCTATTCCCCTCGTGGACGGTCAGTACGGCATCGCGCTTCTGTCCAGGTATCCCATCACGCGCTTCGACGTGCATCCCGTGCCGGACGTGCCCCTCGATCAGCGCGAGCCCGGCTATTACGAAAACCGCGTGATCTACCGCGCCGAGATCGAAACGCCGGAGGGTATGCTGGCGGTGTACGGCTCCCACTTCGGGCTCACCCGCCCCGAGCGCCGCGCCGCGGTAAAGCTGCTTCTGGGCCTGCTGGGAACCGAAAAACTGCCCGCTGTGTTCATGGGCGACCTCAATATGTCCCCGGACGACGAACTGATCGGTTCGATCAAAGGCGTGATGCGTTCCCTGCATCCGGCCCGGCCCTGCCTGACCCATCATGTGCTGCGCATGCACGACACCATCGATTATATCTTCGTCAGCAAAGGTATCCGGGCGACAGACGCTTTTGCGAGCTACAGCGTGGCCAGCGACCACCTGCCCGTACTGGCGGAGATCCATCTGCCGGGCAGCAGGGAAGCCGAACATAGCGCGCGGATCGAAAGGATCGTAAGCAACGAACAGAGGTTCGACCGGATCACCGTCGCGGTGAACGGCCTCAAAGACGCTTTGCAGGCTTTCGGATCTCTCCGACCCGATATCGAACAGCTCACAGCCTACTACGAAAATGAATGGAAACAGGACTTTGAAGCCGATGAACAGGGCCTGCTGCCGCGGGACCTGAAGCGCGGCGTACTGTCGGAAGACGCGGTGTACGACCTGCTGGAAGAGATCGGTAACCTGGACGCAAAACTCCAAACCCCACCCGCCGAATAGGGGAGAGAGACCTACCCCCCAATCCGTCCCATTTCCTCTTTCCTCTTTTCTCTTTCCTCTTTTTGCCCCGGTTTCCAAAATTAACACATTTCCGCATTGACATCAGCGTCTATCCACGCTATAATATCAACCGTCGCAGAAAAACAGGCACCTTTAGCTCAGTTGGTAGAGCACCTGACTCTTAATCAGGGTGTCCAGGGTTCGAGCCCCTGAAGGTGTACGAAAGCCCGGAACCGCAAGGTCCCGGGTTTTTTTTGTGTGCTCTTTTGACGGCAAAGAGCGTTTTGGGCTAAAACAGACCGAAGTCTGATTTAAGTCATGCGGACGAAGAGCTATACAACAGCGCTGAGGGCAGCCTTGCTCAACGCATGCCCATTTCCTTCAGCAGTCTGATCGTCCACTCGCGCGGTCCGTCGGATCGGATGTTGCGGCGTACATCGTTTATGTCCACACGGTCCCCGCAGTCGCGCACGCAGGCAAGCAGTGCCTCGCATATGTACGCATCCATCACCACCGGCTCGGAGAAGGCAGGTTCGATGCTGCTGTTCATTCTCCGGTCGAGGGCGCTGATCATGGTTGCGTAGATGAAATTGTCCGGCCCCATCAGATTGCGCAGCCGGTGGATGCATTCCATCGCCTCCCGCATCTGGGCAACGGTCACGAAACGGCCTGAGCCGCCGGGTTCGCCGCCTGAGAGGATCGGGTCCACAGAGCAGCGCAGGATCGCCGCGATGTCCGGCAGCAGCGCCGCCTCCGGAAGCGACTCGCCCCGTTCCCAGTTGGATACGCTCTGGGCACTCACCAGCAGCCTTTCGGCCAGCTCGGCCTGGGTAAGCCCGGCTTCTTTGCGCCGCGCCTGCAGAAAACGGCTGATTTGTTCCATATCGAGATGCATGCTGTCCTCCCCTTTCACCTATCATTATATACGCTGACACTTGTGCTGTAAACAGAGCTGTGCTTGACGGAACGGCTCCAAAACTCAAGCGGCGCTTATATCACAGCGCACGACGGCCCGCCATCGTGACCAAACAATAAAACAGACTAAAGTTTTTAATTATATGCATAAATACAGACTATAGTCTGTATAGCATGAGTCGGCTTTCCGTACCGCAGGGGGGGCGACACACGACGATTCGTAAAATTCTAACGTGCCATGCGGTTTAGGTTGACAATAAACGGCGTGATGGCTATAATGATATAGTTGCGCTTCGATATGCGCGTCCGCGGCGATACAGGTTACTGCGGATGATCCATATAGGCCGGCGTCCAAAGCCGGTCAGCGGCGAGAAGAATCGACCGCGACGCCCCATGGGGCGAACAAAGCAGAAAGGGAGATAAAACCATGTTCAGAACCTATCAGCCCAAGAAACGCCAGCGCTCCAAGGTGCACGGCTTCCGTGCCCGCATGAAGACCAAGGCCGGCCGCAACGTTCTCAACCGCCGCCGTGAGCGCGGACGCAAGCGCCTGACCGTGTGACCCAACCATCGCATCCCTATCGCCTGAGCAGGCGGCGCTATTCACTGGGAAAGAACCGCCACTATCAATACGTATACCGCAAGGGCAAAAGCTTTCCGTCGCGGCATATGGTTTTGATCTATCTGCCCGCCAGGGATATGAAGGTGGGCTTTTCGGTGTCCTCCAAGGTGGGAAACGCGGTGACGCGCAACCGCCTGAGGCGCTGCTTTCGCGAGGACTTTCGTTTGCTCAGGCCGCTCCTGAAGGAAGGGAAGTATATCTTCACCGCGCGCGTTACCGCAAAGGACGCGCCGCGCGGCGTATTGACCGCGCATATGCGCGCGCTTTTGTCGCGTGCAGGCCTGCTGCGGGAAGTCGAAGGGCATGAAGCTGACTGAATTGCCCGCGCGTTCCGCTCTGGCGATGATCCGCTTTTACAAAGGCGCGATCAGCCCGTACCTCAGGCCCGCGTGCCGCTATACGCCTACCTGCTCGGAGTATGCCGCCACCGCCATATCGCGCTTCGGCGCGGCGAAGGGCGGGCTGATGGCGGCAAAACGCATTCTCCGCTGCAATCCCTTCCACGAGGGCGGTTACGATCCCGTGCCGGAAAAGGACGGACAGGACATCTCTCATCGTTCCTGATCCAAAGCGCAGGGTCTTTCCGCCGTGAACCGACCCCGGAGGACAGTACATGACTCAGCTTTTCATCAATATCCTCAACTGGGTGCAGAGCTTTGTGGGCAACTACGGCTGGAGCGTGATCGTGTTTACGCTCCTGATCAAGCTGTGCCTGCTGCCGCTGGATTACAAATCCCGCCGCTCCATGCGCGCCATGAGCCTGCTCAACCCCAAGCTGGAGGAACTCAAAAAGCGCTACGCCAACGACCAGGAGAAGCTCAACAAGAAGACCCAGGAGCTCTACAAAAAGAACGGCGTCAACCCCCTGAGCGGCTGCCTGCCGATGCTGATCCAGCTGCCCATCCTCTACATCATGTTTGCCGCCATGCGCCGCGTGGCTGCGCAGATGCAGATCGAGATCATCTACAAGTGGGCCGTGGAAAACGGCCTGGCGCTGGTGAATGAGGACGGCGTCTTTACCGGCCTTGCCAGCGTGGAGAGCGTGCAGAACGTGCTTGACGCCATCCGCAACGGCACCGCCAGCTTCGGCGATACCCAGAGCTGGCTGTGGATCAAGAGCGTATTCCAGCCGGACAACTTCTCCCGTATGCTCCTGCCCAGCCTGAGCGAGCTGGCCACCACCTACGGCCAGTACGAAGGCAAGCTGGCGCTGGACGAGAACCACATCAACTTTATCACGCAGTACCTCGATTATGTTTCCAGAAGCCAATACGGCGCGAACGCAGACCTTGCCAATGCGGTCACGCTGGCCCTGCAGCAGAGCGCGAACTTTAAAAGCGCCAGCATGCTGGGTCTGTTCTCCATCAGCATCCCCACCACCTGGACGGGCTACATCAACGGTCTGAGCATCCTGCCCGTACTGGCCTGCGTTACCCAGCTGCTGTCCACCAAGCTGCAGCCGGCCCAGCCCGCCGCCAACAATCAGCAGGGCGGCACCGGCAAGTTCATGAAGTGGTTTTTCCCCATATTCTCCCTGTGGATCTGCTGGTCCAGCACGGCGTCTTTCGCCATCTACTGGGTGTTCGTGAACGTGTGGGGCATCGTGAGCACTTTCGCCATCAACTTCTTCATCGAAAAGAAGGATAAAGACACCGCCGAAGGCGGCAGCGACAATTCGACCAATAAGGAGGCACTTCAGCCTTGAAAACCATAGAAGCCAGCGGCAAAACCGTTGAAGAAGCGCTGAGCGCGGGCTTAAAGCAGCTTGGCTGCGATCTGAGCCAGGTCACCCATGAGGTGATCGACCGCGGCAGCCCGGGCCTGTTCGGCATGTTTGGCCGCCTCGCCCGCGTAAAGATCACTGTAAAAGAAGAACCCAGGGAAGAAGACGAGTTTTCCACCGAAATGCCGGTGATCAGCCTGTCTCCCGACCAGCCCGCCCGCAAGGGCAAGAAGGACGCGCCGAAAGAAGACAAGCCCGCCAACGCGCCCAAAGCTGAAAAGAAGCCCAAGAAGGAAGCGCCGAAAGCCGAAAGCGAAACGGAGAAGCCCGAGGCGCAGTCCGAGGAAAAAGCCCCTGCCGCCGAAGCGCCCGCCAAAGCGCCCAAGCAGCGCCGGGAGCGCCCCAAAAAGGAAAAGAAAGAAAAGCAGCCCGCCCCCGCCGCTTCTGCCGCGGAAGCTGAGACCGCCGTACAATTGACGCCCGTGCGCGAGTTCCCGCCCCTGGACGTGGAAAAGCTGGGCGAGGACGGCAAAAAGGCCTACGAGTTCATCTCCAACATCACGCGCCTGATGAACGTGGAAGTGGAGATCCGCCTGCTGGAGGAAGAAAACCAGGTCTTCGTGGACATCACCGGCGACACGCTGGGCGTGCTCATCGGCCGCCGCGGCGATACGCTGGACGCCGTGCAGTATCTCACGAGCCTGTACGTGAACCGCGACAAGAGCGAATACACCCGCGTGACCATCGACGTGGAGCACTACCGCGCCAAGCGCGAGGAGACGCTGGTTCGCCTAGCCAACCGCATGGCCAACCGAGCCCGCAAGAGCGGCCGCCGCGTGGTGCTGGAGCCCATGAACCCCTACGAGAGGCGCGTGCTGCACAGCGCGCTGCAGAACGATCCCTACGTGCAGACCCACTCCGAAGGAGAGGACCCCTACCGCAGGGTGATCATCACGCTCAAATAAGGCTGCAGAGCAGCCATTCGCCGGAAATGAAATGGGATTTCATTTCCGGCGGTTTGGTTTTTGGAGCCTTTTGCCCGATTCATAACCGAAACGTCTGATGATGTCCGGCTCCAGCAGCAGGTTTTCAGTTTTTTCTGAGATTTCTGCGGAAATCTCCGGGCGAAAAAACTGCAAGGAAAGAAAAATCACTCCCGGGCGGCAAGCTGCCCTTCGTGATTTTTCCTCCTCAGGCCGGCAAAGCTGGCCCTGCGGATTGAAATTGAAGGGGTGCTGCCCCTCCAAGCCACCCGGCGGTTTTTCCCAACTTATGCAGCAACCCCTTTGCATCAGGCAGGAATAACAGCAGATTCCTTTCAGAAGCGACCGTCCCCAAAGCCTTCCCCTTCAGGGGAAGGTGGCGCGGCTTGCCGCGACGGATGAGGTGGAGCAAGGGGTCTGCTGCACCAGAAAAGGCGGCAGAAATCTCAAACTGACATCTTGCAATAGAGGTGAACGCTCCTGAACCATACGAACAACCCCAAACTGCGGACGAATGCCCAGAAGCTGCGCCGCGAGATGACGAAAGAAGAGCGCCGGCTCTGGTACGACTTTCTGAGACTTCTTCCCGTCACAGTCAACCGGCAGAAGGTCATCGGACGGTACATCGTGGATTTTTACTGCGCCAAAAGAAAACTCGTCATCGAGCTGGACGGCGCGCAGCACTACGAGGAGGACGGTGCCGCTTCCGACCGGGAGAGAGACGAGGCCCTGAAGCGGCTTGGGATCACGGTCGTGCGGTATTCCAACGCGGACGTCAACCGGAACTTCGAAGGGGTATGCGCCGATCTGCTGAAGAGGCTTGGGCTGACCAGCGAAGGGGAGTGAGAGGGGGACATCCTGCTTTCTGGAAGTCGGTGAAAAGGTGCTCTGACACCTCGTCAGTCAGCTTGCGGCTGCAGGTTTAGTGACACCTCATCACCGCCTCCGGCGGAGCTTCCCCTCAAAGGGGAAGCCTTTGGGGATGCGCTTGTTTGACGGTTTATCGTGAGCAGACGCGTTTCGGGAATATCTAATAGAGAACACAGGCGTGACCGCTGCGGTCACGCCTGTGTATGTCTTTGCCGGAACCGGGGAGGATCAGGTGTCGTCTTCCTCCAAAACGCCGCTTTTGTACTGGCTGTTCAGCAGCCCGGCGTAGAAGCCGCCCTTTTCCACCAGCTCTTCGTGGGTGCCGCGCTCGATGATCTCGCCCTGGTTGAGCACCAGGATCTGATCGGCGTTGCGGATGGTGGACAGGCGGTGGGCGATCACGAAGCTCGTGCGGCCCTGCATCAGCTTGAGCATGGCCTGCTGTATGCGCATCTCCGTGCGGGTATCCACCGAGGAAGTGGCCTCGTCCAGGATCAGCACGGCGGGATCGGCCAGTATGGCGCGGGCGATGGACAGAAGCTGTCTTTGGCCCTGGGAAATGTTGGAGCCGGACTCGGTGAGCTCGGTATCCAGACCCTGGGGCAGGCGATCGATGAATTCCTCGCAGTCCGCCATGCGGATGGCCCGGCGGATCTCCTCTTCCGTGGCGTCCAGCTTGCCGTAGACGATGTTTTCGCGCACCGTGCCCGCAAACAGGTACACGTCCTGCAGCACCATGCCCATGTGCGTGCGCAGGCTCTGGCGCTGGATGGAGCGGATGTCTTTGTCGTCCAGGAGCAGCTCGCCGGAATCGATATCGTAAAAGCGCATCAGCAGGTTGACCACCGTGGTCTTGCCCGCGCCCGTGGGTCCCACCAAAGCGATGGTCTGGCCGGGCTGCGCGGTAAAGGTGAGATGCTTCAGGATCGGAACGGCGGGATCATAGCCGAAGGATACGTCTTTGAATTCCACCTTTCCGCGCGGGGCGGAGAAGTCGAAGGCGTTCTCGGCGTCGGCCAGTTCGGGCGCCTGATCCATCACCTCAAACACGCGCTCCGCGCCCGCCAGGGCGGACTGGATCGTGGTGATCTGGTTTGCGATCTGGTTGAAGGGGTTGGAGAACTGCCTCTGATACTGCAAAAACGACTGGATGTGGCCGATGGTGCTCACGCGCCCGCTCACCACCAGGAAGCCGCCGATGCCGCTCATGAGGGCGAAAGCGATGTTGTGCACCACATTCATCAGGGGGCCCATCACGAAGGAGTAGATGTTGGCCTTCACGCCGGCCTGGCGCAGGTCCTCGTTGGCCTCGTCAAATTCCGCCTGCACCTGCTGTTCGCGGCAGAATACCTTTACCACCCTGGCACCGCTCACGGTCTCCTCCACGATGCCGTTCACTTCGCCCAGGCACGCCTGCTGCTGCTTGAAGAACTTGCCCGTGCGGCTGGTGATGGCCCGCATGATGAATACCGACATGGGAATGGTGATGAAGCTCACCAGCGTCAGCTGCCAGGACAGGCGGATCATCATGTACAGGCACACCGCGAAGGTGATGATGGAGGACAGGATCTGCGTCATGGTCTGGGACAGCATGTTGCTCACGTTGTCCACGTCGTTGGTGAGGCGGCTCATGAGCTGGCCGTGGGGCGAGGAATCGAAATACTTGAGCGGCAGGCCCTGCAGCTTTCCGAACAGGTCGGTGCGGATGGTGCGCACGGTGTGCTGGCTCACGCGTACCATCAGCAGAGACTGGGTAAGGGAGCACAGCGTGCTTACCAGGTACAGCGCGCCCAGGTATGCCAGCTGCGCGGCCAGGCGCGCGGTGTAGGAAGTTTCCGACGCGGCCTGCACGGCCTCGGCCTCGCCGCCTACTGCGGTGAGCGTCAGATAGGATACGACGGAGAAGATGCCTCCCTGGGTGAACACGCCCAGCAGCCGCCCCTTGAGGCGCTGGCCCCGCGCGCGGTCCATGATGGCGGCAGTGCCCACGTAGGTGCCGAAGGTGAGCGCCAGGGCGGTGCCCGGGGCGATGCTGCCCTTGCCTTCGTTCAGTATATCGATGATGCGGCCGGAGATGGTGGGCGTGATCAGCGTGGTCACGGTGGTGAGAATCAGCGCCGACAGGGCGAAGATCATTTCCCACTTGACGCCCGCCAGATATTTGAGCAGGCGCACGATGGTGCCCTTGGCGTTTTTGATCTTGGGCTTGGGCTGTCCCGTGCCGCGGGGGCCGGGGCCGCGCCCGGGCATGCCGCCCTGAGCGGGGGCGAAGCGCCTCTTCTTGCCGTCGGGCGAGACAGCTTCATTTTGGGGATCGAACGGTCCGTTTACGGGTCTGTTTTTCTCGCTCATGCGCTGGCCGCCTCCTCTCCCAGCTGGCTTACCACGATCTCGCGGTATACTTCGCAGCGTGTTTTCAGTTCGTTATGCGTGCCGGAGTCGATGGTCTCGCCGTTGTCGATCACCAGTATCCGGTCTGCGTCCATCACGGAGGAGATGCGCTGGGCGATGATGAACACGGTCATGTCGCCGAACACTTCCCTGAGGCCCGCCTGGATCTTGGCTTCGGTGGAAAGGTCCACGGCGGAGGTGGAATCGTCCAGAATCAGGATGCGGGGCTTTTTCACCAGCGCGCGGGCGATGCACAGGCGCTGCTTCTGCCCGCCGGACAGGTTCACGCCGCGCTGGCCCAGCTTGGTTTCATAGCCATCCTGCAGGCGGGAGATGAACGGTGCCGCCTGGGCGATGTCCGCCGCCTGGGCGATCTGCTCGGGCGAGGCGCTGTCGTCGCCCCAGTGCAGGTTTTCGTCTATGGTGCCGGTAAACAGCACGCTCTCCTGCAGGGCCACGCCGATGGAGCCGCGCAGCATGGGCAGCTTGTAATCCTTTACGTTCACGCCGTCCACCAGCAGTTCGCCCTCCGTCACGTCGTACAGGCGGGGGATCAGGTTGACCAGCGAGCTTTTGCCCGAGCCCGTCGCGCCCAGGATCGCCACGGTCTGGCCGGGCTCGGCGGTGAATGTGATGTGCTTGAGCACGGGTTCGCCGGAGGAGTTGGGGTAGCGGAAGGACACGTCCTTAAACTCCACCCTGCCGCGGGTCACCCGGGCGGCCTCGTTTTTGCCGTCGCTCACGTCGGGCAGGGTATCCAGCACCTCGCGCACGCGGCGGATGGATACGCCCGCGCGGGAGAGGAACATCAGCATGAAGGAGCTCATGGTGAGGGAGGACAGGATCTGTATGACGTAGTTGGAAAACGCCATGATCTGGCCCGGTTCGAGTTCGCCCCGGAACACCATCTGCCCGCCGAAAACGTACATCAGGATCATCGTGATGTTCATGATGAGGTTGATGAGGGGGAAGCTGAAGGAGATCATGCGCATGGCCCGCATGGAGGAATTGCAAAGATCGTCATTGGCGGTCTTGAATTTCTGCTTTTCATACTCGCTGCGGCCAAAGGCCTTGATCACGCGTATGCCCGCCAGGTTTTCCTGCATCACGGTGTTCACGCGGTCCATCTTTTGCTGCATGCTCATAAACAGCGGCCTGCCCTTGGTGAGCAGCACCACGATGAACACGGCCAGAAGCGGGATGGCCGCCACCACCACCAGCGAGAGCCTGGGGCTGATGGCAAACACCATCACCACGCCGCCCAGGAACAGGAAGGGCGCGCGGATCAGCATGCGGATGCAGCTGGAAAACGCGTTCTGGATCTGGGTGATGTCGTTGGTGGTGCGGGTCACCAGCGAGCCGGTCTTGAAGTTATCGATATTGGCGAAGGAGAAGGACTGTATCTTGCGGTACACGTCGCTCCTTAAGTCCTTGGCAAAACCGAAACTGGCCCGGGTGGAGAAGATCATGTTGCCCACGCCGCCCACCACGCCGAACAGCGCCACCAGGCACATGATGATGCAGCGCGTTACGATGTAATGTGTGTCGCCGTTTTTCACGCCCACGTCGATGATCTTGCTCATGAACTGGGGCTGCAAAAGGTCCATGAACACCTCCAGCAGCATGAAGGCAGGCGCGATGAGCGTCCATTTGAGATAGGGACGGATGTGCCGCCATACGGGGGTCTTCAGCAGATTTTTGAAATAGCGGTACACAAAGAATCCGTCCGCCAGCGCCAGTACGCCGATGTACACCGCGTAGCGGATGATGAGCTGCAGCCACGAGGGCAGCTGGGACGTAAGCACGCGGGGCTGAACGAATATCTTTTCCAGATACACGATCAGTGCCAGCGCCAGCAGGTTCACCGCGATCACCAGCGCCATGCGGGCAAGCTTGTTTGTCTTTTTCACCCGGTCGTCTCCCTTCCTGGTACGATATCAAAACGATTCCTCTATTATGCCATATATAATGGTCGTTTCGCGTGAACATCGGGTAAAGAAGCACAAAAGATTGGCGGCTTTACGTAACGATGTTCTGTATCCACACGCCTTTTTTGAGCAGCACGTAGCCGATGGCGTCCTTGATGATCTCCATGGCGTTCACGATGCCGTATATCGCCACGATGCCCATGGGGGTAAAGCGCACCAGAAGGTACGCCAGCGGCACGGGGATCAGCCAGGTATACACGCTGTCGAACAGAAAGGAGATAAAGGTCTTGCCGCCCGCCCGCAGGGTAAAGTAGGTGCAATGGGCAAAGCCCTGTATGGGCAGCACCAGCCCGCTCACGCGGATGAGCCGGGTAGCCAGCTGCTTTGCCTCCAGGGAGCTTTTGGTGTACAGCATGGGCAGAAAGCCCGCGGTGATCAGAAGCACCGTGCAGGTACACAGGCACACGAACTCCTCGAACACGATGATCTTGCGGGCGTTGTCCCGCGCCCCTTCGGCGTCGTTCGCGCCCAGCGCGCGGCCCACCAACACGCCTGACGCCGTGCCCATGGAGATAAAGAACACGTTGAACAGGTTGGTGAGGGTATTGGTGATGGTGTTGGCGTTCACCACCGTGAGGCCCCGCAGGGAATACTGCCTGGTGAGGGTGGAGATGCCCACGGACCAGAGCAGCTCGTTCAATAAAAGCGGCAGACTCTTGACAAAGATGTTTCTGAACAGCGCGGACGGGATGGTAAAGTGCTTAAAGGCGCCCCGCAGAAAGCCGTAGCTGCCCCTTTTCTTCAGCCTCCAATAGCTCACGCTCACGATGATGGCCAGTTCCACGTACCTGGCGATCACCGTGGCGATGGCCGCGCCCTGAACGCCCAGCGCCGGGAAACCCAGGTGGCCGAAGATCAGTATGTAGTTGAGGCACAGGTTCGTGCCCACCGAAGCAATGGAGGCTGTCATCGGCAGCCTGGTCTCGCCGCTTACGCGCAGCATGCCGGCAAAAGCGTTGGTCAGGGCGAAGGGGGCAAGGCCCCACAGCATCACGCCTAAGTACTTCAGCCCGTTTTCAAGCGTCTGCTCCGCCTTGAGGGCTTCCGCCAGGATCTCCTCGGGCGTGCCTTCGGTTACGGGGTTGATCCAGAGGGAAAGGAGCTCCCGGCGAAAGATGCCGATCACTGAGACGCCAAGGACCGTCACGAACGCGCCTACCAGCAGGGAAAAGCGGAAGGAGAAGCGCATGCCGTCCTCGTCCTTCGCGCCGAAAAACTGCGCGCCGAAGATCGTGGCGCCGCTCATGCCGCCGAAGATAGCCAGATTGAACACGAACAAAAGCGTATTGCTGATGGCTACGCCGTTCATCTGCGCTTCGCCCACGGACCCCACCATCAGGTTGTCCAGCAGGTTCACGAAATTGGATATGGTGTTTTGAATGATCACCGGAACGATCAGCGCCAGCACCACGCGGTAGAACGCCTTGTCGCCGATATACTTCTTCCGGATCTTTTCCAGTGCGGACATACAAAACCTCAAATAAAATGATGCTTCCAGTATACCACAGCTGCGGCGCTCTGGACAGCCGTATGCGCGGTTAAATTCCGGGAAAACCGCTTTCCCAAAGCGCAAAAGCATTGGGAAAGCGGGCAAATGGAGATAAAAAACGGCCCTGCACCCGGTTTTTCCTTAGTTTTTACACGGCGCTGCGCCTGGACACCTTGACTTTACCGCGGTAGAGTGATAACATAGTGCACAGACAAAGAGGAGGTGAGGCGGATGCAGAGCCACCATTCGCCGTCGGAAAAGCGGCTGTTCCGGGCCATATCCCTGCTGAAGGACGAAAAGGAGTGCGAGGCCTTTTTCGAGGACATCTGCACCATCAAGGAGATCATGGACATGGCGCAGCGGCTCGACACCGCCTGCCTCCTGGACGAGGGGCTGAACTACCAGACGATCTCCAGGAAGGCGGGCGTGAGCTCCACCACCATCAGCCGGGTGGCCAGGTGCCTCAATTACGGCAGCGGGGGATACAAAACCGTGCTTTCGCTGCTGAAGGAGAAAGAAAATGCCGATGAGATTTGACATGAACGTGCTGGACGAGACCGAGCTGATCGCCTACGCGCTGAGGGAACTGTACATGCAGGCGGGCTACCGGCGCTACCGCATGAGCAAGTTCGAGGAGTACGATCTGTACAGCCGCAACAAAAGCTTTCTGGGCACGGACGAGATTGTCACCTTTACCGACACCAACGGCAAGCTCATGGCCCTGAAGCCGGACGTCACGCTGTCCATCATACGCAATACCCCGGACGGCGAGGGCGCGGCGCGCCTGTGCTACAACGAGAACGTGTACCGCGCCGCGAAGGGCGGCCCGTTCAAAGAGATCATGCAGACGGGCGTGGAATGCATCGGCGGCGTGGACGCTTCCTGCGTGAGCGAGGTGGTCGCCCTGGCGGCAAGGAGCCTCTCCATACTTGGCCCCAGATGGGCGCTGGCCGTATCCGATGTGGACCTGCTGGGCGCCTTCGCGCGCCGGGCGGGCCTGGAAGATGAAAGCGATCTGGTCTTTGCGCTGGCCGCGCAGAAGAACCTGCACGAGATCCGGGCGCTGTGCCGCCGCAAAGCCGTAGCGGCAGACCGGGAAGAGGCGCTGATCGGCCTTCTGTCCTTAAGCTGCCCGGTGCTTAAAGCGCCGGAACGGATCGGGTCCCTTTGCGTCATGTGCGGCGTCAAGGAGGATATCCGCGTGCTGAAGGCGGTGATGGACCGCCTCGAAGCGGAGGACCTTTCCCAAAACGTGCAGCTGGATTTCTCCTGCGCCGGGGACATGCGCTATTACAACGGCATCATTTTCAAGGGCTACATCGAGGGCGTGTCCCAGAGCGTGCTTTCGGGCGGCCAGTACGATTCTCTCATGCGCCGCATGGGCAAAAAGGGCGGGGCGGCAGGCTTCGCCGTGTATCTCGACAGGCTCGAGCGCCTGGAAAAGGCAGGTGGGGACAGATGCTGAACATCGCTCTTCCCAAGGGGCGGCTGGGCGAAAAGGTGTACGCCATGTTCGCCCGTGCCGGCTTCGACTGCCCCGGCATCCTGGAGGACAGCCGCAAGCTCGTTTTTGAGAATCCCGAAAAGCAGGTGCGCTATTTCTGGGTGAAGCCCTCCGACAGCGCCATCTATGTGGAGCGCGGCGCGGCGGATATCGGCGTGGCGGGAAAGGACATCCTTCTGGAGTACCGGCCCGACGTGTATGAGCTTTCCGACCTGGAGACCGGCAAATGCCGCATGGCCGTGGCAGCGCCGAAGGGCTGGCGGGACGACGGCATAAGGACGCTGCGCGTAGCCACCAAGTTTGCCTTTATCGCGCGGGAGTATTACGCTTCCCAGGGCCGCGACATCGACGTCATCCACCTGAACGGCTCCATCGAGATCGCGCCGATCCTGGGGCTGTCGGACGTGATCGTGGACATCGTGGAGACGGGTACGACGCTCAGGGAAAACGACCTGGAGGTCATTTCCACCATCACGGAAATCAGCGCCAGGCTTATATGCAACAAGGCGAGTTTCCGTTTTAAGCAGCAGGAGATCATGCGCGTCGCCGAAGGGCTGAAGCGCACGAAGGAAGGATAAACCGATGATACGCATTTTCAGGCTGGACGAAATGAACCGGGACGAGGTGTTCGCCCGGGAGGAAAACAAAACCGATGTGAGCGGCGCCGTGCGGGATATCATTTCAGACGTGCGCGAAAGGGGCGACGAAGCGCTCTTCGAATACGCGCGCAAGTTCGACCGCGTTTCGATAGACAGTCTCTGCGTGAGCGAGGAGGAGATCGACCGGGCGGTGGAAGATACCGAGCCGGAGTTTAAGCGCATCCTCGAAAGGGCCGCGGCCAACATAAAGGCGTTCCACTCCCGGCAGGTCCGCACGGGCTTTGCCGTGAGCATGGAAAACGGGGTGGTGCTGGGCCAGAAGATCGAGCCCATCGAGCGGGTGGGCCTGTACGTGCCGGGCGGCACGGCGGCGTATCCCTCCTCGGTGCTGATGGACGCGATACCGGCAAAGCTCGCCGGGGTAAAGGAACTATGCATCGCCACGCCTCCGCAGAAGGACGGCTGCGTGGCCCCGGCCATCCTGGCGGCCGCCCGCGTGGCGGGCGTGGACACCGTATACAAAATGGGTGGCGCCCAGGCCGTGGCGGCGCTGGCCTACGGCACCCGCACGGTCAGGCGCGTGGACAAGATCGTGGGCCCCGGCAACGCCTACGTGACCGAAGCGAAGCGGCAGGTGTTCGGGCGCGTGGCCATCGATATGATCGCCGGCCCCAGCGAGATCATGATCGTGGCGGACGAAAACTCGAGCGCCCGGGAGCTGGCCGCCGACCTGCTCAGCCAGGCGGAGCACGACAGGCTCTCCAGCGCCGTGCTGATCACGCCTTCCGAGCGCCTCGCTTTTGAGGTGCAAAAGGAACTGGAAGCGCAGATCAAGCGCCTCGAGCGCCGTGACATCGCCCGCGTATCCATAGACGAGCGGGGAAAGATCATCGTCACAAAGAGCATAGACGAGGCGGTGGACGCGGCAAACGAACTGGCGCCCGAGCACCTGGAGCTGTGTGTGGACGAGCCCTTCGCCCTGCTGGGCAAGGTCAAAAACGCGGGCTCCGTGTTCCTGGGGCGTTCCTGCCCGGAGGCGCTGGGAGATTATCTGGCCGGCCCCAACCACACGCTGCCCACCATGGGCACCGCCCGCTTTTCCAGCCCACTGTCGGTGGACGATTTCATCAAAAAGACGCAGTTCACCTTTTATACCCGCGAGGCGCTGAAGGACGCGGCGCAGGACGTGGCGTATTTCGCCCGCAAGGAGGGCCTGACCGGCCACGCCTACAGCGCCCTGGTGCGCACGGAGGAAAACTGAATGAGCCGGTATCTCAGCGAAAGATTCGCTTCGCTTGAGCCTTACACGCCGGGCGAGCAGCCCCGGGACATGGCGTACGTAAAGCTAAACACCAACGAGTCGCCGTTCCCGCCCCCGCCGGAAGCGACCCGGGCCGCCGCCCGGGCAGCCGAGCGCCTGAACCTGTATTCCGATCCGCGCCTTACGTGTCTGCGAAAGGAGCTTTCGCGGGTGTACGGCGTACAGGAAGAAAACGTCCTGTGCTTTAACGGCTCCGACGAAGCGCTGCTTCTGTGCTTCATGGCTTTCTGCGACGGGCAGCATCCCGCGGCCTTCGCGGACATCACCTACGGCCTGTATCCGGTTCTGGCAAAGGTCACGGGCGCGCCCTTCGAGGTGATCCCGCTTAAGGACGATCTCACGCTTAACGTAAATGATTATGTCGGCATCGGCAAAACGGTATTTATCGCCAACCCCAATGCGCCCACGGGCATCGCGCTTGCGCCGGAAGAGATACGCCGTATCGCCCAAAGCAACCCGCAAAATGCGGTGGTGGTGGACGAAGCCTACGTGGACTTCGGCGCCGAAAGCTGCCTGGGTCTGCTGGATCAATGTGAGAACCTCGTGATCGTGCGCACGTTCTCCAAGTCCCGTTCGATGGCGGGGGCGCGCCTGGGCTTCGTGATCGCCGGGGAGGAACTGATCCGGGACCTGGACGCCCTGCGCTATTCTGTAAATCCCTACAACGTCAACAGCATGACCCTGGCGGCGGGGGAGGCGACGGTGAAAAACGAAGCCTGGATGCATTCCTGCGTGCAGACGATATGCTTGAACCGCGCCTGGACGGAGAAGGAGCTCAAAGCCCTCGGCTTTGAAATGACCCCGTCCAAAGCCAATTTCCTGTTCGTCCGCCATCCCCGCATCGGCGGAAAGGAGCTGTACCTCAAACTGAAGGCCCGGGGCGTGCTGGTGCGCCACTTTGACAGGGACCGCATCCGCGATTTCAACCGCGTCACGGTGGGCTCCCTGGACGATATGAAGGCGCTGGTGCGCGAGACCAAAGCCATACTGGAGGAGATCAAATGAGACAGTCTGAAATCACCCGTCTGACCGGCGAGACCGACATCCGCCTGAAGCTTGAACTGGACGGCTCCGGCAAAAGTGAAATAAACACGGGCGTGGGTTTTCTCGACCATATGCTGGCGGCTTTCGCCAAGCACGCCCGCTTCGACCTTGCCGTTTGCTGCAAGGGGGATACGCAGGTGGACGACCACCACTCGGTGGAAGATGTCGGCATCGCCCTGGGGCAGGCCTTCCTGGAAGCGCTGGGGGACAAAAAGGGCATTTCCCGCTTCGGCTGTTTTCTGCTGCCCATGGACGAAGCGCTGGTGATGAGCGCGGCGGATATTTCCGGCCGGGCGCATCTGGAATTTGACGTGCCCATGCCCTGTCAAAAGGTGGGCTCCTTCGATACGGAGCTGGTTAAGGAATTCTTCCTGGGGTTCGTGCGCTCTGCCCGGATCACCCTGCACCTGAAGCTCATGAGCGGCGAAAACACCCACCACATCATCGAGGCCGCCTTCAAGTCCGCCGCCCGAAGCCTTAAGCAGGCAGTGAGCCCGGACGCCGCTTTCCCGGACGACGTGCCGTCCACCAAAGGAGTGCTGTGATGATCGCGATCGTCGATTACGGCGTGGGCAACCTGTTTTCGCTGGAATGCTCCTTCCAGGCTATCGGCCAGAGGGCAGTGGTCACGAACGACCCGGAGGTGATCCGCGCCGCGGACAGGCTCGTGCTGCCGGGCGTAGGCGCCTTCGGGGACGCAGCGGAGAAACTGAAAAAAACGGGCCTTGGCGAAACGGTAAAGCGGGAAGCCGCAGGCGGGAAGCCGCTGCTGGGCATATGCCTGGGCATGCAGCTGCTGTTTGAAAACAGCTTCGAGTTCGGCTTCCACGCGGGCCTGGGCCTGCTGAAGGGGTCGGTAAAGCCGATCTCCGAGGTGATCCCGGCCTTCCTCAAGATCCCCCAGATCGGCTGGAACGCCCTTTCCATCCTGCGCCCGTCGCCCCTGTTCCGCTTTATCCGGAATGGGGACTATGTATACTTCGTGCATTCCTATCACGCCGCGGGATGCGAGGATTCGCTCCTGGCCACCTGCGATTACGGCGCGCCGCTCACCGCGGCGGTCCAGAAGGCGAACGTGTTCGGCTGCCAGTTCCATCCCGAGAAGAGCGGGAGCGTGGGCCTGAGTATCCTCAGGGCCTTCTGCGGGGAGGAGGAAGCATGCTGATCTTTCCGGCCATAGACCTGGTGGGCGGTCAGGCGGTGCGCCTGTACAGGGGCGATTACAAACAGATGACTGTGTACGACCCTGCCCCCGAAAACACGGCCCGCGCTTTCCGGGATATGGGCATGGACTGCGTGCACATCGTGGACCTGGAAGGCGCGCGGGACGGCGGCACCCCGAACTTCGACGCGGTATGCCGTATCAAGCGGGAAAGCGGGCTGTTCTGCGAGATCGGCGGAGGCATACGCACGCTGGACACCGTGGAAAAGTATCTGTCTGCCGGGCTCGACCGCGTGATCCTGGGCACGGCGGCGTTCACCGACAAAGCATTTTTGCGTGCCTGCCTGAGTAAGTACGCGGACCGCATCGCCGTAGGCCTGGACATCCGGGACGGGAAGCCCTCCGTAAGGGGCTGGCTGGAAACGGTGGACGCGGACGCCTTCGACTTTGCCGCGGAGCTCTGCGGCATAGGCGTAAAAACGCTGATCTGCACCGATATCTCCCGGGACGGCGCCATGCGCGGGGCAAACCGTGAACTGTACAGGCGCCTGTCAGAATCGCTGAAGGTGAACATCACGGCAAGCGGCGGCGTGAGCACCCTTGAAGACGTGAAGGCTTTAAGGCGCATGAACCTGTACGGCGCCATCATCGGCAAGGCGTACTATGAAGGCACCGTGGATCTGAAAGAGGCGAAGGAGGCGGCAAGGTGATCACCAAACGCATCATACCCTGTCTGGACGTGAAGGACGGGCGCGTGGTGAAGGGAGTGAACTTCCTGAACCTCAAAAACGTGGCCTCCCCCGTGGAACTGGCCGAGGCCTATTCCCAGGGCGGCGCGGACGAGCTGGTGTTTTACGACATCACCGCCTCCGCCGAGGGCCGCGCCCTGTTTACGGACATCCTGGCCGAGACCGCCCGGCGCGTGTTCATCCCCCTCACGGTGGGCGGCGGCATCAATACGGTGAACGATTTCGAACGGGTGCTGTCCTGCGGCGCGGACAAGGTGAGCGTCAACAGCGGCGCCATCCGCGATCCCGGGCTGATCGAAAGGGCGGCGAAGCTCTACGGCAGCCAGTGCGTGGTGCTGTCCGCCGACATCAAGCGCGTGGACGGCGCCTACCGGGTGTTCGCCAAGGGCTTTCGGGAGGATACGGGGCTGGAGGCCATATCGTGGCTCAGGCGCGGCGTGGACATGGGCGCGGGCGAGATCGTGGTGAACTCCATAGACACCGACGGCGTCAAAAAGGGCTTCGACCTGGAACTGCTCAGGGAGGTCACGCAGGCGGTGAACGTGCCGGTGATCGCCTCGGGCGGCGCGGGCAGCATACAGGACTTCATCGAGCTGTTCAAAACCCTGCCCGGCGTGGACGCGGGCTTAGCGGCCTCGATCTTCCATTATTCCGAAGTCTCGATCATGGATCTGAAAAAAGAAATGGCGCTGCGGGGCATCCCGGTGCGGCTGTGAGGTGACAATATGATAGACGTAAATGAACTCAGGTTCGACGAAAACGGCCTGATCCCCGCCGTGGTGGCGGACTGGATCACGAAAAAAGTGCTTACCCTCGCGTATATGAACCGTGAAAGCCTGGAGATCACCATGCAGAAGGGCCTGACCTGCTTCTGGTCGCGCTCGAGAAAGCAGCTGTGGCTCAAGGGGGAGACCAGCGGCAACTACCAGCACGTGGTGTCCATCACGGCGGACTGCGACAGGGACGCGCTGGTGGTGCTGGTAAAGCCGGACGGCCCCGCCTGCCACCTCGGCACGGAAAGCTGCTTCGAATATCCCGTGTGGGAAAGCGACGAGCTGCACGAGTTTTCCTACGAGGGCCTGATGAAGCTCATCGAGGGCCGGAAGACCGAAAAGAAGGAAGGCTCCTATACCACCTATCTTTTCGAGAAAGGCCTGGACAAGATCCTCAAAAAGGTGGGGGAAGAGAGCACGGAAGTGATCATCGCCGCCAAGGCCGAGGACAAAAAGGAGACGATCTACGAGATCGCAGACCTGGCCTACCACGTGATGGTGCTCATGACCCAGGCGGGCATCACCCTGGAGGACATCCATCAGGAGCTCGCCTCCCGCCACGTGATCGACAAAAAGGTGAAGCAGGAGAAGATGACCTGAAAGAGCCGCCCCGGAAAGCTGCGAAAGATGATGACAAGCGCTTTGGCCTATGGTATAATCAGCTTACAGGATTGTCTGTAAGGAGGGCCGCATGAAAAAGACGCTGTTCATCTGCTTTCTGCTGATACCGGCACTGGCGCTGGGCGGCTGCGGTTTGTTCGGCAGGGAATACGCTTACCGCAAGCTCTCAGACGGCACGGTGGAGATCACAAAGTATAACGGAAAAGCCGAGGTGCTGGAGATCCCTTCCCAGCTGGACGGGAAAACCGTCACGAGCATAGGCACTTACGCGTTTTCGGACTGTAACAGCTTAAGATCGGTCACGATCCCCGGCAGCGTGAAGAATATTGGCGAATTGGCGTTTTTGTTCTGCGGGAACCTGACCACGGTAACGCTCGGGAAGGGCGTGACGAAAATCGGCGATTCCGCGTTTTCCAATTGTCGGGTGCTGACCTCAGTCACGATCCCTGACGGCGTGACTGACATAGGCGATTATGCTTTTTATATCTGCGAGATGCTGACATCGATATCGCTTCCGTACAGCGTGAGGCATATAGGCAAAGATGCTTTCAGCGTGCAGAAGACAGGCAGTGGTTCTTTTACGGCTCCCATCGAAGGGCTTACCGTCAGCCTGCAGGAGGATTCCTACGCGGAACAATATTGCCGTGAAAACGGTATAAAGTACGTATATTCCGACTGATAGGGTCGGTTCAGAGATTAACGCCTAAAAGCCAAACCGCGCATTCCATGCCCGCCGGCATCTGCCGGCGGTCTTTTCATCAAAAGACCAAAAACAAACCGGGGCTGCTGCAGAGCCCCGTAATTCTTAAGGAGGTTTGGAGGGGCAGCGCCCCTTTATTTCAATCCGCAGGGCCAGCTTTGCCGGCCCGAGGAGCGATTTTTGCGCCGGGAGCGCAGCAAAGCGGAGACGACCAGAGCAAAGAATCGCTACATTGCAGTTTTTGCTAAAACTCCGCAGAGTTTTAGCAAAAACTGAAAACCTGTCTCTACATCCGGAAACCATCAGGCGTTTCGGAAAACAAACAATCAAATGTATCCAAAACCAAACTGCCGGGAATGAAATCCCATTTCATTCCCGGCGAAAATCTGCCCTGCAGCCCGTTTAAATCGCGTCGTTCACCGCATTCATCAGCGCCCAGTCGCCCCGGGCGATGGCGGTCTTGCACACGGCCTTCACGCAGTCGCGGCTGGCGGTGCGGGCGTAGAGCCTCAGGGCGTCCAGGGCTTCTTTCCCGCCGTCCAGGGCCTTGGATATCACCATATCGGAGATTTCCTCATCCGCGAAGGGGGAAAGGTCGCTCACCCGCGCCCAGAGCCCCTCGTCGCACAGCTTTTCCAGCAGGCCTTTGTGCGCCTCCGCGTCTAGGTACGGCGCGGCGTTCAGAACGACGTCGGCGGCTTCCGCCTGGCCGAGCTCCCGGGAGGCGGAGAGGGCGATGCTTTTGAGCAGCTCCTGATCCCGGATGGAGGAAAGGTTCTGCTTGAGCCACAGCCAGTTGCGGGCTTCCAGCGCGGCGGACGCGATCTGGTCCCGCAGCGCGTCCTTGTCTTCCGGCTGAACGTCTGAAGGGGCAGGGCCTTCTTCGGGAGTCTGCGCTTCGTCTGCATCCGCCGGGCGCTCTTCCCCGCGGCTTTCTTCGTTTGCCGGGGCCTCTTCGGGCGCTTCGGGTTCTTCGGACACTGCGTCTTCCGCCTGTTCCGGCTCCGCGTGCTGCGCCTCCATGGTCTGGGCGAAGTTCACCGCGGCGTCCCGGAGCTTTCCGAACAGGCTCTCCGCGCCGGCCTTCGCCTTGTCGGCAAAGTCGTTCACGGCGGGGGAGGAGGCCGCGCGCCTCACGCCGTTCACCGCGTCCACCAGCGTGTCCACCATTCCCCTTTTCAGGAAGGGGGCCAGCTTTTTAAGGGACGCCATGTCCAGCGTGTCGGCGTTTTCCATGACCAGGCGGAACAGATGCTCCTTTTTGAGGAAGGGCGCGAAGGACGAAAGCTGCTCCGCAGTGAGGGGAGAGACCTGACGCAGCTTTTCGCCCAGCGTTTCCTGCGTAAGGAAGGGCGCCAGATGCAAAAGCGTCTTCCGGTCGATGGGGCCCTGATACGCTTCCACCATCGCGCTGATCTTTTCGCGGCTCATGAAGGGCGCCAGGTCCACCAGGGCTTCCAGGCTCATGGGGTTTTCATCTGCGCCGTCTTTTACTTCGGGCGCGAAGGCGCTTTCTTCGGCACCGTCGTCCTCTTCGGCGTCTTCCTCTTCGTCGTCCTCATCGCCGCCCAGGGCGCTTTTGCAGGCGTCAAATGCGTTTGACAGCGCGCCGCCCACGCGGCTGAAGATGGCGTTTCCGATCTCGGAGGCGGTCTGCGCCGTGCGTTTCGCCGCTTCCTTCAGCCCTTCCACCACATCGGGATCGAACAGCGGCTCGTCTTTGGCGGGTTCGGCGGCCTGCTCCGGTTCGGCGGGCTGCTTCAGAAGCTGCTCCATCGTCACTCCGAACAGGCGTGAAATATTCAGAAGGGATTCGATGTCCGGCAGCGCGGCGCCGGTCTCCCACTTGGACACTGCCTGATGGGAAACGCCCAGCGCGGCGGCCAGCTGCTGCTGCGTCATGCGGAAACTGACGCGCAGACGGGCGATGTTTTCACCCACATATTTATTGTTGATAGGCATTGCATTGTCCTCCTTTTCCATGTCGCTGTGCGCAGTATACCACATTCAACCATCGGTTGCAAGCAACCGTTAGTAGAATTTACAAACGTCTAACCTGCGCCGAAGTGTAAAATATTAGCACTCTTATATGTTGAGTGCTAAAAATCTCTTGACGAAACCTGCTGCAAGGTATACAATTGCACCATCACATCAGGAGGCGATACATATGTCGGAAAAAGGCAGTATTTCCATACATGCGCAAAATATCATGCCCGTCATCAAAAAGTGGCTGTATTCGGACAAGGACATCTTCCTTCGGGAACTGGTAAGCAACGGCTGCGACGCCATCAGCAAGTATAAGACCCTCGTCCGCAGCGGCGACGCCCCGGAGCGCGAAAACTACCGCGTGGACGTGGTGGTGGACAAGCCCGCCGGCACCCTCACCATCTCTGACAACGGCATCGGCATGACCGCGGAGGAGATCAAAAAGTACATCTGCCAGGTGGCGTTTTCCGGCGCGGAGGAGTTTTTAAAGCAGTACAAGCCCGACCAGGGCGAAAACGGCGGCATCATCGGCCACTTCGGCCTGGGCTTCTACAGCGCGTTCATGGTATCCAAAAAGGTAGTCATCGAGACCCTGTCCTGCCAGACAGGGGCCGAGGCCGCGAAGTGGACCAGCGAGGACGGCATGGAGTACGAGCTGGAACCCTCAGGCCGCACCGAGCCCGGCACCTCCGTCATCCTGTACATCAACGAGGACGACAGCGAGTTCCTGGATAAGTGGACGGTGCGCTCCACGCTGGAAAAGTACTGCGCCTTCATGCCTACGGAGATCTACTTAAGCGAGAACGTGCCCGAGGCGCCCAAGGCCGAAAAGCCCGAAGAAGAAAAGGCCGATCAGCCCGAAGCGGAAGACGGCGACAAAAAAGAAGAAGAGGCGCCCCGCAAGGAAGAGCCGGTGCTGGTGAACGATACACAGCCTCTTTGGATGAAGAAGCCCTCCGACTGTACGGACGAGGAATACAAAAGCTTCTACACCAGGGTGTTCCACGAGTACGACGAGCCGCTGTTCTGGATACACTTAAACGCCGAGTTTCCATTCAACCTCAAGGGCATCCTGTATTTCCCCAGGCTCAAAAACGAGTTCAGCGCCAACGAGGGCGTGATCAAGCTGTTCAACAACCAGGTCTTCGTGGCGGACAACATCAAGGAGGTCATCCCGGAGTTCCTGATGCTGCTCAAGGGCGTGATCGACTGCCCCGACCTGCCGCTGAACGTGTCCCGCTCCTTCCTGCAGAACGACGGCTACGTGCGCAAGATGAGCGATTACATCACCCGCAAGGTGGCTGACCGCCTGGTGAGCGAGTTCAACACCCGCCGCAGCGAATACCAGGGCTACTGGAAGGACATCCATCCCTTCGTGAAGTACGGCTGCATCAAGGACGAAAAGTTCTACGAGCGCGTGAAGGACGCCGTGATCTTCCGCACCACGGCGGACGAATATCTGACCGCGAAGGAATACAAGACCAAGAACGTGGACGAAGGCAAGGACTTCGTGATGTACTACACCTCCGACGAGAAGCGCCAGGCCCAGATGATCGAAATGTTCACCTCCCAGGGCATCGACGTGGCGGTGATGGACACCCTCATCGACAACAACTTCATGAGCTTCATGGAGTATTCCGGCAAGGACGACAAGATCCAGTTCCGCCGGGTGGACGCGGGCGTGGACGGCCTGACGGACGACGTGAAGGCGGACGAGGAGCAGGAAAAGAAGCTGAAGGAGATCTTCCAGACCGCGCTGGACGACAAGGATCTGGACGTGAAGCTGGTGAGCCTGAAGAGCGACGAGCTGCCCGCCATGATCACGGTGGAAGAGCAGTCCAGGCGCTTTACGGAGATGAGCCGCCAGTGGGGCGGCGGCATGACGCTGCCCGAAAAGCGCACCCTTACGCTGAACCTCAAGCATCCGCTGGTGGCGTACTTAAACGGCGACAGCGCCGATGAGGAGACCCGCAAGCTCGTGTGCGAGCAGATCGTGGACCTGGCGGAAATGGCGCGCCAGCCGCTGGTGGCGGAGCGCATGGTGGCCTTCCTCAGGCGCAGCAACCAGATCCTGTGCAAGGCTGTGGAAAACAAGTGAAACTGAATAAGATCGCTCTGTGGGGGATGGCGCTTTTGATGGCGCTGTCCCTCAGCGCATGTACAAAAAACAAAAGCGAAACGCGCGAGCTTTTCGCCATGGATACCTATATGACCCTGACTGCCTGCGGCGACAGCGCAGATAAAGCGCTGGACGATGCGGTCAGACTCATAAACGAAAACGACGCCCGGTGGTCGGTCACCCGCCCCGAAAGCGAGTTAAGCCATCTGAACGCGCAAAAAAGCGCTGCTGTAAGCGAAGAGACGAAGCGGCTGCTCGGGCGCGCGTCGGAGATGAGCGCCTTTACGGACGGCGCGTTCGATCCCACGGTATACCCACTGGTGAAGGCCTGGGGCTTTACGACGGGCGCGCACTGGGTGCCCGGCGACAGCGAGATCAGAAGCCTTCTGGACCTGGTTGGCATGGAAAAACTGAGCCTTTCAGGCGCGGAGGCGTCCCTGTCGGGCGGCGCGCAGATCGACCTGGGCGGCATCGCCAAGGGATATACGGGAGACATGGTGCTTTCCCTTCTGCGGAAAGCAGGCGTGAAAAGCGCGATCGTCAACCTGGGCGGCAACGTGCAGACCCTCGGCTCCAAGCCCGACGGCTCTGCCTGGCGCATCGGCATCCGTTCGCCTTACGGGAGTTCCCTGCTGGGCACGGTGGAAGTGAGGAACATGTGCGTCATCACCTCCGGCGCCTACGAGAGAAGCTTCACCGCGCCGGACGGAACGGTGTACGGCCACATCATTTCCCCGTTCACGGGCCGGCCCGTTCAAAACGCCTGCGTCTCCTCCACGGTGGTGGCGGAAGAAGGCGCCACGGCGGACGCGCTCTCCACGGCGCTGTTCGTGATGGGGCCGGAAAAGGCGGCGGAATTCTGGAAGGCGCACGGCGGTTTTGAATTCCTGATGCTGGATGATCAGGGAACGCTGTATGTCACTGAAGGCATTTTGAGCAGCTTTACGCCTGCAAACGGCGGGGACGTAAAAACGGTATGCGAAATAAAACGGTAAGAGCCTGCATTTTCGCCGTGCTGGCGGTATTCCTGCTTGCGCTGGCCGGCACGGTGCTGACCTTGCGCCGGGACGGCGGGGAAAGCATAGAGATCGTGTCCGACGGCACGGTGGTGTATTCCGGCCCCGCGAAAGCGGAGGGCGAGCCTGTGTACGTGCCCGTCCAGACCGAACGGGGCATGAACCTGGTGCGCATCGACGCCGAAGGCGTGTGCGTGGAAAGCGCGGACTGCCCGGGTCAGGAGTGCGTGAGCTCGGGATACCTCAAAAGCGCGTATCTGCCCGTGGTGTGCCTTCCGCACCGGCTGGTGATACGCTTTGCCAAAACGCCCGGCGAAGGGGCGCCGGACGCGGTGAGCGAATGAAGACGAGAAAGCTTACGGCCATGGCGCTCATGACCGGCGCCGCCCTGATGATCCACTATGTGGAAAGCCTCCTGCCGGCGCTGGTGCCGGTGCCGGGGGTCAAGCCGGGCCTTGCCAATATCGTGACGCTCCTGGCGCTGTACATGTTTGCGCCCCGGGACGCGCTTCTGATCGTGGCGGCGCGCCTGATCCTGGGAGCGTTTGTCGGCGGTAGCTTTTCCGCGCTTCTGTACGCGGCGGCGGGCAGCGCCGTGAGCCTGGCGGTGATGCTGCCCCTGTCCCGCGTGCTTCCGCCCAGGTACATGTATCTGGCCAGCATCCTGGGCGCGGCGGGCCACAACCTGGGGCAGATCGCGGTGGCTGTGGCGGTCACGCGCACGCCGTCCCTCGTGGTCTACCTGCCCGTTCTGACGCTTTCCGGCTGTATAGCCGGCGCGTTCACGGGCTTTTGCGCCTCGTTTGCATATCTCCGCCTGATCAAAAAGTAAACTGCCCGCATCTGAACAGCCACACAATTTAACGGAAAACAACGGCTTTTTCCGTGAACATTTGCGCGCCTTATGCGTATAACAATGTGCAGGCAAAAAGCCTGAGGAAGGAAGAAACACACATGAAAAAGATGATCGCACTGATACTGAGCGTTATGATGGCCCTGCCCGTTTTCGCCGTTGCGGAACAGGCGGAGATCGGCTTTGACGACCTTGCCGGACTGGAATGGAGCTTTTTGAGCGGCGTAGGCGCCTGGTCCACGGATATGCGGTTCCAGGAAGACGGCTCGTTCAGCGGGGAGTTCCACGACAGCGAGATGGGGGAATCCGGCAAGGATTATCCCGACGGCACCGTTTACTGCTGCTCCTTTGCGGGCCGCATGAGCCTTGCGGGACAGGCGGACGAATACGCCTGGAAGGTACACGTCGATCAGCTGAAGGTCAACGAAGAGGTGGGCAGCGAGTATATCGACGACGGCATCCGCTTCGTGATCGTCGAGCCTTACGGCATCAGCGAGGGCGACGACATGCTTCTGTACAGGCCGGGCACCCCCGTGAATGTGCTGAGCGAAGACATGTATCTGTGGGCCCACGTGATGGACGACGGGGAGCCTGCTGAAGCGCTTGAAACCTGGTTTCTGATGAGCGAAAAGAACGAATCCGGCTTTGTGGGATATTCCTTTGACGAAGCGGGCTTCGCAAATCCCTGGATCGATGTGACGGAGGAGGAGCTGATCCAGACTGTCGGCGTGTACTTCGGCGTGCCGGACGGGGCTGAGAACGTCGTTTACCGCGCTCTGCCTGACGCAGAACTTGCCGAGATGCAGTTTACCATCGGCGATGACGAGTTCTGCGCCCGCATCCAGTCCGCCGCCCTGGAGTACGGCCAGCTGATGAACATCGCAGACATGTACTTTGCTTGGGAAAACGAGCAAGCCATCACGGTGCAGCACTGCTACGGCACCATCGCGCAGGCGCAGACCGGCAGCGAGGACTGGGCGGAACTGTGCCTGTGGTACGACCTGGTGCCGGGCCTGATGTACTCCCTGTCCGTTTCGACCACCGACCCGGACGGCTTGGACCTGACGGCGATCGCGGAGCAGGTATACATTCCGATGCAGGGAGACTGCTGAACAGCGGTTCGCGCCGGAAATGAAATACGATTTCATTTCCGGCGGTTTGGCTTTTGGGGCCGTTTGCTTGTTTCCGATCCGACACGTCTGATGGTTTCCGGCATCTGTGACAGGTCTTCAGTTTTTGCTAAAACTCTGCGGAGTTTTCGGGCGCAAAAACTGTAAGGAAGCGATTCTTTGCTCTGGTCGTCTCCGCTTTGCTTCGCTCTCGGCGCAAAAATCGCTCCTCGGGCCGGCAAAGCTGGCCCTGCGGATTGAAAATGGAGGGGCACGCCGCCCCTCCAAGCCACCCTCTTGTTTTTCAGGCTTCTGCAATAGAATCTTTTAACTGCGCAGATCCGCCGCATAGCGGATCGCGTTTTTTTTCGCTGTGCCTTATTTTCTGCCTGCAGTATGGGAGAGCATGAACTCCGCCTCCTGCTGCATAGCCTGGGTCCTCGACGACCCCGAAAAGCCGTGGTTCTGGCCTTTCATCACCATGAGCGAAGAGCTCGGAAACGCGTCGAGCGCCCTTTGCGAATAGCTGATCGGCACCAGCCCGTCCCTGTCCCCGTGCAGGATCAGCACGTCTCCCGGATACGCCTTCATCACCTCGTAGATGTCGAAGGAGACCGCGTCCTGGCCGTATATCCTGCCGATGGTGACGCCCAGCGCCTGATACGTTTCGGGAAAGCTGCCGTCGGGCAACTGCACTTTCTTCGCGTCGTCCTGCAGCACGTAGGCGGGGAACTCGATCGCCAGCGCCCTGACGAGCGCGGGATGTTTGGCTGCCACATAGGTGCTCACAAAGCCGCCTTGGCTCGCGCCCCACAGGAAGATGTCACCAAAGCGCGCGTCATTGGCAAATCGGTCCAGAATCGCCTCCAGGTCGGCGGCTTCCGTCAGCACGCTCATCTGCGTCATGGTTCCGTCGCTGCGGGAAGAAAACCCGCCGCCGCAGAAATCGAAGTTGTACGTGGCGAAGCCCCGCTGCTGGAAATAACGGGCGTAATCCTGCTGGCCCAGGCGGTTTCCGCCGAAACCGTGCGACAGGATCACCAGCGGGATCTGGCCTTTGCCCGCGGGTACGGTCAGTTCCCCGTATATGCTGCCGAGGCTTCCGTCGATATATACTGCTTCCATCACTTTTTCCTTTCGTTCCTCACCGGTCGTGTATTTTGCGGCGATGTCGTCGAGCGTGCCCCAGAGTTCGTCCGCGCCTTCCAGTTCGTAGTTGACGCCGTCCGCCTCGAGCCATTCCCAGTCAAAAGAGATCGTATATTCGCTGCCGCCTGAGAGGGTAAAGCGCAGCGCGGGGTACCAGTCGGTTTTGAATTCGTCCGTGGGCTTGACGACTTTGATGCGTTTCAGGGCTTTCAGGATCGCGTCTATCTCCTCCGGATCGCGGGTGACGAAATCGTTTTGCACTCCTTCGCCGGCGTTGTCGCTGAAGCGTATGCACGCGACGCTTTCGCCGGCCTGGACGGCGGCAAACATCCGGTCGAGCCCCGTCAGGCGCAAAAAATCGGTCTGGGTATCCGCCGTGCTCCGGTTCAGGCACAGCAGGGCCAGGATCATGCTCAGGATGCGTTTCATGTCTTAGTCCTCCGGGTACGTGATATTCATCAGGCTTCCGCCCTGCGGAAATGCAAAAGCGAAAGCGCGCCTGCGGGCAGGAAGCAGGCGCACCATATCAGCAGCGCAGTCACTCCGCCGTTGCTGGTCTCGCCGTCCGCCATGCCGGAGAACACGCCCGTCATCGGCATGACGAAGCAGCCGGCAAAAAAGGCGCCGTGGATCATCAGCAGATACTTCAGCCATTTGTCCGCGCGGTTTTGCGCCCTCATGGACAGGCCGACGAAAAACGTGGAAAGCGCCATCATGCCGTAGCCGAGCAGGTCGTAGGAGAACAGCAGCCCGCCGCGCCTGAAGTCCAGGATCAAAGCGGCCTGGCCCTCCAGCCTGTCCAGGCGCACCGTGGTGGTCTGGGCAAAGTATACGATATATATCAGCACCGCGTAGATCGCGGAAAAGACCGTGCCGGCATTCGCGGCTGCCTTCCGGTCCGCGGGGCACTCGGCGCGGAATCCGGAAACCATCATGATATACCCGATCGGCAGGAACATGCACACGACGTAGGAGCCGAAGGTATAATCGATCGCCAGGCACAGCGCGAAAAGAAGCACTGCTGCGGTCACGATCGCCGAGCCGACCGCCGGGATCTTCCGGTTCATCTGCATTCACCCCGCTTATGTTTAATGATGCTGCGGCAAACCGGCGCCTACACCAGCTGTCCGGGCAGCTTCAGCTTGACTTTCGGCGGGAAGGTCGCGTCGTAGGCTTCAAAGCCCTCCGGGTCGCGCTCCGCGGCAAAGTAGCCATCCGGCGGGCCGTATTCGCCGGTGACGCCGTTCAAGTACCCCGGGATCAGCTCCCGGCAGAGGAAGAAGGAGTCGTCCGCGCCCTCCGGCAGGCCGCGGTAGCGCAGGCCGAATTCACGGGCGAATGTAAAGCCGCTCTTTCCGTAAAACCGGATGTTCCCCTCAAAGCACAGCGCGCCGCAGCCGAGGGCCGCCGCCCGCCGCAGGGATTCGTCCAGGAGCAGCTTTCCGTATCCCCGGCGTTTGAGCTCTGGGGCGATGCAGATCGGCCCCATGGTCATGATGGGGATGTCTCTGCCGTCGTCCGCTTTGACGGACGCGCGCATGAACATGTTCTGGCCGATCAGCCTGCCATCCTTTTCCATCACGAGATCCAGCTCCTTCACGAACGCCGGATCGTTCCTCAGGTGGCGCAGCACGTAATGCTCCACGCATCCTGGTCGGTATACGTTCCAGAAAGACTCGCGAACGAGGTTCTCCACTTGCCGGTGATCGGCCTCAGTCTCCCTGCGGATGACGATGTCTGCTTCGTTCATATTTCAGCTCCTTTGAGCTTTGCCGTCTTTATGTCGTCCCAGGCCCGGTTTTCACACCAGTACACCGTTCTTTCCTGCACATCGAACACCATGGAGACCACCGTGGGGCATACCTCCTGGGAGGCTGCTTTGAGAACAGCGAAGGCGTCCTTTACGCCAAAGTCGTCCGCGGCGTTTTTCAGCATGTTTTCTGCCGACCGGTACCGGTCCAGCCCCATCCAGGGGTGCTTTTCCGAGTCGTCCTTGAAGGGGGAGAAGTTGGTGAGCAGCTGGTAGGCGGGCTTTTCCCGATACAGGCAGCCCTGCCCCGGCACGATGTAAAGCACGTTGCCTTCCGCGTCCGAAAGCGCCGCCATGAAGGTGACGCCTTTTTCACTGCACACGTTCCCCTTTTCCGCTATGGCGCGCACTTCCGGGAGCGTTTTCTTCTGCGTCAGCAGATCGATGTCCAGTCTGATGATGCTTTCGCTGTTCTCCTTCGGATCGCTGCGCGCGTCGAAAGGCCAGCAGGTGGGCATCCCCACGAAGTCGCCCCGGGCGTTGGCGCCGAAGAGCGGCAGCCAGCCCTCTTTTGCGTCGTTGATCTCTATGTAAACGCCTTCGTCCGTCGGCCTTACCCTGTGCTCCATGCCCAGCAGGTCCAGGTTCCAGCCGATGACGGTCTTTCTGCGGTTCACCGCGATGCTCGTGCACATACCGCTGCCCTCTTTGAATGGGAGATACTATTCATTATCCTGCCTGCCGCCCGGGAACGAGCCTCCGGAGAAAAGCAGGCTTTCATCAGAAACAAATTATAGCTTTCCTCTGGCACATATGTCAAGGATTACTGGGCGGAACCCGCACCTGTCGGTTAACAGGGCGGAAATGAAGAATGTGCTTGATTTCCGCTGCGGTTTTCGGTACAATCATTGCGAAGAAGTTTGCAAACTTCTTCGCAGCGATATGAATTCCTGACGGAATTCGCGATATGCCTGCGGCTCGATATATCCTGCGGATGCGATATGCCCTGCGGGGCGTGGAGGAATTCATATCATACCGAACGCGAACGCAGTGAGCGTATATCGAATTGCCCGAAGGGCAATATATCGAATCGCGCCTGAGCGCGATATCTCGACGAATTAGGGCGGTTTCATATGGCCGATTCCATGACCGGCTTACGGTAAACGACGATCACATTAGGAGGCGTGAGATTCATGAAGATGATAAAGAACAGGCAGCTGCTGATGGCGGCGGATTTTGCCGGCTATCCCCTGAAGGAAGCGATCAGGGAGTACCTTGAAAAAAAGGGCTGGACGATCACGGACATCGGCGTGAAGGCGGACTCCGACCCGAACGACACGGAGCTCATGTTCCACCGCATCGGCCTGCGGGTCGGCGCGATGATCGCAGAAAAGGAATTCGAGCGCGCCATGATCTTCTGCGGCACGGGCATGGGCATCCATATCGCCGCGAGCAAATGTCCCGGCGTGCACGCGGGCGTGGTGGAATCGGTGCCGGCGGCGTTTCGCGCCATCACGGGCAACGGTGTGAACGTGCTGGCGATGGGCGCGTTTTACGTTACGCCGGAACTGGGCAAGCAGTGTGCGGACGCCTATCTGTACAACGATTTCGGCAGCGGCTGGGAATGGTGGCCGGATTTCGACAAGTTCCACCAGATCGCCATAGACGAACTGAACGCCTTCAATTACGAGGAATACAAGGCAAATGGCTTTAAGCTCAAACACCTGGGAGACTGCGAGTGCAAGCTGTACGACAGGCCGGACGGCTTTTCCCCCGTGCCGCTGATGTGCAAGCGCGAAGACTGAAGGTTTCGGCGCATGGCGGCGCAGAAAGGACGCAAAGATGAGGATCGCACAGCGTATAGCGGACAGGAACCGGGACCCGCGCGGAAGCCGCCCCGTGACCATGGCGTTTCTGGGCGACAGCGTGACCCACGGCTGCTTTGAGATCTACCAGTCCGGCCCCCGGGAGATCGAGGCGGAATACCGACCGTCCCGGGCGTATCACCAGCTGCTGAAGGAAATGATCGAAAGCGTGTTTCCCGCCTGCCCGGTCAGCGTCATAAACGCGGGCGTCGGCGGGGACAGCGCGAAAGGAGGCCTCAAACGGCTGGAAAGGGACGTGATCTCCTTTCAGCCGGACCTGGCGGTGGTATGTTTCGGGCTGAACGACGCCTGCGGCGGAAAAGAGAAGATCGGCGAATACACCCAGGCCATGAAGGGCATCTTTGATTTGCTCAGGCGGGCAGACATCGAGGCAGTATGCCTTACGCCCAACATGATGGGCACACAGCTATTGGAGGAAGACACGAATCCGCTGATCCGTGAGGTCATCTCTTCGATCATCCGGCGCCAGAACGACGGCACGATGGACATGTACATGGACGCGCTACGCGAGCTGTGCCGGAAGGAAAACGTTCCCCTGTGCGACTGCTACGCGCGGTGGAAAAAGCTGTCAGCCCTCGGCGCGGACATCACGCGCCTGCTGGCCAATCACGTGAACCATCCGAACGAAGCGATGCACGGCCTTTTCGCACGGGCTCTGTTCGATATGATATTCGGGCTGGAAGAAACGTAAAGCAAAACGCGTCCCCCAAGGCGCGTGCACTATGCGGCAGAGGAAAACGGAGGAGACATCATGGCGCAGCTGGCAAAAGGACAATGGACCGAAGAACAGGCCTGGGACTGGTATGACCGTCAGGGGTGGATACGCGGCTGGTGCGGCTATCCGTCCAACTGCACGGGCCGCGTCGCCATGTGGCAGGAATACGGCCACGCCGAGGTAGCACAGCAGATCGAACGGGAATTTGCGCTGGCCCAGAGCATCGGCTACAACGCGGTGCGTGCCATCATCCAGTTTGAGGTATGGAGATTCGAGCACGACTCCTTCATGAAGAACCTGGAGGAATACCTGACCCTGGCGGACCGGTACGGCATCCGCGTGATGCTGTGCCTGGGCAACGACTGCACCGTGCCCAAAAGCGTATTTACACCTGTGGTGTTCGGTGAGCAGAAGGTGGACTGGGGCTATCACAGCGGCATAAAGCGGGGACCCCACGCGGGCGGCTACAACGAACCCGGTTACATGCTTTTGGATGACAGCGCCTACGAAAACGACTATTACGACATGGTGTCGGAGCTGGCGGACGTGTACGGGCAGGACAGGCGCATCCAGATCTGGGACGTCTGGAACGAGATCGGCGCCTCCAGGCGCGGAAACCTGAGCCTGAAGGCCATGGAGACCTTCTTCGAGATCCTGAGGAGCAAAAAAGTCTCCCAGCCCCTGACCGCCGACGGCTGGAACCATTTTGAGGAAAACGAGATCGAAAAGCGCGCCATGGACCTGTCGGACGTGATCACCTTCCACAGCTACAAGGAGTATTCTGTCATGGTGGAGCTGATCGCGCGGCTCAAAAAGCTGTACAGGCGGCCGCTCATCAACAACGAGTGGCTCAACCGCTACGAAAACAACCGCGTGCAGGAGATCTTCCCGCTGTTCTGGCTGGAGAAGGTCGGCTCCTACAACTGGGGGCTCATGCAGGGCTATTCTCAGACCTACGAGCCCTGGGGCGGCTACTTTGCCCGCGAGGACTTTTTAAACGGCAAGCTGGATCTCAGGGGCTGGCAGCACGACCTGTTCCGCTTCAACGGCCTGCCCTACGATCCCAACGAGATCAGCATAATCAGGCATTTCTGCTCCATGGCGGATGAAAGGCAATAAGACGCGCCGGAAGAAACGCGGTTGAACCGGATAATCAGAAAGCTCCCTGCCGTTGCGGCAGGGAGCCTTTTATCACAAAGGCATTTGCTTCAAAAACGTTTTCAGGCTTTCGTCCGGGTCGCGCAGCGGCAGGTATTCAAGGCCCACATAGCCCTTGTATCCGGCGGCTTTTACGGCTTTAAGCACTGTCGGATAATCGAGCTCGCTGTTTTCGTAGGGCTCGTGCCGGCCCGGATTGCCCGCGATGTGGATGTGCGCCACGTCTGTAATGTTTTGGGTAAGGTTCCGGATGATGCTGCCCTCCGTGACCTGCTGGTGGTATATGTCGAACAAAAGCTTCACGCAGGGGCTGTCCACCTCCCGCACGATCTCAAAGCCTTCGTCCGAGCGGGCAAGGTAGTAGCCTTTGTGGTTCACCAGGGTATTCAGGGGCTCGATGGCCAGAACGAGGCCGCTGTCTTCCAGTATGGGCCTGCAGGCGCGAAGGCCTTCCACGATAGACCTGTGCTGTTCTTCACGGGGCACGCCGGGTATCTCGCTGCCCACCTGGGAGATCAGGGTAGGGCACTTAAGGCGCTTCGCGACCTGGATGGACGCGGTCAGGCCTTCGATGTAAGCGCCGCGGGCAGACGGGTCGTTCAGGGCGGTAAAGCGCGTGCACATGGCGGCGGTCTTCAGCCCCGTCTGCCTGCGGGCTTCGTCCAGGGCATCCAGATCCTGATCCCACCAGGACCAGAACTCGTACGCGCTGAAACCGGCCGCCCGGATGCGCGCAAGGGTCCCGGCCAGGGGAAGACCGGAATACACCGCGCTGGAGCAAACGGAATACTTCATGATATAACGCCCCGCTTTCTGTATGTGCATATCTGGGAACCGGTATCATCATACCCGCCGGACGCTGTGCTGTCAAGGGCGGCCGGCTGCCGGCGCATTCCAAAGAGAATGAATATACCGGAAGAGGTTGATTCAAACGGATTTTTCGGGTATAATGGACTTGCAAAAGAACGATTCAGCGCCATCGGGCAGGAGGAAAAAAGCATGACGAAAAGGGAACGCGTCACCGCGGCGTTTCAGGGGAAGCCCGTGGACCATGTGCCGGTATGCATGTGGCAGCACGTACCCAAAGAATACTGGAACGACGACAGGGAATTTGCAGCCTTCCAGCTAAGGGCATGGCGGCAGACGGACGTGGACTTTATGAAGCTGTCGGGCGACAAGTATTTCCCGTGGCCTTCCGATGAACTGGAGAACATCCAAAACGCCGGTGACCTGTACAGGCTCCAGCCTCTTGGTCCCGGCCACCGCTATATCCGCGAACAGGTGGAGCGCGCCAAAGTGGTGGTCGGTGCCCTGGGTCCCGGCTGCGTTACGCTGCAGCTGGTATTCGCGCCCCTGTCCTACTTAAGGCTCCGGGTGGGCTATCCCGCCATGATGCGCCTGATCCGCGAGGACCCTGAGGCCATGAAGCACGCCTGCGACGTGATCGCCGAGGACGTCAAAGAGCTGGTAAAGGGATTTATATGCGAAGCGGGCGTGGACGGGATATTCTACAGCGTGCAGAACGGCGAGACCGACCGCTTCACCGCGGAAGAGTATGCCGATTGGGTGAAGCCCAGCGACAAAAAAGTACTTGATTATGCAAACGCCCTGAGCGCGATGAACGCCATTCACTTCTGCGCCTGGGAGGGCGTGCCCAACCGGCTTTCCGTTTGGGAGGATTACAAGGCCCCGGTGATCAGCTGGTCCCGCTACATGGACATCATGGATATCGGTGAAGCCAAAAAGCATTTCGGCAGCACGGTATGGGGCGGCTTCGACAACCGTCCGGGCACGCTGCTCTACACCGGCACCCGGCAGGAGATCGAGCAGGAAGTGCGCTCGCTCATCTCCCAGGGCGGCAAGACAGGCTATATCCTTGGCGCGGACTGCTCTCTCCATAACGAACTCGATCCCGAGCGCATACGCTGGGCGGCGGACGAGGCCCACCGGATCTGAAAAACGCGTGAAGCGGAAAAACGAAAAGGAGAACAAAGATGTATATACCAAACGAGCATCGCTATGAGCACGCCGGTTTTTACCGCAGATGCGGTCGCAGCGGTCTGATGCTGCCCGCCATCTCCCTGGGCCTTTGGCACAATTTCGGCGACATCACGCCCTTTGGACAGCAGCAGAGCATCCTGCGGGCGGCTTTTGACAGCGGCATCACCCATTTTGACCTGGCTAACAACTATGGTCCGCCCTACGGCGAGGCGGAGCGCAACTTCGGCATCCACATGGACCGCGACTGGCACACCCACCGGGACGAGCTGATCATCTCCACCAAGGCCGGCTACGATATGTGGCCGGGCCCCTACGGGGATCACGGCAGCCGCAAATACCTGTTGGCCAGCCTCGACCAGTCGCTTAAGCGCATGCACCTGGACTACGTGGATATCTTCTATCACCACAGGCCCGATCCCGATACGCCCATCGAAGAGACCATGGGCGCGCTGGACCAGATCGTGCGCAGCGGCAAAGCGCTGTACGTGGGCATCTCCAACTACTACGATCCCGCGCAGGCCGAAAAGGCCATTCAGACGCTCAGGGCCATGGGCACGCCCATGCTGATCCACCAGCCGAACTATTCGCTGTTCAACCGCTCGGTGGATAACGGCCTTGGCGAAGTGCTCAAAAGGGAAGGCGTGGGCTGCATCGCCTTCGCACCCCTGGCAAGCGGCCTGCTGGCCGGACGGTACTTGAACGGCATTCCCGCGGACTCCCGCGCCGGCCACGACGCAAGGTATCTGAAGCCCTCCTCCATCACCGAGGAAAAGGTGAACAAAACCAGGCTTTTGAACGAACTGGCTCAGGCGCGCGGACAGACGCTGGCGCAGATGTCCCTCAAGTGGGTGCTGCGCAGCGACACGGTCACCTCCGCGCTGATCGGCGCAAGCCGCCCGGAGCAGGTCACCGAGAACGTGAAGGCGGTGGACGGCAGCGACTTTACGGAAGAAGAGCTCCGCCGCATAGACGAGATCATGAAGTGACGGGGTTAAACAGCAACAGATTTGGTAATATAACGGTTCGGCAAGATTTGTGAACATTTCTGCGGAGGCTCTGAGTTATGAAGCGTATCATTTCCCTCGCCCTAGTGCTGATACTTGTCCTGTCAGTTTTTCCAGCTTCAGCAGGAAATGGCTTTTCCTCAGACGCCTCCGCAATAAACGAAGCTGCAAAAAGTGTTCTGCTCCTGGAGATCTATAACTCCAAGCGAAAAGCAATAGCCACTGGCAGCGGATTCGTTGGTTTTAATGACAGCACACTGATAACGAATTATCATGTCATCGAAGGCGGTTGGTATGTGACGGCCTATGATGATGACGGTAAACCATACTCCGTCACTAAGGTTCTCTGTGCGGATAAAGAGAGCGATATTGCGATACTGGGTTTTGAAAAAGCAACCGGCCTCAAGCCTCTTACACTGAAGGCCTATAGTAATTTAATGCGGGGAGAGACAGTTGTTGCAATTGGGAGTCCCAAAGGCTACTTAAACACGGTTTCAACTGGTATTATCAGCGCTTTGCCGGAGGACAATTGGATACAGTTTACAGCACCAATTTCGCATGGAAGCAGCGGCGGTGTCCTGCTCAATGATCAAGGTGAAGTGATAGGGATTACATCTGCAATATCTAAGTATGAAGATGCACAAAATATAAACTATGCCATCAACATAGCTGTAGCAAAGGCGATGTATAAAGCCTGGAACGGCAGGACTTATACCATAAGCGGCCACAGCACTACAGCCAGGATGGATTTTACTGATATATATGAAACAGCTGCGCATTCTTCATCAAATACAGCGACTACGGTTGAATGGGCTTGTCCGAACTGCGGCACACGGAACTCTTCTCAGTTTTGCACAGAATGCGGCAGCGAAAAACCAAGTTGGGTTTGTAAATGTGGAACAACCAACAGCGGGAAGTTCTGCGGCAGCTGCGGTTCGGCCATCGCCGACTTGATCGCGTCAGCCAATTTGGCAATTGCATACGAAAAAGCGGGAAACTACGAAAGCGCCATAGCTGAATACAAGGCTTTATCGGGATTCAACAGCATGTCCTTTGTGACTGACGGCGGCAAAAACTGGGTTGCCAAAGAACACATCTCCGCAGCGTATTACGCTTGGGCGGATGTATGCCTGGAGATAATGGATTTCAAATCAGCAGTAGAATACTTTGAAAGTGCCGGGAATTACCTCGACGCTTCCAGCAGAGTAGACGGCGTTTATTATGCGCAGGGTGAGTATCAGTTATCGCAGGGAAGATATGATGACGCCTTAAAGTCGTTCGGATGGGCCGGGAAATATAAAGACGCCGCCACCCGTATCCTCATGTGCTACTACGCGAAGGGTGAAGCACTGCTGCAGGAAGGCGATTACAACGGCGCGGCAGGCGCTTTCAAATCAGCTGGAAGCTATGGCGATGCGGCTGACAGGATCAAAGAATGCCGGTATGAGCAAGGAATTGCCTGCATCGCTAAAGGTGAATATGATGCAGGGATCACGGCTTTCAAAGCAGCCGGGAAGTACAAAGACGCCGAAACGATGATACTTTCCATCTATTATCTGCAGGCGCAAACAGAAATGGAATCCGGCAACTACAAAAAGGCTGAAGAATTCTTCAAAAAAGCCGGTAATTACTCTGATGCATCTGAACAGGCAAAGCTTGCCGAAGAGATGCCAACAAAGATCAAGTATGACGATGCAGTCCGGTTGATGGAAAGCGGAGAATACCTGCGTGCGGCTCAGGCATTTGAAAAACTTGGAGCATACAAGGATTCGCAGGATAATAAGAATAAGTGCAATTACGAATATGGTTGCTATGCGCTTGAGCAAAAGAACTATGACGTCGCTTACACATACTTTATTAAGGCAGGCAAGTACGCCGATGCCCTTGACAGGGCTTATGAAAGTCGCATCCAAAAAGCCAAAGACCAATTTGAGAGCCAGAGATACACGCGGGTACGTGAATCTCTAAAGGACGTTCTGTTTCTAAGTGAAGCAGAGGATTTGTATAACAAAGCAACATATGCAATGGCTGAAGACTACGCTGCAAAGAAAAACTATCCAAGCGCAATATCGTACTACAATGAATGTATCGACTATGCAGACAGCAAAGATAAATTACTTGAAGCCCGGAGTTTATACTATGTACAGCTCATCAAGGGAACGGCATTCGACAAGGCGTACTCTTTATACACTTCGGAATTGAAATCGGAGCATCCTTTGGAGGACGCCGTAGTGGTTGAGTCCGGCGACAAAGGCTATGCTGCGCGCCAAATACTGGTAATGGCAAACAAGATGGGCTTTATTGAATGGATTTCCGAAACACAGGAGGAGTACAGCAGCAAGTATACAAGCAGTATCAAGCGCATGGAAACCAATTTCGGCATGAATGCTGATGGAACCATTACCTTGACAGAGTATCATTTTCTTGCTAATGTGTATTACCCTGGCGTCAAGAGCAGTGACGTTTCCAAACTGCTTGAACGCATAAGTGATTTGGGATATATGGACGCTTATGGAAAACTCCCGGACGATCACAGCGTTTATGAGAGTAAGTACAGTTACTGCGTGAAAAACCTGGAAAGAGCACTGGGCTTAAAGGCTGACGGCTTTTTGACAGAAGAAGAAAGAGCAGTGATCCTCAAACAGAAGGTAGAAAATGTTGGAGAGATAGCTAATTTCAATGTCACCGCGTCAAGCGGCATCGTGACTCTGTCCTGGTCGCAAGCCAAAGGCGCGAAGTGGTACGAGGTTTACAGAGGTAATAAGTTGATAGCAACGCAAACTGGTACGTATTACACCGATAAGGAAGCGGAACAAGGGGCAACAGTACAGTATCAGGTAAAAGCTTGCAAATATTCGAAATCAACACAAAAGACAAAAAGCATCAAAGTTGAACCAGTCTATACCTGGCGTTCAGTGAAAGACCTTTGCAAAGACAAAAGCAATCTTAACAAATATATCATTGTTGAAAACTTGGTGAAACTTTACCATCAAGTGAAAGGTGAGGATATACGGGTCTTTTGTTCTTCTGATATCAATGGTAAACAATATGGAGTGATACTGATTTATGAAAACTACCCGAACTGGACCGGACAGCGTGTTGCTGCCCGTAACAAAGGGGCGGTTATCACCTCCTGCAAGGGGCAGGTCATCGACTATGTGTACTCGTCTGAATTGAAGCAATATATTCCATATATTAGAGTTGAGTCGGTGACATGGAAAAACTGAGTGCTTCTTGAACCTGAATGCTGAACTCGGTTCCGCGGGGCGGCAGTCAGCCGCTCCTGTGACATTACGGCGGCGAATAAAACCGCCGGCTCCGGGCGCCTGCAGGGTTTCCCAAAGCGGATTTTCCGGTCTTTCCGGCTCTTTTTGTGAATATTTGGTTTCTTTCTTGCATTTTCAGAAAATGGTGGTATAATCATCTTTACATGATGCGTGGAAGAAAAGCAGTAGCAGTCTTACGGGCTTTCAGAGAGCCGCCGGCAGGTGGGAGGCGGCAGCGCGGGGCAGTGAACTCGTTTCGGAGCATCCCCTTCGGGGCGGCGGCAGCCGTTAGAGTGCATCAAAGCGGATCCGGCAAGATCAGGAAGAGTGGTACCGCGCGGGTATGAGCCTGCGCCTCTTCGCTTGACCGGGCGTTTTATTTATTGCGAGGAGTTGATCGATATGGGCTATTTCAAGGAATACGATCCCGCGGCCATCGAGAAGAAATGGCAGAAGCACTGGGAAGAAACGGGCACCCTCAACGCCGAGAGCAGCCATGACAAGCCCAAGTTTTACCCGCTGATCGAGTTTCCCTATCCCAGCGGCCAGGGCCTGCACGTGGGGCATCCGCGCTCCAACACGGCCATGGACATCATCGCGCGCAAGCGCCGCATGGAGGGATATAACGTCCTGTTTCCCATCGGCTGGGACGCCTTCGGCCTGCCCACGGAGAACTTCGCCATCAAAAACGGCATCCATCCCGCCGTGGTGACGAAGAAAAATGTGGATCATTTCCGCGAGCAGCTCAAGCGCCTGGGCTTTTCCTTCGATTACAGCCGGGAAGTGAACACCACCGATCCCGCGTATTATAAATGGACGCAGTGGATCTTTCTGAAGCTGTGGGAAAAGGGCCTCGCCTACAAAAGCGAGATGCCCATCAACTGGTGCACTTCCTGCAAGGTGGGCCTGGCCAACGAAGAAGTGGTGGGCGGCGTGTGCGAGCGCTGCGGCGGTGAGGTCATCCGCAAGGTGAAGAGCCAGTGGATGCTGAAGATCACATCCTACGCCCAGAAGCTCATCGACGGCCTGGAAGACGTGAATTTCATCGAAAAGGTCTCCACCCAGCAGCGCAACTGGATCGGCCGCAGCGAGGGCGCCGAGGTGGACTTTGCCCTCACCACCGGCGACAAGCTGCGCGTGTACACCACCAGGCCCGATACGCTCTTCGGCGCCACCTACATGGTCATTTCGCCGGAGCATCCGCTGGTGGAAAAGCACAGGGCGCTTCTGACCAACTACGAAGAGGTGGCCGCTTATAAAGAAGCTGCCGCCCGCAAGAGCGATTTCGAGCGCACCGAGCTCAACAAGGACAAGACCGGCGTGGAGCTCAAGGGCATCCGCGCCGTGAACCCGCTCACCGGCACCGAGATCCCCGTGTGGATCAGCGACTACGTGCTGATGGGCTACGGCACGGGCGCCATCATGGCCGTGCCCGCCCACGACGATCGTGACTGGGCCTTCGCCAAAAAGTTCGGCCTGCCCATCATCGAGGTGGTGGCCGGCGGCGACGTGCAGAACGCGGCGTTCACCGACATCCAGACCGGCACGCTGGTGAACTCCGGCTTTTTGAACGGCCTGAGCGTGAAGGACGCCAAAAAGGCCATCATCGATTATCTGGAAGAGAAGGGCCTGGGGGAGAGGAAAGTCAACTTCAAGCTGCGCGACTGGGTATTCTCCCGCCAGCGCTATTGGGGCGAGCCGATCCCCATGGTGTCCTGCCCCTGCTGCGGCTGGGTGCCGCTGCCCTACGACCAGCTGCCCCTGAAGCTCCCCGAGGTGGAAAAGTACGAGCCCACCGACGACGGCGAGAGCCCGCTGGCTGCCATGACCGATTGGGTGAATACCGCATGCCCCAAGTGCGGAGGCCCCGCCAGGCGCGAGACCGACACCATGCCCCAGTGGGCCGGCTCCAGCTGGTACTTCCTGCGCTACATCGACCCGCACAACGATAAGGCCCTGGCCGATCCCGAGGAGCTCAAATACTGGCTGCCCGTGGACTGGTACAACGGCGGCATGGAGCACACCACCCTGCACCTGCTCTACAGCCGCTTCTGGCACCGCTTCCTGTACGATATCGGCGTGGTGCCCACGAAGGAACCCTATATGAAGCGCACGAGCCACGGCATGATTCTTGGCTCCAACGGCGAAAAGATGTCCAAGTCCCGCGGCAACGTGGTGAACCCCGACGACGTGGTGGACGAGCTCGGCGCAGACTCCTTCCGCCTGTACGAGATGTTCATGGGCGCCTTCGACCAGGCCATCCCGTGGCAGACCGACGGCGCCAGGGGCTGCCGCCGCTTCTTGGACCGCGTGTGGAAGCTTGCCTCGATGCTGAACGACGGAAACGGCATATCCAAGGATCTGGCCTACGACATCAACGTCTGCGTCAAAAAGGTCTCTGAAGACTACGAGCAGATGAAGTACAACACCGCCATCGCCGCCATGATGACGCTGGTGAACACCATGTACCAGAAGGGCAGCGTCTCCAGGGACGAGCTGGGCGTGCTTCTGCAATTGCTCAACCCCGTGGCCCCGCACATCACCGAGGAAATGAACGAGATGTGCCATATCGGCCCCGAACTCGTGCGCAAGCCCTGGCCGCAGGTGGACGAAAAGGCTCTGGTAAAGGACACGGTGGAGATCGCCGTGCAGATCAACGGCAAGGTGCGCTGCCGCGTGAACGTGCCAAGCGACCTGACCCGCGAAAGCGCGGATGCGTATTTCGCCGGCTGCGAGGAAGTAAAGCGCCTGCTGGAAGGCAAAACGCCCAAAAAGCAGATCTACGTGCCCGGAAGGCTTCTGAACATCGTTCTGTAAAGAGAAAACAGGAAAGCGGAAAGAGGAAATAAAAGGCTGGGTGAGATCCGCCGGCGTTTCCCTTTCCGGCTTCCGCTCTGAGCTTTGAACATACCCTCCGCTTTCCGTCAAAATAGAAAGGGGAACCCGCTTTGGAAGGACTTACTTACCTCAAATCGATACTGCTCGGCATCCTGCAGGGACTTACGGAGTTCCTGCCCGTGAGTTCCTCGGGCCATATCATGCTGCTCAGCGAGATCTTCGGCATCGAGATGGAGCAGGGCGTGCTGGGCGCGTTCACGGTGATGCTGCACCTGGGCACGCTGCTGGCGGTGTGCATATTCTACATAAAGCGCATTTTCAAAATGCTGGCGCATCCCGTAAAAGGCGAGATCAAGTGGCTGATCGTGGCTACGCTGCCCACGGTGATCTTCACACTGGCTCTCAAATGGCTGGGCTGGGACGATCTGCTGGAGGCCTGCAAGCGCACGCTCCTGCCCTACGGGTTCCTGTTCACGGCGCTCATCCTCCTTCTGGCGGACGGCATATCCTCCAGCCGCCGCGCGGCCAGGACCGACCATAAGGACGTGGGCTTCAAAGACGCGCTGTGCATGGGCCTTATGCAGTGTGTGGGCACCTTCACAGGCGTGAGCCGCTCCGGCTCCACCATCACGGGCGGCGTGGCTTCGGGCCTGAAGCGCCGCAGCGCGGTGGACTTTTCCTTCATGATGTCGATCCCCGCCATCCTGGGCGGCGCCCTGCTGGAAGGCATGGACATATACCGTTCGGGCGAACTGGCGCAGGCCTTTGAGGGCAGCGCGCCGATGATCCTGGCGGGCATCGCCGCCGCGTTCGTGGCGGGCATCGCGGCCATCAAGCTGATGCTGCTCGTGATCAAGAAGTCTGGATTCAAATGGTTCTCGCTGTACCTGGGCCTGCTTGGCCTGCTGGTGATCGCAAACGACGTATTCGGCATCTGGTAAAGGAGAAAAAGAATGAAACGAGTGCTTATGCTTTTTCTGTGCGTCCTGCTGGCGACATGCGGAGGATGCGCCCTGGGCGGCAGCGAGGAAGCTGCCGTGCCCGAGATCAATTTAAGCCCGAAGCCCGTGCCGGATACCGAGGGCCTGGCCTTCACCCGTGCGATGGGCGTGGGCTGGAACCTGGGCAACACCTTCGACGCCACGGGGGGCACCTGGATCAAGGACGAGATGGACATCGAGTCTGCCTGGTGCGGCGTAAAGACCACGGAAGAAGTGATCCAGGCGGTGGCGGACGCGGGCTTCCACACCATCCGCATACCGGTATCATGGCACGACCACGTGGACGAATCCTTCCGCATCAGCGAAAAGTGGCTGAGCCGCGTTCAGCAGGTGGTGGACTGGGCGTATGAACGCGGCCTGTACGTGATCATCAACATCCATCACGACTGCGAGCCCGGCTACTACTATCCCTCGCAGGCGGAACTGGAGACCTCCAAAGCTTATGTGACCGCGATATGGACGCAGGTGGCGGAGCGTTTCCGCGATTATGATGAGCACCTGATCTTCGAGAACCTCAACGAGCCGCGTCTCAAGGACACGGCCTACGAATGGCAGTGCAACCCCCGGATCCCCGAAGTGGCTGAGTCCATGGACTGCATCAACATCCTGAACCAGACCATGGTGGACGCGGTGCGCGCCGCGGGGGGCTTGAACGAAACGCGGTATATCATGGTGTCCGGCTACGACGCATCCCCGGAGGGCGTGATGAACGACCGCTTCACCCTGCCCGAGGACACGGCCAATGACCGGCTGATCATCTCCACCCACGCATACATTCCCTACAACTTCGCGCTGCAGGCGCCCGGCGAAGGCGGCAGCACAGCGAAATGGGATATCAAAAACCGTTCGGACATCACTGTGATCGCCACCGCCATGGAGAACCTCTACAAGCGGTTCGTTTCCAAGGGCATCCCGGTGGTGATGGGGGAATTCGGCTCCCGCAAAAAGGCCGACAACCTGGCTTCCCGCGTGGACCACGCGGCCTATTACGTGGCCAGCGCCGCCATCCGCGGCATTCCCTGCGTGTGGTGGGACAACCACAATTTCGGCAACAGCGGCGAGGCTTTCGGCCTTCTGAAACGCAGGAGCGCCACCTGGGAATACCCCGTTTTGCTGGAAGCGATCCTCGCTTACTCGATGAAATAACCGGCGGGATGACAGAAAAACGTGATTATCTGTGACGAACACACAAAACCGGAGGAGCATTGGCTCCTCCGGTTTTGTGCGTCTATCGTTCGTTTTACACCCTGTGGTGGCTCAAAAAGTACTTCAGGTCGTTCATGGCCTTTCTGAGCACGTCGGGTTCCGGCAGCATCACGATGCGGAAGCGCAGATCCTCGTGCCAGTCGAAGCCGCTGCCCGGGATCACCAGCACATGGGATTCGTGCAAGAACTTCATGGAAAAATCCTGGGCGTCCGCAAAATCGAACAATTCCTTTTTGATGCCTGGGAAGAGGTAGAACGTTGCGCTGTTTTTGACGTAGGTCACGCCTTCGATCCTGTCGAGGCCCTCGCAGGTGGCCTGGCGCTGTTCGTACAGGCGCCCGCCGGGGATCAGCATCTCACGGGTGCTTTCGCTGTCCACCAGCGCCGCTGGGATCACCAGCTGGGTGAGGGCGTTTCCGCACAGGCGCATGGACGCCAGCTTCATCACGCCGTTCTTCACCGCGTCCAGTTCGCCCTTGGGGCCGCTGAACACCATCCAGCCGCAGCGGAACCCGCATATGATGTGGCTCTTGGAAAGGCCGTTGAACGTCACACAGGGTACGTCCGGCGCCACGGCGCCCAGGGATTCGTGCCTGAGGCCGTCCATCACCAGGCGGTCGTAGATCTCGTCCGCCAGCAGCACCAGGCGGTGTTCACGGGCGACGTCCGCGATGGCCACCAGCGTTTCGTGGTCATACACCGCGCCTGTGGGGTTGTTGGGGTTGATCACCAGCAGGGCTTTGGTGCGGTCGGTGATCTTGGAGCGGATGTCGTCGATGTCCGGGTTCCAGTTGTTGCCGGGATCGCAGCGGTAAAACACGGGCTTTCCGCCGGAAAGATAGGTATTGTTGCTCCACAGCGAATAGCAGGGGGAGGGCAGGAGCACCTCGTCGCCCGTGCCGATCAGCGCGTCCATGATCATGGACGCCGCCTCGCTAACGCCGTTGCAGATGAACACGTCGTTGGGCATGATGCCCTGCAGGCCCCGGCCGATGTGGTAGGTGCAGATCACGTTGCGCGCGTCCTTCATGCCGCGCACGTCGCAGTAGGGCACCGCCTCGTCCAGGTGCAGCGTCAGGGCCTGCCTGACCGGATTGGGAAGGGGAAAGCCGAACCGGCCCGGATTTCCTGTGTTGAGCTTGAGCACGCTGGTGCCCTCGGCCTCCATGCGCAGCGCCTCCTGGTACAGCGGGCCGCGGATGTCGGAGTGTACGTACTGGAGTCTGTCGGAACATGCGATCATTTGATTTCACCGTTTCATTCTGATTTCCGGTATAGTCTATCCGCCATAACACGTTTTGTCAACGGAGAGAAGGAAAAGAAATGCTTTTTTGGAAAACAACTCCCCGCCAGAACCGCGCGGGTTTTAAACAGTTTGAGCATGATTGGCATGAAAATGAGCAAGATATGCATAGCATATGCCGGAATTGCGGATTATAATATTTATATCTGGCTTGAATGAGCGATAAATTATCCTGCTGTTCATGGGAGGTGGCGAGCCTTGACCGCATACGGCGCACAAAGCTCCGGCGCGGGAACCCAACCGGTGACATCCAAACGGGGAACGCGGATGGGCGCAGG